>DEAU01000035.1 GCA_002348705.1 Candidatus Neomicrothrix sp. UBA2974
ACAACCCCACCAACCACAACCACACCGACTTCAGCGCCTCCGCTGCTAATGCAGGTTGCAAGCATTCAGGTCACGCCTGAAGCGATGCACGGTCTCCGGGGCGCCTTCTGTCGCATCCACCATGTCGAGGGACGTGATGGCTTCATCGTCACATTTGGCGGCGCTGGAGTACCCGGCAAGTCCACCCAGGGTCACGGATACCGGGCTTACAACCGCGACTTGGTTCCGACTGGCGAGGCGGATGTCTTCTACCCGTTCGGTGGCGATGCAGCCTCGATCGTCATAGACGACGTTCTCTACTTCGCCACTGGCTCTCCAATTGGCTGGCGACTAATGCAGTTTGATGCTCTGAGTCTCGAGGAACTCAACGCCGTCGACTTTCCGATTGACAAGATGCGGCAGTTGGAAAACGACAACCTCCTCGCCATGGTGGGCGGACTGATTAATGCCAGCGGTCTTCACGTGACGGAAGGTTCAGAAGCTCACCGAGAGGGCACTCGCCAAGACGGTCCATTGGATTCCAAGTTGATTGACCACGACCGTGGCTACGCCACGCACCATCGGCTCTTCACCCCTGACTTCGAATTGGTAGCCGAGCTAGTTCTCGACGACGCACCTCAGTTCTTTGGCACCTCGATGATCGAACTTGACGATGTGATCCACCTCGTGACCTCGACCGCCCACCTGGCCGAAATAGTGGCTATTCAATACGACACCTCCTGGAACCACTTGGCGACGGTTCCCCTTGGCATCTCCGGAGCCTGGCCGCAGGGCCTCGTCCACGACGCGGAAATAGACCGCACCTACCTTGCCTATCAGACAGGAATCAGAGGACTTCTCAACGTCCGCATCGCAATATTTGATGGCAACTGGAACCTTGTGGAAGATCTTGCCGTTACCAATCACGTCTGGGAAGACGGCAAAGAAGCTGGCAGACCGTGGCTCACCTTGGTGGATGACACGCTCTATGTCTCCTACGACGTCATGTCTCGCGTGGGGCCAGACCGAGCCGAAGCACTAGACAACGCCTGCATGGTCAACGCCTACCGCTGATCCCTTTTCGAAGCCCAATAGGGCTGGCCTATCGATGACCTACTCCTACACTGGCAGCTTGATTCGGGATGTGGCGCAGCCTGGCAGCGCACCTGCTTTGGGAGCAGGGGGTCGGCGGTTCGAATCCGCCCATCCCGACCATCGACCAACAGCTAAACCCGATTCTCGTCTTGTCCTATAGCCGGCGATCGACGAGGATGATCTGATGGGCGAAGCAAAAACTCGCTATTGGCCAGTTAAGGAGAATGAATATGCACAAGGCTTCCGTTAGCGAGGCTGCAATCGAATACATCAACGCATATAACAGTCACGACAGTGCACGCTTGCGCGCTGGCTATGCGGATGATTTTGTTGTCACCAATCCTCTGTGGGAGGGAACGAAGGGGCCAGAAGAAACCACGAGTACGATTCAAGCTGTCTGGGACGCCTTACCCGGCGCACGATTCAACCTCAACAATCTGATCGTGTACGGCGAGACCGCAGTACTCGAAATGGTGTTTGAGTGGGACGATCCTCGAGATGAGAAGACCAAGCGCTTTGCGGTGGTTGATATTTTCACCGTCGAAGACGGCAAACTCGCATCTCTTCGTGCTTATCACGACACCAGCAACATGAGGTCATGGCTACAAGAAATGGGTGCGGCGGTCGATCTTTAGTTCAAATCAGCTCTTTTCCGTTGCCGCTAGTTGACCACTCGAAATCGTGGGAAATCCCAGGTGTCGCCCAATTTCATTCCCGGGATGTTGTTTTCGGCATGCGGATGCGGGCCGCCTGTCCATCGTGTATCCGACGGGATATAGATGATGGTCCAGCCCCGCCGGGGCTTACCTGATCGGTTCTCTCCCGCACCATGGAGAGTTAGTCCGTCATGGACCGTCGCCTCTCCCGCAGCAAGTGGTTGAGTGACCGGTTGACCAACGATTTCAAAGTCGCCTGGCTTTAGTAGTTCCTCCCAACCGAGTTCTCTGCCGACTAGGTCTAGCCGACCCAGTGGTCCGAGGCGGTGAGACCGAGGAATGAACCTCATGGCTCCCATCTCCTCGGAGACATCCTCAACTGCAATCCAAACGGAGAGGAATCCACGCCGGTCGATCGGGTTGTAGGGAAGGTCCTGATGCCAGACGGACTGGCGAGTACCCTCCGTCAACGGCGGCTTAGTAAAAGTCTTGTCCCAGAAGACCAGAACTTCCGGACATCCGATGAGCGCTAGGGCAACTTTCGAATAGAGGCTGACCACGCCTTGCAACTCTGGCCACCGGAGTCTCAAATCAATCCGGTTATCCCACATCTTCGCCATATCGGGGTGGGTCTGGTAGGCGAAGCTCTCTTTGACTCCGCTCTCGCCGGCTTCTCCGGACAAAGTGCTTGCGCCAGTCTCCTCTTCGATCTCGTAGATCTCCTGAAGCCGCGCCAACTGTTCCTCTTTGACAAGACGGGGCAGTTTTACCCAGCCCTCCCGGCGGAAATCTGAAACAAGAGATTCATCAATAACTGCCAATTGACTCTCTCCCACGATCCCTCCCTTGGAGGTCATACCGAATACTGGCGAATTTCCCGCTGCGTCAATAAAGACCCTGATTAGGCGTCTGACGGTATCAGTGACTGGTGAATACGTCCGGCGGCAGAACGAAGGCTAGATTTTCGGAGGCCCTCTAAATGAGGAACTAGACCATTTTTAGTCAGGAAGTAATTTGGTGATGGAAGGCTTAGAAGAGCGCGTGGAATGGATCGAAGACCGTTTCGCGATCAACGATCTTGTTGTTCAATATTCAATTGCGACAGACGATCGCGATATCGAGACTCTTGCGGACCTGTACACCGAAGATGCCGTCTTTGAAGGCTCTCGTGGAACCATTCATGGACGCCAGGCAATCGCTGACTTTTACCGTGAGCGGACAGCAATTCAAGGTCCCAGTTTCCACATTCCTTACTCCCACGAAGTCCGCCGGGTCTCAGCGACTGAAGCACGCGGCGTGACCTTGGGTGCGGTTGAGATGGCATTGGAGGGACGAGCCTTTTGGATTGCTATGCGTTACCTAGACCACTACATCAAGGGAGATGATGGAAAGTGGCGATTCCGAGAGCGGGAAATGCGTCAGTACTACGCCATGCCTCTCGATGAACTGCCAGAGGGAATGGCGAGCGAGTTGCGCTTGCGTTGGCCGGGTGCCACTCCGCAACCTGCTCATATTCCCTAGTCGCCAAGAGCCTAGGAAATGAAGTGAAGTTCGGCCTCCTCCTGACCTCTGTGCACGATCGAAGCGTGCCGCCTCGGCAACAAATTGATGAACATCGCGAACTCATCTCTCTCGCGGTTGAAGCTGGCATGGATCTAGTAGTCGCTGGCCAACACTTCGTCGCCCCGAATCTGCGATATCTCCAACCGATCCCCTACCTGGCCTCGGTCGCGACCCAGTTTCCTTCTGTCAGGGTGGCTGCCGGCGTCATCCTGCTGCCTCTCAACCACCCTGTGCGAGTAGCTGAGGAAGTGGCCACCCTCGACGTCATAACCAACGGGCGCATGATTCTCGGAGTGGGTGGCGGGTACCTACAAGACGAATTCGATGCGTTCGGGGTTGAGCGTTCTTCGAGGGTGGAGAGGATGGAAGAAGGACTTCCACTCATTCGAGAGTTATGGACCGGCAGTTCTGTTACGACTCACACCGGATATTTCCAATTGGACGGGGCCAGCATCTCGACGCTCCCCATACAGCAACCAAATCCGCCTATCTGGCTCGGCGCTCAGTCCGAGCCAGCCGTCCGCAGGGCTGCTCGGCTCGCCGATGCTTGGTACGTACCGCCGTTTCCGACTCACAGGGAGTTGATTGACCTGTACCGCATCTACCTAGAGGAACGGGAGAACAACACCGGCTTGTCTAGCGCCTCAATCCCTGTACGTCGCGAGGTCTATCTAGCTGACGGCAAGGCAGAAGCCATAGCAGCCATCAACGAGGCAGCTGCATCACGTTACGGAACCTACGCTGACTGGGGTCAAGAACTTGCGAGTGCTGGGCTGGCTGGTGGCGACTGGCTTGACAACCGTTTCTTGGTTGGAGACTCCGAAACTGTGGTCGATGGTCTAAATACTCTGGTTAGCCATGTGGGGCACTCTGATTTCATCTACAAGCCACAGTGGCCAGGACAGGATCACAAGACGGCAATGGATCAGCTGGAAAGGTTCGCAACTGAGATCATTCCCCATTTTCCTGACTGATTGTTGCTGGGGTGGCCGCAATCCCAGCAGCCAAGAACTCCGAAATCGAAGCGTCGTCGTACCCGACAGCCTTGAGAATTTCCTCGGTATGTTCACCCAGTAGCGGCGGTGGTCCGGATATCTCTCCAGGCGTGTCGTGAAGAAAGATGACTGGTCCAAGTTGTGGAATTTCTCCAAGTGTCGGATGTTCCACAGACTGGACCAAGCCTGTCTGCTGGACCTGAGGATGGCTAAGAATCTGAGAGAACGTAAAAACTGGCCCAAACAGGGCACGGTGCTCGTTGAAGGACTTCTCCCACTCGCTAGTGGTCCGAGTAAGGAAGATGCGCTGGAGATACTCCGTCAATTCCCGCCGAGCCTCCACCCGCTGTTGATTCGTCAGATACCTCTCGTCGCCTGCTAACTCCGGTTCGCCTACGGCGCGGCAGAATCGCTCCCAGCCATCAGCGCCTCCCCAAACACCTGCCACTACATGGCCATCCGCTGTCTCAAACGCCTCATAGGGCACTACGACGCTGTGGGCACTACCAAACCGAACTGGATCTTTACCGTCGACCCAGTGTGACGCCAGACGAGTAGTCAGCGACGACATCAGGGCGTGCAGCATTGAGACATCCACCATCTGGCCCCTACCGGTGCGCTGACGCGCAAAAAGGCCAAGCATGGCCGCCTGGGCTCCGACCATCGCACCAGTGAAGTCGGCCATGGGTACTCCGACCAGACTCGGGCCATGATCCGGTTCACCAGTGACCGACATCACTCCTGACACGGCCTGAACGACTGGATCGGTGCCGGGATAAGGGGCCATTGGGCCATCGGGGCCAAATGCAGTTACGGAGACGTAGACGATCTGATCATTGAGAGCCGACAACGTCTCATATCCGATCCCGATTTCATCAGCGACCCCAGGCCGATAACTCGTGAAGACGATGTCGACGGTTTCCACAAGTCGGTGCACCACCTCCAGACCCTCAGGCGAGCGCATATCAAGGGCAATACTTTTTTTGCCACGGTTCCAGAGGAGAAAAAGGGCACTCTCGTCGCCGACGAAGGCTGTGCCGATTTGACGGCTCCCGTCACCGTGAGGAAGAGACTCGACCTTGATGACATCAGCCCCGTAGTCAGCCAGTAGAAGGGTGCCATAAGGCCCCGCCATGTGTCGCGTGAAATCCAGTATCCGAACGCCGTCAAGTGGGCGTGTCATGACGAGAGTTTTCTTCCGCACAGATGCTCTAGGCCGACCTGCTGAAGGATCTCGTCGCTGTGCGACCCGAGATCTGGAGGCGGAGGTAGATCGGGCAAGACGGAACCTCCTGCCTCGTCTGGATCTGCAAAAATTTGCACCGGCGACGCTGCAACCTGTGCACGTCCATCGGGGAGCTCAGTTCCACGCAGTAGTTGGTTCGCGACGGCATGGTCACTTTTCACCGCTTCCTCGAGAGTGAGGATCGGGGCAAAGGGGATCTCTGCCTCGTCAAGGATCCCACTCCACTCGTCAAGTGACCTCCTACCGATGGCGTCAGCAATCTGAGGGATCTCGTCGTCATAACCAAAGTCCATGCTGTGAGTCCAGTCACCGCGGTTCCGCAGGTCGACTAAGCCGGTCAGATCGCAGAAACGGCCCCAGAAGATCTCCTCGAGAGGACAGATCAGGAGTGCTCGGCCGTCGGAAGTGGAATACATCGAGTATCGGGAGCCAAGAGTCCGGTACTCGTGCCATTGTTCATCGTTGTTGGCCCACGTGTTGACATCACGCCAGTTCCACCACATGGCCGAATTCCAGATTGAGGTATGCACGAACTGTGGTCCACCACCTCGGTCTCTCTTGACAATGGCCGCCAATAGGCCCATGGCAGCGAAGACACCAGCCAGCGAAGTGCCGGCAGAACGCCAACCGACGCGAGTCAACGGCTGGCCGTTTTCCCATTCGACATCCACCCGACCAGCCAAAGCGTCCATAGTCTGCCCATGAGCCTTGTAATCGGACCAAGGCCCCGCGAGTCCGAAGCCGGAGATCAAGCAGTAGACCAATTGAGAATTGGCCTGAAGCAGCGTGTGGTAGTCGAGGCCGCGACGGATGGCGTCCTTTGGTCTTGAGCCGATTATGACGGCGTCGGACCAAGCTGTGACGCCAGCAACTACCTCTGGCCAGTGAGGCGACCGAGTACTAACAGTGAGGCTCCGGGTCCCACTGTTGAGAGCCACGTGCAGGTCGCTGACTCCAAAGATTCGAGGCTCGTTGCCACGGTTTCCGTCCCCTTGGACCGGGTGCTCTACCTTGATCACATCGGCACCCATCTCCACGAGGAGGTGAGAGGCCAGCGGCCCCGACATATGGGTTGAAAAGTCGACGATCCGGAGCGGTCTCTCAGACTCCATGATCATTCAAGTCCTTCCAGGGTAAACCGCTACGAGCGGCAAGACAGTCCTCATTCAGGGCATTATCTCCATATGACTGGGCTGAGGTGATTACTTGGCCACTATTCCTCCATCAACCGGAATTGCAGTACCGGTCACGAATGAGGCGTCATCGCTGGCAAGGAAAGCAACGACCCCGGCAATTTCCTCTGGCTGTGCGGCCCTGCCTAAGGGGATGAATTCTGAGATGAAGCCCGATTTGAGGTCCTCTATGTCTGCTCCGGGCTCTCGACCGAAAAAGGTGGGGAGCATCGGTGTATCCACCGAGCCGGGACAGATGACGTTGACCCGTATGCCTTCCGGTGCTCCCACCAACGCCAGGGAACGAACGTAGGCAGTGAGAGCACCCTTAGTGAGCGAATAGATGGGGCTGAAGGGCGAACCGACCAAGGCCGAGGTTGAGGCCGTGAGAGTAATGGAGCCCTTCTTGTTTGCTTTCTTAAGGAGTTCGAAGGCCAGCGTCGACGCGTAGAACGGACTTTTCATATTCACGTCTACCGTTTCTTGCCAGTCTTTTTCACTGACATCTATTCCACCAGGCCCAGGAATCCCGACCTGATGGTGCAGGACATGAAGTACGCCATGTTCAGTTTCGATTTCGTCGTACAGATCCTTTAGTTCACCGGGCTGCACGGCATCAAGACATCGTGACGTTGCAGTTCCCCCATCCTCTCCTACCTGTTGAGCTACTGCTCTTGCAGAACTCTCGTCCAGATCAGCCACATAAACGTGGGCTCCTTCAGAGCCCAACCGCCGGCTAATCGCCGCACCCATGCCCGAACCGCCACCAATGACTGCGGCAATGCGCCCTTCAAACCTTCCCCCATTCACGGATTTATTCCTCTCTCTGGTTCAACTGTCCGCCGGATCTCATACGTCGTCCGACCAATCAGATTCGCCACTGGATGTGTTTCACTTCGAGATACTCACGCACACCCCATTCACCAAGTTGTCGGCCGATTCCTGAGCGGCCATAACCGCCGAATGGTGCGTCGCCACGCATCCCACCACCACCGTTGATCCATACAGTGCCCGCGCGAATTTGTTCAGCCATGTGACGAGCCTCCGCCGCATCCTGACTCCAGATATTTGCCGCAAGTCCAAAAGGTGTGCCGTTGGCCATTTCAATCGCCTGCTCCATTGTCGCAAAGGGCAAAACGACAGCTACTGGTCCGAAGATCTCTTCTTGAACCGCCCTAGCGCTATGAGGTAGCTCACCGATGAGCACCGGGTTGACGAAATAGCCCTTGTCCGGGACCGGCTCCCTGACTTCGAGAAGTTTCGTACCACCAGCTTCCAGAGCCTCTGCGATGAACCCTTCGACGCTTGCCTGATGGTCTGGCCGGATCATGGGACCAACATTGGTCGCCGGATCCCACGGGTCCCCAACCACCATCTGGTCGAAAGCTTCCGCGCCGGCGTCGAGGAACTCGTCATACCTACTTTCGTGAACAAGAAGCCTCGCAAGCGCTGCACATCCTTGTCCCGCGTTTCGCGCCCAACGCATATGCATCTCTACCGCGATGTTTTGGACGTCTGCGCTCGGCATAACGATGCTCGGCGACTTTCCTCCTAACTCCAGGGTCACTCCTGCCAAGTTGCCAGCTGCCTGCTCCATGATTCTTTCGCCAACCGAATCAGAGCCGGTGAAGGACACTCGGTCTACCCCCGGATGCGACGAGAGATGTTTGCCGACCTCCAATTCGCCCACCACTACGTTCAGTACACCATCCGGTAGACCTGATTCTTGAATGAGCTCTCCCAAGAACAACGTGGTAAGTGGAGTTCTGGGTGAGGGAAGGAGTACGACTGTGCACCCGGCTGCCAACGCTCCTCCAAAGTTGAAGATCGCCAAATTGAGGGGGTAGTTGTAACCCGTAATGACAGCGACAACACCAGCTGGTTCATAGACCACGTCGCTCATCGTGGGGTGGGGTATGCCGTACTCGCCCAAATGCACGGTCCGGTCCAGCTTGGCGGCTTCGGCAGCAAAGCGGAGGTGCTCTTCGACAGCCATCTTTACCTGCAAGTAGGAGGCAAGGGAGACCGGAGTGCCTACCTCGTTCACGATCGAAGGAAGGAGTCGGTCCTGAGCCTCTTCCAGGGTGTCGGCGAGTCGGTGGAGGTGATGGCTTCTCTCCTCACCCGAGAGTTGGGACCAAGTGCCAAAAGCTTCTCTTGCCGCTTGGACTGCTGCATCCACCTGAGGAGTTGATGCTCCAACGACCTGCGCGATCTCAGCTTCAGTAGCTGGATTGACTACTTCCCACGTGCTGCCCTCAGCGACAACCTCGCGCCCGCCGATCAGGAGGCTGCGCGTCTCGGGGATCCAGTCCCGGATCTCTTCGTAGGGGTCCTGGGTGGTCATTGGGTCGCTCTCAAGAATCCAGTCGAGTCTTTAGGTGTCTGGCCCTATCCCAGAATCTCTATTTCACGGGCAACCTCATCAGCCACCGAGGCGAGGGAGGATGGGATGTCTTCTATCGGCATTGGTGGCACTTCGGCCAAAGCTGGGATTATCTCGCGGCCCATCACTTCCATGTTCTCCACAACCTCGTCGATCGTCATACCGGGCCACTCAGGCCTGATCACTATCGGATCTACCGGCAACTCCTTAGCCAGAAGGGTGAGGTGGTCGATGACTTGCTGAGCGGTTCCTACCGCTACTGAATCCCTAACGGTCTCGAAGAAATTCCGCATTAACTCTTGCTCGTCATAGCGGTCAAGTTCTTTTTGCGCGTAGGCGAGATAACGGTCGCGGCTGACCTTGACGAATTGGGAGATTGCCTCATCGGTTGTCGGCCCTACAAATGTGTTGCGACGGACGGGTTGGTGCCCTAAGGCCTTGCCGCGCTCCTCGAAACCCACCGCCATGATCCCGAGCCGTACTCGCATCTCATGTATGTCGTACTCCGGTGGGATAGTGAAGCAATCGCCGACCCGCCCAGCTCGTCGAGCCCCAACGCGCGAATGGGCCCCCATCCAGATAGGGGGATGAGGCTCCTGCACACACTGGATGTGGGGAGTAGCTCCTTCTATCCGCCAATGTCGACCGTGGTAATCAAAGTCCTCCATTGCCCAACACAGCTTCATGATTTCGAGGCACTCTTCGAACCGGCTTACCCGTTCCTTGAAAGGGACATTCAGGAGAGCAAATTCGTCCTTCCGATAGCCAAGTCCTAGACCCACATCAAGCCTCCCCCGCGTGATGATGTCAAGGGTGGCGATTTCCTCGGCCAGAATCACCGGGTTGTACAGAGGTGCGAGAAGAATGGTTGCACCGAGCCTTACGTGATCATCGATCTCAGCTGCTAGCCGAGCTAATACTGGTATCGGCTGTAGCCATCGCAGTTCTCCGTAGAGGAAGTGTTGGCCGATATCAAAGTAACTGAGGCCATTTTCCTGACCAACTTCGACCTGACGAAGCAACCCGTCAAGTTGTTCGACAGGATCGATATTTCTCGGGCTGTCGCTGACCAACATTCCAAACTTCATGTGCAGATTCCTTTAAGGCCTAGACAGCTATCCCATAGAGTTCTGCAGCGTTGTCCTGCAACACTCGGCGTTGGACCGCCGGATCAACTTCTGCCAGCACTCTGGCAAAGTGTTCCCGAGTGGACGGATAGAGACATGTCGGGTGAGGAACATCAGTCTCGACAAGAACGTTGTTTACTCCGACTTCTTCAATCAACTTGGCTGGAGCCGACTGCTCAAACCAAAACATCACATAAAGATGATCACGAAAATATTCCGACGGCCTGCGTTGTGCGTAAGCGACTTCATCTGATTCGGTGATCATCTCGTCGTACTGGTATTCAAGCGCTTCGAGAATGAACGGAATCCAGCCGATTCCACTTTCCGCAGAGACGATTTTCAGCTTCGGATAACGGTCGAACAGGTCGCTCATGCACAGGTTCGTGATGATTCGGACATTGCTCATGTACATCTGAGTGGCGTGGATCGCTAGTCGTCGCTGGTGTCCGAACGAAGACCAGTACGTAGGTGTCCTCGCCGGAATCGGTCTTGGCAGCTCAACGCTTTCGATTTGACCACCAACCTTCGCCTGCTTGTCGCGTGACCCGCGAATATCTTCCATCTCAGCCCGGCTCATACCGGCACCGATGTGAAAATTGGCAACAGCGCCCGACTCGTTGAAGAGATCCCACATTGGTTCGAAATATGGCTCCCAGAGTTCCGGCAGACCAACCATTTCGGGCTTGTCTGAAAGAGTGAACCCGGTCATCCCCTTGTCGAGGAGCCTTGTCATTTCGGCAACAGTGAATTCCATATCCCAGATCGGCAACATCGCCTGGGGATAAAGCCGGCCATTCCCTTCATCTTGAATGTCAACGCAGAAGTCGTTGTAGATCTCCAGAACCATTCTTCGCTGCTCGAGATCCTCGATGGAAAGAACATGGTTGGAAGCAAAGCCGACACCATTTGGGTAGAGGATCTGGGCGTGAATACCCATTTCGTCACAGAGGTCAAGTCTTTCCTTGACTGCCCATGAGCTCTTATCAATGTCATCAAATGGCTGGACTACGTGCGAACCAAGAACTTTCTGATGGCCACTCTGTATCGTGTTCCCACCAGTCGTAGACCAGACCTCTCCGTCTAGATACCAGGCTGTCTTACCGTCCACAGTCTTTTGAGTGGGGACCCTTTCGAGCATCGAGGCGGGTGCCCGCGCTGCCCACAAGTCAGGTGGTTCAGTGAAGTGCGAATCACAGTCGATGATCTTCAGGTTTTCGAATGCCGTCTCTGGAACCACGTCGTGTTCCCCTACCCCTTCAACCTGCGCATGCTTTGCCACTGATCTAATCTTTTTAACTCAGATGAACTTACGCGGAAATTCGGCAGGATCTAGAGCTGACGAGAAAAATTCCAGTTGGCCTTACAAAGTTTTTTCAGAAGGTGTCGCGTTGAAGGTTGACCTTCCTCATCCATCGCTAACCCAAGCGTCGCGACAGAAGAGTGGGCTGGTCGGCCTATTTCTCAGCCTGCAGGATTGAAAGAAGCAGAACGGTGACGAGGAGTATTTCTATTGGTTGCGGCTCAGCCTGGTCCGACGATCGCCTCGACTGGGCACAAGAGCTCGCAGACAGCGGCCATGTCAGTTACATGGGTTTTGACTGCCTCGCTGAGCGGACCATGGCACTTGCACAGATCCGGCGCCAAAACGATGAGATGCGCGGTCAGTACGAGCGAATTCCCGAACTCATGGACCGCATGGTCAAGTTCCTCTCCTCAGGTGGGAAGGTCATCGGGAACTTCGGCGCGGCAAATCCGTCCGCCGCCCTTGATGACGTTCTGCGGGGCCTTCAGTCGAACGGCATGTCAGGGGTACGGGTGGGCGTGGTCTATGGAGACGACGTGCTTGATCACGTTGTGGACCAGAACCTCGAACTCCCCGAGTTGGAAGCACGGGCATCAGATCTCGGAGAGAAACTGGTCTCTGCTAATGCGTACATCGGAGCCGACCCCATCGTCGAACTCTTGGCAGAAGAGTGTCAGTTCGTACTCGGTGGCAGGATCGCCGACCCGTCACTTTTTGTCGGACCCATTGCCTACGAGATGGGGTGGGCAACTAATGACTGGGACCGGATGGCTGCTGCCACCTTGGTTGGCCACCTACTTGAGTGCGGGACTCACGGCACGGGGGGCAATTACGTGGATCCGCCCTACCGAGTTCTTGACGACATCGTCCATCTGGGCTTCCCGATTGCTCACGTCAGCAACGAGGAGTCCGTGATTACCAAGTTGCCGGGAACTGGTGGGGCCGTCAACCTCGGCGTGGTGAAGACTCAACTCGCCTACGAGATCCACGACCCCACTAGTTACCTCACCCCCGACAGCACGGCCGACTTCAGCAACGTTTGGATCGAAGAAGTTGGGCCGGACAGGGTTCGCGTAGGTGGTGCCACCGGCCGGCCACGACCAGAAGACTTGAAGGTTCTAGTGGGCATCGACGAAGGCTGGAAAGTCGTGACGGAGGTTTCCTTTGGAGGTCCCGGTTGCGTGGATAGAGCCCAACTCGGAGCCGAAGTCGTCGCAAAGCGCCTTGAGCCTTATAAATCGGCCATCAGCGAGGTTCGGTATGACCTCCACGGCATGAGCGCTCTCTTCGGTGACCAGTTGCCCAAAGGCGAGCCCGCCGAAGTAAGGCTCCGGATCGCTGCACGATGTCAGGAACGCGACATTGCCGACGTCGTATCCTTTGAAAGCCAGTATCTGTGGATGGGGCCTGCTGGCGCCGGAGGCGTCATAACCCAGACCACACCGGCCATAGGTGTCACACCTGCCTTCCTGCCCCGTGATGACGTGAAGGCCTGGACAGAGGTGATCGACTCGTGAAACTCCGAGAGATCGCCTATAGCCGGTCTGGAGACAAGGGCGACGTCTCCAATATCTGCGTCTTCGCGTACGAGGAATCGCACTGGGAAACTATTCGTCGTGAAGTCACAGCAGAACGAGTGCGTGAAGTCTTTGGCGAACTAGTCAAAGGTGAGATCACCCGTTACGAACTTCCTGGGACCAGTGGCCTGAATTTCGTGATGACTCAGGCCCTAGATGGTGGGGTCTCTAGGAGTCTCCGCACCGATCCCCACGGCAAGTCCTACCAGTCATTGATTCTCGACATGGAAATCCCGCCAACGGCATGATGAATCAAATCTTTCGCAGAATGTGAGACAGGAATTTCGCCGTGATTGTCACTTTGCGACCCATCGTCGCCATGGCTCAACTGGCCATTTTCCGCAATTCCACCTTTCGGATCTTTCCCGTTACCGTCCGGGGGAACTCGTCGACCAAGAAGAACTCTGAAGGAACCTTGAAAGCGGCGAGGCGCTCGTCACACCAGGTGCGAAGTTCTCCTTCGTCGACTTGTCGGTTCAACTTGACAAACGCCACGGGACGCTCGCCCCATTTACTGTCTGGTCGTCCGATGACCGAAGATTCGATCACAGCCGGATGGTCGTGGAGGACAAGTTCGATCTCGCTGGGGTAGACGTTCACCCCTCCGGATATCAGCATGTCCTTTGATCGGCCGACAATAAACAAGTAGCCATCTTCGTCACTCCGAGCGAGGTCTCCGGTTCGGAACCACCCATCGACTATCGCCTCCGCAGTCTGGGCAGGATCGCGCCAGTAGCCCGTCATCATCTTCTCGGTCTGCACCCATATCTCTCCGACCTCTCCTACGGACACCGGAGTGCCCTGACCATTGCGCAATTCGATTCGCACCCCGGGCACCACCCGGCCACATGATGCGAGAAGGTCTGGACGGTTGTGCAGCGCACTGTCGTGATCAGACGGCAGTAGTCCCGTCAGGTTTGTGACACATTCCGAAATTCCGTACCCCTGGTATAAGCCGCAACCGAATTTCTCCTGAGCCTTCCTGATCAGTTCTCCCCCGGAAGGTGCTGCGCCATAGACAATCAGGCGGAGACTCGAGAGGTCGTAGCTCGAAAACTCCGGGTCTTCGATGATCAGGCGCAATTGGGTTGGTACCAGAACCGTCACCGTCACTTTGTATTTCTGCACCAATTCGAAAAATGACTTCGGAGTGAACTTCCCCAGCACTACGTGGGTCTGTCCATCAACCAACATGGAGCTAACTCGGGTTCCGCTTGCCGCGTGAAAGAGGGGTGTCGCCGAGAGAAACACATCATCGGGCTGGAACTGTTGCACTATTGCCATCGTCAGCCCATTGAAGATGAGTGCGCGTTGAGTAAGGCAGACCCCTTTCGGCTGTCCGGTCGTCCCGCTCGTATAGATGATCAGAGCAACGTCATCTTCAGATGCCTGTCCTAGGTCAGGAAGCGGATCCGAACTAGCCAACTCTTCGTATGCCGGAGAGTCGGAGTCGATTACAAGATCCACTCCCCTCATGACTCCTAGCCGCTCCACGTATCCGGAATCTGCAATCGTCAGCATCGGTTGGGCATTATCGATAATGAATTCGATCTCACGATCCGTAAGTCGGGTGTTGATGGGTACGGCAATTGCTCCCAGATAAGCGACCGCGAGATAGACGTCGAAAAACACGGCGCCATCATCAGCCACTAATACGACTCTGGATCCACGCTTGATGCCAAGAGATTTGAAACCTGCTGCTATGCGGCGAACCCGATCCGTCAACTCGGCGAAAGTGACCGATCGGTCATCAGCAAGAACTACTGCAACTCGATCCGGATACAACTCAGCATCGCGTTCGAGAACGTCGACAATTCTCATACCTGATCATCCATCAATTTCTGAAGCTGACTCCAAGTCTTCAGGTCCAGACAGGTTCTCAATAGATGTAGCACTTCGCCAACAGTGCTTTGACCCTAGGAGGAAAACCCCGAAAAAACCCGCCCAAAGTGAGAACGTCAAATTCGATAAGCAGTGGAATAGCGGGAAACTGACTCAACGCTGACTGCAGGAACAACTGCCTCACATGCAGGGGTCGGTGGTGCTCAATCGGTCTCCTCTGCAGCAACGGGCGCTGGCCAACTGCTGCCTTGGCCGCTGCCATCTCGGCTCCCTAATCGCCATAGGGTCCTCCTTTCGTGGAACTCCTAATCATCCGCCATGGTCTTCCCGAGTCACAGCAGAGTGGCAACAATGCCGCTGATCCACCATTGTCAAACCAAGGTCGCCGGCAGGCCGACGCGACCGCGGAATTCCTTACTGGCGAGACAGTCGACGCGGTCATCACGAGCACCATGATCCGCGCCGTCGAAACGGGTCGACCACTGGCCAGCCGACTCCATGTCGAGCCCAAGGAGCGATCTGACCTCGTGGAATCAGATCATCGGCGCAACTCGTACACCCCGGCGGAGGAAATGCACGCGGACCACGAAGTCATTCAAGAGTTCCTTGAAGATCCAATGAGCATGTTCTCTGACGGCTTCGAGGCCTTCCGCGACCGGGTAGTGAACGCATTCGACGAATTAGTAATTTCACACCAAGGACAAACAGTGGCTGTGTTCTGCCACGGCATGGTGACCAGCGTCTATCTGCAGTCTCTCCTCGCTCACGACAACCCGTTCGCTCTCATGCCCGACTATTGCGGAATCACTCGAGTCAGCGCCTCATCCTCAGGGCTGCGCACAGTGCGCAGCGTTAACGAAACAGGCCACCTTCGACATTTGCCCAGGCCTTGAGAATTTGCGATGCAGACCGGAAAGGGAGCCTGAAGCAAGCGGTCAACCTGATTTCATGGACACCAGCTCCCGGTTGGTGAGGAACTCTGGACCCCATATGTCGCATCGATACTCAATTCACGAGGCCTCAGCGGAGAAGAAACAATAGGTAAATGAAGGCACGTGTGGTTGTCCTGGCTGTCTTGCTCTTGGCCCCTACCTGTGGTGGTGGTTCCGACTCCACCGCCGCACCAACAACCACCCTTACGCCAGCCACCACCACTACCGCACCAACAACCACCCTTACGCCAGCCACCACCGCAACGAACGCTCCGACTCAACTAGGAAGCCTCTCTGCTCCTGATGACCCGACAATTCATCTCATCAATCTGAGCAGTACCCCTACTTCTGAGCTCAGGAGTTGGGCGAACCTTGCTTCGAACAAGATGGCTGATCAGAACGCCAACATTCTCGTCGTCCTCTATCACATCGGCAGAAACCTTGGACCCGAGGACCCCGATCGCTTTGGTGGTCATCCATTTACACCAAACGAGGTGCTCCTATCTCAAGCCCAGATCGACGGTCTTATGGCCCAGATTGAAGAGTGGCTCCAGAACGACCTATGTATGGGTCATCAAGACGAAGAAGAAAGACTTGACGAGGAGCTTTACCGTTACCGACTCTGGCTAGAGGAAGGTGCTGACACTTCAACTCAAGTGGGGCTTTGCGAAAAAACACGGTTCGTGATGATGGCCTGGAAAGAGGGAAGCCCGGTCTGGGATACCCAAAGATTCCTAGTACACGAGCTTTACCACGCCTTTCAGCATGATCTAGAAGGCGATTGCAATGACACAATCGATCGAAAAGGTCGCGGCGACCACACGCCCGTGGTCGTAGAAGGGGGGGCCGACTATTTCACCTATTTCGTTGCCCACGAGCTCTATACGGACGCAGACCGCCGAGAATTCGAGTTCGGCAGTCCTCTCAGCACATTGCTTAAAGAAGCAAAAGAAAGAACCTACGAAGACGGCTCAGACGAGGTAATGGGATCTGGCATGGCCACCCGAGCGGCGGCCGTCCTGGCCCTCATGGTCGAGAATGGTTGGCTTGACCACGAAAGTCTCTTAGATGGAAGCTTTTTTCACGATTGCGCCCGCTCTGACCTGAACGAGTCAAATTCACACTACATCTATGCGAAAAACAACTGGTCCAGAATTGTGGAAAACAGCGGCGAGTGGAAATTTTCTAACTAGTTCGATTGCTGAACTAGGCAACTGCGGTCAAACTGACACCATGAAGTGGTCTGCAGGAATTATTACTTTTCTAATCGCGATATCTGGCTGTGGCGCCGACTCGGCCACCACCACGACCGCACCAACA
>DEAU01000031.1 GCA_002348705.1 Candidatus Neomicrothrix sp. UBA2974
GCCAGGGAGCCGGCGAACTCGTCGCTCCCGCCGAGACGATTTACGACTACGGCGTCACCGAGGACACAATCCGAATCGGTGCTATAGCCGATCTCAGTGGCATCTTCGCCCCACTGGTCATCCAGATCATGGACGCGCAGACCGCCTACTGGGACATGGTGAATGACCATGGCGGCATCGACGGCAAGATGGTTGAACTCGTTGTTCTTGACAACGGATACGACGTTCCTACGCATCTCGATCGCTACGAGGCAATGCGTGACAAGGACAACGGCGTCGTCTTCCTCAGCCAGTCGACAGGCTCCCCACACACGGCTGCGATTGCTGAAATGTTGATTGAAGACAACCTGGGTGCAATTCCACTGTCCTGGTACTCGGGGTGGCCAGACCCGGGCTATGGCCAGAACGTCTTCGAGTCCTACACCAACTACTGCTATGAGTCGATCAACGCAGTGGATTGGCTGTCCAAGAACGTCGTGGATGGCGATACCAAACTGGCAGTGATCTCCTATCCCGGCGAATACGGCCAAGATGGCGCGACCGGCGCCAAGATCGCAGCCGAAGCTCTGGGGATCGAGGTCGTTTATGACGGTGAAGGTGCAGCCATTCCCGGTGCCGATCAGACTCCTGTCATTACGGGTCTGATCGAGTCGGGGGCGAACCTCGTCTGGGCGACTGTAGGACCCTCGGTCTTTGCTGAGATCTTCGGTGGAGCTGCTGCTCAGGGGTTCACGCCGATCTGGTCCGGCAACTCTCCGACGTACAACTACATGCTGCTAGCAACGCCTTTGGCGCCGGCGCTGGATGCCTTCTATTACCAGTCGGCTTATGCACTCACTTGGAACTCAGGCGATGCTCCTGGTATGAAGACGATGGTTGCAGAGTTGCAAGCTCGTATGCCTGATAAGCCACTATCAGACGTCTATACCTACGGCTGGACTGAGGCGATGGCCGCTCACCAGATCTTGGAGACGGCTGCAAGGAACGGCGACATGACGAGGGAGGGCGTGGTTCGCGCAGCCAATGAGACCGTCATCGATTATCAGGGCTTGGCTCCGAACCAGAGCTACGCCGGTGAAATCAATGACTTCATTGTCCGCGAGTCCTACGTGTTCGACACTCAGGCAGACCTGTTCAATGTTGAAGCCACGGTTGCTGACGGTGGGAGCACCGGCTCGGTGATGATGGCGGGAGGTCCGATCATGTCGGATATTACCCGTGACCATGTTTACGAGGGAGCCTGCTTCTCGGCTGGCTGATCCTCTGCAAGGAAAGCAAGAAATCTGACGGTTCCGGGGGGCGGTTAAACCGCCCCCCGGAAACTCAGATCTGTCGTCGGAAGAATTCCGAATCGATTAGAGGCTCTTGATGCTTGAAGTCGCGAATCTGGAAGTCGTCTATAACGAGGTAATCCTCGTTCTACGCGGCCTCTCGATTGAAGTACGCGACGGTCAGATCGTCGCTCTACTAGGCGCGAATGGAGCCGGCAAGACCACTGCCACCCGTGCCATCACCGGGCTACTGGACGTTCACGAAGGAAAGATCACCAAAGGGTCGGTCAGCCTTAGTGGAGTGCAGATTGACGACAAAGATCCTGCGGAAATCGTTCGATCAGGCATCACCCAAGTAATGGAGGGTCGGCGGGTGTTCGCCGAGTTGACGGTTGATGAGAACCTCGTGACCGGGAGTATCACCAGCAAAGATCGGACCGCCATAGCCGATGCTCATGAGCGGGTAATGACCATGTTCCCAGTCCTGGCGGAGCGGCGGAGTTCGATCGCCGGGTACTTGTCGGGAGGCGAGCAGCAGATGCTTGCTATCGGTCGGGCGTTGATGTCCAGTCCGAACCTCTTGATACTTGATGAGCCATCTCTTGGCCTAGCCCCCAAGCTCGTGGCTCAGATCCGGGACATCATCGTTGAGATCAATCAATCGGGAACCAGTGTCCTCCTCATTGAACAGAACGCCAACATGGCCTTATCGATCGCCGATTACGGATACATCATGGAAACCGGAAAGATCGTTATGGACGCGGAGGCTTCCAAACTGCTGAAAGACGAAGACGTTCAGGAGTTCTACCTCGGCCTCCACGGTGACGATGGTGAAAGAAAGTCCTTTAAGGACGTCAAGCATTACAAGCGGCGTAAGCGGTGGCTGTCATGAGCAATGAACCTTCAGCCTGGCAACCCGGTGATGTGTTGCTCGAAGTAGATGAGATCAGCCTGTCCTTTAAGGGTGTGAAGGCCATCACGGATATCTCATTTCAGGTAGCGAATGAGGAGTTGTACGCAATCATCGGGCCCAACGGTGCGGGTAAGACGTCGATCTTCAACAGCATCAGCCAGGTGTACCACCCGCAGAAGGGAGACATCCGCTGGAAGGGAGCGTCCATCATGGGCGAACGTCCCGACCGGGTAGCTGAGCGGGGAATCGCCCGTACCTTCCAGAACATCGAACTTTTCCCCCACATGACAGTGTTGGAGAACTTGCTCCTCGGCCGGCACATCCGGATGAAGCGGTCCTGGTTGGCCGGGGCCCTTTGGGCTGGCCCGGCCAAGAAGGAGGAGATGGCCAATCGACGCGCCGTAGAGGACATCATCGACTTCCTTGAGATTGAGCAGTGGCGCAAGCACCCAGTAGCTCTTTTGCCCTATGGATTCCAGAAGCGGGTCGAATTGGGTCGCGCACTAGCAATGGAGCCAGAGTTATTGCTCTTGGATGAGCCTGTCGCCGGAATGAACCTTGAAGAGACCGAGGATATGGCCCGCTTTATTCTGGACATCCGTGAGGAGTTAGGTATTTCGATGATCCTGGTTGAGCACGACATGGGTTTGGTTATGGACATAGCCGACCGGGTGCTGGTGCTCGATTTTGGACAGAAAATCTCTGAGGGGGTTCCGACCGCCGTCCAACAGGATCCGGCGGTCATTGCCGCCTACCTAGGTGATGAGAGCGGGTTGGCTGCAGCCGGTTCCTGACCGGTAAGTCGGTAGTCCGTTCCGTGACTGATGACAAGCGGGACGACCGCTTCCTCGAACTGGCAACCGATCAAGTGTCCCGCGCCCTGGATACTGACCTCGGCCTTTTTCATCTGTCGTTCGTAATGACTCGGGCTGCCAATCGCTTCAACCGCTACGTCGAGTCAACGGCTCACCGGCCACGGGGCCTTACCACCGCTGGCTTCCGGGTCTTGTTCACCCTCTGGTCCTGCGGACCACTTGAAGCCCACCGAATAGCGTTGCTGGCCGGACTGTCCCGAGCGTCAGTATCGAGTGTGGTCAACACCTTGGAGAGAAATGGACATGTCGAGCGTTCACGTCAGCAGGACGACCGCCGATTGGTGACGGTTTCACTGACCCTTAGCGGTGAGAAACTGGTCCTTGAGGCCTATGCCGCCCAACACGAGATTGAGAAATCTCAGTACACCGTGCTTTCTGCGGACGAACAGCGGACATTGACAGACCTGCTAGATCGTCTTCTAGAGGCTCCCTTGGAATGACGGATTGTTGATTCCAAGGGTATTCGGCCTCTCCGGCAGATAAGACGGGCTTGGAATCGCTGCTAGAGATGGACTCTCTTGCTATCCGGATCGTAGAACGGACGGTAAGACGCCGTTGCCGGAATTCGGGTTCCGTTCACGTCTACCTCAAAGGCACCCGTGATCACCTGATCGCGAGGCGTGTCGGAATCGCATCCCACATAGGCCATGCCGAGGGCGCTTCCGACCGTGTGTCCGTACATGCCGGATGTGATCCGACCCACCAGATTGCCGTCGCGGTAGACCGGCTCATCGTGGTAGATCAGGGGCTCAGGGTCTTCAAGGCGAAATTGGACAAGGCGCCGGGTCGGGCCGGTTTCCTTCTGGGCCAACAGCGCCTCGCGGCCAATGAATCCTCCGGGCTTGTTAAAGGCCACGCCCCAAGCGAGGCCGGCTTCGATGGGCGTGTCCTCGTCGCCGATGTCGTCTCCCCAGTGCCGATAAGCCTTCTCCATGCGGAGAGAGTTCATGGCGTGATAGCCAGCCAGCACCAAGCCCATAGATTCGCCCGAGGCCCATAGGGCGTCGAAGGCGCCAACAGCAAACTCTGTTGGCACGTAGAGCTCCCAGCCCAGCTCTCCCATGTAGGTGCGACGCACAGCGATGGATCGGGCGTAGCCCAAGTCGATTTCTTGCAGAGTGCCGAATGGGAATGCGGTGTTGGAAAGATCAGCATCGGTCAGTGGTCCCACGACTTCGCGTGCTTTAGGACCGAACACGCCGAGGACTGCCCATCCTGAGGTCACGTCGGTGACCGTTATGCGGGCCCCGTCTGGGGTGTGGCGGGCGATCCAGTCGGCGTCCTTCACTTGCGTGGTGTAGGCAGTCACCACAAGGAAACTTTCCTCGTCGAGGCGGTTAACGGTCAGGTCAGCCTCGATGCCCCCCTGGTCGTTGAGCCATGTCGTATAGACCGATATGCCCGGTTCCACATCGACGTCAGCCGAAGAGATTTGGTTTAAGACCGTGCAGGCGTCTGTGCCTTGCACAAGAAGCTTCGCTAGGGAACTCTGGTCGAACAGTGCCGCACCCTCCCGACAGGAGCGGTGCTCGAAAGCCGAGTACTCAAACCAGTTCTGTCGTCTGTAGGTGTATTGGTAGCGCGGATCGATGCCCCTGGGGGCATACCAGTTTGGTCGCTCCCACCCACCGTTCTCGCCGTGGCAGGCCCCGAGATCGACCAGACGATGATGGATTGGTGAACGCCGAACCCCTCGGGCGGTCTCGACCTGACGAAACGGCCAGTGCATGGCATAAAGCAGACCTAGGGCCTCAGTCGATCGATCGCGGAGGTACCGGCGGTTTGTTTGGAAAGGTTGCATGCGGCGCACGTCAACGTCCCACAAGTCCATCGGAGGTCGTCCACCCACAATCCATTCGGCCAGAACTTTCCCGGCCCCACCGGCCGATTGCATACCGATTGAGTTGAAGCCTGTCGCCACCCAATGGTTTCGCAGTTCTGGGGTCTCGCCGAGTAGGTAGCGGTCGTCAGGGGTAAACGACTCGGGCCCGTTGAAGAACAACCGGATACCCACGTCGGTCAAAACCGGTAGACGCTCGCAAGCCGCCTCGTATACGGGAGCCAAGTGCTCCCAGTCCTCGTTGAGTTGCATGAAAGGTCGGTCGGTGGGCACTCCTTTCATCCCGAAAGGCTTGGCCACCGGTTCAAATGCGCCGACCATGAGTCGGCCAGCCTCCTCCTTCACGTAGATGCAGTTGTCCGTGTCGCGCAGAACCGGAAGACCTGATGGCAGGTCCTCAATGAGTTCGGTTACTAGGTAGAAGTGCTCGCAAGCGTGAAGAGGAATGTTGACACCTGCGTCACGACCGAGTTGATGCGACCACATGCCGGCGGCCGTGACCACATGCTCGGCCTCAATAGGACCTTGGTCGGTTTCCACTCCGATTGCTCGGCCTTCGGCGGTAAGGATTTGTGAAACGGACACTCCTTCATGGATCTTGACACCCTTGGACTTCGCCACGTTGGCCATTGCCATGGTCGTATCGACCGGCGAAGCCTGACCGTCACCAGGTAGCCAAACCCCGCCGACCACCCCTTCTGGGTTAATTAGTGGGTAGCGCGCACAGAGTTCCTCGGCATCGATGATCTCGACGTCCACATCGAAGCACCTAGCCATGCCGGCGCCTCGCACCAGTTCCTCCATGCGCTCTAAATTGTCCGCAACGCTTAGCGAGCCAACCTTGCGAAAGCCCGTTGGCTGGCCCATGTCACGCTCAAGGGACTCATAGAGATCAGCCGAATATGCGGCCAGGCGGGTCATGTTGTGGGTGGCGCGGAGGCAGCCCACCAGTCCAGCAGCGTGCCAAGTTGTGCCGCTCGTCAGTGTGTGGCGCTCAAGTAGAACGACGTCGTTCCAGCCCAATTCGGCTAAGTGGTAGGCGACACTGGCTCCGACGATGCCACCGCCGATTATGACCACCTGCGCGCGTTCTGGGATCTGCTTGGCCATTGTGCGGTACTCCTAGAGACAAGATTCGAGGCAGTTGATCGGTTCATTGCGGCTGACCGATGACGATCAAACCAGGACCCTTGTAGTTAGAATACTTAGCGATTAAGTTACAGGCTATAACATCAGTGAGGCCGGTCTTCGGCCGCTGGTCAGCGCAGTTTACGACCGCCGTCCTTCTGGAGAACCCATGAGCAGTATGAGGGAACTCGCCCAGCAACACCTAGTCCCCCACTTCACCAAGAAGGCCGCCTGGCACTCCGACGGTTTGCCCATTATCGAACGTGGCGAAGGTTGCTACCTCTACGACACCGAAGGCAACGAGTATCTCGACGGATTGGCTGGGCTCTTCTGCGTCAACATCGGTCACGGGCGTTCAGACCTATCGGCAGCTGCAGCAAAGCAAATGAACACGCTGGCGTTTTCTACCAACTGGGGGTTTGCCCATCCGCCAGCTATCGAAGCTGCCAGCATGATTGCCGGCTTTGCACCAGGGGATATGAGCGAGACCTTCTTTGTGAGTTCTGGTTCTGAGGCGGTCGAGTCGGCGATCAAGTTCGCCCGCAACTATCACGTCGCCAGAGGCGACGAAGCCCGTTACAAGGTCATCTCTCGTAACTGGGCGTATCACGGAACCACTCTCGGCGCTCTTTCGGTTACCGGCATCCCGAACTTTCGAGCTCCCTATTTGCCGGCATTGTGGGACGGAACCCGCCATGTTCCGAACACACGGCAGTGCATTTCGCCAGAGGGCACCCCAGCGGAAGATCTATCGTGCGTGCGGGCCATAGAAGAGACGATTCAGGCCGAGGGCCCGGAGACGATCAGTATGATCATCGCCGAGCCCATCCAGAACGGCGGTGGAGCGTTAGTTCCCCCGGTCGGATACTGGCAGGAGTTGCGGCGTATTTGCGATCAGTACGGTGTTTTGCTGGTTGCTGATGAGGTCATCTGCTCCTTTGGTCGATTCGGCCATTGGTTTGCCAGTGAGCGCCACGGAGTGGTTCCCGACATGATCACCTTCGCCAAGGGCGTGACCTCGGCCTATCAACCACTAGGTGGCGTGGTCATTCGCGGTCCTCTGGTACAAGAGCTCTACGACTCGCCATTTGGCTCCTACGTGCACGGCTCGACCTTCGGTG
Source organism: Candidatus Neomicrothrix sp. UBA2974 (assembly GCA_002348705.1). GTDB lineage: Bacteria > Actinomycetota > Acidimicrobiia > Acidimicrobiales > MedAcidi-G1 > UBA9410. Next base: position 7,149 of record DEAU01000031.1, read on the forward strand.
GCCACCCGGTAGCCACAGCAGTCGCCGTGGCCAATATGTCGGCGATGCGCGATGAGGGAGTTATGCAACACGTCTTGGCTACTGAGGAATCCTTCGCAGCGAAACTCCGAGCTATGGGTGATGCCCACCGATCGGTACGCGAGGTACGCGGAACGGGCTTCTTCTACGCGGTGGATTTGTGTGCTGACTCCGGCACCCAGCGAGATCTCAGCACTGCCCAGGAGGAGGCATTGCGAGGTGGAGTTCTTAACAGATTTGTTCGCGATGAGCGCATGACGGTGCGTCCAGACGACCGGGGTTACACCGGTCTGACTATTTCGCCGCCGCTGATTGCAGACGGCGCTGTTATCGACGATCTAGTGGCCCGGGTTGACCGGGTAGCTGACCGTGTCGACGCCTGGCTGGCCAATAACGACTAGGTGCTGACGAGGAGATCGGGTTCGGAGGTGCGGCGGTGACGGACCTCACGGGCGATGGCCTCGGCATGGTCTACGGGATGCCTCGACTTGTTGCCGACTGGCGTAAGCGGGCTGCCGCTGATCCCGCCCGTGTTGTTTTGGCAGACCTAGGCGATCCTCGCGCCGACTACGCGGCAATTCAACTTGTGGACGAAGGTTTGGTTCAGCCGGTACATCCGGTCGTCGATCCAGTCGACGACCGTCAAGCTGAGGCAATTGCCCGGGCTAACGCTGCTGGTCTGGATCCCAACGACCCGGTGGTGGCAGCCGCCGTTCTGGTGCGGTCCGGTGTGGCGGATGCAGCCGTGGCGGGTGCATCTAGGTCGACGGCTGATGTCCTGCGAGCTGGCCTGAGGGTGCTGGGTCTGGCTCCCGGCGTCGACTTGGTGTCCAGCAGCTTCCTGATGCTGCTTGCTGATGGCCGGGCGGTGTCATACGGCGACTGCAGCGTGGTGCCAGATCCCAATGCCGCCCAGTTAGCTTCGATCGCAGCGTCGACGGCTGACACCTGGTCTTTCTTGGTCAGGTCCTCCCTAGTCGCGCTTCCCATCGGCGGCGAAAGGCCGCGTGTGGGTCTGCTCTCTTTCTCTACCAAGGGCAGTGCGGATCATCCCCGAGTCGACAAGGTCCGTGAGGCAACTCGCTTGTTGGCCGAGGCCCGCCCCGACCTAGCTGTGGACGGCGAGTTGCAATTCGACTCGGCCATGGTGCCGGCAGTTGCCGCCGTTAAGGCTCCTGGATCATCAGTAAACGGGGCGGCCGATGTGCTGATCTTTCCTGATCTAGACAGCGGAAACATTGCTTACAAGGTGACCGAGCGGCTTGGTGGCGCACGTGCGTATGGACCGCTTGTACAGGGACTTGACGGTGTGTTTCATGACCTGTCGCGCGGCTGTTCGGCGGCTGACATCGTGGACGTAGCTGTCATCGCCGGGCTTCAGGCCCGAGCTGCCGACTCACCGGAATCACCTTAGGGACTGCACATGCCGCTCTCCGCAGTCCTGCTAGTTCTTGTCTCCACCATTCTCCACGCCGGGTGGAACACCCGCCTGCACCGGGGAAGCGACCCGGAGGTAGTCATTGCGCTGGCCTACCTCTTTGTCGGGTTTGTTCTGCTACCGACGGCCATCGCTGACCCGCCAAGCGAGGTCTTGGGTTGGCTTCTGGCCTCATCGGTTGCCCAGGGTCTCTACATGGGTTTGCTTGGGTCGGCCTACCGGACGGGAAGTCTTGGGGTGGCTTACCCGATTTCGAGAGGTACAGCCCCACTTTTAGTAGGTCTCGGTGGGTGGCTGCTGCTAGATGAGACTCCTTCTGTTGCGACAGCGACTGGCCTAGTTGTGCTGGTGGTCGGTCTGCTTGCGGTAGCCGGGGTAGGTGCCCAGCGGAGTGAACGCCGATCCGTGGTTTTGGCTGCGGTGACTGGTCTGTGCACGGTGGCCTACTCGCTGATTGACGCTCGCTCAGTCGATCTGACCGGAGCTCTCGGGTACCTGTCGGTAGTCATGGTTCTCAGTTCTGCGGGCGTCTTGGGGATTCGCCGACCCACGATGGCGAGGTTGCGGGCGGCAGCAGGCGAATCGGTGGTGATTGGCCTCGGGCAGGGCGGGGCGTATGCCTTGGTTCTTCTGGCTTTTCAGCGTGCCCAGGCTGGCCAGGTAGCTGGTTTACGCCAAGTTTCAGTATTGCTCGGCGTGCTTATCGCACGCGAGGCGCTCGGCCCACGCGCAGCATGGGGAGCTGTTCTGGTCACGGTGGGAGCGGGTCTGGTTGTGTGGTGAGTTCCACCTCTCACTATGAGGGAACAGACACTAACTGGAACGTGAGAGTCTCTAACGCTAGGATCAGCCCGTGAATCGTCGGACATTGGACACCGAACAGGTCGTGGAGGCGGCGGCGACTTTGGCCGATGTCAACGGCCTTGACGCTGTCACGCTGACCCGGGTTGCCGAGAAACTCGGTGTACGCCAGCCTGCCCTCTATCGACATGTCGACAGTTACGACGCACTGATTCGTGCTCTTGGATTGCGCGCTCGAGAGATTTTGGCTGCTCGGCTCAGTGAGGCTGCTGTCGGTTTGGCGGGTGATGACGCCGTGCGAGCCATGGGTCGGGCTTGGCGGGTCATGGTGCGCGACCACCCCGGCCTGTATGCAGCGACCGATCGTTACCCGTGTGCCGGCGACGCCGAATTGGATGAAGCGGTCGGACGCGTCGTCCAGGTCCTTGGCCTGGCACTCGTTGCCTACGGCTTGGCCGACGACGACCGGGTCCACGCTGCTAGGTCCATGCGCAGTGCCTTCCATGGTTTTGCTCACTTGGAGTCAGGCGATGGCCATCCTCACCCGGTGGATCTCGATGAAAGCTTTGACCGTCTTGTTGACCTGCTTTGCGCCGGCATACACCAGATGGCCGGCGTTGCCGCTTAATCCTTACAGTCCCGGTTCGCTAGGTATGGCCCCGCCTGATCGCTTGCAGAGGAAGTGCTCTTGACTCGCCTCGGATTCGTCCTGGACTCCGGAAGTTGTATCGGATGTCACGCCTGCACCGTCGCCTGCAAGAGCGAACACGACGTGCCGCTTGGCGTGAACCGGACTTGGTTGAAGTATGTGGAGACGGGATCGCATCCCGACACTCAAAGAGCCTTTTCGGTCATGCGGTGTAACCACTGTGACGACGCCCCGTGTATAACCATCTGCCCGACCTCCGCTCTGCATCGCACCGGCAATGGGGTGGTCGACTTTCAAGACGAGGATTGCATCGGTTGTAAAGCCTGTATGAACGCTTGTCCCTACGATGCCATCTACATCAACCCTGAGACGAAGACTGCACATAAGTGCAACTTCTGCAACCACCGCCTCGAGGACGGGCTTGAACCGTCGTGCGTCATCGTCTGCCCGACTCAGGCCATCCGGGTCGGCGACCTCGATGACCCAGACAGCGAGATCGCCCACCTCCACGCCGACGGCGGCTTGGTCCGGTCCCCAGAGCAAAACACGCAGCCGAAGGTCATCTACACGGGCGCTACCGCTTCGTCACTCGACCCGCTGGCTTCGGCCATCGCCCCCGACGGGATGATCTGGGCCGATACCACCCCGGGCCACTCAACCGCCACGCCGGTGGCCCTGTCGGCTGCCCCCGACCGCACCGACGGTGAGGCCATGGCCCGCACCTCCTATACCACCCAACACCCACCGGTCTGGGGGGCGATGGTGTCGGGTTACTTGGTCACCAAGGCGATTGCCGCCGGGGTGATGCTGGTCGCCGCCTTGCTGGTGGCCCTCGGTCACGGCGACCACCGCATGGTCGGCACCGTCCCGGCCATGGTGGCTGGGGCCTTTCTGGTTGCTACGGGCGCCCTACTGGTCGGTGACCTCAAGCAGCCGAAGAGATTCTGGTACATCATCACGAAGGGAAACCGCACCTCTTGGCTGGTCAAGGGATCGTATGTGTTGGGGGCTTTTGCCAGTTGCCTGGCCGCCTGGTGGCTCGCCGGCTTGGCCAACGCTGGCGGCGCCTTGCCGTGGCTGGCCTTGCCCACCGTGGGGCTGGCACTCGGAACTGCCGGGTACACGGCGTTCCTTTTCGAGCAGTGCGAGGGTCGCGACCTCTGGCAGCAGCCCATTCTGTTGCCGTTACTCCTGACCCAGGCCGTGGTAGCTGGCGGAGCCACCTACTCGGTTCTCGACCTCCTCTTTGACGTGCCTGGCACGGCCACCGTCCAGTGGACGTTGCTGGGCGGGTTGGTAACCAATGGCCTCCTCGTCTTTTTCGAAATGAGGGGTAGCCACTCCCGCCACGTGACTATGGCGCTAGCTGAGATGACCGACGGCATCGGGCGACGGTCGTTCCGCCAGTGGCGCCTTGACGGCCTCGTCATGCCCCTCGTCCTCGTCGTGGTGTCAATCGCCCTCGGCGCTGACGACCCACTTCTTCCTGCCGTGGCCGCGCCCTTTGTGCTCCACGGTTTATACGCCTATGAGGATGCCTACGTGCGAGCCGGCCAGACCGTGCCCCTCTCGTAGATCTCCTCGACGATCCCCCGGTAACCCGATGACTAACACGCTGTCCAGCTATCCACCCGAAGAGACCTGGGACCATGTTGAATCCCTTGACCCGGCCGCCTGGCCGAAGAAGGTTCGTCGCGCCCACCGCCTGGTGCCGACCACGTGCTTTAACTGCGAGGCCAACTGTGGCCTCCTTGCATGGGTCGACAAGAACACCGGGAAAATCACCAAGTTCGAGGGCAACCCGGTGCACCCGGCAAGCCGGGGCCGCAACTGCGCCAAGGGCCCGGCCACCATCAACCAGGTAGAGGACCCCGAACGGATCCTCTGGCCCATGAAGCGGGTTGGCGAGCGCGGCGAGGGCCTATGGGAGCGCATCACCTGGGAGCAGGCCCTCGACCAGATCGGCAGTCGCATTGGTACCGCCTTCCGTGAGGACCGTCACCACGAGGTCATGTACCACGTGGGACGGATGGGCGACGACAGCTACATGGAACGGGTGCTCCACAGTTGGGGAATCGACGGCCACAACAGTCACACCAATATTTGTTCCAGCGGTGCCCGGGTGGGCTACGCCTCTTGGATGGGTTTCGATCGCCCGTCGGCCGACTTTGCCAACGCCGAGGTCATCTTTCTCATCTCGTCACATCTCGAGGCCGGGCACTACTTCAACCCGCACGCCCAGCGGATAATCGAGGGTCAGAAGAACGGCGCCACCGTCGTGTGTGTCGACCCGCGCCTGTCCAACACCGCAGCCAAGGCCGATTACTGGTTGTCGCCGTGGCCGGGCACCGAGGCGTTCCTTCTACTCGCCATCGCTCGTCTCCTGCTGGAGGCAGAGACTTGGGACGCCACGTTCTTCGAGCGGTGGGTCAACTGGGAGACTTTTCTTCGGGAGACGCGCCCCGACCTGGACTGTACTTTCGCCAACGTGCGGCAGGCGCTCATTGACCAGTACGTGGAGTACACGCCGGCCGAGGCAGCCCGAATATGCGGCGTTGAGGAGTCGACCATCCGCGAGGTGGCAGCGGTCATCGGCCGTGGCCTCGGGAAGTTCGCCTCGCACACGTGGCGGGCTTCGTCGGCCGGGAACGAAGGCGGTTGGATGGTGTCACGCTGCCTCCAGTTCCTCAACGTGCTGACTGGCTCAGTCGGCACGGAGGGTGGTACCAACGCCAATGGATGGAACAAGTTCATCCCAATTACACCCATCCACCCTGAACCACAGGCTCGGTGGAACGAGCTGCAGTGGCCAATCGAGTACCCGCTCACTCACCACGAGTTGTCGATCCTTCTTCCCCACTTCCTGAAGGCCGGTCGGGGTCGCATCGACACCTACTTCACCCGCGTCTACAACCCACTGTGGACCAACCCCGACGGCTTCACTTGGATGGAGGTGTTGCGTGATCCGGAGCTGATCGGCTGCCACGTTGCGCTGACGCCCACCTGGAACGAGTCGGCTTGGTTTGCCGACTACGTGCTACCCATGGGTATCGCCTCGGAGCGCCACGACGTGGCCAGTTTCGAGACCCACAACGGCCGGTGGATCGGCTTTCGCCAACCGGTGGCTCGCCGTCACCACGAGTTGGACGGCGAGACGTTCGACCGCACGTACGAGGCCAATCCCGGAGAGGTGTGGGAGGAGCAGGAATTCTGGATCGATTTGTCGTGGCGGATTGACCCTGACGGATCGTTGGGCATCCGCTCGCAATTCGAGAGTCAAGATGAGCCAGGCACCCCGTTGACCTTGGACGAGTACTACACGATGCTTTTCGGGGGCTCGGTTCCCGGGCTACCGGAGGCCGCCGAGGCCGTCGGCCTCACCCCGCTGGAGTACATGAGGCGCAAGGGTTCCTTCTCACTGCCCGGCGATCAGTACCGGGTATACGAGCGGGACGTGCCCGCAAGCGACCTAGCCGGGGCCGAGCGCGACGCTGGTGGCGTTTGGCGCCGACCGGGTACCGCCGGCTCGCACACGTCGTTGGAGGACATCCGAGGGCACATGCCTTTCATCGGCGACGGCTCGCCGGCGATTGATTTGGACGGACAGGCCAAGTTCGGGTTTCCCACGCCGTCCAAGAAGCTGGAGTTCTTCTCGGAGACGCTGCGCGACTGGGGTTGGCCCGAGTACTCGATGCCGGCCTTCATCAGGAGCCAGGTCCACTGGGAGGACCTAGACATGTTGGCCGGCGAGCGGATCCTTGTGCCCACCTTCCGCATTCCGACCCTGATCCACACTCGGTCATCCAACAGCCAGTGGCTGAACGAGATCAGCCATCGCCACCCGCTGTGGCTCCACCCGTCGGATGCCGAGAAGTTGGGCATCGAAGAAGAAGGCCTGGTGCGGATCACCACCCGGACCGGTCACTTCGTGATTCACGCCTGGCGGACCGAGGGCATCCGGCCAGGCGTGGTGGCGGCCAGCCATCACATGGGTCGGTGGCGCCTCGAGGATGATGCTGCCCGGTCTTGGGGGGCAGGCAAAGCCTCGATCGAGCGAGACGACGACGGTCGCTGGCGCCTGCGGCGAGAGCGCGGCCACGTGCCCTACGAGAGCGCGGAGCCTGACACTGGGCTGATCTGGTGGACCGACACCGGCGTGCACCAGAACCTGACCTTCCCGGTCCAGCCCGACCCGATCAGCGGTATGCACTGCTGGCTGCAGCGGGTCACCGTGGCCCCGGCCGAGCTAGGTGACGCCTACGGCGACGTGGTGGTCGATACAGCAGCCTCGCACCGGATCTTCGAGGAGTGGTTGGCTAAGACCCGGCCTGGCCCCGGCCCGGGGAACTTGCGGCGGCCGCTGTGGTTCGCCCGCCCGGTCAAGCCCGCTGCCACGGCCTACCGGTACTCGTCCTCGGAATCGGCCTAGAGATAGGCATTTGCGGACAGGTCAGCGGGCACCACCGAATCGACCACTGCCCGCAAGGTCGCCTCGAACACCGCTGGCAGTTCGGCGGGCTCGGTGAGGGCCTCGCGTGTTGCCGGATCCAGATCGGAAGCTCCGTCGTCGTCTACGAGGACAGTGGTGCGCTGGAGCGCCTCGGGCGTGAGGTCGGCGCGCAGCGCAGCAACGATGAAACCGCCGACGCAGGCGGTGATGGCCCGCATGGCGTCGCGAGCAGCGGCACCGATCACTCCGGTGGCTTCCAACTCGCGAGCCATGGTCAACTCCAGGCGGCGAGCATGCAGCGTTGATGCGCCGTGTTCGGCGGCTAGGCGAGTGACCTCTCGGTGTTCGAGTGATGTCCGCCAGATGAGTCGGGCCACATCGAGCACCCGTTCGCGGGCGGTGTCGCCAGCGACCGGGGTGCGGCCCACTCGCTCGCCGTGGCGCCGGACCACAGCGGTAACCAGTTCGTCGCGGTTACCGATGTGCCAATAGATGGTTGTAGTGGCCACGCCCAGTTCGGTGGCTAGACGACGCATGGTCAATGCCTCGGCACCTTCAGCCTCCACGAGTGCCAAAGCGCGGTCGAGAATCTCGTCGGCTTCTATTCCGGCACGTCGGCCCGTCCCGTTGGCTCCGTTCCCGCTAGCCATTTTCGTCTTTCCTTCGCATTGCTCGTCTTCGGGTTACTGGAATCTGGTTACCCGGCGTCGGTCTTTCTGGTTTGCCATCGGGCAAATTCTCTGCGACAGTGTACAAGAATTAATGTAACGGTGTTCAAGAGCTTCCCGGCTGGGGACCGCTCGGACCCGCCGAGCGAGGGAGCCATCTGTCATGGAGCGAGAGGTCAGCACTGGGAACGAGCCGTACATCATTGTCTCGTCCGACACCCACGCCGGCCTGCAGTGCGAGCAGTACCGCGAATACCTCGATCCAGTCCTGCACGCCGAGTTCGACGAGTACGTGGCCGAACGTCACGAGCACCGACGCATCTCTGAGGAGCTCAACGGCGAGTTCGTCAAGCAGTGGGAGAGCGAGAATGAGTGGGGTCTGAAGGGCGCCTATGACCCGGAGGTCCGTGATCCCGTGCTGGACGCCGACGGCGTGGCCGGCGAGATCATCTTCGCCGACGGCGACGCCGTTACCGGCCAGGAGTCCCCACCCTTCGGCGCCGGCTTGGCCGCCGGACAGATCACCGATGCCCGTCAGGCCTTCGGCGGCGCTCGCGCCCACAACCGCTGGCTGGAGGAGTTCTGCGCCACCGACCCGGTACGTCGGGCGGGTGTGGCGCTCGTGCCTGTGGTCCACGACGTTGACGAGGCCGTCAAGGAGGTTGAGGCCCTAGCCGGTAAGCCTGGTATCCGGGGTGTGATGGTTCCCACCTTGTGGCATGACCACCCGCCCTACGGCTCCGACCACTACGACCGGTTCTGGGCCGCGTGCGCTGATGCAGGCTTGGTCGTCCACACCCACTCTGGGGAGGCCGACTTCGAGGCCTACGGCGAGAACGTTGCCATGTATATCTCCGAGGTCCCGTTCTGGACCCACCGAATCCTTTGGCAACTCCTGTTCTCGGGCAAGTTCGACAAGTACCCGAACTTGAGGTACGCAGTCGTGGAGTGCGGCTCGTTCTGGGTGGGCGACCTGCTATGGAAGGCCGACGTGAACTTCGGAGCCAGCTTCAAGGTCAAGAAGATGGGTTCCCGGATGAAGGGTCTCATCTCCCGGTTGCCATCGGAGTACTTCGGCGACAACGTCTTCATCGGCGCCTCGACCATGTCGCGCGAGGAGGTGCGACGACGTCACGTCAACGGCATTGACGCCCTCATGTGGGGCACCGACTATCCGCACCCCGAGGGATCGTGGCCCAATACCCGGTCTCGCCTCAAGAACGATTTCCAGGACGCCACCGTCGAAGACACCCGACGTCTCCTCGGCCTCAACGCGGTGGACTGCTACGGCCTCGACGAGTCCGGCCTACAGGCGGTCGCCGATCGAATCGGTCCCACCCCGGAAGACTTGGGCCAGTCGCTGGACGCCCGCACACCGCCCGACGCCATGCGAACGGCCCGCTGGTGGCTGGATGAGTATGGCTGCAAGATGCAGTACGCCTGAACAGGAGCAGGACAAGGAACGCGAAAGGGAAGGAACTACGAGTGATGAGTGAACACCACGTGGTGATCTCGGCCGACACTCACTGTGGGGCTGACCTGTGGGATTACAAGGAATACCTACCGTCGAAGTACCACGAGGACTTCGATGTCTGGGCCAAGGCCATTAAGGAGGGTGAGCGGCGGACTGCCGAGGCATTCAAGGACGCCGAACGCTCTCCGCTCAACGTAGGCGTCGACGGCGACCCGGCCGTGGACGGCAACCGCAACTACGACTCCGACCGCCGCCTAAGGGAGCAGGAAGCCGACGGTGTGGTCGCTGCAGTGTTGTTTCCCAACACCCAACCCCCATTCGCCCCAGCGGCGGCCAGCCAGTTCGAGGCCCCGGCCTACAGCGAAGAGATGGACCACCGGTGGGCAGGCCTGAAGGCCCACAATCGCTGGCTCCTGGACTTCGTGTCCCTGGCTCCTGAGCGTCGAGCCGGCATCTGCCAGATCTTCCTAGGCGACGTGGAGGGTTCGGTGGCCGAGATCGAGTGGGCGGCCGAAAATGGCCTGCGCGGTGGAATCCTCGTTCCCGGTACACCGCCCGACTCGCCCTTCGAGCCGCTGTATGCCAAGAAATATGAGCCCATCTGGGCAGCTGCCGAAGCCTGCGAACTTCCTCTTAACCATCACTCCGGTGGGGCCACACCCAGCTTCGGCAACCACTTTCCAGCCTCACTGGCCATGTTCATGCTCGAGGTGACCTGGTGGAGCCAGCGGGCCTTGTGGCATCTCATGTTCTCGGGCGTCTTCGAACGTCACCCCGATCTCCAGTGGGTCAACACTGAGAGCGGTACAGCCTGGGTGCCCGAGACGCTGGCCAAGCTGGACTCGTTCCATGAGCGGATGAAGTACTCCGAGTACGGCTCGGAGGCCATCTTCGGTGGCCTAGCGGTGGCCGAGATGTCCCTGAAGCCCAGCGAGTACTGGCAGCGCCAATGCCACGTCGGGGCCAGCTTCCTTCGGCCCAGTGAGACCGAAGTGGTGCGCGAGATTGGCGTCGAGAAGGTCATGTGGGGATCTGACTACCCGCACATTGAAGGCTCGCATCCCTACACCGACGAGCACCTGCGCCTCACCTTTGGCCGGATGAGCGAAGATGAGACGACCCAGTTGCTGACCACGAACGCAGCCCGCCTGTATCGGTTCGACGTGGCGGCCTTGCAGGCCTTGGCCGACGAGCACTGTCCGACCAAGGCCCATGTGGCTTCCGGCATCGATTATGCCGAGGTCCCCGACACAGGCAAGGGCTGTCCAGGTATGGCACCACAGAATCAGGTTCCCCCGGTTCCGATCGCAGTCGGCTGATGACACCCGCATCAGGGGACCTAGAGTTTTTGGAGGTGGCCGGCACGGTCGCCGTGGTCACCGGTGGAGCAAACGGCATCGGCCGGGGCATCGTTAGGGCCCTGCTGGAGGCCGATGCCACCGTCGTTGTTGCTGACGTCGAACAGGACGTGCTCGACACCACCGTGGCTGCGCTATCGGCCAGCCACCCGGGGCGAATCAGCGGTGTGGTCACCGACGTGTCCGACGAGGCATCCACCGACGAGCTGGCTGCCCACGTTTTTGCTCTACACGGACGGTGCAACCTGTTGTTCAACAACGCTGGGGTGGGTTCCGGTGGTGGCGGGCGAATGTGGACGCATGAACCCAACGACTGGCGATGGTGCTACTCGGTCAACGTGTTCGGCGTGGCCAATGGGATCATGTCGTTCGTGGGCCGGATGTTGGAGTCCGGTGAGCCCGGTCACGTTGTCAATACCTCGTCGGGCGACGGCGGTTTTGCTCCGGTGCCCAACGCCGGTGTTTACGCCTCTTCTAAGGCCGCGGTCAGTTGCCTTACTGAGGCGTTGGCCCACCAACTGGCCGAGGACTCCGACCGGGTGGGGGCGTCGGTCTTTTACCCGTCGGGTGGTCTGATGGACACCGGCCTGTTTACCTCTCAGCGGAACCGTCCGGCCGGGTTAGAGCGAGTAAGGGGTGGGACCGGCCGGTCGCCAATGACCTTTCAACAGATGAAGGACCTTTTGGAGAAGGCTGGCCGCGACGTGAAGGTGGCCGACCTCGACGAGATGGGCCGCTGGGTGGTCGATTGCACCGCGCAGCGGCAGTACATCATCGGGCGCGACTTGGATCACACAGTCGACTTGCTGCACCGCCGGGCCGACGCCATTGGCGCCCTGAACCTGCCTCCCCATCACCAGATGGGGCTCTGAGGTTGATCCCCTCGAACAGTCTTCGTCTTCTAGCAGAACCGAACCTCTAGCGGGAATGGGTGCCTGACAGCCTTGTCGCTAGGCCTTCGTCGTTGGCCGGTCGGCTGCGGGACAGAAATGCCCCGGCATCGGCAAGGATGAACTGCCCGGTCACGCAGCGGGCCAGGTCGCTGGTCAGGAAGACGGCCATGCGAGCTAACTCGTCGTGGTCGACCATGCGCCGGAGCGGGGTCGACTCCACCAGGGCGGCAACGCGTTCCTTGGTGAACGCCGCGGCCACCGTTTCGGTCAGCGTGGTGCCCGGTGCCATGGCGTTAACCCGGATTCCGTCGGGGCCCAACTCGACGGCCATGGTGGTCACCAGATGGTTCAGGGCTGCTTTGGCCGCCGCGTAGGCACCGTTGTAGGGCGCCGGGCGAGTGGTCTCGCCCGACGTTACGAAGAGGATGACGCTGTCGCCCGATCCGTCGTCGGGACGGCCATGGCCTTGGCGGGCCAGGATCGCTTCGGCGGCGGCCCGCCCGCAAAGGGCAGCCTGAATCAGGTTCTGGTCGACGATGTCGCGCCAGTCGTCGCCCCAGGTATCGGTGAACGGTCGGGGTCGCCTCCCCTTTGGGAGCATCCCCACGTTAGCTACGGCTACGTCGAGGCTGCCCATGTGCTCGACGGTGGTCGCCACCATGGCTTCCACAGCTTCATCGTCTCGGCAGTCCGCGGGCACGGCCACAGCGGAACCACTCCCGTTCCCGGCTTTGGCCTCGGCGTTGATCTCCGAAGTGACGGCCTCGGCGCGCTCGGGGACCAGATCGTTGACGGCCACCGAGGCGCCGGAACGGGCCAGCCAGCGGGCGATCTCCCGGCCTATGCCGGCGCCCGCACCGGTGACCAGCGCTCTTCGTCCTGCGTGGTTAATCGAGATGCTCATCGTGCGCTTCCTTCCAGCGTTCGGCCCCCAGTCAGCAGGGCTAGCACCTCATCGACCACATTGTCGGCGCGACGTCGGATCTCGTCGGGATCGACGCCGCCAATGGGGTGGGCCACCGACACCATCCGCAAGTCGGGAAGGCCAAGTTCGGTAGCTGTCTTGGTCGCCAAGTCGCTCAGGGCATTGGTGGTCACCAGTACAGTTGGTCGGCCGGTCTGCTCAAGATGAACGGAGTCGTGGACACTCCACGATGTGCAACTCCCTCAATCGGCAGTGCCGGTGAGGATGACGTCCACCTCCTCGGTCAACAGGCCAAGGACCTGATCTTCGCAGGCGGTGGCCGCGTTTTTGGTCTCCGTACGGACCACGTTTGCTCCGGTGCGGTCCGCCAGTCTTTCAGCGAGTTGTCCCAGAAGCACATTGGCGTTGGGCTTTTGGTTGTCCAAGATGCCGATGCGCCGTCCAGCCAGGACCGCAGGCGACGGGGCCAACTGGGCCGGTGGTTGGGCGACGCCCCCATCGGGTCGGTAGATGAGCACGGTCAGTCTCCTAGTTCGTGAATGGGAAGGGTGACGCTGCGAGTCATGCCCCAACTGGGGACCACAGAGCTGTGTTTGCCGGGCCCGCCAACGACCATGATCCGTATGTTGTCGGGGTGCTCCGTCATGGGTACGAGTTCGTCGTTGGCCAACTGGTCCATCCACGGAGCCCAGGCCCGCAGGCCGAAGGCACGCTTCAATTCGGTGGCCGGCAGCCGGGCCTTCTGGAACAGGTAGGACGACACGTCGCGGCGCGACCAGCCAGCGACCGCACAGGTGGCGGCGTGCTCGGGGCACAGCAGTACGAAGTGCTCGCCCTGACTGATGCAGGCGTTGTTCTGGGCGGTAGTGGCCATGGCTGATGCCACCTTGTCGAGAATGCGGATCGGGTCGTCGGACTCCATGTCGTGCACGTTGTGGGGAGCTTCACCGCAGTGGACGGTCACCGCGGAGGGGGCGTCGACGCCAACTGCCGATGGGTAGATGGGCCACGGCGAGGCATCAGCGTTCTCGGCGAAGCAGAGCCCATATTTAGCCGGACCTCCCTGTGTTGAGGCGTCGCCGTCACCGGGGGTGGCCCCGGCCACGTGGAGGAGCACTAAGCGCAGGGCACGACCGGTGGTGGCGTTGGCCCGGTTGCCGGGCCCCAGAGCACCGCGACCGCCGTGGTAGCCGGCGCTGCGGGCCACCTCACCGTGAACTACGACGAGAGGCGCCACGTTGTGAGTGGTGGCGTTCACGCCCCGCAGGTTCACCTCGGGGTGGGCTAGGGCCCGCACGGCAGTTATCAGGACCGGCAGGTGCTCGGGGCGGCAACCGGCCATTACCGCGTTAACGGCCAGGATCCGTCGGGTGGCTTCGCCGAACCGGGGAGGGAGGACGGCCACCACCTCGTCGGGGTCGGTTCCCGGACTACCGGTGAGCATGGCTTCGACTCGTGTGGGGGTTGGGGCGACCATTGGCAGCCCATCGCCCCAACCGTGCTCAGCTAGAGCTTCGACGAGGTCGGAGCCGTCTACTTGGAGGAGATCCTCGGACACTGTGTCTACAGTCATTAGACACTAGTCTGACAGATGTTGACAGCTGGGCCAAGGTCCGGTTGAATCGATAGGGATGGCGGCACGTCGCGGGGTCACGGCCGAACAGGTGGTTGAGGCTGCGCTTTTCTTGTTGGACGAGGTTGGACGGGTCGATGCAGTGCGTCCCTCGTCGGTGGCAGGACGACTCGGCATCCGCAGCCAGTCGCTCTATGCCCATGTGGAAGGAGTTGGTGGCCTGCGGCGCCTGCTAGCCCTGCGATGCCTCAGCGAACTGTCCGAGGTGGTCACGATGGCTGCCGTCGGCCGGTCGGGACGTGACGCGGTGGAGGCCATTGTCCGGGCTCAGCTGGACTTCGCGTTCAACCATCCAGGTCGGTTCGAAGCCGCTCTCCACCCGCCGGGCGACGACCCTGATCTGGTCGCGGCAATCGACAGGGCTGGTAGTCCACTCCGTAATGTTCTGGCTGGCCTCGGCCTCGACGACGAGATCCGGGTTCACTGGGTCCGGCTTCAACTGGCTCTGACCGTGGGCTACTCGTCTCTGGTTCGAGACGGTCGGCTTACCCTTTCTCCGGAACCGTCGACCACCGTCGAATACCTAGTGATGGCGCTGCTTGACCAGTTGTCCGATTTGTCATCCGACTAGCCGCCTGTAGGACAGGAGATTGCTCGCACACAACGGGTCACCAGCCGCTCTTCTTGTCCCTCCTGTCGACTCTCTCGGCCGTCCCGTGATGGACCGTCGAGAGGACTGCGTCTACCGTCGCGTGGGAAAGGCGAATTTGAGGGGGCAGGTGCCATGCGACGACTGACGAGCATTCGGATCGGAGTGCTGCTGGTGATCGTTCTCGTGGCAGCGGCCTGCGGTGAGGGGGAGTCGGCCGACCCGGCCCCGACCACGGCAGCACCGACGACGGTGGCACCGACCACGACGGTGGCATCGACCACCACTGAGCCATCTGACGAGCCGCTGGTTACCACCACCACGGCAGCACTGACGACGGTGGCACCGACCACGACGGTGGTATCGACCACCACTGAGCCACCTGACGAGCCGCTGGTCACCACCACTACCACTGCACTGGTCGAGACCACGACCACGACCATCGTCCTTACTAACTCGTTTCGGGGTGTCACGGCCGAGACCATCAAGCTCGGATTCGCTTCGATCGACTTCGAGTATTTCAACGAAACCTTCGGCTTCAACCTCACCTACGCGAACTACGACGACACGGTCAACGTGTATGTCGACCACATCAACGCAACGGGAGGGATAGTCGGCCGGATGGTCGAAGTGGTCCATGCCCACTTCCTTCCCGTCGGCCCGGTGACTGCCGAGGCGGCCTGTATCGAACTCACCCAGGACCACCAGGTGTTCGCCGTAATGAATGGATTCGCTGGGCCCGGGGCTGAGAACGTCAACGCCTGTTTCAGCGCCATCTACGACACGATCCTGGTGGGTGGTAAGCCGACCCCAGAACAACTTGAGCAGTCGACCGCTCCATGGATCTCCTACGACATCAGCCTCGGCCGCCGTGGTCGGGCCTTCGTGAACCTGCTGGAGGAGACTGGAGAACTCAGCGGCCTCGGACCGATCATGGTTTTGGGCGCCAACGCGGAGTACGAGCCGATGATGGCCGATGTCGCAGATGCATTGTCGTCGGCGGGAGCCGTCGTACCGATCTCTTTAGCTAACCCCGACACGGGTGACGAGATGGCGACGATCGCCTACCTTGAGGTGCTCCTAGAGCGAGCCCGCGGGGAGGGCGTGTCCACGATCTTCGTCGTGGGCGAGGCGGAATACGCCCTGCAGTACCTGTTCAGCATGGGCGACGAGTTCACCGTGCTCATCCTCAACGGCGACTCGGCGAACAGTTGGGCCACCGCGCCACCCGAGGGCATTGAGAGGTCTGGCCGCCTGCTCACCAACAAGTCCTTCGAATCGCGTGGGGACGCTGACATGGCCGACTGCCTCAATATTGTCGAAGCCGGCCTCGGCCACGAGGTGCTGTCCCCCGACCTGCTGCAGGAAGGCGAGAAAAACTACTGGGCGGCCCTGCAGAACACCTGCAAGTCATTTGAATTGTTTCGCCACATCGCCGCGGCCGCCGGGCCTGACCTCACGAACGAATCGTTCCGGGCCGCAGCCGAGGCTTTGGACACGTTCTCTTTCACCGGCGTTCCCTACGCCTCGTTGGGGCCGGGCAAGGCAGATGCCCGCGACACCCTGAGCCTCGCCGAGTGGAACCACGAGGCCGGGGTTTGGACAGCGTTGTCGCCTCCGATGAACGTCCGCTAATTCCGTAGTTCTGGGAACCACGCCCGGTTTTTCCGGTGCACTGGTGGTCCGAAACGCGACGATCCCCAGACCCCGGACATAACTACGGTGGCGGAAGGTGTGGGATTCGAAC
>DEAU01000034.1:0-13970 GCA_002348705.1 Candidatus Neomicrothrix sp. UBA2974
CGTCGTCGGGGGCTGTTTGGTCTTCGGGGATCTCCTCACCATCGCGGAGGCGCTGCCAACTATCGACAGCGGCCCTCCATGCGGTCTCGGCCTCGGCGACCACCTCAGCTCCACCGCCCGAGTCCTGGGCACGCTTTAAAGCCTTTGCGGCCTCGTCCTTAGCTTTACTGGCCTTAGCCAGGCGACGTTCGGCAGCCTTCGCGGCCTCGGCAGCCTCGGCGCGGCGGTTGAACAGGAGCAGCGCCTTCTGGGTATCGTCGTCGATCTTCACCGTGCCTCCAGTCTCGGGTAGTCGGTAGGGCTTGCCCTAAGGGATCGAGTCCACCGGGACCGGATCCCCTCCATGATCGCCGGTCCGCAGCTCTGTCGCACCCTCTTGGCGTCCCTAATGCTGGAAAACTGGGTCAAAGTAGCGGCCGAACCTGTTCACCGAAGGCGGCCAACTGATCAAGGTACTCCTCGATTGTTCTACTGCGGAACTTCAAATGGAAAACGTTGGCGCCGGCGGCACGGTCGGCACGGAGTTCCTCGGCAATGTGTTCTGGGCTGCCAGTAAGCCAGGCCGGGGGCAGATCGTCAGGTGGATCGCCGATATAAGCCCAGCCGGGCATGATTCCGATGTCGAAGGATGCGTCGGCCCTGCCGACCTCTTCGGCGGAGCGGTTGATCGTTTCGATGATCTCGGGGTACTGGTCGCGGGCGGCTCCCATTGGGATATAGCCATCGCCCCGCCTTCCTGTTCGCCTCCAAGCGGTTGGACCACTGCCTCCGATCCAGATGGGGAGTTCACCCGACGCAGGGCCTGGAGACACGCCGACGTTGGAGTAGGCAAACGATTCACCATGGTGGCTGACGTATGGCGCGGACCATGCGTCCCGCACGGCGTCGATGCACTCGTCGAGAATGCTTCCGCGGCGGTGGTAATTGACATCGAGGGCGACGAATTCGCCTTCCACGTGGCCGGCACCCACACCGAGAATGACCCGTTCCCCAGTCAGGTGGGCCAAGGTCCCAAAAGAACTGGCAGTAAGGAGTGGATGTCGGTAGGGAGCAATCCAAACGACGGAGAGCAGTCGGATGGAGGAGGTTCGAGCTCCCAACCAAGCCAGCGTGGCTACCGGGTCATACCAGGTGGTTCGCATATTGGCCGAATACTCGTCGTCAGGGACGGCCACGTGATCACATACTCCGACGAAGTCCAAGCCTGCTGATTCGGCAGCCTGTGCTACTCGGATTAGGTCGTCTGGAGTGGCGTCGTCCTCCCATGGGTCGGCCAAGGTCCGCGTCAGAGTCTGGATGGGTAGTTGGATCCCATAGAGCGACTCGTCTCCCAAGACTAAGTTCGCCATTTCGTCGCCTCCGTGCCTTTCTCCCGGGTGTCGGTATCAATCCACCCGGTTGAGCAGCGCTCGGGCGCGCCGGGCCACTGCTTCGTCGACCATGGCTCCATCAACCTGTATGGCAGCCTGGCCTCGCTCTAGTGCCTCCTCGTACGTTTCGACGACGGTGCGGGCCCAGGTCAGTTCCACGTCGGTGACGCCGAAGGCTTCGGCGGCTAGGGGCACTTGAGCTGGGTGAATGCACAGCTTGCCGGAGAAGCCGAGTTCGCGGGCCTCGGTAGCTTCGCGACGGAAACGTTCGGCGTTGCCGAAGTCGGTTACCACCATGTCGATGGCCTGTGCTCCTCCAAGCCGAGCGGCTTGGCCGATCTGTGCGCGTGCCATAGCTACTTCGCGGTTGCACAAGGTCCGGGTACCGCCGAGGTCGGCTACGTAGTCCTCGGCACCGAAATAGCACCATCTCACCCGGGGGTGGGAAGTGACTTCACGGGCGTCGACCACCCCGGCCACTGTCTCGAGTCCGGCCACAATCGGTAGGTCGTCGTGCCCGTTCTCTTCAAGCAAGTCGATGACCTGATCCACTACCTTGGCCGACTCCAGCTTGGGGATGATCACACCAGATAGTCCCCCCGGCAGGCCCTTGCGGATGTCGTCGATGAAGTAGGCGGAATCGACAGCGTTGACACGGATGAACAGTCGAACTTCCGCGATGAGAGTGGAGGCCACCTCACAAGCAATCGCTCGGCTCTCCGCTTTGCCGTCCGGTGGGACGGCGTCTTCAAGGTCAATGACTGCAGCGCTGGGCGAGGTCCTAGGCAACTTGGCTAACAACTCCGGCCGGTTGCCGGGAGCGAACAGCAGGCTTCGCATCGTGAAGCCGTCTACCGAGCTACCAATTCTCATGAATACGACGCTATCGACCACTGGCCAACTGCCTAGGATCAGGCTCCAGTCAGCTCCCTTGCGATTGAGGCGGCTTCGGCCATTGCCTCGGGAAGATCGTCCACATTTACCTCTGTGGCGCCGGCGGCAGCTAGGAAGCAGAGCACCACGCGTTGAATCGGGAGGCCGGTGGCCCGCTGGGCTGCTAGGGCGTAGGTGGCGCCTTGGAGCCGGTATCGGCGGGCTTTCGCCATCCGGTCGGCGTCGTCTACCACGGCGTCGGTCTTGTAATCGACAATCACCAGTCCCGGGCCGGCACCTCGGTCCTCCAAAAAGGCGAGGTCTATGTAGCCCTCGACGACCGGAGAGTTGGCTTCGTTGTCGATCGGCGCCGCCACGTAGAGCTCTCGCCAATGGCGGGTGACAGCGGCCTGACGGACGGAATCGGCGGTCAGTCCGGCTCGGACTAGAGCGTTGATGGTTGGGAGGTCTCCAAGTAATCCCTCGGCGATTGCATGTTCACGCACGATGTCGGAGGGATCGGTGGCTGTGAAGTCGAGGATCTCAAGGGCACCGTGGACAGCCCGGCCGATGCCGGTTCCATGCCGACCCACCTCATCTGGGCGGGAGCGGTCTTCGTCGGCCTTCTGGCTGGCGCGGTGGGTGGCGATGGTGGTAGCCGAGACCGTCCTCGGCCATGACGCCCCGTGAAGGGCGTCGTCGTGTTCTTCTAGCCATGTTTGCCGGTCTGGTAGATTCCGGCCCGAAGGCCCTCTGGAAGCCGACAAGGAACCTTCGGTCGGGTAAAGGTCAACATCGACTGCGTGCTTGCCAACCTCTCCAAGAGATCGGGCCAGCAGACGGCCGGGGCCCGGGCGTCCGGGTTTGTCCGGATCGACGTCGGTACCCCGGTGTATCGAGATGACTAGGTGATCGCGGCATCGGGTGGCAGCCACGTAGAGGAGTCTGATGGTTTCGGCGTCCTCAAAACGCTGGTTGATGCCTTGAGCGTCGCGGAAGTTGGGCGTCTGGATTCCCTCGCGGATACTTACTTCGATGGAATTGTTTAAGCCGAGGAGCAACTGAACCCCGGAATCGGTTCGGGCAGTCTGCGCTGACAGGCCGGAGAGGATGGTTATGGGGAACTCGAGGCCCTTTGCGCCGTGAATGGTCAGGATCCGCACAGCGTCATCGTCGATTTCGGGTAGCACGGTCTCGGCGACTCGACCCTTTTCGTCGGCTTGGACAAGACACCAGTCGACAAATCCCCGCAGCGAGCCCCCGGACATCTCCGTGTAGGCGCGGGCACGGTCGGACAGGAGCCGCGCTCGCCGCCAGGCCTCGCGTGGCCGGCTTTCGCTGCAGGCAACTTGGAGTACCCGCCGATCATGGATGAGCCGTTCAAGAATTCCAGATGGCCCGAGGTAGTGGCGGCAGCGGTGTAGCTCGCCCATCCAAGCGAGGCCAGAGGACACTACGTCGATCGTGGAGTCCCCGTCGGGTTGGTCTTCTTGGTGGTTCCACGTGCCGCCATAGTGAATACGCCAACGGGCGAGGTCGTCGTCACCACAACCGAGATACGGAGTTCTCAGAGCAGCGACCACTGCGAGGTCGTCGTTCGGGTCATCGATGGCCCGAAGCACCATTAGGAGGTCGCGGACCTGAGGGGTGGCGAAGAGCAGGGAGCTGGACTCTGCCCGGTAGGGAATGCTGGCGGCTTCCAATGCAACCTCAAGTTCGGGTAACGAGGTGCGGGTGGGTAGGAGTATGGCGATGTCTTTAAAGCCGCAGGGTCGTTGCTCGCCATCAGGACCTTCAATCGTCCAGCCCTCGACAATGGCGGTGGTGATAGTGGTTGCTACATCTGCGGCCTCAAGTTCTCGAAGCTGAGCAGCGTCGATCTCTTGGCCGTGGGCCCTTCGACCCAGCAGGGTGACCGGGGGACCGATCATCGCCTCGGGTCGTCGTCCCACGAGTGGTTCGTAGCCGGGCTGAACCAATGGGGAGCTTCTGTCGGAACCCGGCCCGGTGCTGATGAGGTGCGAGAAAACGGCGTTGATCCATTGAATGATCGGCTCTGTGGTCCGGAAGTTCTCCGTCAGTGTCACCTGAGTTACGGGCAGGTAGTTGCGGGCCTTCAGGTAAAGGCTGATGTCGGCGCGTCGGAACCGGTAGATGGATTGCTTCGGGTCGCCAACGAGAAATAGTGAGCCGGGACGGGGCGCGAACTGATCAACGTTGGCCTCGGAATGAGCTTCTGGGTCGGTTATGAGGAGGGCGAGCTCGAGCTGGAGCGGATCGGTGTCCTGGAACTCGTCGAGTAGGACGTGGCGGTATTGCTCGTGGAGTGACGACCTCACGGCGTCACCAATCGCGGGGTCGGTGAGCAGGTTGCGGGCGATGACTAGTAGGTCATGGAAGACCAGAGTTCCGGCGCGGCGTCGTTCATCGGCGCCAGTAAGCGTTGCGGTGACCAGTTCAGCGAGCAGTCGCTTAAGGACGTCACCGGCTGTATCACGAAGGAGTGCGTCCCAGAGGTCCCGCGCGGCATACACGGCTTCCACAACGTTCTTCTTGTCTTCGCCCCATACCTTCACGCTTCCCGAGTTGCCGACGTTTAGGGACTTCCGGTATTTGCCGTCGCCGAGGATTCGAACCGTTTCGGCCTCGTCGACGGCACCACTGAGCGCAGACCGCGCTTCTCGGATCAGAGCGAGTCTTATCCGGAGTTTGTCGTCGGCGTCGATGTCATTCCGGTCGAGGTCTAGGGCGCCGTCGATGCATTGCAGGATCTCGCTGGCATCTACGAGGCCGGGCTCCGTTGGAGTTGGGTGGTTGTCGAGAAGGTCCCACCGGTCATCGAGGGCGCGTGCAAGATCGCGGAGGTGTCGGGGACGAATTTGCATCGCGTCGGCGAGCAGCATGGTGCGGGCAAGGTCGTCGTCCTCGAGCAGGCGACCCTGAAGGACTGTCCACCGGTCGTCGAAGCTGAGGTGACTGGACACCTCGTCGAGTAGGTCGAAACCTGGCGGTAGGCCGGCCTCTAGTGGGTGACTGAGGAGGAGATTGCGGGCAAAGCCGTGGAGGGTGGTGAGTGAGGCGAGGTCAGCATCGAGAAGGGCTGTCTCGGCGCGTTCGCGACGGGCCGGGTCGCCATCGTGGCGGGTGATGTCCTCGAGGTTTCGCCGGAAGCGATCACCGAGTTCAGCGGCGGCCTTTTCAGTAAAAGTGATGGCGGCGAGTTCCTCGACGGCCACGCCCTCGTCGACCACTAGGGCAACCATTCGACCTACGAGTGCGGTTGTCTTGCCGGTTCCCGCTCCCGCCTCGACGAAGAGGTTCTCCTCTAGGGAGAGCGCTATTTGGTTGCGTGCTGGCTGGTCGCTGGGCCCTGGACCGCTCATCGGTTGACCTCCGGCTCTGCTGCAGAATTGGTGTTATCGGTCGGGTCAGCCATGAAGTCGGTGGTGATGTGGTCGGCATGCAGGGCGAGGATGGGGTCTCCGGCCTTTCTAGATCGTGCGGTACGAACGCGACGGGCGTCTAAACCGTCGGGAGAGCAGTAGGGACACCGGTGGGTTTCCGGACGGTCGCTCTCTGGAGGGTGGTGAGGGAAGGCGCCTCTCTCGATCCCGTGGACCACTGATTCCAGAACCCGGCGGAATCCAGCTATTACCTCATCGTCGATGTCGTATCCGAGGTGCCGGTCAGATTCGGAGACCTTGCCGACAAAGGCGTAGGCGGCGTGCGTGGCTTTTCGGTCCTCGGTTGCTGCGGCCAGGGCGTAGATAGGGAGTTGGAGAAACGAGCCGTTTGGGAAGTGCTCGTTCGGGATCGACTTGTAGCGGCCTGGTGCCCCTGTCTTGGCGTCAACGACGACAAACTCGCCATCCGCCGTCTCGTCGATTCGGTCGATGGCGCCCCGGAAACGGATATTCCTACCGTTGGCCAGTGTCACCACTAGGGCGCTTTCTCCGCCGAATCGGAGTTCGGCAGCGATTGGGCGGCTTCCAAAATGGGCGCGAAAAGACGAGTCGAGGACTAGGAAATCGTCTAACTCGGCGGCAAGGCGGGCGCGGATGGTCGGCCAGAACCGGGGATGGGCCGCCTCGCCGCGGGCTTCGACGTAGCTGCACTCCTCATGTAGGAGTTCGGCAGCTCGGGCGCGATGTGCCGCAGTCCACGCCTCGCCGGCTCCTGGGTTCGACCCGTTGGTGAGGCTCTCATCCACGAGTCGGTGAAGCGCTCGGTGGATGATTGAACCTCGGACGAGGGGAGCTAGGTCGGTCCGGTCAGAGCTCTTGTCGAGTGGGCGTACACCGAGTACGTATTCGGCGAAGAAGGCGAATGGGCAGTCGACCCAGGTCTCCAATCGGGTCGCCGAGACCTCACCGTTTAGGAGGCCAAGGTCCACTCCGGACAGGTTGCCTTCGAACCGGGACAGAGATGAACCGTGCCGTTCCTCCTGCATCCTGATTCCACGATCGACTATGACATCGGAGTTCCGGAGTCGGTTCACAGCGTCGGTGCCGCCACGAACCGCTGTGGCCAGGTCGTACTCCTGAGGAGTTGAAGGTTCATCCCGGTTTAGCGCGTCTGTGAACGAGGCCACGTGATCGAACCAGTCGGCGGCAAATCGATGGAGTTGTTCGGGCTCGGGACGGTTGCCGGCCCGTGCCTCGAGCTCGGCGAGAAGTAGGCGGGACATTGGTCGGTCACCGGAGCGCCGGAGGTCGCCACGGGGCTGGATTAGGACGATTTGTTCGCTTGCTGAGGTCAGGGCGGCAAGGAATGCATGTTGTTGGCGGGCGGCATGGTCATGCCGGGTAGGGAGACCTGTTCGTGCCGAGACTCGACGGGAGTCTGTGAGCAGGGGATCTGCAGGGGGCCGGGTGGGCAGGGAACCCTCGGCAAGGCCGACCACGATTACTAGGTCGGCCTCTAGTCCAACGGTCCGGTCGATTCCGACTACCTGCACGCCGACGCCGGTCTGACCGGAACGCCCGATCGGCCGTTGGAGCTCCGCAGTCAGAGCATTTCGGAAGCTTTCCTCTGGGGGAGAAGGTTCGATCTCGTCTAGCTCGGAGAGGGCGTCGAGAATTGCCCCTATTTCCTCCAGAGCAATGAGCTCGTCAGTTGGCCAGTCCTCGCGTGCGGCGTGTCCACCGAGATGGTCGCGGATCAAGCTTCGCACACGCCGGCAGCGTCCCGACCAGGACGAGTCGCAGGCCAACTCTTCTAGCGATTGGTCGAGGCGCTCCATGAATGAGATTTGGCGCCGTGCCATTTCGGCCTCCGAGACCAGGCGCTCGATTAACCAAGGTCGGGCTTCTTCGGCGACTTCCTCGGTGGCTTCATCCTCCAACTCGGTTGCCAGTCGCGAGAGCTGGAAACTCCAGTCTTCGAGTCCTCCAACCACGCCGGCACGGATGGCCAACCGGGTCCAAGTTCTAGTTGGGACTAGTTCGTGACTGGGGTCCCAGAGCGGGACGTTCTCCATCCAGGCTAAGACGTCATTGCGTTGGAGATCCCGGCAAGGGAGGTTCAGGAGGCCGACCAGAAATCGTCCAGTTATGGTCTCCTCTAGCCGTCGGACACCACTTGAGTAAAAGGTGATGCCCGCCGAGCTGAGCCGATCTTGGATTAGCCGGGCATCATCGGTCGACGGCGGATGGATGAGCGCGATCCGGTCTAGCGGAGTGCCGCGCTTCGTCGCTTCGATGATGCGGCGGATGGCGTACCGGGCAGCCTCGTCCTGCTCGGGGACGGACGCCACCCGGAGGTCTACACGGGTACCGGCCGTATCGCCGACCGGTGGTTCGACACCGAGAGTCGCCGCCAGGGCCCCGAGTAGAGGATTAGCGGAGACTGAGCCGTTGGGGGAGTCGGCGTCGCCGACAATGGCGACGACCCGCGTGGCTTTGGTCAAGGCGGAAAGGAGGCGATGTTCAGAGGCCGCGAGGTCATTTGGAAGATGGAGGATGATGGGAGATGGTTTGACCGACCTGTCGTCCAGAGCTGCTGCAGCGATGTCAGCCCGTTCGCTCTCATCGTGGAAAGTTGGTTTGAGGAGTTCAACCAGGCTCCGGTGCAGAGCCACAAGGTCTGCCAGCATGTCGCCTTCGGCTGCGAGTCGGTTTAGTGAATCGGGGTGGATCTCGCGGAGCTTGCGGTGGGCGTCAACCACCGAACGCTCGACCGACGGATGATCGGCTACGCGGCCAAAGACGCCGGGCCTCTCGGCGAGAAGCCGTCGAGCGGCGGCGAGTACGACGGCGTCGCTAACCGGTCGCCGACCGACCAGTCGGGGCGAGTTCATGGACAACGATCGGGCCAGATCAAGAATGGTGACGACGTCTACCGCAGCGAGACCTCGGGCACTGGAAGCCAGTTGCCGGCGGATGATCAAGCCAGTGGCGTGGTCGGTGATGACAATGGTCACCGGAGCTAGCGGATCTCCGTTCTGCAACTCGCGCACTGTTGCTGCCAGGGTCGCCGTGGCCGCTTGCCCGTATCGGACTCGCAGAATCTCAGCTGCCATGACTCCACAGTAGGAGGGAGACGTGACAGCTTGCTCGGCTTAGGATGTGCCACCCGCTGACGGCTGGCCGGGACGGGATCGGTAGTTTCCGGCGCCATGACGGAAGATGCGGAAGAGGACCTCCAGTACCCTGGCCGTTGGGCTGCTGAGGACCCGGACCGGCCCGCCATAGTGATGGCCGAATCTGGTGACTCCATGACGTTTGGGGAATTGGACGCTGAGGCCAACCGGATCTCCCACCTCTTCCGCGGCCTCGGCATCGGTCCGGGCGAACACGTTGCATTCTGTCTAGAGAATCGCATCGAGTTCCTCGCCTTGGCGTGGGGTGCCCATTACGCCGGCCTCTACTACACCGCCATTTCGTCGCGCCTGACCGCCGACGAGATTTCCTACATCGTCCAAGACTGTGGGGCCAAGGTATTCGTTACATCGCCGTTTAAGGCAGACGAGGTCGCCGAGATCTCCGCCGCTACCCCGCGGGTGGAGGCCCGTTTCGCCATAGGCGGGCTGGTTGAGGGTTATGCCTCGTTCGAGGATGCAGTTGCAGCCCAGTCTGTCGAACCGTTGGAAGACCGGACCGAGGGTCAAGACATGCTCTACTCCTCGGGAACCACTGGCCGACCGAAGGGCGTGAAGGTCCCTCTGACCGGTGCGGGTCTGGGTCGGGCGAGCTCAATCAGCTTGATGGCCGAGGCCCTTTTTGGGGCGACCCGGGGATCGACCTATCTCTCTCCAGCGCCCTTGTATCACGCCGCTCCGCTCCGATTCTGTCTGGGTGCGCATCGCATTGGCTGCACAGTTGTTGTGATGGAGCGTTTCGACGCTGAGGGGGCCCTGTTGGCCATCGAACGGTATGGCGTGACATGGAGCCAGTGGGTCCCAACCATGTTCGTCCGCATGCTCAAACTGCCCGACGAGGTTCGGGCGCGCTATGACATTTCATCTCTACGCTCGGCGGTGCACGCCGCTGCGCCTTGTCCAGTGGAAGTCAAGCGCCGAATGATCGACTGGTGGGGTCCGGTACTGCACGAGTACTACGCAGGCACTGAGGGCAATGGCCTCACCTACACGAATTCCGCCGACTGGCTGGACCATCCAGGGACGGTGGGTAAAGCCCTACTGGGTGAGGTGCTGATTCTCGACGATGATGGGGAAGAAGTTCAGGCCGGTGAGGAGGGAACGGTTTACTTCCGAGGCAATTCGAACTTCGAGTACCACAACGATCCAGAAAAGACCGCTGGTGCGAAGTTGCGTCCCGACACCAGCACCCTCGGCGATGTGGGTCGTCTTGACGCGGACGGCTATCTATACCTGACCGACCGTAAGGCCTACATGATTATTACCGGGGGGGTGAATGTGTACCCGCAGGAAGCCGAAAACGTTCTCACCATGCACCCAGCGGTTCATGACGTGGCAGTGATCGGTGTCCCGAATGATGATTTCGGCGAGGAGGTTAAGGCGATAGTTCAGCCAGTAGACGCAGTAGTAGCGGGGCCAGAGTTGGCTGCCGAGTTGGTTGCTTACTGTCAGTCGCGGTTGGCTGATGTGAAGTGCCCCCGAAGCGTCGACTTCCGTTCCGAACTTCCCCGGCATCCCACTGGCAAGCTCTACAAGCGCCTTCTTAAGGATGAGTACTGGGAGGGTCGACCGGGCCGCATATAACTTCGGTGGCCCTAGAGCAGTCTTTGGTTCTGCTCTAGCCGGCTTCTGAGTGGGTAACGGGCTCCTCGCCCATCCACTCTCGCAAAGTGTTCTTAAGCTTGGTCTGTTGAATGAATAGGTCGTGCTCGGCGCCCGCCTCGGTAGCTGCCTGAGGGGCCTTTAGGTAGAAGGAGAGCCACTCCTGAACACCGGACTGGCCGGCCCGGTGGGCGAGATCCAAAAAGAGGGCTAGATCGAGAACGATCGGTGCAGCGAGGATGGAGTCGCGACAGAGGAAGTCGACCTTGATCTGCATCGGGTAGCCCAGCCAGCCGAAAATGTCGATGTTGTCCCATCCCTCCTTGTTGTCACCGCGCGGCGGGTAGTAGTTGATTCGGACAACATGGTCGATGTTCCCGTAGAGATCGGGGTACGACTCGGGCTGCAGGATGGTGTCGAGCACGCCGAGCTTCGAAACTTCTTTAGTCTTGAAGTTCTCAGGGTCGTCGAGAACCTCTCCGTCACGATTTCCCAAGATGTTGGTGGAGTACCAGCCACGAAGACCCAGCATTCGGGCCTTGAGACCTGGAGCAAGGAGGGTCTTCATCAGGGTCTGGCCCGTCTTGAAGTCCTTCCCTGCAATGGGAACACCCCTTTGTTGGGCTAGTTCGATCATGCAGGGAAGGTCGACGCTGAGGTTTGGGGCGCCGTTAGCGAACGGCACGTCACTCATCAGCGCGGCGTAGACGTAGATCTGGCTGGGGGAGATATTCTCGTCGTCGTCTTGAAGACCGGCTTCGAAGGCTTTAAGAGTGGTGTGCACGTCACTGGGTTCCTGGTAGGCCTCGGTCGAGCCACACCACACCATGACCAGGCGGTCGCAATCGTTTTCGACACGGAAGCGCTCAATGTCGGCGATGAGGGCCTGCGCGTGGTCCCACTTGGAAGCGGCGGGCTTTACCCGTGTGCCCTCGAGTTTCTTGACCCAGCGTTGGTCAAAGACAGCGTCCATGGCCACGATGCCTTCGAGTTCGGCTGACATAGGAGCGAGGTCTCGGTCCTCGAGAACGCCACAGGTTCGGGCCGCCTCGAGCACGTTGGCTGAGATGGGATCCCAACCGCCGAAGACGAGGTCATCGAGGTCGGCTAGCGGGACGAATTCGCGAATGAGAGGGTTGCGGTCTTCGTCACGATTGCCGAGGCGGATGTGGGCCATCTGGCTTACCGAGCCGATGGGGGCGGACAGGCCATTACGGGCAGCTATCACGCCGGCGATGAATGTGGAGGCCACGGCTCCCATGCCTGGGGTCAGGACCCCGAGGCGGCCGGCAGCGGGTGCGATGTCTAGAGAGGAAGTCATGGACTTCAGCATAAGAACTTCGTAATAAGCATTAGTCTATTATTTAGAAAGACTGAATTATTAGTCAGCGACACGGACCTATGACCGACCCGAACCTCCCGAACCTGACTGTTCAGCAACTCGAATACCTAGTGGCTGCCGCGGCCTCCCCGACGAGGGCAGTTGCTGCGGCCTCTCTTGGCGTTACGCCCTCGGCGCTCACACAGGGACTGGCTGAACTCGAGAGACGGATCGGTGTCACGCTCTTCGAACGGAGTGGCCGACTGACTCGCCTGCGCCCCCAGGCCGCAGATGTGTTGGCCCATGCCCGGCGAGTGGTGGCTGAGACTCGAGGCCTAGCTCGTTGGGCAGAGGGCCAGCGAACCGGGAGAGCCGGAGTGGTCCGTCTCGGCACCATCGACGCAGTGGCGGTCCATCACAGAGCTGAAGCCATCCGCCGCCATCGTCAGGACGTTCCAGGTCTTGATCTTCGTCTCAACGTGGCCCCTTCAGGGGAACTGCTGGATTCCCTTCGGGTCGGGGACCTTGACCTAGTGGCTTGTGTAGAGCCGACGCGGCACGATCTGTCCACTCAACTAGACGGCATCGATTTCGATCACTGCTTCACCGAACCGCTCTTTGCCTACGCGCCCGCCCAATCGAACGCCGAAACAATGGCGGACTGGGGCCCTTGGGTGTCCTATCCCCGCGGCTCGCACACCCGTGAAGTAATTGCCGCGGGTCTGGTTGCTGCTGGCGCCCCGTTCACCGTGGTTGCGGAATCCAATCAGCCGGAGGTTTTGCGGGAGATGGTTCGGCTTGGAATGGGTTGGGCGGTGCTTCCAGCCGTCCCGGCTGAAACGGGATCTGAGCCGCTGAAGAGGGCGCGTCGCAGGCCGGTTGCCGAACGTCGAATAGCGGTTGCCCGGCGGTCAGGTCTCCCGGCAGACGCCGCTGTCGAAGCTCTAGCCGAGGCCCTCTTAGCTGGATGATTCAAAGGGAGGTCACGTTAGATACCGACGACGCGCCCGGCGCGCGCCCAGTAGCCTCGGCTAGTACCCGGTGCCGCGGCGAAGGGGCCGATCCGGTTCCGGTGCCGCCTTGGCGGCCCATTCCCACATGACCAAGCGAGCTTTGCTTGCACCGACCTAGAGGCGGTCCCCATGCCCTGGCCCACTTCCCGAGATGACGAGCTCTTCAGTTATATCGACCGCGAGGTTGACCGACAGAACACCACCCTGCAGCTCATCGCCTCCGAGAACTTTGCCTCTCCGGCTGTTCTCGAGGCAAGTGGCTCTGTCCTGACTAACAAATACGCCGAGGGATACCCCGGCAAGCGCTACTACGGCGGCAACGTCCACGTCGATGAGGTGGAAGACCTAGCCCGTGAGAGGGTGAAGGCGCTTTTCGGCGCCGATCACGCAAATGTGCAGCCTCACTCTGGCGCCAACGCCAACATGGCCGTTTATCAGGCGCTGATGGAGCCGGGAGACACGGTGCTTGGCCTGAGCCTCGACCACGGCGGCCACCTAACTCACGGCTCACCGGTCAATGCCAGCGGGAAGCTTTACGACTTCGTTTCCTACGGCCTGACCGGTAGTGATGAACGAATCGACATGGACGAATTGCATGGCCAGGCTCGTGCAACCCGACCGAAGCTCATCGTGGCCGGCGCGACGGCTTACCCGCGCGTTATCGAGCCCGCCCCCCTGCGCGAGATCGCTGACGAGGTGGGGGCTCTCCTCATGTTCGACGCCGCCCACATCGCCGGTCTGATAGCTGGTGGTGTTCATCCGAACCCCGTGCCCTACTGCGATGTTGTCACCTTCACTACCCACAAGACTCTGCGTGGTCCGCGTGGTGGCTGCATTCTCAGCAGCGAGGAGCATGCTGTGGCCATAGACAAGTCCGTCTTCCCGGGTTCGCAGGGTGGTCCATTGGAGCATCACATAGCGGCCAAGGCTGTCGCCTTCCGTGAGGCTGCCGATCCGTCTTTCGCCGGGTACGCCCGCCAAATTGTGGCCAACGCTTCCGCATTGGCATCTGCCCTGGTTGGTCACGGGTTCCGCCTCGTCGCGGGAGGGACCGACAACCACCTGATGGTGGTAGACCTGCGGACTTTCGATGAGGACGTCACGGGTGCCGTGGCTCAGAACACACTGGATCGTGCTGGAATCACGCTTAATAAGAACACGGTGCCGGACGATCCGCGTTCGCCTTTCGTTAC
>DEAU01000034.1:14268-14893 GCA_002348705.1 Candidatus Neomicrothrix sp. UBA2974
CGATCCGCGTTCGCCTTTCGTTACCAGCGGTGTCCGGATCGGAACACCGTCCACTACGACGCAGGGCATGACCGAATCGGAGATGGCCGAGATAGCCGATCTGATAGTGCGGGCACTGCGCGGTCGTGACGACGATGCCGTAATCGACGAGGTGCGTGCCGACGTCAACGCGCTCTGCGCTCGTTTCCCCGTCTACGGCTGAGGTTCGGGTCCGACGGAACGATTCAGCCACTGACCCATGCCAGGCATTGTTCCCCATCTGTTGGTAGGGGCCGTGGCAGCCGTGGCTACCGGGTTGGCGACGCCGGTGGTTCGGCGTTTTGCAATTTCCTCGGATCTCGTGGTCGCGCCCGACGAGCGCAATGTGCATACGGCGCCCACGCCTTCTCTTGGCGGGACGGCCATGCTGGTCGGCCTACTTGCTGGAGTGCTGGCCGCCTGGCTGATCGGTGACTTCGCTGAGGTTTTCTCCGTCCCGACCGAGATGCTTGGCGTAGTTTCGGCGGCAGTTGTGATTTGCGCCGTAGGGGTCATTGACGATGTCCGACCCGTCTCGGCGCCGGCGAAGGTAGCTGGAATGGTGCTGGCCGGTAGCGTGCTGTCGCTGGCGGGTGTAGCCCTCGTC
>DEAU01000034.1:15197-16647 GCA_002348705.1 Candidatus Neomicrothrix sp. UBA2974
GTAGCCCTCGTCGTGCTGCGAATCCCCTTCCTCGACGTGGTCCTGCTATCGCCTGACCTCTCCGCGCTTTTGACGGTGGTCTGGGTGGTGCTGTTGGCCAACGCGTTCAACCTGATCGATGGTCTGGATGGTCTTGCCGCCGGCATTGTGGCCATTGCAGCAGCAACATTTTTCTTTTATGCCATCCGGTTAGGTGATGAGGGTCTTCTCTTTGCGGGGAATCCCGGTTCGCTACTTGCCATCCTTGTCATCGGTATCTGCCTAGGATTTCTGCCGCACAATGTGTATCCGGCTCGGATCTTCATGGGGGACGGAGGCGCATTACTGCTCGGCCTACTGATGGCTGCCTCAACAGTGTCGGTCGGAGGACGCACTGAAGCGGCCTATAGCGGCCAGTCCTTCTTCTTCTTTGCCCCGGTCTTCATACCTGTTGTGATCCTCGGCGTGCCACTGTTCGACCTAGCGTTCGCTGTGGTACGTCGGGCGGCGACCCCGGGCCTTCGTGTGACCGCAGCCGACAAGGACCACCTCCACCATCGACTGTTGCGACTGGGCCATGGCCACCGCCGCGCTGTATTCATCCTCTGGGCATGGAGCGCGTTACTTTCAGGTTTCGTTTTGTGGCCCACCTACTCAGGCAATGGCGACGCCGTCGTGCCGATAGGGATCGGGGCCATTGGTCTTCTTCTATTCACCGTGCTTCGTCCGCGACTGCGGCCCGGCACTGTCAGCGGAGTGGACGAGGTCTCCGAGGCAGGAGGCCGGGCAGGGGGATGGATGTGACGAATCAGACGCGGTACCTGCGCGGACAAAGGTTGTCCGCCAAGGACTTCGTGATTAGATTCACGAGCGTGTCTGGTGACCGTCGTCGCCGGACCAAACCGCCCGATGGACGGGCAACGACGAACAGGTACCGGCGTCCCGCGTCGGTGCTGGGGACCGGGGGCCTATTGGGGCTTGCGGCGGAGGACTTCCCCGATGGCCGATGCTGAAACACGCGAGGTGAGACAAGGCTTCGGTGACGCGTTCGCTGCCGCCTTTGAACTCGTTGTCACTCCAGCGATCTTTGGCTTTCTGGGTTGGCTGCTCGATGGCCGCCTCGGCACTTCTCCGATTTTCACCATTGCGTTCTCAGCGATCACACTGGCCTATGCATCGTGGCGACTCGCCCGCAGCTATGGCGAGGACCTCGAGAAGGCTCGAATCGAGCGCCGTGCGGCTTGGCAGGCCGAGGGCCAACTGCGGTGAGCACAGTGGCATTCAAACCACCTGTCGAAGCCACCGAGGTGGTCGTGGCCACCGACCTAGTCCGCAGGGCGGTAATCATCTCGCCCATCTTCTTGCTGGTCGGCGCGGTGGGCTGGGGCCTTGAGGGGCTTGTGTCATCGGCGTTGGCTCTCGTGCTAGTCGCAATCAACTTCCGACTCGGCGCGGCCATCATCACTTGGGC
>DEAU01000034.1:16971-19187 GCA_002348705.1 Candidatus Neomicrothrix sp. UBA2974
GCCCAAATTTCGCCCAACACCCTCTACGGGGCGGTCCTAGGCGGCTACGTGGTGCGACTAGCTTTCATGACCGCAGTCGTGCTGGTCGTCAAGGACCTAGGCGTTTTGGCAACGGTGCCGTTTGCCATCACCCTTCTCGTCACCCACTTGGGACTACTGGCCTGGGAGTCCCGGCACGTCGCCATGACGCTCGCCGCTCCTGGCCTGAAACCTACGAACCAGACCCCACAGGAGAAGCGCTTCACGTGAACGTGCTCGCACTCAACTTCCCGGAGGTCAGCCACCTCTTTGTGTGGCCGGACATCCTGTTCAGCGGGACGGACTACGCCATCAACAAGACGGTGCTGATTTATCTGGCTGCCGTTGTCATCACGGCTGCCATCTTCTTGACCGCCGGGCGGAGGACCGGGTCGTTGGTCCCCGCCGGCGTCCAGCATGTTGCTGAAGCGGGCGTGACATTCATCGAGGAGTCGGTGGTCATGGAGACCATCGGCGAGGAGGGCAAGAAGTTCATGCCCTTCCTGACGACGATGTTCTTCTTTATCCTCTTCTCGAACATCTTCGAAGTCGTCCCGGGCATCCAGTTTCCGGCCAACGGCCGCATGGCTGTCCCGATCACTCTGGCTCTCCTGGTATGGGTCATCTACAACGTGGTTGGTGTCCGGGCCCAGGGTCTGTTCGGCTACCTGAAGAACTCGCTTTTCCCCCCGGGAGTGCCAGTCGCCCTCTACCTGATAGTGACCCCCATCGAGTTGGTTTCGACATTCGTGGTCCGGCCCTTCTCGTTGGCCATTCGGCTCTGGGCAAACATGGTCGCCGGCCACCTACTTCTGGTCACCTTTGCCGTGCTCACCCACGAGTTGTGGAACGCCACCTACGTCGGCGCCGCCGCCCCCTTCGCCATGCTGGTGCTGATGACCGGCTTCGAGATCCTGGTCTCGGTCCTGCAGGCATTCATCTTCACCATCCTGACCGCCGTGTACATCGGTGGCTCCCTCCACCCGGCACACTGAGTCGGGCCTCACGACAGATCGCCGTCCGCCGCCTGGCGGACACGAAACCCCTACAAACCAAGTAGTCCCCGGACCGGAAACACCGGACGGGTGCAAGAGAAAACAGGAGAATCCAAGTGCTGAACGTTCTGGCGCAGACGGCAGCTGGTGAGATGCTCGAGGGCCTCAAGGCCATCGGTGCTGGTCTCGGTTACGGCCTCGCGGCCATCGGTCCGGGTGTCGGAATCGGCACCGTGGTCGGCAACGCCATCTCGGCGATGGCCCGCCAGCCTGAGTCGGCCGGCATGGTCCGAACCACGATGTTCCTCGGCATCGCCTTCACCGAGGCGCTCGCTCTGATCGGCTTCGTCGTCTTCATCCTCCTGATGCCCTGATCGGGTCATACCCGTTTCAGGAAGTCAAGAGAACCAAGAGATAGAGAGACTTAACCTATGCGCATTCGACGGAACCGCTTGCTGGCGGCCCCGCTCCTCGCCCTAGTGGGTGTGCTGGCCTTTGCCGGCCCGGCCCACGCCGCGGGCGCGACGGTGGGCGATTGCATGGCAGAGAAGATCGAGCACCTGATCGAAGAGGCCCACGGCGACCTCGACGACATGAAGCACGAGCTACATGACAAGCTGCATGACAAGAAGGTCCAGGAGAAGATCGAGGGCTGCTTTGAGGCGCCCAACCCGATCATTCCTGAGGTCAACGAGATCATCTGGGGCGGTGCGGCCTTCCTCATTCTGTTCGTTTTGATGGTCAAGAAGGGCTTCCCGGCAGTTAAGGGTGCAATGGACGCCCGAGCCGAGAAGATCCGCGGTGATCTCGACGCTGCTGAGAAGGCGAAGACGGACGCCCAAGCCGTTCAGTCCGACTACGAGTCTCGACTGGCCGACGCCAAGGGTGAGGCCTCCCGCCTAGTCGATGAGGCCCGTGTCGCGGCCGACCAGATCCGGTCAGATCTGGTCGCCCGAGCAGAGGCTGATGCCGCCGGCATTCGAGAGCGGGCAGCTGCCGAGGCTGATGCTGCTAAGGCACAGGCCATAGCCGACCTGCGAGCTGAGGTTTCCGGCATCGCTCTTGGTGCAGCTGAACGGGTGGTCCAGTCCAGCCTCGATGCCGAGGTACAGGGTCGCCTGATCGATGCCTATATCGACGAGGTGGCTGGGAGCAATGGCTGAATCAAGGGTGGCCGGCTACGCCGAAGCGTTGTTCGCCGTC
>DEAU01000034.1:19487-20462 GCA_002348705.1 Candidatus Neomicrothrix sp. UBA2974
TACGCCGAAGCGTTGTTCGCCGTCGCAAAGGCGGAGGGCGACCTCGCCTCGGTGGAGGACGAGCTGTTTCGGTTCGCCCAAGCCCTCCAGTCCAACGAGGAACTCCGCTCGACCCTGGCCGATCAGGGTGTGCCGGCGGCCCGACGCCAGCAGGTCATCGAGGACCTGCTGGGGGGCAAGGCCACGGCAACCACGACAGCCCTTGTCTCAATGGTGGTTGGTGCCGGTCGCGCCGCTGAACTGCCAGCCATCGTGGATGCGTTGGTCGAGCGAAGCGCCGCCTCTCGGAACAAGGCGGTGGCCACAGTCCGCTCCGCGGTCGATCTGACCAATGAGCAGAGGGAGCGCCTCGCCTCCGCCATCAACACCCGCACCGGCCGGCAGGTCGAGGTCAAGGTCGTCATCGATCCAACCGTGCTAGGAGGCATAGTCACCGAGATCGGGGACGACATCATCGACGGCAGCGTCCGACGCCGCCTGAACCAGCTACGCGAGAGCTTCCGCTAGGCCCCGGCCCGGCGGCACACGAGCAAGAGACGAGAGAGACACAACATGTCCGAACTCACGATCAACACGGCGGATATCGCCGCTGCGGTCCAGAAGAACCTCGAGGGATTCGTACCGAGCCTGGAGGAGAGCCAGGTCGGCCGCGTGCTCGAGGTCGGCGACGGCATCGCCCGCGTGTCGGGACTACCTGACGCTGCGGTCAACGAGTTGCTCCAGTTCGAGAGCGGCACTTATGGCCTCGCCCTGAACCTCGACGAGCAGTCCATCGGTGCGGTGGTCCTCGGCGAGGTCGACGACATCGAGGAAGGCCAGACGGTTCGGGCTACCGGCGACATTCTGTCGTTGCCAGTTGGCGACGGCCTGCTGGGACGAGTCGTCAACGCCCTCGGCGAGCCGATCGACGGAAAGGGCCCGCTGACCAACACCCAGCCCCGACGCATGGAGATTCAAGCACCGGGAATCATGGGT
>DEAU01000034.1:20808-20928 GCA_002348705.1 Candidatus Neomicrothrix sp. UBA2974
CAGACTGGCATCAAGGCGATTGACTCATTGATCCCGATCGGTCGTGGCCAGCGCGAACTGATTATCGGCGACCGTAAGACCGGCAAGACAACGATCGCCATCGACACCATCATCAACCAG
>DEAU01000034.1:21224-21491 GCA_002348705.1 Candidatus Neomicrothrix sp. UBA2974
GCCATCGACACCATCATCAACCAGGCCGGTCAGGGCATGAAGTGCGTCTACGTCGCTATTGGCCAGAAAGCTTCGACCGTGGCCCAGAACGTGGCCGTGCTCGAGGCCCACGGCGCCATGGAGTACACCGTCGTGGTGGTCGCTCCAGCGTCTGACCCGGCTCCTTTCAAGTACCTCGCCCCATACGCCGGTTGCGCCATCGGCCAGCACTGGATGGACAATGGCGAGCATGCACTAGCGGTATACGACGACCTTTCCAAGCAGGCC
>DEAU01000010.1:0-833 GCA_002348705.1 Candidatus Neomicrothrix sp. UBA2974
CTCCGGATCCTTGGCACATGCCCCGGTGGCCAGTGTGAGACAGAGACCAGCCACTAGCAGGCCGAACAGCGGGCGCTGCACCGCTGTCACGTCGCGGTAGGTAACCAAGCTGGTCGACCGGCTTCGTAGTCGGTGATGTCGTCCTCGTGTTGTAGTGAGATCCCGATGTCGTCCAAGCCCTCGAGAAACCGCTGGCGGGTGGCGTCGTCCAAAGGGAACTTGCACGAGATGTCGGCGTCAGGCGCCTCCAGTGTGAGGTTCACCACGTCGACTGTCATCACCAGGCCCGGGTCGGCTTCCACAGCATCCAGTAAAGCCTCACCCACCTCAGTCGGGACCTGCACCGGCACCAAGCCGTTCTTGGTGCAGTTGTTGCGGAAGATGTCGGCGAACCGCGGCGATACCACGGCACCGAATCCGTACTGCTGAATAGCCCACACAGCATGCTCCCGCGATGAGCCGGTTCCGAAGTTGGGGCCAGCCACTAGCACGACGGCCTCCGCATAGCGCTCGTCATTCAGCACGAAGTCGCGGTCATCCCGCCACTCTGAGAACAGGCCTAACTCGAAGCCGGTGCGCTCCACCCGCTTCAGCCAGTCGCTGGGGATTATCTGGTCGGTGTCGACGTCGGACCGGCGCAGTGGCACGGCGGTCCCGGACACGATCTGGACGGCTTCCATGGTTCTCAGCTCCTCGTTTCGGTTCGGGATCAGTCCAGGTCGTCAGGGGCGGCGAACCGGCCGACGATGGCGGTGGCCGCGGCTACGGCCGGCGACACCAGATGGGTGCGCCCGCCTCGGCCCTGGCGGCCCTCGAAATTGCGGTTGCTGGTG
>DEAU01000010.1:1132-23812 GCA_002348705.1 Candidatus Neomicrothrix sp. UBA2974
CCCTCGAAATTGCGGTTGCTGGTGCTGGCGCAACGCTCGCCAGAGGTGAGCTTGTCCGGATTCATGGCAAGGCACATCGAGCAACCTGGCTCGCGCCAGTCGAAGCCAGCCTCGGTGAAAACCGTAGACAGCCCCTCGGCCTCTGCCTGGGCCTTGACCTCCCAAGAGCCGGGTACCACCAGCGTGCGTATTCCAGTGGCCACCCGACGGCCCCTCGCTACATCGGCGGCAGCGCGAAGGTCCTCGATGCGGCTGTTGGTGCACGACCCTATGAACACCGTGTCTACGGAGACGTCGCGGATAGCAGTACCGGCGACTAGGCCCATGTAGTCAAGTGCGCGTTCAGCCGACTCCTGTTGGCTGGCATCCATGAAGTCCGCAGGGTTCGGAACCGTGCCGTCGAGAGGCACGACCTGTCCGGGGTTGGTGCCCCACGAGACTTGGGGTGTGATGGCTGAGCCGTCGAGCACCACCTCGCGGTCGAAGGTGGCTCCTTCGTCGGTAGCCAAGGTGCGCCAATCGGCTACAGCCGACTCCCAATCGGCATCCGACGGGGCGTGTGGACGGCCGGCTAGGTACTCGAAGGTGGTTTCGTCCGGGGCGATCAGCCCGGCCTTGGCGCCCGCTTCGATCGACATGTTGCAGACCGTCATCCGACCTTCCATCGAGAGAGTCCGGATGACCTCACCCCGGTACTCGATGACCGAGCCGATCCCACCGCCCGTGCCCAGTTCGCCGATGATGGCCAGGATCACGTCCTTTGCCGTCGAGCCCTCGGGCAGCCTTCCATTCACCGTCACAGCCAGTGTCCCGGGTCGCTGCTGGGGCAGCGTCTGGGTGGCCAGTACGTGCTCCACCTCGCTAGTGCCGATGCCGAATGCCAGAGCCCCGAATGCCCCGTGAGTACTGGTGTGACTGTCGCCGCAAACCACGGTCATTCCGGGCAGGGTGAGGCCCTTCTCTGGGCCGATCACATGGACGATTCCTTGGCCGGGGTCACCCATCGGATAAAGCTTCACACCGAACTCCTCGCAGTTGCGGCGAAGCGTCTCCACTTGTTTGCGACTGACAGGGTCGGCGATCGGCTGGTCGATATCGGTGGTGGGAACGTTGTGGTCCTCTGTGGCTACGGTCAGTTCCGGGTGGCGTACCTGCCTGCCGGCAATCCGAAGACCGTCGAATGCTTGTGGCGAGGTGACCTCGTGTATGAGGTGCAGATCTATGAAAAGCAAGTCGGGGTCGCGGTCGGAGGATCGGACCAAGTGGCGGTCCCAGACTTTCTCACTGAGAGTCTGGGGTTTGGAAGAAGCCTTCATCGTCTCTCCTGGTGCCCAGAGCGGGGTGGGGCGTCGAGCGGGTTCGTTCAGAATACGGGCTCGGTCGGCCGACGGGCTGTCAGCCGGTCAGGTGTCCCGATTCCGTGCCGTCTCGAGGAGAGCCAAGGCTCCTTCGGCATCAATGTCGCCAGGATGGACGACTACCGACCCCTTTTCA
This sequence comes from Candidatus Neomicrothrix sp. UBA2974, assembly GCA_002348705.1. Taxonomy (GTDB): domain Bacteria; phylum Actinomycetota; class Acidimicrobiia; order Acidimicrobiales; family MedAcidi-G1; genus UBA9410. The sequence goes on from DEAU01000010.1 coordinate 2,627, forward strand.
CTCACTGCTGCCGTAGCCGGGTGTCCAATTACCCCAAAAACTGCGTAGACAGCGCCGTCGTCAGCGATGTTGCGGAACCCGGAAATGCCCCACTCCATCGCCACCTTGTTGGCGTAGTCAAGTTCACCGGAGTGAATGGTTGAGACTCCGATCACGGTGAGATCGTGACGCCTGCTGAGCTCAGCGACCGCCGAGGCCTTGCGACGGCAAGAGGTTCAGGTGGGTGCCCAGAACCAAAACAGTACGTCGGAGGCGGCGATGCTGGGGCCCTCAAAGGTGCTGCCATCGAACAGTGTGGCCGTGAATTCAAGCTGTCTTGGGAGTTCATAAGTCCAAGCGACGGACGATGAGGTCGATTCGGTTGCGCTAGTTGGATTCAGCACCAGTGGCGTCTCATCGGCCATTAGCTCTGGTCCGGTACCGGTTTGCGGGGGCGCATCCGAAGAGCACGCAGATGCGAGAAGGAGTGCGATGAGGACAGACCGGGCTAGAGGGGCCATTCGTCTTTGAGGGTAGACGGGTCGTGAGTATGAATCGGTAATCTCAAAGGTATGAGCACGCGAATGCTAATAATCAGCTCGCTACTTTGCGGGATAGCTCTCCTCGCGGCCTTCGCCATCCAAGTGGTGGTCGCCTCGTGACCCGTCCAGAGATAGCGGCGCTCGGTGGCTCGTCGCTCGTTCAACACGACCTCGTGGTGGTGGGAGGAGGCCCGGCCGGATATGCGGCGGCCCTGACTGGCGCGGCGGCCGGTCTGGACGTCGGTTTGGTCGAAGAGCATCTTCTAGGAGGTACCTGCCTTCACGTGGGCTGTATCCCGGCGAAGGAACTGCTTGAGACCGCCGCGGTCCTGCGCACCGTGCGTGAGGCACCAGCCTTCGGCGTGGGCATCCCGGGGTTCGACAACATTGACCCCGTGCTCGATCTGTCGGCGAGCCAAGTCCGAAAGCAGAAGGTGATTGATGGCCTGGAGCGGGGCGTGACAGCGCTCTTGGCAGGTCGAGACGTCACCGTGTACGAGGGCACCGGACGTCTAGGTGCCGCCCACGTGGTTTCCATCGACCACTTTGCTGGTGACCCTACGCTGGTCGTAGCCGAGCACGTGGTTCTGGCTACCGGTTCATCACCCCGGACCATCCCAGGCTTCGACGTTGACGGCACGTTGGTGGTTACCAGTGATGAGTTCCTGTCGCTTAGTGAAGCTCCCCAGCGGGTGGCAGTCATTGGCGGAGGCGCCATCGGCTGTGAGTTCGCCTCCATGCTTGCCGACTACGGCTCGTCAGTGACTCTCCTAGAGGCGGCGTCGGAGATCCTTTCCGGCTGTGATTCCGATGTGGCGAAGGCAGTAAGGCGAGCGTTCCTCAAGCGTGGTATCGAAGTGCACTCTGGGATCGCCGTCCACGGTCACGACCCGGATAGCGCCGGGACGACCGTGCGCTTTGGGCCGACTGACGACGCCGACGTAACCGAACTTCATGTCGATCTTGTGGTTGTCGCGGTCGGGCGTCGTCCTCGTGGGGATTCGGCCGGCCTAATCGGTACCCGGGTAGCCGTAGATGATCGCGGCTTCATCGAGGTGGACGAGCGACTGCGAACGGCCGAACCAGGGGTTTACGCGGTGGGAGATGTGGTGGATACTCCACAGCTTGCGCACGTTGGCTTTGCCGAGGGCATGTTCGTAGTGCGGGACATGCTTGGCGAGTCGCCTATCCCTCTCGACTCGACAACCGTGCCTTGGTGCATATACAGCCACCCCGAGGTGGCCTTCGCCGGACTAACCGAATCGGGGGCGATCGAGGCCGGATATGACGTAGTGGTCTCCAGTCACCGGTTTGCCGGCAATGGCCGGGCGATGATCCTTGGCGAAATCGAAGGGTTGGTGAAGGTAGTTGCCGAGAAAGGGTTGAATGGTCGAGCAGAACGGATCCTCGGCGTCCACCTAGTGGGGCCGTGGGTTACCGAGCAACTCGGGCAGGGTTATCTGGCCGTCAACTGGGAGGCGACCGTGGACGAGGTAGCAGCCTTTATTCAGCCCCATCCCACTCTAAGCGAACTATTCGGCGAGACAATGCTGTCCTTGGCTGGCCGAGCCCTCCACAGTTAAACAACGACGGATGAACACCCCCATGACCGACATTCACCTCCTTCAACTCGGCGAGACGGTTACAGAGGGCACGATCACCCAGTGGTTTGCGCGTATCGGCGACCTCATCGTTGAGGGACACCCGCTCTACGAGGTCTCCACGGAGAAAGTTGACACTGAGGTGCCGGCGACCGTTAGCGGGACGCTGGTTGAGATCGTTGCCCCCGAAGGCTCCACCGTCCAGGTTGGTGGAGTCCTCTGCCGCATCGAACCTGCGGGAGTTGGTTCTGCGAGTTCGTCGACCGTCGCGCCGGAGTCGAACGTTTCAGAAATCCCGCAGAATTCGGTTGACAATGACCCGGCCGAAGCCACCTTTGCGGACTCGGCTGAGGGGCCGTCCGTCACCCGATCTGCAGGCGGGACGAGCGAAAATCAGAGGTCTGGTGGACTCCTGATCTCTCCGGTGGTGCGTCGGTTGCTGGCCGAGCGGGGAGTAGACCCTGCCCGGGTCACAGGGACCGGAAAGGCGGGCCGTATTACTCGAACCGACGCCGAGCAATTTTTACGAGATAACCCTGGGCAGGCTGAGCCGTTTAACAAGATCCGCCGAGCTACAGCTCGACACATGGTTTCCTCCAAGGCGACATCCCCACACGTGCTGACCGCCATGGAGGTCGATTACACCGCAGTCGACAAGGTCCGCCTCCTTCATCGGGACGACTGGAAGGCCGCAGAAGGGGCAAGCCTCACCCACCTCCCGTTCATCGTTTCAGCCCTATGCGATGCACTGGCCGTCTTCCCTCGGCTCAACGCCTCCGTCGGCGACGAGGAGCTCATTGTCCACGGAACGGTCAACCTGGCTGTGGCAGTGGACCTAGATTTCGATGGCCTAGTGGCACCGGTGGTTCAGGGTGTCGAAGAACTAAGCATTCAGGACCTCGCCCGGTCGATTGCCGGCGTGGCAACGCGCGCTCATAGTCGGACCCTGAGCCTCGACGACCTCACCGGCGGCACGTTCACAGTCACCAACCCTGGTCGCTACGGGACGCTGTTTCAGTTTCCGATCATCAACCAACCGCAGGTGGCGATCCTGTCCACTGACGGCATTGCGCGCCGACCCGTGGCGATAGTTGACGAACATGGGAACGAAATAGTTGCCATCCGGTCTACGGGCGTGCTTGCGCTGGCTTGGGATCATCGCGCCTTTGATGGTGCCTATGCTGCGGCCTTCCTCCAGTCCCTGAAAGAGACACTTGAGGAAGCCGACTGGTCGGCCCGCTGGTCGGCAGGGACAGCCTCAGTGGGCAACCAGGGGTGACCATCAAGGGATCCCGGCCATTTCGGGTCCGATGGCTAGGCCGAGTTCGATACCGCGATGCCCTCGCCGTCCAACAGCAGGTCCACGCTCTTGCTGCGACCCAACAGACTCAGCAGGACCACCTGCTTCTGCTTGAGCACCACCCTGTCTACACGCTCGGAGTCAGGGCCGATCTCACAAATCTCCTAGAGCCGGCCGAAGAGATCGGTGCTGAGGTTGTTCGAGCCGACCGTGGCGGTGACATTACCTTTCACGGTCCGGGCCAACTCGTCGGATACCCGCTGCTCCATCTGCCTGGAAAGCGAGGAGGTGGAATGGCTGACACAGCGGCTTACGTGCGCTCGGTCGAGGATGTGTTGATGGCGGTCTGCAATGACCTCGGCCTACCTGACGTCGGACGATTAGACCGGTACCCGGGGGTATGGGTGGAACCGGATGGACCTAGCCCACGGAAGGTAGCGGCTATCGGTGTCAAGCTGACCCTAAGTAGAACCATGCACGGCTTCGCCCTCAACGTAGATCCAAACCTTGACTACTTCGCCCGCATAGTTCCTTGCGGGATCGCTGAGTACGGAGTCACCTCCTTGGCCGCCGAAGGGATCAGCGTCCCGATGGCTGACGTGGTGGAACGAGTGGTGGCTCGTTCGGCTGAACAGTGGGCGGCGGGTCCCGTAGATCGTGCTGACGTGTCCTGGCCGGGGGAGCAGATGGCCGAACTCAGCCCTTTCAGTAAGGGGGCCGGCCCCGGCGAGGTGTCAGCGACGGGGCGAAAGCCTGAGTGGATGCGTGTCCCTCTGGAAACGGGGCCAAAGTATTGGCATCTGAAATCCCTCATGCGGAACGGTTCTCTGACCACGGTCTGCGAGGAGGCTGGTTGCCCCAACGTCTTCGAATGTTGGAACGAAGGAACTGCCACCATCATGATTAACGGCGAACGTTGCACCCGGGCCTGCGGGTTCTGTCTCGTCGACACGCAGCGCCCGGAGGCGACTGATCCCGAAGAACCGGTTCGGGTGGCCGAGGCGGTGGCCGAAATGGGCCTAGCCCACGCCGTCATTACCGCAGTGGCCCGTGACGATCTATCCGACCATGGCGCTGGAGCGTTCGCTGCGACGGTTGCTGCCATCCGCGACCTCAACCCAGGCACCGCCGTCGAGGTCCTGATCCCTGACTGTCGAGGAGACGAAGTCGCCTTATCAACCATCTTCGGTGCCTTTCCCGACGTCCTTAACCACAACATCGAGACAGTGGCACGCCTTCAGCGAAGGGTGAGGCCATCGGCCTCTTACGCGCGAAGCCTCTCGGTGCTGGCTCGAGCGAAGAAGGCCAGATTGACGACCAAGTCGTCGATCATCGTGGGACTCGGCGAGACTGACGATGAGGTCGATGGCTGCCTAGCCGACTTGTCGGCCGTCGGATGCGACATTGTCACCATTGGCCAGTATCTAAGACCCACCTCACATCATCTAGCGGTGGAGCGCTGGGTGGAGCCAGCGACCTTTGAACGCTGGCGTGAGGTCGGGAGTTCACTGGGTATCGGTCACGTGGAGTCCTCGCCTCTGACCCGCTCCAGCCACCATGCTCGTCAGGCGGCGGAGTCGGTGTCGGTCGACATAGTGGCGCGTTGATTATCACTGGCACGTGGCTGGTGCGGGCCGGGGTCATCCCGGTTCGTGTTGCCGTCCTAGCCTGTCTCTGTGTTTGAGGAGCGCCTGGTACTAGCCCGAAATCGTATGGCCGTCGACGGTGTGGACGTTCTCCTCCTTTCGGCCGGTGCCGACCTCCCCTACTTCTGTGGATACGAGGCGATGCCGTTAGAGCGACTGACCATGCTTGTTGTGCCAAGGGAGGGCCAAGCCACGCTGGTCGTCCCTCACCTTGAGGCGCCACGTGTTGTCGAAAGGCCGGATGTTTTCGATCTGGCCACTTGGCGAGACGGTGAAGATCCTATTGGCCTTGTGATTGACCGCCTGCCGGGTGGTTGGAACGGGAAATTGGTTGCGGCCATAGGTGACCAGACATGGGGCGGGTTCGTAGTGGATCTCCTGAATGCGAGACCAGGTCTGTCGTTCACCCGAGCGTCGAAGGTGACCGCCCCTATCCGTATGGTCAAGGACGAAGCAGAGGTCAAAGCACTCCGGAGCGCCGCAGCAGCTGTTGACCGGATCCTCTCTGAAGTGCAGGCTGGGGAGGTCCCACTGGCGGGAAGGACAGAGGTTGAAGTGGCCGCCCAGATTGGTCGACGCATCCTCGATGAAGGCCACAGTCGTATCAACTTTGTGATCGTGGCGTCTGGACCAAACGCAGCGAGTCCCCATCACGAGCCAAGTGAGCGGGAGATTCGGTTCGGTGAGTCGGTCTTGTTCGATATAGGAGGAACCATGCCTGGGCCCGGTGGCGTCGGTTACTGCTCAGACATCACCCGTTGCGTGCATCTTGGTGAGCCGCAGACTGAGTTTGCTGACGCCTACGAGGCCCTCCGAGCTTCACAGGCCGCAGGGGTGATGGCAGCCACTATTGGGACGCCGTGTGAAGAGGTCGACGCAGTTTCTCGTCGCGTGCTCGAAGAGGCTGGTTATGGCAGGTACTTCGTTCACCGGCTCGGCCACGGAATCGGTGTCGAGGCCCATGAGCAACCCAACTTGGTGGCTGGCAACAACCTTCCGCTGGACCTGGGGCATGTGTTCTCTGTAGAGCCAGGAATCTATGTACCGGACCGGTGGGGCATGCGTCTCGAGGACATCGTGGTAGCTACCGCTGACGGGCCGGATCCGCTGAACCGGATAGAACACGGTCTGGCCGTGGTTGACGCCTAAGTGGTCTGGCCAGAGCGGTGATTGATCTCGATGCGGCCAGCGTCCTGTTCCAGTGGTCCACCGGTGGGCTTTTCTTCCTCTGGGTGACTGGCCGCCGCCGCCAGGTTGGGCTTGGCTATGGCTGGACCATGCGAGCTGTTTATGGCTCGATGGGGGTCGTTGGGTTAGTTGTTGGTTTGTCCCTTGATCCGGTCCCAGTTCGGGAGGCGGCCGGGGTCGGGATGGTGGCCTCCACTGTGGCTGCGACCGTCGTTTCGATAATTTGTCGGCGGGCCGGTGTGGCCGGTCAACGTATTGAGAACGATCGCCGTTCATCACGCGTAACAGCGATGACGGGAATCGACACCGAGCGAGAGAGCTTTGATTCATCTGTCTCCGAGTTCCCTCCGCGCCTTGACCTATTGGCGCCAGCCTTCGGATTCGTGGCCGTGGTGTCGGCCGGCTTGGACGCCGGCGAGCCGGCCATGCTTTCCGTAGCGCGGATGTTGGTTGGAGCGGCGTTTCTCGGTGTGGTCAGCGACGCCATGCTCCTGGGGCACTGGTACCTAGTGCAGCCGGGCCTAGCCAGGGGACCTTTGCTAGAGCTCGTTCGTTGGACCAGCCGAATCTGGCCTTTCGAATTAGCCGTCTTGTTATGGCCGACAGGCATGGTCTCGGTGCTTGACGGGACGATCGACGACGGTTACAACGGCCTACTGGGCTGGTTCTGGGTGGCCTGTGTGGTGGCCACCATCGCTCTCGCTGCTGCCACCCGTGCAGCACTGCGTGAGCGTCAGTACTCAGCCGTCATGGCGGCTACGGGCCTTTTGTACCTAGCCGTGCTGACCGCCTTTGGGATGGATCTAGTGGCTCGGGCCATGCTCACTTGATACCTCGCTTGCATGGCACAGATTGGGCCTTAGCTCGAAAGCTGGCGTCGGGGTGGGTCCGACATAGGCTCCAATGCCGATGGGAGAAGCAAGTATCTACACCCGCCACGGTGACGACGGAACCACCGGACTGCTCTACGGAGGTCGGGTATCTAAGGACTCCGCAGCGCCATCCGCCTATGGAGACGTAGACGAGACGCAGGCCGCTATCGGACTTGCACGAGCTGTCGCCGACGCCGAGTTGGACGTGATGCTGGTGGGGGTTCAGCGGGACCTGTGGTTGGTAATGGCGGAACTAGCCTGTCATCCCGAAAAGTTGGATCGCCTTGAGGAAACTGGTTCCCGACCAACCCCGGCCATGGTTGAGGCAATCGAGGAGTTGATCGATGATGTGTCTACCCGCTTCGAGCCTCCCACCGAGTTCATGGTGCCTGGTAGCGACGAGACATCTGCCCACCTCGACATGGCGAGAACCGTTTGCCGTCGAGCGGAGCGATCGGTGCTCTCCGTCGTGACCGATGGCTCTTCCGTAGTGCCCTATTTGAATCGACTTTCCGACTTGTTGTGGACGCTCGCTCGCTGGCGGGAAGCCGACCCGACTACCGCCCGGGAGACAAAATGAATGTTCAGTTTTCTGCAGCGCGCCGCATGCCGGCCCGCGCCGAGGTAATCGCCCATGGGTTGACTCTCGAGGACTTCGAAGGCGGGGAGGATTTGCCGACTGAGTTGGGCCGCGACGACCTCGGTCGTTTGGGCTTCGAGGGCAAGGCTGGACAAGTGCAGGTAGTGCCGTGTGGCGGTCGACTTTTGGCTGCTGTAGGGCTCGGTTCTGCGACAGAGATATCTACCAACGTGCTCCGGCGCTCGGCGGCCAATTTGGCCCGCGCCGTCCGAAAGCGTCGGTCGGTCGCTCTGGACCTCGCCTCGGTTGCCGCTCGGAACGGTGGCCCTGCCGAGGCGGATGGGGTGGCCGCGGTCGTTGAGGGTGTGGAGTTGGCCCTCTACCGTTTCGACTATCGCTCGTCGGGGGGCGCCCGTCAGGGCGACCGCCTCGGTCGGGCCACCATGGTCGGTAGCACCGCTGCGGGGATCCGTGCAGCTATGGAGCGGGGGAGCGCGGTAGCTGACGGAGTGATCTTGGCCCGCGATCTCGTCAACGAGCCGGGTGGGAGTCTGACCGCACCGAAGTTCGCCAACCGTGTCCGTCGAATGGCTCGCGACCGCGGTCTTGCCGTCAAGGTGCTTGATGAGGCAGCTATTAGGAGGGCTCGGCTAGGAGGGTTACTAGGCGTTAACCGGGGCTCTACCCAACCGCCACGGTTCGTGGAGCTGACGTATTCGCCGCCAGGTCGGGCTAAGGGGACTTTGGCCTTCGTTGGTAAGGGTCTGACCTTCGATGCTGGAGGCCTGTCCATCAAGACCGGTCAGGGAATGATGGACATGAAGATGGATATGGGTGGCGCCGCTGCCGTGGTCGGTGCCATGTCGGTGCTGCCTGCCATAGATCCGGCCTGCCGGGTTCGGGCTTACCTACCGATGACCGACAACATGCTGGGCGGGGACGCCACTCGCCCCGGTGACGTGTTGACCATCCGTAATGGCAAGACCATTGAGGTGCTGAACACCGACGCCGAGGGTCGGCTCGTGCTAGCCGATGCACTGTCGCTGGCATCGGAGGGCAAGCCCGATGGGGTGATCGATCTGGCCACCCTGACCGGCGCCTGCATGGTGGCTCTCGGTCCACGGATCGCCGGCCTTATGGGTCGGGGGGACGGTTTCCTGAAACAGGTGGAGGCGGCATCGTCGAGGACCGGCGAACGGGTGTGGCGCCTACCGCTACCCGACGACTATCGGCACATGGTCGACTCGCCCGTGGCCGACATGAAGAACATCGGCGGTCCACACGGTGGGGCTATTACCGCCGGCCTGATCCTCGGCGAGTTCGTGGCCGAGGGCATCGACTGGGCGCATCTAGACATCGCCGGCCCGGCGTTCACCGACTCGGACGACGCCGAGGTGGTTCGGGGTGGAACCGGTTTCGGAGTTCGTCTGCTAGTCGACCTAGCGAGCTCCTTTACGGCTTAATCTCCCGATTTCGTTGTGCCGTAGCGCTCCACACGACGACACCGGCGTCACTGGCACCGACTTATTGCCTTGGTGGAACAAGCCGTCCAGAGACGGCTCGGTAGCGTCAGCGAGGGAGGAGGTAGGCATAGATCTGTCGTGACCTTCCCTCCCTATCAATCCCCTCAGTCCGGGCTGTCCGTTCAGCGGTTCCCGTGCCTTGTGGCCTCTAGCATCCAGATCCGGTCGGATCTGCGAAGATCGGACGATGGTGGGTGGATCAGAAGAACAGGCGGAAACGCAACTAGAAGAGCAGACGGAACTACAGGGACGATTGGAGGCCGCTGCCGAACTGATCTCCACTGCCGGTCCACTGGCCGTTCTGACAGGTGCGGGAATATCTACCGATAGCGGAATCCCCGACTTTCGTGGACCTCAGGGGGTGTGGACCCTGAACCCGGAGGCTGAGCGGGCCTCCAACATCGACGTGTACATGGCCGAGCCCGAGGTCCGGAAGGCCAACTGGCGGGTCATGGCCGGTGGGCTCTGGGACGGTGTAGAACCCAACGTTGGTCACCACGCTCTTGTCGAATTGGATCGGCGTGGTGGGCTGGACACCCTTGTGACCCAGAACGTGGACGGCCTGCATCTCATGGCGGGAACCGACCCGGGCCGGATCGTGGAGGTGCACGGAACGGTCCGACGGTCGATGTGTCTGGGATGCGGGGAGCAGAACGACATTGAGGTAGTCCTCGAGCGGGTTCGTTCGGGCGATGAAGATCCCCGCTGCACCAGGCCCGCATGCGGTGGGCTGTTGAAGCGTGCGACAGTGAGCTTCGGTCAGGCCCTGTTCCCGGGGGACATGGAGCGGGTTGACGAGGTGGCCCGGCGGTGCGACCTACTGCTCGCCGTGGGATCCACCCTGAGTGTCTACCCGGTAGCGGCGATGGTACCGGTGGCCGTCCGGCACGGAGCGGCAGTCGTGGTGGTTAACGGTTCGCCGACCGAGATGGACCATCTGGCCGACGTTGTCGTCCGTGGGTCCATAAGCGACGTACTGCCGGCCGTCCTCGGCTTGGCAGCTGACGTGTGATCTCCCGGTGGTTGAATCCCGACTAGATCAGTAGGATTTAGGTATGGCCACCTTCCGAGACCTCCTGCGTGACGCCAGATCGCGCATCACCGAGACCGATCCAGTGGGTGCCGAGGCCCTACTAGCTGACGGTTACCTACTCCTCGACGTGCGCGAACCCGACGAGTTCGAACAGGGTGCGGTCCCCGGATCTGTGCACATCCCCCGCGGAAACCTTGAGGCCAGCATCGAGAACCGGATCACCGACCGAGACCAACCGCTGGTCGTGATGTGTGCTGGTGGGGTTCGTTCCGCCTTCGCCGCCGACACCCTCCAGCAACTCGGCTACACCGAGGTTATTTCGATGGACGGGGGCTTCAATCGGTGGAAGGACGAGGGCCGCGAGTGGCGTACGCCGCGCACCCTCAGCTCCGAACAGCGGAACCGTTACCAGCGACACCTGCTCCTGCCCGAAGTGGGCGAGGAGGGGCAGTTGAAGTTGCTCGAAGCCAGCGTCTTGATGCTGGGGGCGGGGGGCCTAGGTTCACCCGCCGCCCTCTATCTGGCGGCAGCCGGAGTGGGCCGGATCGGCATCATCGACATGGACGTGGTCGACGAGTCCAACCTTCAGCGCCAGATCCTCCACAATCTGGATCGGATCGGTGACCGCAAGGTTGACTCGGCCAAGAAGACCCTGACCGCCCTCAATCCGGACGTCGATGTCGTCACCTACGACGTCCGCCTCGGTGCCGACAACATCATGGAGATCCTCGCCGAGTACGACGTGGTGGTGGATGGGGCGGACAACTTCCCCAGTCGGTACTTGCTCAACGACGCATCGGTGAAACTCGGCGTGCCAGTCGTGCACGGGTCGATTTTTCGCTTCGAGGGTCAGGTCACGGTGTTCGATCCCCGAGGTGGAGTCACTTACCGGGACATGTTGCCCGAGCCGCCTCCAGCGGAGTTCGCCCCCAGCTGCGCTGAGGCCGGGGTGCTGGGGGTACTGCCTGGCATTGTTGGTTCGATCCAGGCGCTCGAGGCCATCAAACTGATTCTCGGACTGGGCGACGGTCTGTCCGGTCGACTGGTGGCGTTCGACGCCATGGACATGTCGTTCCGGGAGTACCGCCTGCAGAAGGACCCGTCCCTCCAGGTGACTTGGGAAAACCGGGACCGCATCGAGATCGCCGAACTGGACGGTGCCTGCATGCCAAAGGTGACCGCCCCACCCAAGGGATAACCCCTACGCAGTCTGACTCTGAGAGTCCGAGCGCACCCTCCGTCTCGTTCGCCGCGCCGACTGCGAGACTCAGACGGTGTCAAAGCTCGCGGTCGTCGGAACTGGATACGTTGGTCTGACGGCCGGAGCGTGCCTCGCCCACATGGGCCACCAGGTGGTGTGCGTGGACCGGGATGCCGACAAGGTGGAGCGGCTAGCAGCCGGTGACGTTCCGATCGTGGAGGACGGCCTGATCGACCTGGTGGTCGACGGCATCGCCAGGGGACAACTTTCGTTTACCACAATGCTGCTTGAGGCGGTCGTCGGCATTGACCAGGTCCTGCTGACCCTCCCAACGCCTGCTGGCTCGGACGGTTCCACAGACCTCTCGGCACTCGAAGCGGTCTGTGGCGAACTCGGTCCGGTCCTGGCGTCCGGCACGGTCGTGGTGGTCAGGTCCACCGTCCCGGTAGGAACCACGCGACAGGTGCCCGGGATGCTGGGCCGATCAGATCTCCCGGTGGTGGCCAATCCCGAGTTCCTGAGGGAGGGCACCGCTGTCTCGGACTTCCTCGAGCCGGATCGGATCGTGGTGGGGTCCGACGACCCTGATGCGGCTGCCGAGGTGGTTGGCCTCTACGACACGCTGGACGCACCGGTGGTGGAAACGGACCCGTCGGCTGCCGAGATGATCAAATACGCGTCGAATGCCTACCTGGTGACCCGACTCTCATTCATCAATTCGATTGCCGCGGTCTGCGAGGGCCTCGAAGCCGACGTGGATGCGGTTGTCGAGGGGCTCGGCTTGGATCACCGGATCGGTCCGAGATATCTGCGCCCAGGTCCCGGCTGGGGTGGGAGTTGTTTTCCCAAGGACACTCGATCGCTCATGCACTCGGCGCGGCGCGGCGGCTACGACTTTCGGTTTCTCGAGGCGGCCATCGCCGTAAACGAGGAGCAGTTCGACCGGGTGGTGGCCAAGGTCGCGGCGTCGATGGGAGGGTCTGTCAAGGGTCGGACGGTGGCCGTCTGGGGGCTGACGTTCAAGGCGCGGACCGACGACCATCGTGACTCTCCAGCGGTAGCCATTGTCGAACGTCTGTTGGCGGCTGGCGCACACGTCGTGGCCCACGATCCGACGGTGGTGGCTGTGACCGATCTCCTGCCGAGTGATCTGGAGTTGACAGCGGGTCCACTGGAGGCATGTTCAGGCGCCGACGCTCTAGTTCTCCTAACCGACTGGCCGGAGTTCGCGTTGGTCGACCCGGTGGCCGTGGCCGAAGCGTTGAGCACGCCGTCGGTCGTCGACACTCGTGGGGTTCTGGACCGTCGGGAGTGGGAGCGGGCCGGGTTCGACGTCAGATCCATCGGTCGATGACCACGAGGCGCTACCCGATCGTCGACCGGCTCCCCGAGGGCACCGTTGCTGTCGGTGGCGGTCTGCTGGTCAACGGTTTGGCGGCCTACGCGTTCATCACGCTCGCCTCCCGTGATCTAGGGCCTGAGGCCTATACGCCGGTCGGTCTTTTGTGGGCGCTGAGCTTCTTGCTGGGCCCGGGCTTTTTCCAACCGCTGGAGCAGGAGGTAGCCCGGATCGTCGCCGCGAGGTCCGATAGGCGGATCGGTCCCGTGGCTCGGACAGCAGGTTGCGTCGGCGCCAGCATGGTGGGCCTGCTGGGCGTCCTCGCATTGTTGCTTGGAGACCGGATTCGCCACGAGTTGTTCGACGGCCACGGCCTTCTACTGGTTGGCCTCCTTCTGGTGCTGGTTGGACTCGGGATTGGGCACCTGGTGCGCGGCGTACTTGCCGGTCTGGGCCGGTTCGGTGGGTACGGCCGGTACTTCATCGGCGACGGCCTCGGGCGCCTCGTCGTAGCGCTGGTTTTGGTGGCGACGGCCGGGGGGATAGGTGCATACGGCCTAGCGGTGGGCTTGGCACCCTTCATCGGAGTGGCCCTGGCTCTGGCCGGCCAGCGGGAGCTCTCGCTGGAGGGTCCCGCCGAACCGGTCGGAGCCTTTTCGAGGGCTTTCGGTGCGCTCCTGGTTGCATCGGTGGCCACCGCGCTGGTCCTGAATATGAGTCCGCTGGCCGTTGAGGTACTGGCTGGTCCGGACCAGACCGATGAGCCGGGTCGATTCCTAAATGCGCTCCTCGTCGCCCGGATCCCGTTGTTCTTTTTTCAGGCGGTTCAAGCCTCGCTGTTGCCAAAACTGTCGGGCATGGTGGGAGCGGGTCAGTTGGGCCAGATGCGTGAATCCCTGATCCGATTACTGGTCTTGGTTATTGGTCTTGGTCTTACTGCTGTTGTCTTTTGTGCAGTCGCAGGTGCACAAGTCGTTGATTTCGCCTTTGGTGAGGGCTTTCAGGTCGAGCGGCGCGACATGGTGCTGCTCGCGGCGTCTAGCGCCGGTTTAATGGTGGTTCTTTCGTTGGCTCAGGCACTGATTGCTTGCCGAGCTCAGGGGCGGATGGCTGCCGCATGGTTGGTCGGGCTTGCGGCATTCCCAGTGGTTGTTGCCCTCGGCGACGACCTGTTCCTCCGCGTAGAGCTCGGGTTGTTGGCCACGGTGCTGGTAACAGCCTCGGCGATGGCCCTCCTCCTAGTGTCGCGGCTCCGGACTGCCGCTCTCTGGATGGGAGCGATTGTTGCTCCGGAACTCGGCAGGCAAGACGATTTTGGTTTGACGGGACGCGGCGCGTGACCTACTCCCGCGTACTTTCCACAGCACTTCTTGTTGTCACAGCGTTGGTTGGCGGTTCGTTGGCCACGACGTCCACTGCGGCCGCCGATGTGATCGTGGTGGTGGAGGCCGGAGACAGTCTTTCGGAGATCGCCGCCGAATACGGGGTAAGCGTGTCAGACCTGATGGTGGCCAACGGAATCACCAATCCCGACCGGCTCTACATGGGCCAAGAACTGATCGTCCCAGGGGTGGGACCAGGGACCACCACCCTTCCACCACTGGTTGTGGTGGTTCAGTCTGGAGACAGCCTGTCGAGTATCGCCACCGATTACGGAGTGACCGTGGGTGATCTCGTATCCGCCAACGGCATAGACGATCCCGATCGGGTCCACCCGGGCCAGGAACTGGTGATCCCTGGGGTGTCGGCGGCGGCTCGACTGAAGGGACCGACCGTTGTAGCAGTGCGCTCTGGAGACAGTCTGTCGGAGATTGCTGCAATCCACGGCGTTTCAGTTGCGTCGTTGATGGCGGCCAACGATTTGGACGATCCGGACCTTCTGCAGGTTGGCCAACTCCTGACCATTCCCGGGACTTCGGCATCGACAACAACGCTCCCGCCACTCGTCGTAACAGTGGTGTCCGGCGAAAGCCTGTCAGTTATCGCCGCCCGATATGACCTGACGGTTGGTGCCCTTGCTGCCGCCAACGGCATCACCGACCCCAACCGTCTGTCGGTCGGTCAGGATCTGGTTATTCCCGGCCGGACGGCGCCACCGAAATATTCGGTTGATTACGGACCGATTCGCGTCGACGGTCGGGGTTGGGGTCATGGACGCGGGATGGGTCAGTACGGGGCGCTTGGCTACGCCGTCGACGAAGGTTGGACCCGGGACGCCATTCTCGACCACTACTACGGCGGCACTATCGCCGGGATTGTGCCCGACGTGGAGATCGGTGTCCGCCTTCTGGGGAGAGATGGGAAATCCACCACAGTCCACGTCGATGACGCTCTGCTGGCTGTCGCCGGCTCTACCGGGGCTTGGACACTTTTAGACGCGTCGACGGCTCAAATAACCCTTGATGGAGACGCAGACCGATACCGGGTGGCCATAGGTTCTGGGTGCGGTGGACCGTTCACCGACACCGGCCTCGTCGTCGAGAGTCCCATCACTCGTATCCGGCCTGCCCGTCTGGTCGATCGAGAGGCCAGTCGTAAGCCGTTTATGCACACGTCATCGACCATTCCAGCGGTGCCGTCAAGCACGGTGGACTCTCAGGAGTCGACGACCACTACCACGACGATCGTCTCTGGTTCATCGGTCCCCGAGGACCACCCTGACCATCCGTCGAACACATCGACCTCCATCGCCACTACCACGACAGTCGCTCCGCCTGACGGAACTGCTCCGAGTCTGGGGACCGACGACATGGGGCGTTCCTTCGAAGTCCTGGACGCTTCTGACCTCTCACTTGATCAGACCCTGCAGGTATGCGCTGCTTCGGAAATATCCACCTGGTATCGGGGTGAGATACGCGCCGCGCGCTATGGCAGTGCCCAGCGGACAGTCAACTGGGTTCGGGTTGAGCAGTACCTCCGGGGTGTGGTGCCTCGAGAGATGTCGGCGAGTTGGGCGACTCTCGGAAACGGTGCCGGTCGTGTGGCGCTTGAGGTGCAGGCTGTCGCCGCTCGTTCATACGCTCTCGCCGAAGTTCGTTACGCCTACGCCAAGACGTGCGACACCATTCGATGTCAGGTATATGGCGGCCGTCGGTCACGGCGTGGCTCTGAACAGTGGTCCCACGAGGCGCCGGAGACCGACGCTGCGGTGGTCGCTTCCGCCGGCTTGGTGCGCCTTGATGGAGACGGCGTGGTGTCGCGGACTGAGTTTTCTGCTTCCACAGGTGGGCATACCATCACGGCCGATTTCCCTGGGGTCGTTGACGCCGGCGACGACGTGTCGATCAATCCGGTCCATCGGTGGACCACGGAATTAGACGCGTCCGAAGTCGCTAAGTCCTTTGGACTCGGCGCTCTCTACGAGGTCGAGGTCATTGAACGCGACGGTTTCGGCGACGATGGCGGTCGTGCCACCGAGGTCGAGTTGCGAACTCGGTCTGGTGAGCGGTTCATCGTGAACGGCAACCGATTCCGTCGTGAGTTCGGCCTCCGCTCCAACTGGTTTGGAGTCTTATACGGGCCGCCGGATGTTGGATCGGCGTTCCCATCGACGCGAGTCGACGAGTATCGAGTAACCACTGATTATTCGGACGAGGATCTGACATCGGTCATGGCCGCCGCTGAGCACCTCGAGATGTCGCTGCCAGAGTTTCAACGTGCTGCAGTGTGGGTGGTGGCTTTCCTTCTGAACCTCTCCGACGGTGATCCGGCCTCTATAGACGTTCCCGTTGCAGACGGATCCAATCAGGTCACCACGGCCTATTTCGCCGGTGAAGGTGACCAGACGGCTCTGGAGCAGGTGGCTAAGGGATTTGATATCTCGGGAGAGGAGGCGCAGAGGGTCTCAGTCACGGTGCTGGTTTTTTTGACGGCTCTAGCGAAGGCCGCTGGTCGGTGAAGATACGCCCGGAGCCGGTTGGAATTGAGATGTGGCCAGTTGCTGACCCGCGCCAAGACGTTCTTTACAAGACGGTCCTGCACCGGGCAGATCACGGACCACCGGTACCCTCACCGCTGTGAAGGGCCTGATTCTGGCGGGGGGCAGCGGGCGCCGCTTACGCCCACTTACCCACACCAGCGCCAAGCAGTTGGTCCCAATCGCCAACAAGCCGATCCTCCACTACGTCATTGAAGACTTGGTGTCCGTCGGCATCACAGAGTTGGGCATCGTGGTCGGCGACACCGGAGACGAGGTCCGGGCCAGTGTGAGTGACGGATCCCGGTGGGGAGCTGAGGTGACCTACCTGGAGCAGGAGGCTCCCCTCGGCCTGGCCCACGCGGTGTTGGTGGCCCGACTGTTTCTGGGTGACGACCCTTTCGCCATGTATCTCGGAGACAACATGTTTGAAGACTCGCTCGACGAGGTCGTGGCGGGTTTTGAAGCTTCCGGCGACGCGGCCCGCCTGCTGCTGGCTCGCGTCGACGACCCGACCGCCTTCGGGGTGGCCGACCTGGGCGCCGACGGCCGAATCATCGGCCTTGTGGAAAAGCCGGCCGAGCCATCCTCGGACCTGGCGCTGGTCGGGGTGTACCTATTCGACGCTCGGATCCACGCCGCCGTCGACGCCATCTCGCTATCGGAGCGAGGCGAGCTAGAGATCACCGATGCCATTCAGTGGCTGGTTGACAATGGCATGTCGGTGGACCACCGGGTACTGGATGGCTGGTGGATCGACACCGGCAAGAAGGACCCGTTGCTGGAGTGCAACCGCCTGGTTCTGGACGGACTGGCCGGCGACGGGGTGATGGTTGACGACCAGGCCACCGTGGTCGACGCCACGCTGGTCGGGCCGGTTGTGGTGGCCGCTGGAGCCCAAATCATCGACGCCACGGTAGGGCCCTCCGTAGCCGTAGGTGCCGGTTGCCGGATTGAGTCGTCGACCGTCGACCACTCAGTGCTGATGGAAGGGAGTTCGATAGTGGGTCACCACCGTGTCACCGGGTCGGTTCTTGGTCGGGAGGCGGCCATCTTCGGCGGCGGTGACTCCGGCGGGCCGGGGTCGGAGTTGTCGGTACTGCTGGGCGATCACTCTGTGGTCGACGTCCATGTTCCGGTTGTAGAGCCGTGGGTCGACGACTGTCTGGCCGGGGAGGGATCCGGTGGCTGACATCCGTGCCTCGACGGAGATTGACGGCGTGTTCGTCGTCGACCCGGTGGTCCACGTTGACGGCCGTGGGACCTTCGTGGAGACCTGGCGACGGGAGTGGATCCCAGGCTGCCGGGAGATGCTGCAGGCTAACCGGGCCGAGCGGTCCGCGGGATCGCTGGTTGGTCTCCACTACCACCGGTTCCAAGCCGACTACTGGATGGTGGCGGCCGGGCAGGTCCAGGTAGTCCTCTATGACCTCCGGGCTGGCTCGCCGACCGATGGAGCCTCGCTGAGTATGGAACTCGGTGGCACGGGGCCGAAGCGCCACCGAGGCCTGTACATCCCTTGCGGGGTGGCCCACGGCTTTGCGGCGCTGACGGACGCAACGTTGGCCTATCTGGTGGACGGAACCTATGACCCCGACGACGAGTTGGGACTAGCGTGGGACGATCCGGCGGTTGGGGCCGACTGGGGTCTGGACAGGTTGCCGGTTCTGTCGCCTCGAGATGCGTCCAACCCCCGTCGGGCCGATCTATCCGCAGAGCTAGTGCCCGCTTACCCTGGCAAGGACGGCTGAGGTGCGCCTACTCGTCACCGGCGGAGCCGGGTTCATTGGCGCCAACTATGTCCACCGTCTGGTTGCTGCCGGCCACATGGTGACGGTCTACGACGCCCTCACCTACGCCGGGAACCCAGCCAACCTTGCCAAACTCGTCGACGGCGACGACTACCAGTTTGTCCAGGGCGATGTTCTTGACGGAGTGTCCCTAGCTGAGGCCATGCGCGGCCATGACGCCGTGCTCCACCTGGCAGCCGAGAGCCACGTCGACCGTTCCTTGGTCTACCCGTCTACCTTTGCCTCTACCAACTGCGAGGGCACGGCCACGGTCTGCCGTATAGCCCTAGAGCTTGGTATTGAGCGTGTGCTTCACGTGTCGACCGACGAGGTATACGGCTCCATCGAAGTTGGGTCTTTCCGGGAGGATGACCCACTGGCGCCGTCCTCGCCGTACTCGGCGTCCAAGGCCGGTTCAGACCTGATAGCGCTGTCCTACCACGCCAGCCACGGCCTCGACGTGGTGGTCACCCGGGCGACCAACAACTACGGCCGGTTTCAGTTCCCGGAGAAGGTGATCCCGCTGTTCACCACCACGCTTCTGCGCGGCGGTCAGGTCCCGCTGTACGGCGACGGTCTGAACGTGAGGGACTGGATCCACGTCGATGATCACTGCGCTGCCCTCGACCTAGTGCTGGAACACGGCCTAGCCGGGGGTGTCTACAACGTGGGCGCCGGCAACGAGCTATCCAATCGTGATCTGACCGGCCGCCTACTGGCATTGTGCGGGGCTGATCAGACGAGCATCGATTACGTCGATGACCGGCTCGGCCACGACCGCCGATACTCGGTCGACCCGGGACGGATCCGGGCGCTGGGTTGGGCACCAGCCGTGGATTTCGACGACGGTCTCGCGACCACCGTCGACTGGTATCGGAACCATCCGGATTGGTGGGAGCCTTTGCTAGCCCAGCAGGATCGGCTATGACCGTCCTCGTGGTGGGGGCGGCTGGACAACTCGGTCGCGAGGTCGTTCGGAAGGCCGGTGCCACTGGGGACGTAGTGGGCCTCGACCGATCGGCCTTGGACGTGACCAACAGAGACGCGGTCCGGAGCGCCGTGGCAGTTCGCCGACCATCGGTCATCGTGAACTGCTCGGCGTGGACCGACGTGGACGGCTGTGAGCTCGACCCGGCGCGGGCTGATCTCGTCAACGCTCGCGCCGTCGGTTATCTCGCCGAGGCCGCCGCCGAGGTGGACGCCCACCTCGTTCAGGTGTCCACCGACTTTGTGTTCGATGGCTCGCCGATCGGGGGCGAGTTGCTTCCGTACCCAGAAGACCACCCGACGGCCCCGCTCAACGTCTACGGGACCTCCAAGATGGCTGGCGAGGTGGCGGCTGGGCCGATGGCCACGGTGGTCCGGACCACCTGGTTGCAGGCGGCCGACGGACCGGGCATGGTCGGCCAGATTCTGTCCGCCCTCGCCGGAGACGGGCCGGTCGAGTTGCTGGGCGACCGGCGGGCCTGCCCGACCTTCATCGAGGACCTCGTTCCGGCGCTTCTCCGTCTGGCCGGCGAGCGGGTGTCGGGTGTGGTCCACGCGGTGAACGCCGGTCCGGCGTCGTGGGCCGACGTGGGGCGGGCGGTGGCAGAGGTGGTGGGTGCAGACCCGACCCGGGTGGTGGCAGTCGAGGAAGTAGCTTTGAGTCCGCCGCGACCGGCCCGACGGCCAGCCTGGTCGGCGCTCGACTGTGGGGTGCTCCGACGCCTGGGTCATGAGCCACTGCGCCACCACCGGGACGCCGTAGCAGCCACCGTTGCCCGGCTCACCGGCTGATGCGATGAACCGATTTCGTCGCGCCTCTGACCGGTTCCTTAGCACTGGCGTGGTCCGTTGGTCGGACCGAGTCCTAGACGGGGCGGTGGCTGGTCTGGCGTGCTGGACGGTGGTGTTCCACTTCGCCCGCTGGACTGGGATGGGCCGCGACGGGGCGCTCGGGTTATGGATTGTGGCGATCGTCGCCTGGACTGTGCTGAGGCTGTGCCGACCTGTCGGTCAGGCGGAGTGGGGCTCGGCCACCTCCGATCCCGCTCCGGACCAGCGATGGTCAGTTGCCGGGCTAGCAGTCGTGGCCTTGGTGCTGGTATGGGTCGACGTGGACGGCCTGTTGTGGCCGGTGCTTTGGGCCGTCATGTGCATCCTGTTGTTGGCTGCCGTCCGCCGGTCCCTTCCGATGACTGACCCAACGACGGTCGGGAAGGAGACGGCGCGGGCGGTACCGACAGACGCAGCTGCCGTCGCGGTGCTATTGCTGGCGGTCGTCATGGCCTTCCTTTCGCTGGTCATGGTGCGACCAGACCAGGACGACGTCTTCGTAGTCAACCGCTCCACCTGGATTGCAGAGCACGACACCTCGTTCCCAGAGCGGGACACCATCTTCAGCGACGATGTCCTGCCCGTGCAGCGACCGGCTGGTCTCCCGACATCGTTGGAGGCGTTTATCGGGTCGGTAGCTGCCCTAGTCCGGGTGACTGCGGCAACGCTCACCTATCTCGGGCTTGCCCCATTGGTGGCGGCACTCTCAGTGCTGGCCACTTGGAGGCTGCTGCGAGGACTCGGCGCCCGGGCTCCGGTGCTAGCCACCTGGGCCGGTGCGGCATTCCTCATCCTCGACGGGGCGGAGCACGGGTCGTTCGGCAACTTCTCAGCGGGTCGGTCGTGGCAGGGCAAGGT
>DEAU01000010.1:24121-135270 GCA_002348705.1 Candidatus Neomicrothrix sp. UBA2974
TAGGGCAAGGTCGTGTTCCTGATGTTGGTGGTGCCGATGCTGTGGCACCACGCGGCGGCTTTGGGACGGACCGGTCGGCGAAAGCACCTTTCGGCCACGGTACTCGGCGTGGTGGCTGGCCTCGGCCTGACATCCACCGCGGTACTAGTGGCGCCGGCGGTAGTCGCTGCTGCTACGACGGCCACGGCGGTCCATGCCACCACCGGTCGGGCCCGGCGGGCCCGGCTCGGCTGTTGCCTAGTGGCCACGCTGCCGGCCTTAGTCGTCGGGGTGGGGACCTTGCTGTCCGAGCCGCAGCGATTGGATGACTCAGTCGGGGCGCTGACTTCAGGCGTCGTGGCAGCGTTCGACCCGTTGCGGTGGTTAGACAGCGGCACGGAGCCCATCGGTGTGGTCCGGATGGTTTTCGGCGATGGCCTCGGAGCGTTGCTGGCAGTGGCGTCCGCTCTGCTTGCCTGGGCTACTGTCGGCGATAGGTCGACCCGGCTCCTGCTGCTCGCCGGTCCAGTGGCGGTTTTCGTCGGTTTTCTGGCGCCCGGTGTGCTTGACGTCTTGAACGAGGTGGGCGAGGCCGACGCCATCGCTTGGCGGACGATCTGGATTCTCCCGATACCGGCCCTGGTTGGTCTGATGCTGACCCAGGCCCGACTCGTCCTACCCGGTCGGAGCCCGGTGCCGTCCTTCGCGGTGGTTGTCGCGGTCTTACTGGTTTTGGCCCTGTCGGGGACGTCTATCACGAGCAGTGCCAACCGCGGAACCCGACTGGTCTGGCCTCCCGCCGTTGATCTACCCCACCCCGACCTAGACGGCGCCCGCGGCCTGGTCGACCGAGCACCTGCCGGGGGCCGGGTGGCTGGGCCGGAAGACATCGACTTCGCCGTGTCGGTCCTTACCTCCCGGGTGAAGTCCACCAACCCGCGGTCGTCCTATCTCCGGGGTCGCCACGTCGACGGAGCCTTCCGGGCGACGGAGCGCCGAACGCTGTCGCACGCCCTTGAGCACGGTTGGGCCGAGTGGGGGATCGACGCGGTAGCTGATGCGCTCGATGGTCTCCGTCCTGATGCGGTGTGCCTCCGCGCTGAATCACCGATCGGCGACAGGGGAGAGGTGGCCAAGGTCTTGGTTGACGCCGGCTACCGGCCCGATGGCACCGACATTGTTTGTCGATACTTCGTTCGGAGCGATCCGTCGGGCTGAGGCAGCGGTCCTTAGCGACGGCGTATGAGGCGGGCCAGGCCGGACAGTAGGGGACCGACCCGGGGTAGGCGTCGAAGACATCCAAGGCATCCCCAGAGGCCGCCGGCTGGCCTAGTGCCCACCGACCGGTGTTGGAGGCTGCGACGGCCGGCAGCTCGTAACTGAGCGGCATGGGTGGTCGCGTCACCGCCGAGGGCCACCACTCGTAGTTCGGATTCGGCCTTCAGGAAGCGGTCTAACGGATCGGCCCCCACATCCAAAGGGAGAAAGTCGCAGAAGGCGACAGCCAGATCGTCGACGCTGGCCGAGCTCGCCCAGAGGTGGCGGGTTCCGGAGTTCACAGAGACCGTGGCCAACTTCCAGCATGCCCGGATGGCCGTCAGTTGAAGGTCGACGCCGGTGATCGCCTCCCATTCGTCGTCGATGAAGGTGGGTTGTTCCACGCCGTCAGCGCCAGCCAGGTTGTCCAGGCCGAGGTCCAGGTGGTTGCCGGGCAGGACCTGTCGCCGGCCAGCCGGTAGGTATGGGTGGGCCTCCCGGTCGGTCACGTCGCGGTTGATGGCGGCATTCTCGGCGATGGCGGCCCAACGGCTCAGCACGTTGATCAGGGCGCGCCGGTCGCCATTCCGGAGGTGCTCCAGGGCTACCTGTTCCAGCGTCGGACCCGGTACGTACCGCTCCGGGGTGCCGTCGGCCGGGTGAATGCGCAGCCACCCGTCGGTCCCGGCGACCGTCGAGCTGGTGTGAATGGCCGGGTGGGTGGACCGCCGGTCGATGGTTCGAATTCCTTCGTCACCTTGGGATTGGCGGACCGTGCGTACCCGCAGGTAGGCCTTGCGGCGGTCGCCGGTGAACCGCCAAGCGAGGATGTTCGGGTCGCAGCGCGCTTCGAGAGCCCCGCTGCCCCTGGCGGCCAGCACGAGGAAGGAGTTAGCCATCTCGACGCCCAGGCCGCCCTCCACTGCGCCGCGCAGCACAGCCCGTTCGTCGCCGTCGAAGCCGCCGCCCATCCGGCTGTGGTCCAGCGGGGGGCCGATCAACTGGTCTACGAGGTTCACGGCGTCGGGTTGGTCGTGGATTGCCTCGGCGAGGATGGCGGTGGGCAACTTGTAGTCGGGCCATGGGGTAAGCCATCGCTGGGCGGCCAGACCGGCGTCATCCAGCAGGGCAGTCAGATCGCGCCGCCCGTAGGTGCGGACGTTGGCTGTGGCCCTGGTGGTGGCTTGGGCTGGATAGCCCTCCAAGCCGACCCACGGGCGGGCCAGGTGGTCCTCGTCGACGCCGAGCCAGTAGGCGAGGCCGAACCGGTTCTCAATGGCCACTGCCAAGGTCCCGGAGGGGGCGAGTCGGTCGACGAGGTGGTTGAGAAAGGCCGCCGGATCGTCACCGGCGTACTCCAGCACCCCGATACAGAGCACCACATCAAAGTCGCGCTGTGCGCTGCCGAGATCAGAAACCGTGCCGTGGACCACCTCCACGTCGAGGCCCGCACAGCGGATAGCGGCAGCGTCTGCCCGTCGTCTATCGCCCTCCACGGCCACGACTGAGGCACCGCTATCAGCTGCAGCACGCGCGGCCACGCCGGATCCTGCACCAATGTCGAGCACCCGGAGTCCGGGTCCAAGGCCGAGTGGGTAGAGCAGGTTCGTGCGAGCTCGGTCGAAGTGGTAGCGGGTGGGCCAGTCGACGACGTGGGCGGCCAACTCATCCGAGGCTGTGGACCGGTCGGCCGCCGAGGTGAGCACATTCACCAGGTAGTCCTCCGACCCGTCGCGCCAGTAGCGGTCACTGGCTGGTCCGCTTACTGGATTCACCGGGCCTCCCAGGCTCCACCGAGCGCGACGAGGCCGTTTTGCGGTTCGACCCCGGTGGGCTCCACCTCGAAGCGCAGCAGGTGGGTGTGGCGCTCGAGGACCTTGCGCATGGTGGAATCGTGCAGCGCCACTGAAAGTTCGTAGGTGCCGGGCTGGACTGGCAGGACCGGCACGGCGTATTCGACCTCTACGATTTCGGCGTCGGACCGGTCCTCGGCCACACCACTGGTCGTCGCGCCCGAGTTGATGCTGGCCACATGCGTGCCGTCGGCCCGGTACAGGCCGAGGGCCACCGTCACCGGCTCACCGGCTGCGTCGGCGTCAAAGCGCACTCGGAACCGCACAGGCCGGCCCGAGCCCACCGAGTCGGTGGGGTGTCCGTTGGGGTCAAACAGCCCAACCGACCGCACCAGATCGTCCGGAGAGAGCCTCTCCAATCCGGAGACACCGGCTGTTCGACCGTCTCCGTGGTCGCCATCGGTGCCGGTGGTGAAGCGTTCGATTACCTCAGCGGACGGTCCCAACGCCTGCAGGGTCCCGTTTTGGATCCACGCGGTGCGATCGCACAGCCAACCCACCATGTCGAGGTCGTGGCTCACCACCACGATGGTCCGCCCCTCGGCCTTGAGGCGGGCGAACCGTTCCAGGCACCTCTTCTGGAAAGACAGATCGCCGACGGCCAGCACCTCATCGACGAGGAGTACCTCAGGCTCTACGTGGATGGCTACCGAAAAGCCAAGGCGGACGTACATTCCCGAGGAGTAGTTGCGGACTGGCTCATCGATAAACCGGTCTAACTCGGCGAAGCCGACTATGTCGTCGAACCGACGTCGAATTTCGCGACTGGTGAAGCCGAGGATGGCTCCGTTCAGGTACACGTTCTCTCTACCCGTCAACTCGGGGTGGAAGCCGGCACCGAGTTCGAGCAGCGCCGACAGGCGTCCGTCGACGGACGCGCGGCCCTCGTCGGGGCGCAAGATCCCAGCCAGCACCTTGAGCAGCGTGCTCTTGCCCGACCCGTTGCCACCAATGATTCCGAAGGTGTCGCCGTGGTCGACGTCGAGGGTTAGTTCCCGTAGCGCCCAGAACTCCTCGTAACGGGTCCGGTGGCCTTTTAGCACCGTTGCCTTTAGCGTCCAGTTTCGATCGTGGGTGAGGCGGAACTTCTTGCCTAACCCTTCAAGCGAGACGGCCGGTGTGCCCGATCTGGAACTGCCCACCTCAGACCTCCTCGGCCATGCGGGGCTCGAGGCGACTGAAAAGTGCCGCTCCGAGGGTTAGGACGACGACGGTGGCCGTCACGATGGCCAGCCACCGCTCGGCCGACGGGAATCTCAGGTCGTATAGGGCGTTTCGGTAAGCCTTGGCCCACGAGACCATTGGATTGAGCTGGTACAGCGTCCGATAGTCGATGCCCAAGAAGTCCCGGTCAGATGGAACCATGTTCAGTGGATAGAGGATGGGCGTCAGGAACATCCACGGAGCGAGCGCGACGCCGAGAAAGTGCTGGACGTCCCGGAAGTAAACGTTGGCAGCGCTGACCATTAGGGCTAGGCCGACTGTGAACAGCAACTGGAGGGCCATCAGCACTAGTACCACGGGAATCCAGGCGAAGGCGTAGTGCCCCTCGATCAGCGCGATCAGCACCAAGAGGACTGACATCTCAACCAGCAGAGTGAGGAAACGGGCCATTACTGCCGAGGTTGGGAGGACCCAGCGGGGAAACCAGATCTTGGTGATCAGCGGGCCGTTAGCGGTGATCGAACGAGTGGCCTCGGTCAGGCTCGTTACATGGAACTGCCAGGGCAGAAGAGTTACGAGCAGGAATATGGCATAGGAGCGAATGCCACTGGGATCCCCGGTGGAGGGCTGGATGCGCAGGAAGACCGAAAAGACCGCTGAGTAGACGACAACGGCCACCAGTGGGTTCAGCACAGACCAGGTCCAGCCCAACGCCGACCGCTTGTATTTTGAGCGGAGGTCCCTGAGGGTCAGATTGACGAGCAGGTCAACTTGAAGAAGATGGACGACGTCCCGGCGGGAACGGGGAAAACGGGGAACCCTTCGGGAGTTGGGCACCGGTCAATCCTACCGGTCGCCCCGGAACTGACCCGGGCGGCCTTCTACGCTGGTGGGGTGGACCAAAAGTTCGATGGAGCACTGCGCAGTGCCTACCTGCGGTTCTGGCAGGCGGGGTTTAGGTGGCTATACGTGCTTGATGCCGTTGGCATCCTCGGCGTGGTCACCATTGTCAATCTTTCCCGCTTCGGCACCAACTGGCCCGCCCCCGCTGACACGGTCGTTGGAATGGTGGTGGCCACCATCGCGTTGCAGGTGGTTTTCTACTTTGGAGGCCTCTATGAAAAGCAGGTCCGTCTCGGCCACCGGATGTGGTTTTCCCGGGTAGCAGGCCTAACCCTCGTCGGGCTAGCCATGGGTCTGGTGGTGGTACTGCCTACCGGACGCTACGCAATTCCCAGGGCCAACTTGGCTGCGGTGGGAATGGGCGTGGCGTTAGTGGCCACCGGTACCCGTCTGTTGTCTCGCCGACTTCGAGCCCGGCGGTTTGGTCCGCCGCGGGTGCTCCTCGTGGGCTCATCAGCAGAAACGGAGTTGGCTGCTGCCCACCTGGCCGAGAGCGATCGGGAGGCCGTAGTCGCTGGACATGTGCCTGCGGGCGCTGACGTCATGACTGCAGCCGACCATCTGGAGGCCACTGACGTTGTTTTTGTCGACGACGCTTCAGTAGGGGATCTCCTGCCCGAACCAGTCTCTGCGCTTGACGCGACAGATCGCGGCGTTTACTTACGGGTCACCGCGACGACGGCACTCCTAGGCCTCCGGGACGTACGAGAGATCGGCGGCATGCCCTATGTAGCCGTCCGAACCCAGGCGTTGCGGCCTCACCAGTATCGACTGAAGCGCTTGGTGGAAGCTTTGCTGGTTATCGCAATGTCGCCAGTGGTTTTGGCCGTTGGCCTAGCAGTCGCGCTGTACCTGCGTTTCATGGCCGGCCGTGGGATCTTGTACCGACAGGTGCGGACTGGTCGGAACGGAGCACCCTTTGTGCTGGTCAAATTCCGAACAATGCGGCCTGACGCTGAGGCCGTTGGTGGTGCGCGGTTGTCGACTCTGGGAGACCAGCGAATAGTGCGGGGCTGCGCGTGGCTTCGCCGTACTCGTCTGGATGAACTCCCGCAGTTTTGGAACGTAGTTCGCGGAGAGATGTCTCTGGTTGGTCCGAGACCGGAGCGGCCGGAGTTGATCGACGAGTTCGAGGCGGCCATACCAGGCTACGGACGGCGCCACGAGATAGCCCCAGGGCTAACTGGTCTCGCCCAGGTTCGGGCCGGCTACCACACCGACCCGGCCTACAAGTTGGGTCATGACCTGCAGTATCTGATGGCATGGTCGCCAATCCTCGATATTCAGATCCTGGCCCGGACAATTCTGGTGATCTTTCGGAGGGGATCGTGACTCCTGTAGGTCGTGATGCGCCAGCGGCCGTTCAAAACCCGGCTGTTGCGGTCGTCTTCCCCGTCAAGAACGAGGGCAGCAGCCTTGATGTGGCGGTGAAGTCAGTCCTAGCCCAGAAGGTGGTCGGTGGCCAGCTTGAAGTATGTATCGCCGTTGCACCATCCGACGACGACACTCAGGCTGTTGCTGACAGGTTGGCTGTCGAAGACGATCGAGTCCGAGTTGTAGAAAACCCGACAGGTATTACCCCGGCGGGTCTAAACGCGGCGATCCAGGCCACGTCGGCTCCTGTGCTGGTTCGGGTTGACGGCCATGCTGAGTTGCCACCTGGTTACGTGACACGTGCTATGGCCACGCTGGAGCGAACCGGTGCAGCTGTGGTCGGCGGTATTCAGGACCCACGCGGCACCACCCCCTTTGAGGAGGCCGTCGGTCGGGCGATGGCTTCGCGCTTTGGTGCGGGAGACGCTCGCTTCCACTACGGCGGCCCTGAGGGGCCCGTCGACACCGTCTATTTAGGTGTGTTTCAGCGCGAGGCGATCGAGGCGGTCGGCCTTTTTAACGAGTCCTTAGCTCGCAACCAGGACTACGAGTTGAATCACCGGTTACGCCGGGCGGGTGGTGTTGTTTGGTTCGACCCGGAACTCCGGGTCGGTTACCGGCCCCGCAGCTCGCTCTCTGCGCTGGCTCAGCAGTTCGCCCAATACGGTCGGTGGAAACGGGTGGTGTTGCGCTTGCACCCCCGATCGCTGCGCTGGCGACACCTTGTCGCTCCGACAGCGGTAGTCGGGATTGTCGCGGGTCTTCTCCTAGGCCTGATCTGGCCGCCAGCCTTCTTAGTCCCTGTCGTTTACGCAGGGGCCGTTGCAGTAGCGGCGATTCTGGCCTCTCGATCGCTAGTCATGGCGTGGCACCTGCTGGCCGTCTACCCGACGATGCATGGAGCCTGGGGTCTGGGCTTCTTGGCTGGGCCGCCGAGGGGGGTAATCCGTCACCTGAAAGCCCGGTCTAAACTGGGGGAGAACTACGAGGATTCGTAGTCTCTGAGTACCTCTTCTGTCGGCCCGTCGGCCATGATCCGCCCCTCCTGCAGCCAGATCGTCCGTTCGCACGAGCGGCGGACTTCGGCGAGGTTGTGGCTTACCAGCAGAACAGTCCCGGCTGAAGCCCGATGCTCGTCTAGTCGGTGGGCGCTGCGTTCCCGGAAAGCACGGTCACCGACGGCCAGCGCCTCATCGATGAGCAAGATGTCGGGGGTAAGGGCGGTAGCGATGGCGAAGTGGAGTCGGGCGCGCATTCCGGAGGAATAGGTCTCCATGGGGCGATCGATGGCCGAACCGAGGTCAGTGAAGGCAGCTACCTCATTGACCATGGCCTCGACTTCGCCCCAACGGAGTCCCTGAGCCAGCAGCCCAATGCGGATGTTTGATCGACCGGTGCTGCGGGGCCTTAGAGCTGCCTTCACCCCCAAGAAGGTGGGCAGTGAGCGCACCATTAATTGGCCACTGGCTAAGGGAAGGACACCAGTCATGGCCTGCAGAAGTGTCGTCTTGCCCGAGCCGTTGGGTCCGACAACGCCGACGCTTTCACCGACTTGGATCTCGAGGTCCACACCCCTTATAGCGTTGACGATGGTGGCTTTAGGGCTGTTTCCCCGGAGAAGGTCACGTAACAGAAGTCGGTGGGACCTAACCGTGTATTGGACCTCGACGCCGACGCAGCGGATGGCCGTGGGTGGTGGGGAAGAAGTTGACCCGGTCACGTCCAACTCCCGTAGGTTGCCTCTCGGGAGCGGAAGGCGACGAATCCAAGCACGAGTGTGATGATGGGCCAGATGACCGTCCCAGCCCAGACTGGGCCCGAGACTTCCGTTCCTATCAGCGCCCAGCGCCAGATGGTGATCAGACAGTAAAGAGGATCAAGTGCGAACAAGGCGCGCAACGCCTCGTCATCGATGAAGTGGTCCACCGAGTACAGGACACCGGAGAGATAAAAGAGCAGCCGAAAGAGGAATGGCAGCAGGTTCTCTAGGTCTCGGTATGTGTGGGTGGCCCGGGCAGCTAGCAGGCCAGCACCGAGGCCGAATGCGGTCAGGGCGAGAAGGATTGCGGGGAGTGAGATCCAGCGGAGGTTCGGTGCATGGCCGTGCGCCAAGGTGACGGCCAGCATGACGACCAGTACCGGCGCGAACGACAGGAGTTGACCGATGGCGCTGCCCACGGGGAGCGCTGCCCGTGGGAATCGGAGTGCCCGGACGAGGCCCGCGTTGGATACCACCGAACGAGCACCGGCAGTGACTGTGCGCTGAGTTTGGTGAAAGACGAAGACCCCCACGGTGAGAAAGGCCAGATAGTCGTCGACGCCGCGGTCGAGTTCGATGAGGACACCAAACACGAGCAGGTATACAGCGACCTGCAGAACGGGGTTCAGTAGAAGCCAGAGGTTGCCAAGCAGAGTGTGGGCGTTTTGAACCCGCAGGTCTTCGAGCGGGACCCTGACGAGGTAGTCGCGTCGCCTCCACAGCTCTCGGAGGTAGGTACCCACCTGCTCTGGTCTACCGACAGGAAAGAGCCCGTCGCCAGGTCGTTCTTTTCCTCGGGTGGCGTCTTCGCTGGATTTTTCCATCGTTGTGGAGCGTAGGCGTCGACCGGTCCAGCAGGTGGGCGGTTCGCCACTCCGGTCGATGAATCCTTTGGACGGCTGCTGCGTGCGACTAGCCGAAAGCTTGGAGGCCGGTAGATTGGCAACGTGTCCGTCCAGCCTCCCGCTCAGCGACAGGTGGAGAACCTGGCCACCGTTGTTCGCCGTCTCGAGCGGGACAAGCGTGTCTTAGAGGACTGGATGACCACTCTGGAGAGAACGGTCGTTGCGCATGAACGTGTCCGCCGCGACCGAGAAACAGATCGCGCCCTTGAGCGGACGGCTTGGGAGGCCGAACGTGCGGCCCATGCGGCTGAGGTCCGGGTCAGGACGCAGGAACTTACTGCTGTCGAGCGCCGTCTTTCCCGGACGTTGGAGAGTCAGTCGTTTCGCCTAGGCCACCTCCTCGTCCGCACTGCCGTCTCGCCGGTAAAGGGGGCCCGTTGGCTTCATCGCAACGTCAGGACGGTGCTTATCAGTGGCTACCGGCTTGGCCAAAGACACCTTCCGAGACGATTGGTCGAACCAGTCCAGCAGGTGGCCACACGCGGCCAAGCGGCTACGGCTCGGAGACACGAGACCCTTGACCTACCCGGGGACCGTCCGGTCTCTTTCTTGGATTGCCGAGGCCTTGACGACTCGACTCGTGACGCCACCTGGGCCCGAATCGCCAAATCGGACCAGCCAGACCGCACCGTGGTCCTTGTCGACTCGCCGGACTTCACCGGGCTACGCGCCTACGGCCTTTCGTTCGAATACCTGCCTCCCTATAGTCCCGATCAGCCGTGGTGGTCCAACCAAGAAGACCACACCCGTTGGGTCTCTGATCGCATGCTCGCCGTGCGCCGCAGTTATGGAGTGGACGAAAAAGGACTCTGAGGGCATCGGCTATGCCCCTTAGACCGGCTCCTGGCCCCAAGCATCTAGGACGGCAGCAATCTCTTCTGCTCCGGTAGCAGCTGGAAGGTCAGCCATATGCCGTCGCATCCGGTTTTGCTCGCTGGGGTCCAGTAGGCGGTCTACGGATTTGTCTAGGCCAGACAAGAGCGAGGGTTCGGCCATTGGCCCTGGGTCTGGCCACCGCAAGCCACACCCGGATTTCTCTGCCCAGAGTGTCCGGGCGTCCTGGTCGTCCTTGGCGGTGGATTGGTTGGGGACGAATAGTGTGGGTAGGCCGAGGGCCATGGCTTCCTGAAAAGAGTTGTAGCCGGCGGCCATGACGGACACGTCGAATGCTGCCCTGTACTCCCCGATCGGAAAATGACGCAATCGGACCACATCCGGCGGCAGTTCGGCTGGTACACGGGTCAGGACGCTTTCGGTTACCACTATCTGGAGATCGGGGTGGCGTCGAAGCGAGGCCACAACCCGGGCGCTTAGCGAGCCGGTGTCGTTCACCTGACCGGCACCGAGTTGCATCAGCGCGGTTGGTCGGTCTGGATCCAGGCCCAGATCTTTACGTACTTCGCCAGCCGGTCTGAGATCTTCGGGGCGGACAGCGCACACCGGAGCGGTGACCAAAGAGGCGCCAGCTCCGCCGGCGGTCAGGCCACGGTCCATCTCGGCTGCGTACTCTCCTGGTTCGACGACATGGGTAAAGAGGCGTGAGCGACTGAAAGCATCGTGTCCCTTGCCGGGTTGCCACAGTCCGCGGCGGCTCCAGACCGAGCGAAGGCCTGGCCGGTTGCGCAGTACGGCGCACAGTCCCGCGTAGGGATGGCCGCCATCAAAGGCCAGCACTTCTGGCTGGTACTGGTCAAGGAGGTGCTCGAGGCGGCTTGCATAAAAGCCGTTCCAAGCTCGGTTGCCAACGGTCCCATATTCGTGGGACCGCAGGTATTCGACGTGGAAGTCAGCGGCTACGGCCAATTGGGCGGCCGGAGAGAGCGTGAACAAGACAACGTCGTGTGTGGCCCGGAGGAATCGACCTACGGCCATTTGTCTGGTCAGATGGCCTAGGCCCACACCGTTGGAGGTGCAGAGCAGGGCTACCGGTCGCTCCCTGGCGGCGTCTGTAGCTCCTTCCGGGGGTGTGATCTGGGTCTTCATTCCGCTGAATTCCACCGAACTTCGCTGAATTCCCGGACACCTGATGATGCCGGTGGTAGTTCTGACGAGAATCTACAGTGTTTGTCGAAGACGCACCCGATGAAGGGATCCCCGCGTATCGCGGGTTTTTTGACCACTCATGGTGGCTAGACCGCTACTGTGATTTACTGTGAGGGCGTCTGAAGCCTCTTATTTCAGCGAATTACGGCATTTGTCATCGTGGTGACGGAAATGCTTGTTACCTGTTGACCGACCCGATACCCTTTCGGTCGTTACCCCTCCGTGGGGTGACGCACAACTTGGCTTTCGTCACGCGGTTCTCCGGCGTCCATCGTCCGAACGAGCTCCTTGGAGGGGCTTCCGGTGAGGGTGGGCGATGGAGGGCTGCGTGTCGCGGCGGTTCGTCCGCTTCCACGGTTTTCGCAGGCCAGGCCTTGAACAGAACATTTCCAACTCAGGGAGAAAACCTTGAAGAATGAACGCAAGCGAGTCTCCACTCGCCTCGTGGCTGGCCTTTTGGCTGTCCTCGTCGCTGGTGCTGGCCTCGCTCTTACCTCCGGCACGGCATCTGCTCTGCAGACCGTGACCGAGTCGACCCGGATTTCCGGTGTCGATAAGTACGCGACGTCCGCTTCGGCGGCTATCACGTCGCACGGATCTGGCACCACGGCTTCGGTTCTGGTGAGCGGCGAGAGCTACGCGGACGCATTGTCTGCTGCTGCCCTTGCTGGCGCCGTCGGTGGTCCGGTGATCCTTACCGATCCGAACACGCTGAAGGGGTCGACCTCGCTGGCCATTGGTCAGATCAACTCGACCACGGCAGCCGGGCACACCGTGTACATCGTCGGCGGTACCGCCGCCGTAGGTGCCGATGTTGCCACCGCGCTGACCGACCTTGGCTACACCGTCACACGGGTGTCTGGTGCCGATCGCGTGGCTACGGCCGATGCGGTGGCTACCAAGATTCGCACCCTGCAGGACTTTGGCACCAACTGGGACTCGGACACCACCGTGTTCCTGACCACAGCCCGCAACTTCGCTGACGCTGTGGCTGCCTCTGGTCTTGCGTGGAAGGGTGTACACCCGATCCTGCTGGTCGAGCCAGGCGACGCTCTGTCGGCCGGCACGAAGGCGGTTCTGGACAGCGCAGTCAACAGCATTGAGCACGTCATCATCCTCGGTGGCGAGGCTGCGGTTTCCGCCGCCGTCGAGGCCGAGGTCAAGACGATTCTCAACGGCTCGGCTGGCACCACCGCCATCGAGGTCACCCGTGTGGGTGGCGCCGACCGGTACGCCACGGCCGTAGATCTGATGAGCCTGCGGGTCAAGGCCAACTCGCTGAACGGCTTCGGCGAGACCGCCACCAACATCATTTTGGTGAACGGAACCTCGCACGAAGATGGCATGAGCGCCACCGCTCTGGCGGGCGCCTCGGCGACCATGACGCTCCTCACGGACGGCACCGGCACGCTGAACGCCACCACGAGCGCTGGTCTAACTGCCAGGGCGTCGACGATTTCGACGGTTCGCGCCGTCGGTCGGACTGCCGACCTGTCAGCCGCCGAGATGACCGCTGCTGATGCTGCGGCCACCACGACGACAAACACCTGCACCATCACCGCCAACGAGGGCGACAACGCGGTCACGATCACGTTCTCGGGCTCTGTTGCCGGTACGGAAGGCAACCAGAACACCACCGACGGCGTCAGCGCCGGAACTGGTGCTGGTCTGGTGACCAACTACAAGAAGAACAACACGGCCCTAAGCCTGACGACATCGACAACCGCTGGCAGCCCGGACTCGGCTACTGCCGACGCACCGTCGTTGACCGAGGTAGCGGGCTCTGTGAGCTACGCCACTGCGGTGTCGCTGTACCACAACGCAGCCCACGCAGTGGGTGACGTTTGGTCGGTGCCTGCTAGCACGCTCACCGATTCGGCTGGTAACTACATTGCTACCTGTTCGGCAACTGTGGCCAACGACGCCACTCGTCCGACGGTAACCGTGGACAAGTTGCCAATCGGCGGTAAGTACGGCTTGCTCCACTTCAGTGAAAAGGTCACCAGCTTCACTGGTAACGCATCCGACTCGCTGGTATCCAGCAAGTCGACGGGTGGCGCGACCACCTTCGTGGTCACCAACGTGGCCGGCACGAACTACCACTGGTTCGAGCGTGTTGACGGAAGCGACATCGTCTCTGGCGAAATCCTCACCGTTGACGCCTCGGAGTTCACCGACCTTGGTTCGTTGAACATGTCGGCCGACGCGACCAAGACAGCTACCACTGACACCACGGCACCGACCGCTACGGCAACCGTCGCATCGACGAGTTACGCCCGTGCGGCTTCGGGCACCATCGGAACCACGGGGACGTTCTCGATCACCGCGGTCGCCGGCGGAATCGCCGAGGGCACAATCGGTAACTTGTGGACGGTTCAGGCCATCGAGGGCTCCGCTGGAGCACTTCCGGCCGTGTCCCTGTTCGATACCACGAACCGGAAGATGGTCATTGCGGCTGACTTCACGACGCCGACTTCGGCCTCGACGCCGACTGCCCACCGCATCTGCGAAGGTGTGAACGGCAATGCCGACGTCTCAGGGAACTTCCTCTGTCAGGTCGTGGCTGGTGGTACCAGCGCAGCTGTTATCGCTGAGAGCTCGTTGAGTGGTGGTACTGCTACTCACCTGATTGACGTGGTTTACAGCGAGACCATGAGCCCGATTGCGGCCAACTTCTCGGCCATCGGCCAGTACACGGTTGACGCCGACGCGGACACCGTCTACTCGGACGACGGCACGGAATCTGTCCGTACCGTGGGCTGCTCGCCGACCGTTGCCAGCCAGACCCCGTCCGCGACGGGTTGTGGAGCTGCAACCGGTTCGAACAGCTGGATTGGTGGCACCTACCAGTTCATCTATGCCGCGACCACATCGGCGATGGACATCACGAAGGGCAGCTCGAAGCTCGGGATCGGCACATCGATCCAGGACTTCAAGGGCAACGCCATCGGTTCGTCCATAGTCCGGGTCACGATCAACTAGATCCTGATCCCTGCCGCTAGCGCGGCGAAATCCTGAGAGGGGCCCCGCACCTAGGTGCGGGGCCCCTCCGCGTTTTCCGGCACCGTCGCCTACCCGTTCGGACGGAGGCGACCCAGTAGGTTTGCCGGGTGCGACCCGGTAAGAATCGAGGATTGGCGGTCAGCGGGCCTTGGGATGACGTTCTACGAAGGTTTCTTTGCCTGTTGCCTCTGCTGATTGTCCCGGGGCTCTTCCATCGCTCCACCTTCAGCGTGTTTTCGACACCGAAGGTGACAGTGGTCTGGTTGGTTGCCGTCCTTCTTTTCGGGTCTGGAGTTGTCAGGCGTATCCGGATCGGACGGTTCGCTCGCCCGTCGTGGCAGGTAGAGGGCGTCCTGGGGGCGTTCGCCCTAGCGGTGGCGATAACTGCGTTGGTTTCGCCCTACGGACACTTGGCGTGGTGGGGTGTCGGTGTTCGCTGGTCGGGGGCTGTGACCTACCTTGCCTACGTCGTTATCGCCTGGTCGTGCGCTGTGGCGTTCCGGGAACGGGGTACTAGACAGGTTGTTCTTGCCATCGTGATCGGACTTGTGCCGGTTATCGCTTATGCCCTCATCCAGGTTGGTGGGCGAGATCCGTTTGACTGGGCACCCTCTATGTCCTTTGGCATCGACGTGATGTCAACCTTCGGGAATCCCAACTTCACGTCTGCGTTCATTGCCATGGCAGTCCCGGCTGTCGTGACGTTGGCCGTCCAGCCGTCTTCCCGTCGTCTTACACGGGGACTTGCCGGGTTTATTGCCGGTATGGGTCTGGTTTGTATAGACCACCTGGGCTCCTTGCAGGGACAGATCGCGGTCGGGTCGACACTTTTGGTTCTGGTCGCTCTGGTGGTCGATGGCCGATGGTCAACTCGTCGTTGTCTAGTTGTATTAGGACCAGCGACTATCGCGATAGTCGTCCTCCCTTTGGGCGCTACTCGTCTGGGAATCCCCACCGCTGTGGTTGTGTCAGCGCTCCTCGGTGCTTGCTGCGCTTGGCCACCAATAGTCGAGGAAAAATCTTTCGATAGGTCAGTTCGCAGTGTGGTTGAGGACCAGACAAAATCTCGGTTCCTCCGCCTCTGGGTCGGCGTGCTTATCGGGATCATGATTCTGGGTATTGGCCTCGTGGCGGTTTGGAGCCGGATCAGGGGTGCGCTGGGCGAACGATGGGAGTTCTGGAGAGTCGCTCTAGAGATCTTTGTCGACCGTCCTTTGACGGGCTTGGGCCTCGAGACGTTTGGGACACGATTCGCAGAGTTCCGCGGGCTGGAACATGTCGAATCATCGGCTTCTCACCTGAGCGATTCGCCGCATTCGGTTCCCTTAGGACTCCTGGCGGGAGGCGGAATTCTCTTAGTGACCGCGTATTGCCTTCTGATTGCGGCAACGGGGCTGGCTGCTCTTAGGGCACTGCGTTGCACACGAGGGAACAAGCGGCTTCTAGTAGCCGGTCTCTGTTCGTCTTGGGTCGCCTTTCACCTCCAGTCACTAGTTTCCGTTGACCTCCCGGCCCTCGGCGTCCTGCACGCCGTCCTAGCGGGCGTGCTCATGGCCGTTGGATCTGATGCCCCTGACAGCCGGCATATCCGCCTTCCCGGGGTCGACTGGTGGCGCCAACGTTCGAGTGGCCTTCGAATGGGCTGTGGCCTATTGGCAGGTCTACTTGTTGTCGCCGTCCTAACGGGGCCGGCGTTGAGACCCCTGCGGGCCGATCGGGCACATCACCGCGCCATGGTCTCCTTGGTCAGCGGAGAGACAGAGTCGGCATACAGATATCTGGCTAGCGCTACGAATTTGGTGCCCGAGGACGGGGTCCTTTGGAGTCTGCGAAGTGAGGTCGAACTTCGCGCTGGAAGGGTAGAAGAGGCATACCAATCAAGTGCTCGTGCCGCGCGACTCCGACCGGGAGATCCTGAAATGTCTTTGCGAGCGGCTCGTAACGCCGTCGGTCTCATGGTCCAACCGGTGTACCTCGAGAAAGCAGTCAGATGGTACGAGGCGGTTCTAGATGCCGATCCGAGCGGGCCTCGCCGGACTGAGGTGGCCGAGTTCTTTCGGGCGATAGGGAGGACCGACCGGGCGGCTGAGGTTTGGGACGG
Source organism: Candidatus Neomicrothrix sp. UBA2974 (assembly GCA_002348705.1). Classification (GTDB taxonomy): domain Bacteria; phylum Actinomycetota; class Acidimicrobiia; order Acidimicrobiales; family MedAcidi-G1; genus UBA9410. Next base: position 40,463 of record DEAU01000010.1, read on the forward strand.
TAACTCTGACTCTGTGAACTCGGCTGCATCTCTCCTTGATGGGAGGGGAGCTTCTTGAGCCGGCTTGAGTCTCAGGATCCGAAATCGAACGTCGATCCCAAAGTCGTTGAAGCGTTCGGACAGGAGTGGGAGCGATTCACTAACGCTGGACTTGCTCGTTCGGAGCTCCAATCGATGTTCGACGATTACGCGACGATCTTCCCGTGGGACGAACTCCCGTCAGAACCAGTCGGCTTTGACGCTGGTTGTGGTTCGGGGAGGTGGGCTGCCTTCTTCGCACCACGGGTTGGCCACTTGTACTGCATAGATGCCAGTGCCGAAGCGCTAAACGTTGCTCGCCAGGTGCTGAGAGATCATGGAAACGTCTCCTTCCTGCACGAGGATCTGAGCTCTCTGGGACTTGAAGAGGAGAGTTGTGATTTCGGCTACTCACTCGGAGTACTGCATCACATTCCAGACACAGCGTCTGCCCTCCAGTCGTGCGTTCGTCGGTTGCGGCCCGGGGCACCCTTTCTCGTCTACCTCTACTACGACCTGGAAGGAGCGGGGGTTGTTCGTCGGGTCATACTTCGTTTGGTAACCGTTGTTAGAACCGTGGTCTCGCGGCTACCGCGCACATTCCGGCACATAGTGGCTGACGTCATTGCTGTCAGCATCTACTGGCCCTTTGCAAGGTTTGCACGGATGGCCGAGCGTCTCGGTCGAGATCCCTCGTCGCTGCCGCTCTTTCAATATCGGAACAGAAGTTTTTCTGTTATGCGAAACGATGCACTCGACCGATTCGGAACACGTCTCGAGAAGCGGTTCAGCCGCGATGAAGTCAAGAAACTCCTCGAGCACGCAGGCCTCATCAACGTCGAGTTTTCAGACGGGCCGCCGTGGTGGGTCGCCGTGGGACGAAGGGATGTCGGGTGATCCGAGTCCTTCTGACGCGTCGTCCGCGCCTCGTCGCCTTCCTAAATCAGGCGCGAGGAGAGTCGATGGTGGTGTCTTCGGCCAGGCTGCTTTCGGCAGGATGCTCTCTCCTAGTGGCCGTAGTCAGCGCCAGGGTATTGGGGCCGGCCGGCCGCGGCGAGATTGTTTTCGTCATGACGGTCACCATGCTCGGTAGCGAATTCGTAAGCCTTGGGGCGAACGTCAGTGGTCGAATCCAGATTCTGCGCCGGTCGGGCGTGCAAATCGAGGATTACCTGGGCCTAGTAGCGGTGCTTGTCGGCGTTCAGGCGATTCTGATGTCTCTGGTCCTCGGACTCGTTGGTGGATTGGCAATTGGTCTCACTCCCATGGGATGCGGCCTAGGAGTCCTTCTGGGCATAGCGATGTTCGCAGCCCACATGCTGGTCGACGCCGCTTTCTCTCTTCGTCGAACTCTCGAAACGGGCATCCGCGATCTCCTGATCGGAGCGGTTCCGTTGTTGCCCGTGATAGTCCTGGCGTCTATCGGTCACCTATCGGTAGAAGGGGTGCTCGGGCTCACTGCAGCGGGTTACCTGACCGGAGGTGGCTACCTGACTTTCGTGGTAGCTCGCAGGGTCCACAGCATCAGGTTCTCATCGCGAAACTGGGCGACCATCATCCGAAACGGAGTGCCGGTGCTGGGCGGCACATTCGGCCAGACGTTGGCCTTCCGGGCCGACCGGTTGGCAATCGGGCTCTTGGCGACCTCAGCGACTCTTGGGGTGTTTTCGGTGTCGGCTACGGCAGCGGAACTTCCGAGGCTCCTTCTCCTGCCGGTGACTCAGATCCTGGCGAACCGAGTGGCCGAGGGACGGATCCCGGTATCTGGAATCCGACGCATCGTGGTCCGGGTGTGGGCCGGGTACGGGCTGATTCTGTTGTTGGTGGCCTTGGTGGGCGCCCCGCTGGTTTTAACTGTCGTAGGCGATGCCTTCGCCGAGGCTCGGGACACAATTGCCGTCCTCGCTTTCAGCGAGGCACTTCTCGGGATCTACTTCCTTTCGGTCGCCGTGCTGACTGGCTTGGCGAACTTCAGGAGCCTGCCGGCGCCTGCCTTAACGGGTGCCCTCTTTATTTTGATCGGTGATCTCCTCGTCGTGGCATCGCATAGCAGTCTTGGTGCCGCTTGGGTCCGCGTCGTGGGATTCGGTGTAATGGCCATCGTGGCGCTCCTGTCAGCGCGAAACAAGGTGCGGGAGAACGCGTGAGTGAGGAGGTCGGCGGACAGCCGACGGTCAGCGTCGTGATACCGATGTACCAAGCGGGACCGTGGATCGGCGAGGCCTTGGAATCGGTGGAATCCCAGACATATCCGATCCATGAGTGCATCGTGGTCGACGATGGTTCGACGGATGATGGCCCTGAAGTAGTTGCTTCGATCGCGGACCGCGCCCAGTTCAACGTGCGCCTCATCTCTCAAACCAACGCCGGCGTGTCTGCTGCCAGGAATTCAGGACTTGCGATTGCTACAGGAGACCTAGTAGCGCTCCTTGATGCTGACGACCTCTGGCATCCAAAGAAGATCGAACGTCAGATTGACCTGATGTCTCGCGTTGGCTCCAGCATCTGCCTTAGTGGCTACGCCCAGTTCGATAGTGGATCACGGCGTGTAACTGGAGTTGTCTCATTTCGCTACCCGGAGAGGGCCATGCGGAGATGGTTGGCTATGGAGGGCAGTGGTCTTTGCCTAGCTTCTTCAGGCCTTTTGCGTCGCACGGCTCTCGACGAAGTCCGCGCCTTCGATGATCGGGTATCCATCTGTGAAGACCTGGAGTTCATGGTGAGGATATGCCGTGTGGGTCCGTTAGCTATCGATCCTGGGATCCTCGTCGGCTACCGGAACCACCGAGGACAGGCTCACCGGCAGGTTGGACCTCTGGCTGCCAACACTGCTGTCCTCCTCGACGAGGTACTCGAAGCAGCCGAGTTTGGTCGCCCCTTCATGCGGCGCTGCCGTGCTGGCCTCGACGCCCATGTGGGATATGTGCATCTCGCAGGAGGTGACTTCCGGGCGGCGATCTCTCACCTGATGTCGGCGGCACGTCGTGATCCGCGCCGTCTCGTGACGATTCCTGTGAACGCGTTGGCGCGACGACTACTTAGATCATTGCGGGCACGCCGATTTCTACATAGATGGCCGGCGACTGATTCGGGTCATTGCTGATGGTTCGAGACAACCTTGTTGTGGCGCGGCGATGGGCTCTGGACCACCCAGTACTTGTGGTGGCCTTGGTGGCCTTGGTTGCCCGGGCGATGGTTGCCACGGTGCTCAACGTCAGTGACACTTGGTCGCTGGCTCCCGATGCCGGCCAGTACCTAGCCGTCGCTGAGGCTTCCGCTGACGGGCGAATCAAGGTCTTTTGGCTGGGGTATGGAGAATCGTTGTACAGGTCGACGTGGGCCTACACAGCTCAGATCGCTGCTCTTTTTGAAATCTTCGGTCCTTTCCGATCCCTTGGTCAGGCAGTGTCGGTGGCATACGGGGCATTAACGGCTGCGGCGACTACCTCACTTGCTCTTCGCGTTGTTCGTCGTCCCTTTGCGCTCGGTGCTGGCCTAATCGTTGCGCTCGCTCCCTCGCAGGTGCTCTGGTCTTCGGTCGCCCTCCGCGAGTCGCTGGTATGGGCCGTCCTTGCGATCGTCGGACTAATTCTGTTGCGCGTAAAGCCGACATCCAACCAGCGAAGTGTCTTGATCGTGGTCGCTTGGCTGGGTCTTGCCTACCTCGCTCTCGTCCATCTGCGCAATCAGACGGCTTTTCTGATGCTTTGGTCGGCGGCGTGTGCATTAGCCATCTCGCCGGGAAACCGTCTAGCCAGAGTCTCTTTGGCCGTCCTATTTCTGATAGCCGTACCCTGGTCCGTGGGTCGAAGTATCGCCGACCTCGAATTCCTGAGCCGCTCAGCAGGCCGATTGGGGACCGTTCGCACCTATATGGCGATGGAGGCTGAAACCGCCATTGTGGCCCCTGAGCTGTATTTGCCGGACTCATCGAGGAATGGGACGTCGGTGTTGGATGCCGGCGGAGGGGTCGCCACCGTCGTTCCGTCAGGGACAGTGGTTCGGAAATCGACGGTGGAGCCATTGGATGGGCAGACCCCATCATCTACTTCGACGACTCTGGTCGTGCGAGCAGAAGGCGATCAGGTGGACGCGGTGTCGACCACGACTGCCCACGTCGGCGTCCTCGATCGGACGATAGAGGAGTCTGAAGCTGGGCAGAAATTCGTCATCGACCTAGAGGGGCGTGCAGTCTCAGTTCATAACGACCTGTCGGCGAATCTGTCGGCGTTTCCTCGCGGCCTAGTGGCAGTGTCCATCCGTCCGTTCCCATGGGAGGAGTGGACATCCAGCCGGAGGTTTATGGCCTCTGCCGAATCGGTGTTTTGGCTCCCGCTAATCATCGCTGCCGGTGCCGGCATCTGGTGTCGGCGGCGTGAACTGGCGGTAATCGCATTTCCCGCTCTGTTGGCCGTCACCGTCTTAGTGTCAGGGGCCGTGACCCACGGGAATCTCGGCACGGCTTTCCGGCATAGGGGTCAGATTCTCTGGGCTCTGGCTGTTCTTGCGTCGGCCGGACTCCAGTGGTGGGTTGATCGAAGGAAAATTGGGGAGGACCAGTGAGAGGTGGAGACTTTGGAGACGAGAGGCTCCGTGATCTCGCCATCAGTAAGCACGACCGGGAGGCTGGAGCCTTTGAGGAGGAATACGGATCCCGGGCAAAGTCAGGTCATAGGGCTACGGCCTTTCTTCTAGGGAGGGAGAAGATTGATCGGCTTCTGGCGGATCGACTCCTAACCCTTTCCGATGGAGCGCGCGTTCTCGACGCCGGATGCGGGACCGGACATCAAGTAGCAGACATGGTCAAAGCTGGCTTCGACGCAGTTGGTGTCGAACCTTCTCTCGAGATGCGTCGACGCGCCAAGGCGCTGAATCCGGGAGTTGAGGTAGTTGATGGTTCGGTTACCGATCTTCCGTTCGACGACGCCTCGTTCGACGCGGTGATCGCTTTAGAGGTGCTTCGGTACCTTCCCCGGGCTGACAATCTCGCTGCTTTCCGGGAGATACACCGCGTCCTTCGCCCGGGCGGCATGATTTTTCTCACCATGGTGAACCGATGGGCCATAGATGGCTACGTAATCTGGGAGGGAGTTTTGGCCCGACGTTCACTAAGCGACGACGGGCCGAATCGTGCCCATTGCGAGTTCGTGACCCCGGGTGGCGCCCGACGCGATCTGGTGTCGCACGGCTTTGACGGTGTGGAAACCCATGGTCGACTCTTGCTGCCCCTCCGATGGGCATACAAGATTCACCTCAGATTGGGTCGGATGGTCGCGACTGTTCTAGATCCGGTTGACAACCTCCTATGCCGAATCCCAGGAACAGCCGGGCTAGCCGGCCACCTAGTCGTGGTTGCTCGGGCGGGAGAAGCGGCGGAGGGCTAGGCCTCCGACCACGAAACCAAGTGATACCGATCGCGACCGAACGGTGGATCGTCGACCGAGGTGAGGAGGCGGTGTTCCTCCCAGCACTGACGGGCGAATTCAAGGCGGATTTCGCGGATGGGGTCATTTTGGTACATCTCTTCCAGGTCGGACCCTGGCGAGAACGGATGGACCATCACCTCCACGAGGTCGGACGGTTCTGTCTGGCTAACCACCGCCTCATAGTCAGTGGACGTCCAGCCGTGGTTTGCTGGAAGAAGGTGAAGCGACACCAGTCGATCGTTGGTTGCTCCGGCGAATCGATGTTGAATTCGTCGCGCTGCCATCGACATAGAAGTGTTTCGCACGGAGGAGATAGGGCTGGAGAGCGATCCTTTCGGTCGTCTAGGGGGGCGGACCAGTCGCATGCGGGAAACTTGGCTGTCCAGCACGGGGGACATTGCTCGAAAGACCCAAGGCGCCATATGGACATGCTGGTGACTGTCTATATGGGTAGGCACGATGCCATGTTCGTGGATACGGGTCAGCTGGGCTTCGAACTCGCGTCTGATGTCTCCAGGGTCTATTGCCCGGCGGAGGCACCGACGGAGGAGCTCCCCTCGGAGCAGAAACTGCCCGCTCTCGTCGACAAGAGAAGGAACGCGCGTCAGAGGCCGTCCCTCGGTGAGGTTGAAGTGCAGGCCGACACCGAGTCGGGGATGACTGTGGGCTATCTCAACTGCTTGCTCCGTTGCCTGCATGTTGACCATCAGAGTGGTCGAGGAGACCTGTTCGTTGAGGTGGGCGTCGAGGATGCCTTGGGTCACGTCGTTGCAGAGTCCAAAATCGTCGGCGTTCACGATGATTCTCCGCATCTAGAAAGCATGGCACGCAGGCTGAAGCAGGTGGTTCCAGCCGTCATGGCAGGTTTGGACCTGTGAACGTGGATATCCGAGGTGGACCGAGGATCGGTTACGTTCCGCTCCATCCGATGATGACGCCGCCCGGAGACCGTAGGCGGTTTCCTGCCTACGCTGCTGACCGGGGAATTCCCTTTCAGGTTGTTGACGGGTGGGAGGGAATGGACTTAGTGGTCCTCTCTTCCGAGGCCGACATAGTTTTTTGGCGCCATGCGCCCGCAGGGGTGGGGATCGTTCTTGACCTCCCCGATGCATTTCTAGAGGAGGGCTGGGGCCTTCGCAGCGCAGCACGAGGTTTGGCGAAGTGGATTGCTGGGCCACTGTCTCGTCCAGTCACCAGCCACCACCGGGCGATGTGTCGGTTAATTGAGAGAGCTGATGCCGTCGTCTGCAGCACGCCGGAACAGGAACGAAATCTTGCCCGGTATTCCGACAACGTCCACGTGGCCTTGGATTTGCACCGCGAGTTCAAACCCGTCTCTCCGGTGGACGCCACTTTGCGGGGTGACCGGCTCCATCTCGTTTGGGAGGGCCTTTACCCGACGCTCGTCGCCATTGAGCCTGTCCTCCCAGCGATTCGAGGTCTTGCCGAAGACTTTGAGGTGGTGCTCCACTTGGTGACCGATCCCGTTGCTCACCGATTCATGAATCGGTACGGGACTATCAATGTGGCCGATGTGGTAGAGAGATGGGGAGTGAAGGTGGAGGTCCACCCATGGACCCCGGTTGAACTAGGTCGGGTGGCGACATTCGCTGATCTAGCGATCGTGCCCGTCGACCGGTCCGATCCCTACACCCTGGGAAAGCCGGAAAACCGTATGCGGATCTTTTGGAGGCTCGGGCTCCCAGTCGTTGGATCTGAATCGCCGGCCCACCGCCGAGCCTGTGAGGTGGCAGGAATGCCTGCAGACGTCCTGTGCGTGGACAGTAAGGACTGGGCGCGATCGTTGGTGCACTACGCCAACGAGCCGGAAGAAAGGCTCGCCGTCGCAAGGGCTGGTCATACGGCTGCTCTTGGGGTTTACGGCGACGAGTCCGTTCTTGCCGCATGGGATGGAGTGCTTCAGGGTCTGGGAGTCCTATGACTAAAAGACACTGTGGAAGCGAGGCCAGCTTGGAGGTCACCTACCTGTCAATGGATCCGGTTACCAGCACTGTGGGTGCTTCTCAGGTAGTGGCATATATACGCCGTCTTGCCGATCGGGGCGTGTTGGTCCACCTTCACAGTTTTGAATACAGGCCGGATGAGCGCCTACGACTCGAATTCGAAGAGCAGGGGGTGCAGTGGACAGCACACCGCTATGGCAAAGGGGGAACGCTGGGCGGTCTTAGCCGGGTCATTCGGTTAGCGCGATCCATTAGGGGAGCTCAACTGGTCCATGCTCGCAGTGATATGGCAGCAGCTGCGGCGATGCTGGCTAGGGTCGACCGTTGGCTCTGGGACGTCCGGTCCTTTTGGGCCGATCAGAAGGTGGCTACAGGGGTGTTCTCCCAGAGGTCCCCTCAGGCTCGCCTATTTCGCAGAATTGAGCAGGAGGCAGCCCGGCGGTCGACACGCATCTTGGGCCTCACAGCTTCGGCGATCGGTGAACTGGAACGTCGCTACGGTAGTTCTGTCTCCGATCGGGCGGCAGTGGTGACCACCTGTGTTGACCGGCAACGGTTCAAAATATTCCCGCTACCGGCAACTGGACCTGTCCGCCTGCTCTTGGCCGGAACCCTCAATCGTTATTACGACGTGCCGCTCATGATCGAGTTTGTCCGAGCAGTGGCTCGTCGTACGACCGTTGAACTGGTGGTAGCGGCACCTGGCGAAACGAGCTGGGATGAGGAACTAGCCAGGGCCGGAGCGACCTTTACCCGGGTTGAACCAATTGAGATGCCGGCTTTAGTGGCCAGCTGTCACGCTGGTCTGAGCGTGTGTAGAGACGACGCCGGGGTGAGCCTCCTGGCAGCGATGCCGACAAAGATCGGTGAGTTCCTTGCTGTGGGACGACCTGTAGTGGTCAACGCTGGCCTAGTCGATGCGGCCAAGATGTTGCGGGAGCGAGCGACTGGCACTGTGCTCGGGGCGGGGGTCGGGGTCGATGAAGCGGCGGAGCACCTACTTGGACTCTTGGCCGATGAGGAGACCGGTATTCGGGCCGCAGGGCTGGCGGCAGACCATTTCGACCTAGACGACGGGGTAGATGTCCTGGCCAAGGTCTATCGAGACCTATGGGAACGAAAGCAACGCGTCTGACAGCCCCGACGGGGGTTTCTAGAAGGGATACGGTACGAAGATGTCTATATCAGATCAGGGGGGATGTAGGTGAAGGCCGTGATTCTGGCCGGGGGACTGGGGACCCGACTAGCTGAAGAGACGCAGGTGCGGCCGAAGCCCATGGTGGAGATCGGTGGACGGCCGCTTCTCTGGCACCTCATGAAGACCTACTCGGCTCATGGGGTTGATGATTTCATCGTCTGCTGCGGTTACAAGGGCTACGTGATCAAGGAGTACTTCGCTAACTATTTCCTGCACGTGTCAGATGTGACGTTTGACGTAGCCGCCAACACGATGGAGGTGCACCGGGACCGGGCGGAACCCTGGCGGGTCACGCTGGTCGACACTGGTGATCACACACTGACCGGAGGCCGCCTGAAGAGAATCGCGGAATACGTTGCTGGCGACGAGGCCTTTTGTATGACCTATGGGGATGGGCTCGGCGACGTGGACATCACCGCCCTCGTCGAGTTTCACCGGAGCCATGGCCGGATGGCGACAGTCACCGCCGTTAAGCCGCCGGGTCGTTTTGGCGCCCTCGATATGGATGGAGAACGTGTAGCGGGTTTTACCGAGAAGCCCCCAGGCGATGAAGGGTTGATCAACGGTGGGTTCTTCGTCCTCGATCCTTCCTGTCTGGAACTCATAGAGGGTGACGACATTCGCTGGGAAGATGGCCCACTTCAGGAACTGGCCGAGCGGGGCGAACTACGGGCTTTCCAACACGCGGGCTTCTGGCAGCCGATGGACACCGTGCGTGAGCGCGACATACTCGCCAACCTGTGGGACATGGGACAGGCCCCCTGGAAGGTTTGGTGACCGGAGGTTGATGAAATGCCGTTGCTGCGGTTCGCATCTCGAACAGACCTTTCTCGACCTAGGCAGTTCGCCTCCGTCCAACGCATACCTGTCGGCGGCAGACTTAGCGGGACCAGAGGTCTGGTATCCGCTTCAGGTCATGGTTTGTGGGGACTGCCGGCTTGTCCAAACCAGAGACTTCACCCGCGCCGAAGACCTCTTTACCGAGGATTACGCGTATTTCAGTGGCTTCTCAACCAGTTGGGTGGAGCACTGTCGTCGATACGTCGATGAGATGGTGGATCGTCTTGGTCTCGGACCCGACAGCCTGGTGGTCGAGGTGGCCTGCAACGACGGGACTCTTCTAGCCAAGTTCCGCGATCGGGGTATTCGGTGTTTGGGAATCGAGCCGAGCGCCAGCACAGCTTCGGCCGCACGTGAACTCGGACTTGAGGTGGTGGAGGAGTTTGTTGGGGTCGACATGGCCGAACGACTGGCCGCTGAAGGTATTGCTGCTGATCTCTTGGTGGCCAACAACGTGGTGGCGCACGTGCCGGACATCGTGGACTTTGTGCGCGGTTGCGGATTCCTTCTGTCTCGTGACGGTGTGGCCAGCTTTGAGTTCCCCTACCTCCTGCGGCTAGTCAGGGGAGTCCAGTTTGACACCATCTACCACGAGCACTTCTCCTACCTCTCGTTGACCAGCCTTTCGCGAGTGGTGGATGCTGCAGGACTGGTGATCTGCGATGTCGGGGAGATCCCTACGCATGGAGGCAGCCTCCGCGTTTACCTCCGGCGAGCAGATGGGAGTCACCCCGTTTTGTTGGCCGTCCAAGCTGTTCTAGATGCTGAGGTGGAGGCCGGAATCGGACGCGACGAGTTCTACAACGGCTTTCAGGCAAAGGCCGACCGCGTGAAGGATGATCTCTTGCAGTTTCTTCTTGAGGCGCGGGCGAACGGTCGACGGGTGGCCGCATACGGTGCAGCAGCGAAGGGAAACACGCTCCTCAATTACGCAGGCATCCGCCCTGATCTAGTTCCGTTTGCGGTGGACCGGAATCCAGCCAAGCAGGGAAAGTTCCTCCCGGGTAGCCGCATTCCGATCGTTGATGAAGGGAAGTTGATCGAGGCCCAACCAGAACACGTATTGGTCCTGCCCTGGAACATCTGGCCGGAACTTTCGGAGAGTCTGGCCTACGTCCGTGAATGGGGGGGCTCGTTCGTAATGGCTGTTCCTGAACTCCAGATCGTTTGAGAACTCGCAGCAGTCGTCGGGTGGTTCACCATCGCAGGGCTACGATGGAGGCGACCGAACTGCAGGTTTCCCTTCCCCGAGTCAACCTATGAGCACCCTCGAACCAGTCTTGATCGACTGCACCTTGCGCGATGGCGGGTACCACAACGACTGGGATTTTCCGACAGACCTAATCGAGGAGTACCTGCAGGCAATGGCCGCGATCTCGGTAGACGTGGTCGAGCTTGGCTTTCGCGGTTTCGAGGCTGAGGGGTTCCGCGGGGGTTGTGCCTACACGACCGACCGCTTTATCGAGAGCTTGACGATTCCTGATGGGCTGACAATCGGGGTGATGGTCAACGCCGCAGAACTGGTCCAGTCGCCAGACGGCGTGAGTGGGGCCGTCGATCGCTTGTTCAAGCCTGCAGCCGACTCCCGGGTCACCATGGTCCGGTTGGCTAGCCACGTTGGCGAGTTCGATGGTGCCCTGGAGGCCACTACCCGGCTTCAGGAACTGGGCTACCGCGTTGGCGTGAACCTCATGCAGATCGGTGATCGAACGGACAAGGAGGTTGAGGAGGTGGCCCGGCGAGCCGCCGCACGTCCTCCAGATGTGCTCTACTTCGCCGACAGCTTGGGCAGTATGGATCCCGACCAGACGGCGCACATGGTGCGGTTGCTGCGGCGGGCCTGGGACGGGGCACTAGGTATTCATACGCACGACAACATGGGTCGTGCTTTGGCCAACAGCCTGCGGGCTTTAGAAGAGGGCGTGGAATGGTTGGATGCCACGGTCACCGGTATGGGTCGGGGTCCCGGAAACGTTCGGACTGAAAATCTGGTCATCGAACTAGCCGAGAGACGGAGTCAGTCCCTTGACATCGTGCCTCTGGTTTCACTTGTTGAACACCGGTTTCGACCTCTACAGGCGATACATGGGTGGGGGACGAACACCTACTACTACCTAGCGGGCAAATACGGGGTGCATCCGACCTACGTCCAGTCGATGCTGGCAGATTCGCGATATGCGGAAGAGGATGTGCTTGCCGTGCTCGAATACTTGCGGCTGGCCGGCGGAAAGAAATTCAGCGTTGAGTCTCTCGAGACCGGAAGAAATTTCTACGACAGTCAACCGTCGGGCAGTTGGGCTCCAGCGGATCTCATAAAGGGAAGGGACGTGCTTCTCCTCGGTTCAGGTCCCGGCGTGGCCGTCCACCGGTCGGCCCTAGTTCATTACATTGAGTCTGCAAGGCCAGTGGTCGTCGCTTTCAACACCGATTTGGCCCTAGAGGACCGTCTGGTCGACCTCAGAGTGGCAAGTCATCCATACCGCTTGCTGTCCAATGCCGCCGCCCATTTGAAGTTGCCGCAGCCTCTCGTGACCCCGGCCTCGATGCTGCCGGAGTCAGTCCGCGATCCGCTGGATGGGAAAGAGTTGCTCGATTTTGGACTGGCGATTCGCCCCGATACTTATGAGTTCTCTGACCGATACTGCGTACTCCCGACGTCGTTGACCGTGGCCTATGCGCTGGCTGTCGCAGCAAGTGGTCGGGCAAACCGGATTCTTTTGGCCGGTTTCGACGGCTATTCGTCGGATGATCCGCGTAATATTGAGGTCGATCACCTGTTTGCTGGTTTCTCTGCCACTGAGGGAGCACCAGAGGTGGTCGCTATCACCCCCAGCCGTTACGACGTGGCCTCGGGTTCGGTCTACGCACTGGCCTGATGCCGAAATTGATAATAAATTCCCGCGACTCTCTTTCAATGCCAGGACGGTAGATCTGATGAATCGTTTCGAGGTCATGCGTGGCCTGCTTGCTGATTCGAAGTACTTCAAGTTGGTGTGCGGCGCTGGCAATGAGAATGCTGCAGAGGTTCGTCGTTTGGCGTTGGTCTACACGCTTGCAGGAGCCAACGGATTTGACGTGTCGGCCAAGCCTGATGTCGTAAAGGCATGCGGCGAGGGAATCGACCTCGCTTACGCCAACGCCGACCATTTTGGGGTAACGGTCCCGGTCCGGCCCTTCATCACAGTCAGTGTCGGAATGCCCGGAGACCACCATGTCCGCAAGGCTTTCATCATCGATGACTGCGTCAGCTGCGACCTTTGCATTCCAGTCTGCCCAACTGACGCCATTCCGGAGAGTTTGGAGATCATTCCCGAGTTGTGTATTGGGTGCGGGAACTGTGAAGCCGCGTGTCCTCCGAAGGTTGCCGCCGTCAGGTATCGCCACAACGGGAAGGAGTTGGCCGAGTTGCTTCCGCGCTGCATCGAGGCAGGTGCTGAGAATATTGAACTCCATGCGGCGGTGCCCGGTGACGACGCCATCTTGGAGGAATGGGCGATGGTCGATGCCGCTCAGCCTGACAACTACATCTCTATGTGCCTTGACCGCTACCACCTTTCCAACGTCCAGCTGATTGAACGGATACGCGCCGCCTATGAGGTGGCCGGAGAGCGGACGATCATTCAGGCCGACGGTGTGCCGATGAGCGGAGGATCAGACGACCACAATACGACGCTGCAGGCGGTGGCCATTGCCGACGTCATCCAGAAGGATCTAAAGGACAAGGAGCGGACCTTTCGTGACCTCCCGATCCTGCTCTCCGGCGGGACTAACGGGAAGACGGCCGAGATGGCACGCCTCTGCGACGTCCCCTACCAAGGGGTATCGATCGGAACGCATGCTCGCGGGATCGTGAAGGGTTGGGTCAACGAGGAGGGCTTCGAAGACGACCTTGAGGCCGTCGGTCGGGCCCTAGGCCCTGCTGCCGACTTGGTGTCGCGGAGTGTTGCCGCTTGATCGTTCTCCGGTCCGGTTTGGGCCGGATCCTGGCTGGGTGCGAGGCCGTCCTCTTCGATAAGGACGGGACGCTGGTTGACATACACCACTATTGGGCATCGATGATTCGTCTTAGAGCTTCGCTTCTGGCTGAGCAGTGCTCAGTTGATGTGGAGGAGGGGGTGCTTGCCGACCGCCTGATATGGGCCATGGGTGTGGATCAGAAAAGTGGGCGTATAAGGCCTGAGGGTCCGGTGGGTGTCCAACCGCGGTCGGTGATCGTGAGCGTTGCGACCGAGGTGATTCATGAGTTTGGTCTCACGGTTACGGAGGCTGAGGTGGAACAGGCTTTCACCGAAGTGGATTATCGGACAGCCGGAGACCTTGCCTCACTGGTCCGGATTCTGCCCGGCGTTGAGGAACTTCTCGAAGTGCTTTCTTCGCACGGTGTTGGGGCCGCAGTCGTAACTACGGACCTATCTGAACGGGCACGGAGCGCGTTGGCTTCTGCGGGCATCCTCAACCGGTTCGAGGTGGTCCTTGGCGGAGACGATGTGGCGTGCACGAAACCCGCACCAGACCTAGCACTGGCGGCAGTCGACTCCCTTGGCGTCGATGTTCGGCGAACGGCGGTTATCGGCGATCATCCGGTGGACGTGGGTATGGCTATGGCAGCTGGTTGTGGCGCTGCGGTCGGTGTTCTCACCGGCCTGGCAGGTGAGGCGGATTTTCTCGGGAAGCCATGTGCGATGGTTCCAGATCTGACACATTTATCGGTGACCGGAGGAGGGTCCGATGTTTGACAACCACCGTCTAAGAGGTCGCATTCACGCTGGGATTCCAGTACTAGGGACTTGGAATACGATGGCCGCACCGCTGGCCACGGAAGCGATGGCTCTAGGTGGCTTCGATTTTCAAGTAGTGGACCTAGAGCATGGGCCGTTCATCCTTGACCGGATACACGAACATGTGTCTGCCTGCGAGGCATCTACCGATTGTGCGCCATTGGTCCGTGTCCCGGCTAATGCCGATTGGATGGTTCTGCAGGCACTTGATCAGGGTGCCCATGGGGTAGTGGTTCCTCACGTACCCAGCGTTGAATCGGCGCAGCAACTCGCTGCCTCTTTGAGGTACTGGCCCGAAGGAAACCGCGGCTTCACCCCATTTTCCAAAGCCGGCGGCTTTAGCAACCGTGATGTTCCTGGGCATGTAGAGCGGAGCAACGCTGGCGCACTCGGTGTGGCCATGGTGGAATCGGCGGCCAGTCTCAATGTGGCAGAGAAGATCGCCGCAGTAGACGGGATCGACGTGGTCTATTTCGGTGCCTACGACCTCGCTCAGGATCTCGGGCACCCTGGACAGCCGACGCATCCGGCCGTTGTCGAAGCCATAACCGACGGTGTGCAGAGGGTTCGAGCCGCCGGTGGATGTGCTGGCGGCTTTGTTCCGCAGGACAGGGAGGGCGTCGCCTGGGTTCTGGAAATGGGCATTGGTTTCATAACCTATGAAGTGGATGCGTCGATCCTTAATCGGCACGTCAACGGCATGGCCGAATGGTTCGCCAGTGAGTTGGGCAGATGACTCACGTTCGACCGCACACCACAGCGATCATTCCGGTCCGAATCGAGTCGTCCAGACTGCCCCGCAAGGCCCTCCTGGATATCTGCGGCCTTCCGATGGTCGTTCACGTATACCGTCGGTGCCTGCTGGCCGAACGACTCGATGACGTCGTCGTGGCTACCGACAGCGAGGAGGTCCGCTCGGTAGTCGAGGCGCATGGTGGCAAAGTAGCCATGACGAGTCCTGAACACCAGAACGGGACCGAACGGATTGCGGAGGCTGCCGAAGCGCTTGATTCGGAGATCGTCGTTAACGTCTTCGGTGATGAGGCCCTTGTAAACCCAGCTTCGATTGATGCCGTGGTTGCTGCTGTACAGGACGACCCAAAGGTCCAGGTGGCGATCCTGGTCAACCCATTCTCCAAACTGAACTCACCCTCGGACATCAAGGTCGTCCTCGACGAGAACGACGACGTTCTCTACCTTTCGCGGTCTGATATCCCCTCTAGCTCCAGGACGCCCAACGCGCCGATGCTCAAGGCGTACCACATTGTTCCGTTTCGCCGTGAGTTTCTCCTCGATTACGCCACCTGGCCACCGGGACGTCTTGAGCAGATTGAATACCATGAACACTTAAGGATTCTCGAACGTGGTCATTCCATCCGAGCTGTTCATGTTGAGAGCAGCGCAGTGAGCGTGGACACAGTGGATGACCTTGAGCATGTCCGCCGACTGATGAGGGACGACCCACTCCTTCCCCGGTATCGGGGCCCCTTCGATGACTGACGGCTTGGGGTGTAGCCGCTTCGTCGTATGGGACTCGACTGGCAGTCGAGTGAACTGGGATGGTCACTTTGTCGACTGGAACGGATATGCGGAGTCCGGGGGAGCGACCTCCCTGCTCCGTCACGTCGAGGTAAATGCCGAGGAGATCCGCGATCGCTATCTCACGTGGGTCGATGAATTGGGTGAATCACGTATTGGCGGTCGAAGGATCGTTGATCGGATGGCGGTGGGATCGACTGGCTTCAGTATCTGGTGGATGTCGTCCATAGTCGAGAAGAGCTTTTGGAACACGTCGACAATGGCCACAGTGGTTCGACTCATAGCGCTTGATGGCCTAATTGCGCGAGGCGAGCCGGAGACCGTCACGGTGGTAAGTGATCGCAAAGAGGTGCGCCGGGCAGTCCGTCGCCTGTGTGAGCTTCGCGAGATCCCATGTTCTACGGAGCGAGCGGGAGTTGAAGCATTCGGGGTTCGTTTTCGAAGATGGATTTTCGGTTTGCTTCCACGGCCCATTCAGGCGCTCCGGGCTCTCATTGACTACGCGGTGAGAGGCCGGCCCGTTCGAGGACGGCGTCCACGCCAGTGGGATGATTCAGCGTCGTCGCTTTTTTTGCTGTCCTGCTTCGGTCACCTGAACTCGAAGGAGGCCGCTGCCGGGCGGTTCGACTCCCGTTATTGGCAGGGCCTCTATGAAGTGTTTCGTGAGAGCGGTGTGACTACCAACTGGCTTCAGTATTTCGCAACCTCGGCAGATGTTCCGGACCTCGCCACAGCTTCTTCGTGGATCGACAAGATCGATGCCAATTCTGAGGATCAAGGTAACCACGTCCTCCTCGAGTCTTACGCCTCCCCAAGACTGCACGCTCGGGCACTTTGGCGGTGGATTTGTCAACTGCCGTCCATGGTCCCTCTGCGGGCACTGGCTAGGCCTGGGTTCGGACCGGACCTCCACGCCATCCTGTGGCCAGTCGTGCGGGAAGAGTGGCTTGATGACCTTCGTGGTGCCCGCTCCATGAACCACCAGCTGTGGCTGGCTGTCTTCGAGGCCGCCTGTGGGGACCTCCCTCATCAGCGTCGCGGCCTATACCTATATGAGGGGGCGTCATGGGAGCGTGCTTTCGTTCACGCTTGGCGTTCTGCCGGACACGGCGAACTGGTTGGCGTGCCTCATGCAACGATCCGCTTCTGGGACCTCCGCTACTACATCCACCAAAGGACCCGCGAGAGGGGCGGGCTCTACTCGCTTCCTCAGCCTGACCGACTGGTTCGCAACAGCGTGACCGCAGCAGCGGCCTTCGAAGCGGTCGGCTATCCGGAGCAGAGGGTGGTGGATTGCGAATCGTTGCGCTACGCGCATCTGATCGACGTTGAGACCATGGACCAGGTGCCGTCTTCGGATGGGATATTTCGGGTGCTAGTTCTGGGCGAGGTCCGGCCGGTTGCGATGCAGAAGATGCTTCGGATGTTGGCTGCGACCATTCCCCTCTTGGACTTCGAAATTGAGTTGGCGCTGAAGGCTCATCCGCACTCGCCGGTCCGGTCCGAAGACCATCCGAGTCTCTCTTTTCAAGCGGTAGACGGTTTGCTAAATAAGCTGGTAGGAGACTTTGATGTGGCCTACTCCAGCAATGGAACCTCGGCCGGCGTTGATGTCCTGCTCGCTGGCCTCCCGGTGGTCGTTTGGTTGGACGACGACGACCTCAACCTGAGTGATCTTCGTGGCCTGCCCGGGGTCGGGTTTGTGGGCTCTCCGGAGGATCTGGCTTCCTCATTTCAGGGGATTCGGGCAGGAGACGTTCCATTACCGTCCATCCCCAACTTCTTCACGCTTGATGCGAACCTGCCACGCTGGAGGAGTCTGCTGACCGAAAGCTCAGTTCCCTCACTGGCCGATTTACCCGAGGCTGGATTGTGATCTACGAGGGAAGGCGCGTCCTCTTGATCGGATATGGGGTCCTCGGCTCGGAACTTCTTGTTGACCTTGAGAATGCGGGGGCGGTCGTCGTTGCCATACTTGATGACCGCCACCTGGAGATCAGCGGGGAGTCCAGACTCAAGGGAGCGGTCTCTGCACTAGGGGATGTACTTGATCAGGGTGACTTCGATCTTTTGGTCATCGGGGCCTCGTTGATCTCCGCTCGCCGGATTAACTGGGTCACCCGACATGCAAGGAACCGGAACCTTCCCGTCTACCTAGCGCCCGAGCGATCTGAGATCGAATCAATGGAGAATCTCAGCGAGGCGACTCGCACTCCGGAGATCGAGGATCTCTTTGCTCGCTCATCCCTGGTGGTCGACCGAGAGTTGATTAGTGAGGTAGTAGACGGCCGCCGGGTCCTCGTGACCGGGGCCGGTGGTTCAATCGGCCGAAAGACCGTCCAACAACTAGTCCGCCATGGAGCAGGCAGCGTGGGTCTACTCGACCGGGATGACTGTCTACTCCATGACTTGGCCGTCGAGCTGTCCGGTTCCATGTTCGATCGCCGTTTTCCGCTTCTTCACGTCGATGTCCAGCATCGTGACCAGGTGCTCCGCGCGTTCGAAACGTTCCGCCCTGAGTTAGTAGTCCACGCTGCGGCGCTGAAACATGTAGCCACGTTGGAGGCCGATCCCGCTAATGCCGTCGCGGTCAACGTCCTCGGGACCGCACATGTTCTAGAGGCTGCCGCAGCGGTAGACGTTGACCTACTGGTCAACGTCTCGACAGACAAGGCGGCTTCCAGGATCGGGAGTCTCGGGGTGTCCAAATACGTTGCCGAGAGAATGACCGTGGGTGAGGGCCATGACGGTTTTCGTAGTGTCCGTTTTGGCAACGTGCTCGGATCGCGGGGCAGTGTTTTACACACTTTCCGCTTGCAGGCTGAGCACCACGGGAAGGTTGAAGTCAGGGGCGATTCGACAACACGTTTCTTTATGACAGGGGGTGAGGCAGCTTCTCTCGTGCTCTCGACCTTCACCCAGAAGGCGGCCGATGGAACATTCGTATTCCGGATGGGTGACCCGGTACAGATCCTCCAACTTGCGCAAGCGGTACTCGACGACATGTCTAGCGATGCCGACATCCACTTGACCGATCTGGAGGCGGGAGAGGCCCTCCACGAGCAACTATTCGGTAATGACGAGAAGCCCGAGGACACTGCGATTCCTGAAGTATTCCGTGTTGAGGTGCCAGCCCTGTCGAGAGAGGTCGTGGTGAAAGAGATTGGAGGTTTGAGGACCGCAGCGTCGTTGGATAAGGAGGACGCGCATTCACTACTGGTGTCGATGGCTGATTGGCCGGTGTCGATGGTGTCGGATCAATGAGAGTTCTCCAGCTGGTTCCCTCGACAATTGGACATAACGAGATCCCCCTGTCGATTCTGCGAGTCGGCGGACCGGCGGTGACCTTGGCCACCCTCGACGAAGGATCCGGCGAACTGTTCGCAGCGGCGGAGCGTCTCGGCGTCACCGTTGAGGTGTTAGGTGGCCGAGGTTTTATAGCGCCGATCGTGCGTTTGCGTCGGATGCTCCGTGCTGGAAGAGATGATGTCGTCCTAGCCCATGGACACCATGCCGGTTGGGCTCTAGTGCTGGCGGCCTGGGGGCTTCGCCAGCGTCCGGTCACGGTGGTTGCTAGGCACCACAACCTCTACCATCATATTGAGCGTCGTCGACTCCGCCTCTTGATGGACAGGATCACGATCCGGTGGGCTGACCTTATGGTCGCTTCCTCCTCGAGTGTTGGGGAGACGTTGATGGCCGAGGGATGTCCGATGAGCCGTCTGGCTTTCGCGACCAACGGTCGGTCGTGGGAGGGGTCTCCCGATCCGCGGGAGGTGGTGGAGCGCCGAACCAACGACGGGGCGGCCTTTAGGTTGGTCGCGGTCGGAAACCTCAAGTCGGAAAAGGATCACCCGACGTTGATTCGGGCGCTGGGCCAGGTCGTGGCGACCGGGCGTCACGTCGAACTCTTCATTGCCGGAACCGGGTCGGAGAGAGCGCTTAAGGATCTTGAGCAATTGGCGATTGACGAGGGCGTCCGCG
This sequence comes from Candidatus Neomicrothrix sp. UBA2974, assembly GCA_002348705.1. Taxonomy (GTDB): domain Bacteria; phylum Actinomycetota; class Acidimicrobiia; order Acidimicrobiales; family MedAcidi-G1; genus UBA9410. The sequence continues at coordinate 60,210 of DEAU01000010.1, forward strand.
ATTGTGTCGTCTTCGGCGGATGGTGTGCGGATGTGGAGCAGATCATGCTTGCGGCTGACGTTGTCGTCCATGCGAGTGTCGACGAGGCTTCTCCCCAAGCGGTCTACGAGGCGGCTGGATTGGGCGTACCTGTGGTCGCGTCTTGGGCTGGAGGGATCAGCGACATCCTCGGTCGCTACCAGCAGCTCGTGCCTCCCGGAGACTTTTATGCGCTGGCAGGTGCGATTATCGAGGTTATTGACGATGTTCCTGAGTTTCGCAAGAGGGCCAGTCGGTTCGCCGCTGAGGTGCGGGAGAGGTACGGGAGTGAACGCTGTGGTTCGTCATATCTGGCTGCGTGCGATCTTGCGGTGAGAGAGCGCTCTGGGCCACGTCAGCGCCATGGAACGACAAAGCTGGGAAGGGCGATCCGGCGCATCCCGCCGGGTGCCGAGCGCTGACGTGTGTGGATTGGCGGGCGTTTTAGACCCGTCTGGACGTCGATCCACGGAGGAGCTACAGAACCTCGCGGGAGCAATGGCAGATCAGCTTGTTCACCGCGGTCCTGACGACCGGGGGACATGGTCTGACCCCCGATCTGGCCTTGCTCTTGGCCATCGGCGGCTTTCCGTCGTTGACCTCAGCACTGCTGGACATCAGCCGATGTGCTCTGCCAACGGCAGTTGGTCGATTGCTTACAACGGCGAGTTGTACAACGCAGAGGAGTTGGCCTCTGTCGCGGGCCTAGAGAAAAGAGACTTGCGAGGGCACTCAGATACCGAGGTGTTCGTTGAGGCTCTTTCCCGGATTGGCATACCACGGACTCTAGAGACCGCCGTTGGGATGTTCGCTTTTGCTGCCTGGGACCTTGAACGACGCGAATTGTGGCTTGGTCGTGATCGTTTCGGGGAAAAGCCGCTTTACCGCGGTCTGCACGACGGCTGTCTGATCTTCGGCTCCGAGTTAAAGGCCCTTCACGCGGTCCCGGGATTTCGACCGCCTATAGACCACGATTCCATTGCCGATCTCCTTCGCCTTGGCTGCATTCCGGCGCCGTGGAGCATCTATCAGGGCATCTCCAAGGTCAGACCCGGACATGTTGAGCGGTTTGACGCCAATGGTCGGCAAATCGAACAGGTCTGCTACTGGTCGCCAGTGGAGGCTGCTGAAGCTGCGGCTTGTGCACCACCCGAGCAGCGTGGTGAGGAGGCAGTGGACGAGTTAGCCGAAGTGCTCAGACGGGTCGTTGATTCAAGGATGGTGGCGGATGTGCCACTGGGAGCCTTCCTTTCCGGGGGCATCGATTCTTCGACGATCGTGGCATTCATGGCGGCTCGTTCGGCAGCTCCGATACGCACCTTCACCGTGGGCTTCAGCGAGGCCGCCTACGACGAGTCGCCATATGCACGTTCGGTTGCGTCTCATTTGGGGACAGATCACCACGAGTTGGTTGTTAGCCCAACGGACGCACAAGAGGTTGTTCCTTTGTTGCCGACCATGTATGACGAGCCATTTGCCGATAGCTCACAGATCCCAACTTTCTTGGTCAGCCGTTTGGCATCACGGCATGTAACCGTTGCCTTATCCGGTGATGGTGGTGACGAGTTGTTCGGCGGGTACGACCGCTACCGCCATCTCGATCGACTTCGATCGGTTCTTGACCGATATCCGGATTCGGCGCGACAGGCGGTGGGAAAGGGGCTGTCGTCAGTCTCCGTTGCAACCTGGGACCGACTTGGGTCAGGCCCATTGGGTCGAATGGCAACACTCGGTGCTCGAGGCCGTCTCGGTCATCGAGCTCACAAGTTGGCCCGGGTTCTTGCGGCCAATGGTCCGGCCGAGGCCTACCGATCGATGATGGGATCGGTAAACGACTCTTCTGCCTTTGTTCCGCTTGCCATGGACCGACGTGGACCAGCGGATGAGTTGGATCTTGGCGATCGATCGGGGTTTGAGCAGGCAATGCTCATGGACACGCTCGCTTACCTTCCGGACGATCTGCTTGCAAAGGTTGACCGGGCTTCAATGGCTGTGAGCCTGGAGGCTCGAGTCCCCATACTCGACCCTGATTTGTTCAACTTTGCATGGCGGCTGCATCACGGCGACAGAGTGCGGGACGGGCGCGGCAAATGGGTATTGCGACGACTCCTCCACCGCTACGTCCCGCCCGAGATGGTCGAGAGGCCGAAGATGGGCTTTGGGGTCCCGGTTGGTGAATGGCTGAGGGGGCCACTTCGCTCCTGGGCCGACGACCTTCTAGCTCCCGCACTGCTGAGGAGCCAAGGCTTCTTTGCTTTTGAAGAGGTCGACACGGCTTGGCAGGCCCACAGATCAGGTGAGAAGGACTTGATATTCCAACTCTGGCCGATCCTCATGTTTCAGGCATGGTTGGCGGAGGTGAGGCCATGAGGAGCGATGATGAGCCGATCCGAGTACTTCGTGTTATCGCCCGGATGAACATAGGTGGACCCGCCTGGCAGACCAGCGTGCTGACTAGGAAGTTGCCCGATTACGGCATTGAGACGCGACTTCTGACGGGCACGGTTGGACCAGACGAGGAGGACTTTGTGGCACTTCGAGACCAAGATCTTCCCTTTGTCATGGTCCCGGGTCTGGGAAGGTCTGTCCGTCTTTTTGGAGACCTCCGGGCTCTGGTGTCGCTGATCGCTGAGATTCGGAGGTATCGGCCCCACGTTGTTCACACTCACACGGCGAAGGCGGGAGTGCTGGGTCGTATTGCCTCAATGCTGTGTGGAGTCCGGTTGAGGGTTCATACCTTTCACGGTCACCTCCTGCGCGGCTATTTCCCTCGGGCCATTACCCGTCTAGTCGTTTTCATGGAAAGGTCGCTGGCGCGGCGGACTACGACCATCGTCACAGTGGGGGATCGCGTGCGAGACGAGGTTCTCGCCGCCGGAATCGGCAGCCTCGACCAGTTTGTATCCATTGCTCCTGGAGTGGACGGACCGGAAGACATAGATCCTGAACCAGTCCGGGCCACATTCGACGTTCCGTCGACGGCCCCGGTGGTGCTCTTCGTAGGGCGTCTTACCCGGGTCAAGCGCGTCGACCGATTGCTCGAGGCCTTTGAGGAAGTTCTCCGGAGCGTCCCCGACGCTATTTTATTGGTGGTTGGCGACGGTGAGGAAATGGAGGCTCATAGGGCCAGTGCGGTAACCATGGGTCGAGCGGTTCGCTTCGTCGGTTGGCAGGCCGATTTGCGGGGCCTGATGGCGATAGCTGACGTTGCAGTGATTTCATCTGATAACGAGGGAATGCCAGTAACGCTGATCGAAGCGGCCATGGCCGGAGTCCCTGGGGTGACCACGGACGTGGGGAGCGCGGCGGAGGTGGTGGAGGACGGAGTGTCTGGACGGGTTGTTCCGCCCGATGCCCATGCCCTTGCGGAGGGCTTGGCCGAGGTCCTTGCTGACGCGGGCCGACGCGCCGACATGGGGAGGGCAGCAACCGCTCGCGCTCATGCCATGTTCAGCACCGATCGACTGGTAGAGGACCACGTAGCGCTGTACCGGAGGCTCCTCAACCGTTGACGGGCCGTTGGTAGGCTCGGTCGATGCGGGCACTTATTACTGGCGGAGCAGGCTTCATCGGCTCTCATCTGGCTGACCGACTCCTAGCCCGGGGCGACCAAGTGGTCCTTTTGGATGATCTTTCGACTGGCCGGTTGGCCAACATCGCTCACCTCGAAGGTGACCCAGACGCCGAGTTTGTCCTTGGATCAATCCTGAATCCTGACCTTGTCGACCACGTAGTCTCTCGGGTTGACGCGATTTACCATTTGGCAGCTGCCGTGGGTGTCAACCTGATTGTGGAGAAGCCGCTCGAGAGCTTGATGACCAACATTCGAGGCACCGAAACGGTGGTCGAAAAGGCCCATAAGTATGGAAAGCGGGTCCTTGTAGCGTCGACTTCGGAGATCTACGGAAAGAACACCTCAGACCGTTTATCCGAGGACGATGACCGGATCCTGGGGTCGCCGCTCAAGAGTCGCTGGTCTTATTCGGAGGCTAAGGCAATCGATGAGATCCTCGCTTACACATATTGGCGAGAAAAGGGCCTGGAGACGGTAATCGTCCGTCTGTTCAACACGGTCGGGCCTCGTCAGACCGGAAGTTACGGGATGGTCATTCCTCGCTTTGTGACTCAGGCACTTCGCGGAGAGCCGATAACCGTGTTTGGCGATGGCCGGCAGACTCGATGCTTTTGTTCGGTTCATGACGTTGTAGTTGGGATCCTTGCGCTTTCGGAGAACTCTGGGGCTATAGGGCGTGTCTTCAACCTCGGCGGCACAGAGGAGATCTCAATGGCAGATCTAGCGGCGAAAATCGTTGGGCTGGCTGGCTCGACAAGCACCATCGAGTACGTGCCCTATGACGTGGCGTATGAAGAGGGCTTTGAGGACATGGAGCGTCGGGTTCCCGACACCACCAGAGCACACGAACTCGTGGGGTTCGCGCCGACGGCGAGTCTTGATGACATCATTAGTGCGGTGATCGAAGACCAGCGGCGTTAGACAGTTGCCATGACGGGTCTCTGGTGGGAGTACGTCCTCGTTTTCGGTGCGTCTGCGGTCGTATGCCTGATGCTCACACCGGTGGCCATTGCAGTCGCCATCCGCATCGGTGTGCTCGACCGGCCGGGAGGCCACAAGGGCCACGAGTCGCCAACGCCCTATCTGGGTGGGGTTGCTATCGTCGTTGCCTTCTCGGCCTCAGTAGTGGTTGCAGCAGTTGCGCAACCGCCAGCGAGCGGACGTGACGAGTTGGTCATCGTCCTCGTTCTCGCGGTTGCGCTAGCCATTGTTGGCCTCGCCGATGACCTCTGGAATCTTTCACCCACCGTCAGGCTTGTCGCCGAAGTGCTCTGTGCCTTGCAGTTATGGCGCATGGACGCAGGGGTAACCGTCACTGGAGAGCCGGGGCTAGACGCGGCCTTGACCATCCTGTGGGTGGTTGGTATTACCAATGCATTCAACCTTTTGGACAACATGGATGGGCTTTCGGCGGGACAGGCGGCGATCTGTGCGACGACCATCTTTTCGGTGGCCGTGGCCAACGGCCAGTTCCTCGTGGCAGGGCTAGCTGTCGGCCTAGCCGGATGCGCCGTTGGTTTCCTTAGACACAATTTCCATCCGGCTCAGATCTACATGGGTGACGGAGGAGCGCTCTTTCTTGGATTCCTGATCTCCTACCTCGCCGTGAAGCTCCGCTTCGATAGCGATGTCTCTGAGTCGTTCCTTGTGCCAGTGATTGCCTGCGCAGTGCCAATTCTTGACACCACATTGGTCACTATTAGTCGGCTCTCAACGGGACGAAGTCCTTTTGAAGGGGGGCAGGACCATGTGAGTCACAGGTTGGTCAAATCCGGCTTGTCGGTTCCTGTGGCTGTGGGTTCGACCTATTTCGCTTCGGCTTCAATCGGGGTGCTGTGCTTCGTGATCAGTCGCGTGGACTCGACCTCGGCATGGATCCTTGCCGGTCTTGTCGCCGTCACCCTGGTGTTAGGCGGTCTGCTTCTAGGGATGGTGCCCGTCTATCCGGAAAGTCGGCGGCGGCACTTCATGATCGGAGAGCGGTTACCGGAGACCGATTGATGAACTGAAATGTTCAGCCAGTTGGACGCTCCCAGGGCCGCGCTTCCTCGAACCAGTTCACTGTGGCCTCCAGTCCCTCTGCCAGCGAGGTCGGGAGAACATCAGGAAAGAGTTGCTGGAGGGTCGAAGCGTCTGCTTGGGACCGTGAAACATCACCGATTCGAAGGGGCTGATGCTGGATGGCGAGGCTCCGTCCGAGGATCCGTTCCAATTCGCCGATTATTTCGAGCAGGCTGACGCTGGTCCCAAAGGCGAGGTTGACGGGGCTGGGGTGACTGGTCCGATCAAGGATGGCGCGAGCTAGGACATCGACCACGGTCGCCACGTAGGTGAAGTCTCGACTCTGGGTCCCGTCCCCGTGGACTGGAAGGGGGTCACCGCGGAAAGCAGCGGCAAGAAAAGAGGGAATGGCTGCTGCATAGGCGTGGAGGGGAGGCTGCCGGGGGCCGAAAATGTTGAAAAATCGGAGAGCTAGGACGGGAAGGTCGTAGGCGTGGCCCCAGGCGAGGGTGTAGGACTCGGTCGCCAACTTGGTAGCGGCGTATGGGCTCACCGGTCTAGTTGCCAGATCCTCGTGCTTCGGAAGTGTCTGGTTTGCGCCATAGACCGAGGATGATGAGGCCACGATCACATGGAGTCCGCCAGCACGGCGGGAGGCTTCGAGAACTCTGAGCGTTCCAGTGGCGTTGACCTCGTGGGCGGCCACTGGATGAGCGACCGAGCGTGGGACCGAAGACCTGGCGGCGAGGTGCACAACGACATTTGCTCCCGCGAATGCCCGGTCAAGGAGATCGTCGTCGAGGATCGAACCTTCAAGCAGGGTGGTGTCGCAGCCGTTGAGGTTGTCGCGAAAACCGAAGGACAGGTCGTCGATTACCACAGTTTGGTTGACTTCCGGGAGCGTGCTGAGGTGTCGGACCAAGTTGGAACCGACGAAACCGGCGCCGCCGGTGATGACGACCTTCATCGGGATTTATTCGTTATCTGAGTAGTGGTTTTCATCTTCAGGTCCGCCATCGACTTGTTGGTCTAGACCGGAGGCTAGCCAGCACTGTGGACGTCACGGACAGCGTGCGGTCTGGTTGTGCCCGGTGCCCGGTCGTCGACACCGGGCCGCTGGTACGGTTGCGGATTGAGCCTCGCCGACCAAGGGACTGGCGGATTAGACGCATGGACTCCTTCTTCTCCCGATACTTCGACGGACTCTCCGAGTTGATCGCAGGTGTGGATCACAACGACCTTGATGCCGTAGTAGATCTCCTCGAGGCGACGGACACCAGGGGCGGCAAAGTTCTCCTCGCCGGCAACGGTGGTAGCGCAGCCATAGTGAACCACGTCACAGTCGATCTTTTGAAAGCCGCCGGAATTCGTGCCCTCAACTTCAATGAGTCCAGTCTGGTTACCTGCTTTGCCAACGATTACGGCTATGACCAGTGGGTCGCTGAGTCTCTGCGCCTACATGCCGACCCCGGAGACCTAGTCGTCCTCCTTAGCAGTAGTGGCGAATCGGACAACATTGTGAACGCCGCTCGGGCGGCTAAAGATCTGGGTCTGAGCCTGATCGTCTTGTCGGGGTTCGATTCGGACAACAGGCTTCGTCCTCTCGGCGACGTGAGCCTCTGGGTAGACAGCCGGTCATACAACCACGTTGAAAACAGTCACCAAGTTTGGTTGCTAGCAGCGGTTGATCGACTCATAGCGTCGCGCCGTGGAGAATCGGCGGTCGACGAGTGAGGGTCCTTGTTACCGGAAACCTCGGCTATATCGGAACGGTTCTAGTGCCTTATCTCATGGAACGTGGACACCAGGTACGAGGGCTAGACGTGGGTTACTTTGCCGACTGCCTTTTGGAGCCGGCGACGGAACTAGCCGATCAGCGCTGGCGAGATATCCGGGACGTCGAAATTGGTGACCTTGAAGGGATGGAGGCAGTAATCCACTTAGCAGGGCTGTCAAACGATCCGCTGGGTGAGTTTGACACTTCGCTGACAGAGGAAATCAATTTGGTTGGGACCATCCGGCTCTCCGAGATGGCCCGTCAGGCTGGAGTTCGACGATTTGTCTACGCATCCTCACAGTCGATGTACGGCATTTCTGAGACAGATGAGGAACTAGACGAGGATCAGAGCATCAAGAACCCGCTGACCGCCTATGCGCGCACCAAGTGGGAAGCCGAGGTGGCTCTGATGTCCGACCGTCGGGCCGGTTTCGAAGTTACGGCGATGCGGCCTTCCACGGTCTTTGGGAGCAGCGCCCGTCTTCGATGCGACATCGTTTTCAACAATCTGGTGGCCTCCGCCTATACGTCGGGAGCCATCGAGGTGAAGAGTGACGGCACTCCGCGGCGTCCAGCCATCCACGTTCGAGATGCGTGTTCGGCCTTTGCCGCCGGCCTAGAGGCACCAGCCAGTCTGGTTGATGGCCGCGCTTTCAATGTGGGCGTCAGCGGCGGAAACCACACGATCCGGGAACTGGCCGACACTGCGGGCGAGGTGGTTCAGGGAAGCAAGGTCGTATACACGGGCGAGCACGGCAGTGACTCGAGAACCTACTCCGTGAGCTTTTCGCGGATTCTTTCTGACCTTGGTGACTATTACCGGCCGGAATGGAGCTTGACCAATGGTGGCCAGGACCTCTGTCGCTTCTTTGATCGAGTGGAGTTCAATCTGGAAACTTTTGTCGGTTCAACGTGCAATCGGCTGCGCCGGCTCGAGGAGTTGGCGTCGACGGGACGGCTAGCCGATGACCTTCGTCGGGTGGACTGAGGTGCGGGTCGTGGTCGACGATGTTTTTGAGATCGAGTCTGACTGCAGGACTTGCGGGTCATCCGATCTGTTACCCGTGCTCGACCTCGGCGATCAACCCCCAGCCAACAGTCTCCGTTCAGATCCCGCGGAAGACCTGGTCGCTGTTCCCCTCAACCTTGTGTTCTGCGGGAAGTGTCGGGTGCCCCAGTTGACAGCCACCGTGGATCCGGTGGAATTATTCGCGCGCTATGTCTGGGTCACCGGAACGGCGCAGGCCACTCGTGCCTACAGCCACACGTTTAGGGATCAAATCGTCACTGCTCATGGCGATGCCGGAGACGCGAAGAGGTTTCTGGTCGAGGTGGCTAGCAACGATGGAACATTCCTCCGAAGATTCCAGGAATCTGGGTGGAAGGTTCTCGGTGTAGATCCGGCGCAGAACATAGTCGACGAGGCGGTCACGTCTGGAGTGCCAACTCGCTGCGATTTCTTCGATCTTGGTGTAGCGGAGGAGATCGAGAGGGAGCATGGCCTAGCTGACGTTGTGGTGGCGCGCAACGTGATACCCCATGCGAAGGCCATTCGATCGATCATGGAGGGAATCGCAGCTCTTATCGGCGATAGAGGGATTGCAGCAATTGAATTCCATTCAGCAAATCGAATCGTCGAGGAGCTGCATTACGACTCGATCTACCACGAGCACCTCTTCTACTTCTCGCTCACAACTCTCTCTGCGCTTTGCGAGCGTTACGGTCTGTTGGCCTTCGACGTCTTTGACAGTCCGATCAGTGGGGGATCGCGTGTTCTTCTCCTTTCCTTTGGTGAACGAGAGGAGACTGAGGCGCTCCGCAGCGCATTAGCGGAGGAAGCGGAGTCGGGTGTGTGCGACTACGGAACATGGACCAGGTTCGGTGAAGCGTCAAAGTGTCATGCCGCGGCCCTTGCTGAGGCCGTGCGTGAGCTGGCCGTTACTGGCCCTGTCGTGGGCTATGGAGCGTCGGCGAGGAGCTCGACCATGATGAACTTTGCCGGTATCAACGTCGACGAGGTAGTGGCGGTTATCGATCAGAATCCCGGCAAGCAGGGGTTGTACACGCCTGGTACCGACATCCCGATTGTCTCGAGGGCCGAGGGACTCTCGATGCTGGGAGACGATGGAGGGGTTCTTCTCCTAGCGTGGAACTTCGCCGACGAGATCCTCGAAGGGTTACGTGCAGACGGAATCCGGTGCGACGTGCTGGTTCCTCTGCCGGGTGACATGCGGACGATTCGGGAGGGCGACGAGTGGAGGTCTTGACAACCGCTCTTGCCGGAGTGCACCTGGTCAGACCCGTCGTCTATGCCGATCAAAGAGGCGAGTTCTGGCGGTCCTTCTGTCGGGACACGTTGGCCGAGTCAGGGCTCGAATTCGAGGTCCTCCAGAGCAACATCTCGATCAATCGGAGCCGGCACACCCTCCGCGGCTTTCACTTCCAGCGGCCACCCTCGACCGAACAGAAAATCCTTACTGTGGTCGCCGGAGCCGCTTATGTCGTAATTGTTGACGTACGGCCGGACTCGCCTACCTTCCTTGACCACATAGCGGAGTCCATCGAGCCGGGTGATCGCCGGTCGGTGGTGATCGCTGCCGGGTGTGCAACCGGCTTTCTTACCTTGGCCGATGACACGCTCGTTCATTACCAAATGGGAGACGTTTATCGGCCGGAGAGCTACGCGGGATTCCGCTACGACGACCTAGCGGTCGGTGTCGACTGGCCTGCTAAGCCAGCGGTAATTTCCGACCGGGACGCGTCCTTTCCTCCGCTCGATCCGGCGTCGCCGTGAACGTCTTGGTTGTTGGCGCTAGCGGCTTTATTGGTTGCCATGTGGTTCGGGCCCTAAAGGCCGCGGGTCATTTCGTGCTAGGGACCAGTCGCGATGGGAGCTCGGGTTCGCTGGCTTACCGACTAGGGGACCCGTTTCCCGCTGCGGTGGAGGAGGCCGAGCTGGAAGCCGTGATCGATCTCGCTTGGGATGGAATCCCTGACTTTGGTTCCGCGCAGTGTGCGGCAAACGTGATGGCTCAGAAAGATTTTTTGGAACAGGTGGCACATCTGGGCGTCCGTCGTCTGGTGATCGCCGGTACATGTCGCGAGTACGGAAATGCCGTCGGAGTCGCGTCCGGGGAGGCGAGACCGGTCGACGACTTCGGAAGGGCGAAAAATGAGGTACACGGGATTGCGGCGACAAATTGTCGGGATGCCGGAGTCGGTCTGACTTGGTTGCGGATTTTCTACGCGTATGGATCCGGGCAACGGTCAGGAAGCCTCCTCCCGATGGTGCTTGAGGATCTCTTGGCAGGCCGCGAACCCCGTGTTCGGGACCGGACCGCCTTGCACGACTTCGTTGACGTCGGAGACGTGGCTGCAGCGTTCGTAGAATCGCTGGGCTCTGGGCGTGACCATGACGTTCTGGACGTGGGATCCGGTCGATCAATAGATGTCGGTACCGTCGTGGAAGTCGCGCGGAGGATCGTAGCCGGAGATGATTCGTCCGCTGAAACCTATGGCAGGGAGCTGGACCAGAGCGATCAGACGATCTGCGCCGATGTCGATCGGACTAAGCGGCTGATTGGATGGCGCCCGACTGTCGATATTGAGGCGGGGATTCGGCGGATGGCCGGAGAATGGGGACTGGGGGATGCGAGACTTTCCGGTGCCGACAGAAGGAAGTCGGGAGCTTCAGGATGACAGGATCAGATATCAGGTGAATGGATGACGGGCCAGCGTGTCCTCCTCGTGGGATCACAGGGCTATTTGGGGAGCCGGCTGGCTGACTTCCTGCTGGATCACGGCTATGACTGCCATGGTGTTGACACGGGCTTCTTCCGTGACGGCCTTCTTTACGAGCCGGCGCAGTTGCCGATGCTTGATGGAGAAGCTAGGACTTTGAGTGAGGACGATATTAAGGGTTTTGACGTGGTGGTCCAGCTCGCTGGAATCTCGAATGATCCCTTAGGAGGCCTTTCTCCCGAAGGTATCTACGGGCCGACTAGGCATTATGCGGTTGAAATCGCGCGGCTATGCAAGTTGTTCGGGGTTCGGTATTTGTTCCCTTCGAGTTGCTCGGTGTATGGCATCGCCGGTTCTGTAGTCGACGAAGAGAGCCCGGTGAATCCCCGGACTCCTTACTCGGTCAACAAGGTCCAGATAGAGGAGGATCTGGCCGAGCTGGCTGACGAATCGTTCTCGCCGATCGCCCTCAGACTGGCAACAGTCTTTGGAGCATCCCCGCGTATTCGCTTCGACGTGGTGGTCAACATGCTCTGTGGCATGGCGATCTCGCAACGGCGCGTGATCCTCAACTCTGACGGCTCAGCCTGGCGCCCACACGTCGATATCGAAGATGTCTGTGAGGCATTCAGATGCTGTATCGATTGGGATTACGACGAAGGCAGGCTTCTCGTTCTCAACATTGGGAGGGACGACAACAACTGGAAGATACTGGACTTGGCAAAGCTGATTCAGTCCCGAGTTCCCGGCTGTGAACTCAGTTATCTGGCTTCGCGTGATGGAAAAAAGTCTGACGACCTAGTTAGAGACCGAAAGGTCGTCGACGGGGTGGACGAGCGCACCTATCGGGTCGCTTTCGGCCGGGCCCATGATTCGATTCCGGGCTACCAGGCGGTGTGGAATGTCGAATCAGGCGTAGATCGACTCTTGGCTGAGTTCGACAGACTTAGTCTGGACGAGGCCACCTTCCACCGTCGGGTCTTCTATCGTCTCCAGCAACTTGAGATGCTCTATGAAATTGGCCAACTGGACGATCAACTCCAGTTGGTAAGGGCTGATTGATCGATGAGAATTCTTCTCCTGGCCGACAATTGGGTTGGCCTTCAGGTGACACGGCACCTACGGGATCTCGGTGAGGATGTTGTTGGTCTTTACCTTCATCCACCTGAGGGTCAGAATTTGGGCGAGGAAATCGCAGCAGCCTCTGGGCTATCGGAGACCGAGGTTCATGTCGCCGGTGCGCACTGGTCTGACCAAGATCTCGAGTTGGTCCGCAAGCTTGCTCCTGACATAGTCCTTGTGGTCTTTTGGGCCCACATCCTCCCTGCTGAGTTCTTATCCATTCCATCTCGCTGTTGCGTCAACCTCCACCTGTCGTATCTGCCCTACAACCGAGGGAAGAAGCCGAACGTCTGGCCGATCCTCGACGGAACTCCTGCTGGAGTCTCGATCCATGTGATTGACGAGGGCATCGATTCTGGGCCGATCCTTGCCAGACGACAGGTTGATGTCCAGCCGACAGACACGGCCGAGACCTTGTATCGGCGTCTGCTAGTCGAGATTGAGGACCTCTTCCGCGAGTCTTGGCCGGGGATTCGTGACGGCGGCTTAATGCCGCTGGTCCAGGAACCGGGTTCCGGCACCTTCCACCTTGATCGGGAGATGGCCGCCCATGAGGTGATCAATCTCAATGAGATGTATCTGGGGGCAGACCTTCTCAACCTCCTTCGCGCCCGGACCTTTCGTCCTTACCCGTCGGCGTATTTCCTTCACGAAGGACGTCGAATTTATGTCCGGATCGACTTGGAGATTGAGGACGAGGTTGACGGGCAGGAGGTGTCGCAGTGAGGCGGATCACCTCAGCTGGGCCATCCATTACCGAGGCGGAGATCGAGCTGGTCACCGAAGCCATCCGGGAGGGGTGGCAGGACAAGCGGAACTGGTATATCGACCGATTCGTCGAGGAGTTTTCCGCTCAGGTCGACCGGCGGTTCTGCTTGCCTACGGCGCACTGCACAGACGCCATCCACTTGGCCATGCTTGGTCTTGGTCTGGGGCCAGGGGACGAGGTGGTTGTTCCGGAACTGACTTGGGTGGCTTCGGCGTCGCCGGTCCTCTACGTGGGGGCGGTGCCGGTGTTTTGCGACGTGGATCCGATCACTTGGTGTATGACCCCGGAAACCCTTGAGGCGGCCATTACCTCGCGGACCAAGGCAGTCGTGGTGGTGGATCTGCTGGGGAATATGCCCAACTGGGACGGAATTCTTGAGGTTTGCCAACGCCATGGGTTGGCGGTTATCGAGGATGCGGCCGAGGGGTTGGGGGCCACTGCGAGTGGCCGCCCAGCTGGCTCCTTCGGCGACGTCAGCCTCTTCAGCTTCAATGCGACCAAACTGGTCATGGCGGGACAGGGTGGAGCCCTATGTACCGATGATCCCGAACTTTACGAACGCGCGAGGAGTCTCTCGCACCACGGAATTAACCAAGCTGCGACTGGTCGGTACTACTGGTCGACCGAACTCGGTTACAACTATGACTGGACGAATCTGCAGGCGGCTCTTGGGCTAGCTCAGCTCCGACGGATCGACGATTTGATCGCCTATAAGGTCTGGCTCTTTCGAGAGTATGAGGCTGGCCTGGCGGGAGTAGAAGGGATTCGCCTCAACGACTCTGGCCCGGGGGTGGTGCCCACCTACTGGATCACTGCGGCCATACTGGACGAAGGCTTGGGTTGGTCCAAGGAAGATCTGTGCCTTCGTTTCGCCGACTACGGGATCGATATGCGCCCACTGTTTTACCCGCTAAGTTCAATGCCGACCTTCGCTGCGACGGTGGAGGGCCGTTCGATGGTCGAGGCGAATCCCGTCGCCTACGAGCTCTCAAGTCGTGGGATCTGTCTCCCCAACGGCAACAACCTTGACGCCGACGATGTTGCATACGTCATTGAGGCTTTTCTGACGATTCTGAAGGGATGAGATGACCGAACCCGTTGACCCCATCACCGAGTTCCGCACGGAGGTGGACGAACGAGTCGCCGCCTTCGGTGACGACCGGCAGGCCGACCAGCTCGCTAGAGATTTCATGGTCTGGTCATGTCACAACAAGTACACCTACAACTTCTCGTGGATGGGTATGCCGGTCTTTCAGTATCCGCAGGACTTGCTCCTCATGCAAGAGTTGGTCTGGGATCTGCGACCGGACGTTGTCGTTGAGACAGGTATTGCTCGTGGTGGTTCGTTGATCTATTACGCGTCCCTACTCGAATTGATCGGACATGGGCGGGTGGTAGGTATCGACGTGGAAATTCGCGAGCACAATAGAGACGCCATCCTCGGACATCCGATGGCTTCGCGGATCACCATGGTGGAGGGGTCCTCTATTGATCCACATGTTCTGGACCGGGTCCGCAGCGAGGTTGCTGGAGCGGAACGGGTAATGGTTGTCTTGGACTCCAAGCACACTCATGATCACGTTCTCGCTGAACTTGAGGGTTACCACGAAATGGTTTCCGTCGGTGGCTGCCTAGTGGTTTTCGACACCACAGCGCAGACATTCGACGAGGAGACCCTGGAGGAACTCCAGAAGCAGTACCGGTTCTCTCCCTGGGGTAAGGACAGCAATCCGCACAGTGCGATGGTGGAATTCCTTGAGGCCCACCCTGAGTTTGTGATGGAACCGGCCTGGCACCAGAAGGCCCTCATCACGAACTGCTTTGAAGGGGTCCTCCGGCGCCGGGAAGTTTAAGAAATGTCCTCGGATCCCGGTTTACCTAGCCAGGCACTGATTCTTTGCGGAGGTATGGGAACGCGGCTTCGACCGCTGACGGACACGACGCCTAAGCCCATGGTGGAGGTTGGGGGACGACCGTTTCTTGAATACCTCCTCGAACAGTTGTGCGAGCAGGGAATCGCCCGGTTCGTGTTGGCTACCGGCTACTTGGGCGAACAGGTAAGTGACCATTTTGGTGCGGGTTCCCGCTGGGGTTGGGAGATTCGATATTCGCATGGGCCGGTCGACTGGGATACAGGTCGCCGGCTCTATGAGGCGGCCGAGATGTTGGACGAACGCTTCGTACTCATGTATTCGGACAACTTCGCGCCTTTTGATCTCGAGGCGTTGTCCTTGCATCACCATGCGGGAGGCCGCGCTATAACCGTGACCCTTAAGGACCGGGTGCGGGGCAATGTGGCTTATGAGGAGGAGGCGGGTATTACTGCCTACGACCCGGCTAGAGGTGGTGAGGGATTAGCACATGTGGAGATCGGTTATGCGGTCGTAGAGCGCGACGAGATTCTTGGAATCCTCTCCACCGTTAAGGGACAGCCCGACGTGTCTTTCTCGGAGGTTCTGGCTCTTGCAGCCACTGACGGGCGCCTAAGCGGCTTCCCAACGCTAGGCCCCTACTACAGCATTTCCGATCCAACAAGGCTCGAACAGACTGCTGAGTATCTTGCTCCGAAGCGGATACTCCTCCTAGACCGAGATGGGACGATTAACAAGAAGAGGGGCCCCGGCGAATATGTTGAGACGTGGGATGACTTCCAATTCATTCCGGAGACCATCGACGCGCTTCGTAGCTTGTCCTCCGAAGGCTTTGAGTTCATTGTCATCACGAATCAGGCCGGTGTTGCCCTCGGGTTAGTCGATGAGGTCGACGTCGATCGAATCCACAAGAACATGACTCGTGAGCTAGGACGCTTGGGCATAGAGGTACTGGACGTATACGTGTGTCCGGACCACTGGGAATCTGGCTCCTTAATGAGGAAGCCAGCGCCGGGAATGTTCTTTTTGGCTTCTAACGAACACTGTTTCCGCCTAGATCGAGTCCTTTACGTTGGAGACGATGTGAGGGACTGCGAGGCAGCCGCCGCGGCTGGCTGCGGTATGGTTCTTCTCTCTGAACCCGACGAGATCGCGGACATAGAGCTGCCTGCGAATCCTTGGCACCGGACGACTCACCGGACCCTCGTCGAAGCGGTGGGAATTATCGGGGAGTACTACGAGGTGGGAGAGCGGTCCTGATTATTAGTAGAACACCCCTTCGGGTCAGTTTCTTTGGTGGCGGGACCGATCTTCCGTCGTACTACCGGAACCAGCCGGGACGAGTCGTGAGCGCCAGTATCCAGCGTTACCTATACGTGGTTGTGCGCGAACAGGAGACGTTCGTCGATCGGCGATATCGCGTCAACTGGAGTCAGACGGAGTTCTGCGACGAGATCGACGAGATTCAAAATCCGATCGCTCGTGAGGGCCTCCGAATGTTCGACGTTCGTCGGCCGATCGAACTGACCACCTTCTCCGACATTCCGGCCGGTACCGGTTTGGGCTCTTCCAGTGCGTTTAGCGTCGGCCTGATCAACGCGCTCCACGCCCTCCACGGGGATCGAGTGACGAAGCACACCCTCGCCTCTGAGGCGGTCGCGCTCGAACTCGAAGTCCTCCAGCGGCAGATGGGAAAGCAGGATCACTTTGCATCGGCCTACGGGTCGTTCAACGTCTTCACCTTCCGCGAAGACGAGACTGTGACTGTCGAACCCGTCCATTTTGATCAAGAGGTGGTGGAGGAACTGGATCGGAGCCTAATGCTCTTCTACATGGGGACCCAGCGCGACGCTTCCAGGGTTCTCGCTGTGCAGTCGGAGGTCACGGCTGACCGGAAGGACGTCCTGACGGCGATGAGAGACATGGTGGATCCGATGGTGGAGATCCTCTCCGGGCGTGGGCAGGTCGCTGACATCGGCCCTCTTCTTCACGAGAGTTGGCAGTTGAAGAGGTCGGTTACATCGCTGATCTCAAATGACAGCATCGACACTGCTTACCGTCGAGCTATTGAGGCCGGTGCGCTCGGAGGAAAACTCTCTGGAGCGGGGGGTGGGGGCTTCCTGATGTTCGTCGTCCCTCCGGCTCGGCAACCAGACGTGGTCGCCGCACTGGACGACATGCCATGGATTCGACCGGGATTTGACACCTCCGGATCTCGGATTACCTACTATGAACCCGGGCGGGTGGAGTGATCGAACTAGTCGACTGGTGTAGGTCGGAGGTCGCAAGGCGGCCGTCGTTGACTAGCTCGCAGGCTGAGGCGCTCCGGCGACTTGTGATCGTCACGCCGACTCGGAATCGAACGGATTTCCTTGTCCGACAGGCTGCGTTCTGGGGAGACACTCCGGCTCGACTACTTATCATGGACGGATCCGACAAGGCGGTGAGTAGCCAGTTGGAGGGTCTCTTCGGTGAGTATTCGAATATTGAATACCGTCACGAGCCCGCTGGCTGGTCAGCCAGGCTTCAGATGGCGGGGGAAGCGATTGACCGCCCGTATGCCGTTCTATGTGGTGACGACGAATTTCTGATGCCGGCGGGTTTGGCCTCTGCGATCGGCCTGCTGGATCGAGAGCACAGCATGGCAGGGTGCATCGGCCAGGCGCTGGGCTTTTATCCGACCAGACGGCACCGGCGCCTTAGGTTCGCCGAGGGCTATGACTACTTGCGGATTAGGTCGACCGCTACGGACGGTGGGGAGCGGATTCTGGCCTCGATGGCCGAATACGACGCTGCTACCTGTTACGCGGTCCTCCGGTCCGATGTCTGGAGGGAATCGTGGGGAAGTGTTTATGACTGGAGTTGTCCGTCTGCCAACGAGGTCCAACAAGCTCTAGCAGTTCATGCCCGTGGTTGTCTGGGGGTGGTCGACGACCTCTATTGGCTGCGCTCCATGGAGAATTCTCCGGTGAACCGTATTGAGCGGCGGTTCACTCTGATCGATTGGTGGCGATCTGATGAGCATGAGGCAGAGCGAGAAGGTTTCGTTGACTGCATTGCACGTGATCTAGAGGCCGAAGGCGTGGCGTTGGGCGCCGATGCGCGCCGTTTGGTTATTCAAGCGGTCGGTGTCCTCGTCGAAGCCATTGATTTACGTAACGAGACTGCTGGGTGGTCCGGGGGCAGGCCTCCTGAACGAGGGCGCCCGAGACCGTTGGAGATGATCCGAGATTTATCAAACCGATTTCTGCCCGATGTAGTTCATGTCGCGCTCGGTGACATTCTGGAGAGCTTTCGAAGACTTGCTGGCCGATCCTCGAAACGGCGGCTTGGAGGGATCCGACGTGTGGAGCGGTGGTGTTCCGAACGCCTCCTAACTGCGACACCGGAGATCAGCGAAATCTTGGGTCA
This sequence comes from Candidatus Neomicrothrix sp. UBA2974, assembly GCA_002348705.1. Lineage (GTDB taxonomy): Bacteria > Actinomycetota > Acidimicrobiia > Acidimicrobiales > MedAcidi-G1 > UBA9410. The sequence continues at coordinate 78,494 of DEAU01000010.1, forward strand.
GGTTGAGCGGACGGTTAAAACTTTTCATCGCGCCCGTGTTTCGGATTGAAAGAGATGGGCCCTGAGATGAACGCTTCGCAACGGGCTATTGCCGCTGTGATCGGCGTTGGCCAGCTCGGCTCTCGACATGTCCAAGGTCTGGCGAGTTGCGTCAGTGGTCTCGACTTGCATCTGGTCGACCCATCCTCTTCGTCATTAGATGCGGCGATGGAGCGGTGGTCGCAGATGGCGCCGTCGCCGATTCATCGGATCGAGACTCATCGCCGGCTTGATGAACTGCCAAATTTGTTGGACCTTGTAGTTGTTGCATGTAACGCAGCTGAACGAGCTGCGGTGGTGTCAGCGTTAGCAGCCTCCCGGACTGTTGGTCAGTGGGTCTTGGAGAAAGTACTGGCTTGTGACGTCGAAGGCTTACGGGTCATCTCGGAAGCTACTGATCAGGCGGATGGGGCGTGGGTCAACACCCCACGGCGGATGCTCGACTGGTATGCCCGGATAGGAGACAAGGGCGTTGCGGGCCGTCCGGTCGAGATGGAGGTGACCGGAGGAGGTTGGGGCCTTGCCTGCAACGCAATTCATTTCCTCGACCTTGCGGTCTGGTGGTCGGGGAGTGAGGTAGTAGCCATCGATACCGGTGGATTGCGGGACGAATGGAAGCTCGCTCGAAGGGACGGATATCTGGAAGTGGAGGGCCGACTACATGCGACGATGGCCGATGGCGGATATGTCTCGATGATCGACGAGGGCAGTGGTGACCGCGCGATCAACCTTCGAACGTGGTCTGGAGACTGGCGTATCGACGAGTCAGCCGGCCGGGCCTTCCGGGAGGATGGCCTGGAGGTCAGTGGGCGTCTGGAACTGCAGAGTGAGTTGACGGGGCCTTTGGCTGAGGAGATTTTCAGCACTGGTGCATGCCGTCTTCCTACCGTCACAGAGTCGGTTAGAGCCCATCAGGTCTTGCTGGAGGCTCTTTTGGATCATCGGCGGAGGACCGGTGTGCCAAATGCGTCGATGGTTCCCATCACCTGACGCGAGACCCTGCGAAGATCAGGCCGTGGCACTTTGGTTAATCGGATGCGGAGCGATGGCGAAGTCCTACTTCGACGTCCTTGCTGAACTCGGGATCGGCTTCCAGGTGATTGGTCGGTCACAGTCAGCTGCCGCTGCCTTTGAGGCAGAGAAGGGCTTCCCAGTGGTTTGGGGTGGATTGGAGCTAGCTCTGCGCTCGATGACCCCGCCGGAACAAGCGATCGTAGCTGTCGGTCCTAGCGACCTCGCCGGCGCGGCATCCAGCCTCCTTGAGGCTGGATGCCGGCGCATTCTTCTAGAAAAACCGGGCGGATTAGACAGTTCTGAGATTGGAACCTTGGCGCAAGTCTCAGAATCGGTCGTCGCCTCTGTCCTGGTCGCTTACAACCGTCGTTACTACGGATCGGTGACCACTGCGCGTCGGCTCATTGCTGATGACGGTGGCGTCTCCTCGCTCCGTTTCGAGTTCGGTGAGAAGATTGATGCTGTCTTGGATCTCCGGTTCGCTGAACCCATTTTGAACCGATGGTTTCTTATGAACTCCTCGCATGTGGTGGATTTGGCTTTCCATCTAGCCGGACGCCCTTCAGTCTTGAATGCCGATCAGTCGGGGTCCCTTGACTGGCATCCCTCGGGGGCTGTCTTTTCTGGAACGGGGAAGACTGAGGTAGGAGTCCCTTTCTCCTATAAGGCCGACTGGCGTACTTCAAGCACTTGGGGTCTGGAGATAGAGACTCGACGCCGACTGCTCAGGTTCCGTTCCCTCGAGACCCTTACGTCTACAGTAGATGGCACCGAGGAGACTATGCCTCCTGAAAACGACTTCGATCGTCTGTTTAAGCCGGGCCTTTACCGGCAGGTCGAAGCCTTTCTTGCTGAAGATGACCGACTCGCATGTACGGTCGCCCAGCAGGCGTCGAACAGCCTTGATTACGACCGGATGGCTGGATACGTGGGTGGTCGGTGAGTGGTCATGTTGGTACCAAGTTCATGACCACTGATGATGGAAAGGGGTTGAACTGATGGAGGGACGCGTTCTGGTGACCGGGGCTGACGGATTCATCGGGTCGCACCTGGTTGAGCAATTGGTCAGAACCGGGTATGCCGTGCGAGCCATGGTGCAATACAACTCCTTTGGGACTCGCGGCTGGCTTGACCATTGCCAAGGGGATGTGGCTGATGGATTCGAGGTTTTCAGCGGCGACGTCCGAGATCCGAATGGCGTTAGAAAGGCGATGGAAGGGTGCTCATTCGCTCTCCATCTGGCGGCCCTGATAGGGATCCCCTACTCCTACCACTCGCCAGACTCATACGTGGACACCAACGTGAAGGGGACTCTGAACATCATGCAGGCAGCCCGGGACGAGGGCGTGAGGCGTGTTGTGCACACCTCGACCAGCGAGGTTTATGGCTCTGCATTGTTCGTTCCGATCACCGAGGACCATCCACTTCGCGGACAGTCGCCTTATTCGGCGACAAAGATTGGTGCTGATCAGATTGCCTGGTCGTTTCACACTTCCTTCCAAACACCGGTCACCATTCTTCGACCCTTCAATGTTTATGGCCCCCGACAGTCGGCCCGAGCCGTCTTGCCGACAGTGATCACGCAGATAGCTGCTGGAAAGCGCGAAGTTCGTCTTGGTTCGCTCCATCCGACGAGGGATTTCACTTACGTGACGGACACTGTGGCGGCGTTTGTGGCGGCCCTCGACGCGGACGCCGCCGATGGTGAGGTTGTGAACGTGGGAAGTGGCTTCGAGATCTCGATCGGTGATGCAGTTTCGTTAGTTGCAGAAGTAATGGGTGTAGAGGTCGAGGTATTCTCAGACGAGCCGAGAATGCGGCCAGAGGCCAGCGAAGTGAGCAGGTTGTGGGCTTCGAACGCGAAGGCCCAGAGCCTTCTCGATTGGACTCCTGAGTTCGGCCTCTTGGAAGGCTTCAGACGGGGGATTGAGTTGACGGCGGAATGGTTTTCCGACCCGTCAAACCTTTCTAACTACCGGGTTGGCCGCTACGAGGTGTGATTTGTAGGTCGAGCGCCTCCGACGCGTTGGATGGACATGTCAGAATCGACTTGACCTAGAAGGAGAAAAGCATGGCTCCGTCTATCGAGCTAGCTGGACGACTAATCGGAGCTGACCATCCTCCGATTGTGATCGCGGAGATAGGAATCAATCATGGAGGCGATCTAGGTGTCGCTCTTCAGATGGTGGATGCAGCTGCTGACGCCGGTGTAGAAGTGGTCAAGCACCAAACCCACGTGGTTGAGGACGAAATGAGCTCGGCAGCGCGAGAGGTGGTGCCCGGGAATACCGAGGTCTCGATCTACGAGGTGATGGCGTCCTGCGCTCTCGACGAGGACGAAGAGGCGAGCCTCAAGGGTCACGTCGAGGCTCGGGGCATGACATTCCTTAGCACGCCGTTCTCCCGGGCGGCCGCAGACCGGCTCGAGCGGCTCAGCGTGTCGGCATACAAAATCGGATCTGGGGAGTGCAACAACCTTCCCCTTCTCCGACACGTGGCCTCCTTTGGAAAGCCTGTTGTCATGAGCACGGGAATGAACACAGTCGAGAGCGTGGCTAGATCGGTTTCGGTCTTCGACCAAGCCTCGGTTCCCGTGGCTCTGCTCCACACCACCAACCTGTATCCGACTCCACCGCATCTTGTGCGGTTAGGGGCGATGGTGGAGATGGCGAATGCCTTTCCGAAGCACGTCATCGGACTTTCGGACCACACCCTGGACAATGTTGCGTGCCTTGGTGCGGTAGCGCTCGGTGCGTCAATTCTCGAACGGCACTTCACCGATCATCGCGATAGGGAAGGGCCGGACATCGTCTGTTCAATGGATCGTGACGATTGCGCGGCCCTGGTCCGAGATTCGAAGACGCTTCATCAGGCACTCGGAGGATCCAAGGGTCCCATACCTGAGGAAAAGGTCACGATGGACTTCGCTTTTGCAACCGTGGTGACGATCCGGCCTATCGCTGAAGGCGAGGTGTTCAGCCATGAGAACCTTTGGGTAAAGCGTCCAGGGACGGGTGGTATCCCCGCAGCCAGATTTGACGAGCTCATTGGGCGTCGGGCTGCCCGCGATCTCGATCTCGACGTCCACCTAGACGACTCGGACATCGTGCCTTCGATGGAGGCATTTCAGTGAATCGAAGAGTGTGCGTGCTCACGGGCACGAGGGCCGAGTACGGGCTTCTCCGATGGATTCTCGAAGATCTGAGGGAAGCTCCTGATTTCGACCTGCAGGTCATTGCCACTTGTATGCATCTCTCGCCTGAGTTTGGGTTGACCTACCGAGAGATCGAAGCAGACGGATTCAATATCGACCGCAAGGTCGAGATGCTTCTAAGCGGAGATACACCATCTTCGGTCGCGAAGTCGATGGGTTTGGGAATGGTTGGTTTCAGTGATGCCCTTGCTGAGTTGCAGCCCGACGTTCTCTTGGTGCTTGGAGATCGCTTTGAGACCATCTCGTGTGTGGCAGCCGCTCTCGTTGCCCGGGTGCCCGTGGCGCATATCCAGGGTGGCGAGTTGTCGGAGGGAGCGATCGATGAGGCCATACGGCACTCGATTACCAAGATGTCTCAGATTCACCTAGTAGCAGCGGACGAGTATCGGCGGCGGGTGGTTCAACTTGGTGAGCATCCGAGGTCAGTCCATCTGGTAGGTGGCCCCAGTTTGGACAACATCCAGAGGCTTGATTTACTCAGACGGGACACCCTTGAAGCAGCGCTCGACCACAAGTTCGCGAGGCAGAACGTTCTAGTTACCTTCCATCCAGTGACCCTCGAAGGTGGGACAGCAGTAAGCCAGATGGCGGAGTTGTTGTCGGCTTTGGAGATGCGTCCCGACATTGGCGTTATTTTCACAATGCCAAACGCGGATCCGGAAGGACGCGCTCTTTTCGATCAGATCGAGGCCTTTGTTGAGGAACATCCACAGCACAGTTCGTTCATTTCGCTTGGCCAACTCCGGTATTTGTCGACCGTTGCCCAAGTAGATGCGGTTGTTGGGAACTCATCGAGTGGTTTGACCGAGGTTCCGAGTCTCGGAACAGCCACGGTGAATATTGGGGATCGACAAAGAGGCCGCCTCAAGGCACCCAGTGTGGTCGACTGTCGACCAGAGCGAGAAGAAATCGTGGCGGCATTGGACCTTGTTTTGGCGCCAAAATTCCAAGAAGTGGTCGAACAGCGGGTGAGCCCTTACGACCCTCACGGCGATGGCCAGACCGCCCGACGGGTGGTGGAGGTTCTTCGCACGGCGGATCTGCACGACATCCTCAAAAAGCGTTTCTACGACCTCCCAGGGGGGCTCGAGTGAAACGGGGAGCCGAAGGAGTGGACTGGGCGGATGCTCTCCTTCCCGTCGGAGCCACCCTGAGAGAGGCTGTCCAGTGTCTGGAAGAGTCACACCTCCAGATCATCTTGGCAATAGATGCCGACGGTCGACTGGTGGGAACGCTGACCGATGGGGATATTCGTCGAGGACTACTAGACGGGACTGGGCTGGACAGCCCTATCGAAGGATTCGTCGAGAGGAAACCACTCACCGTTTCGGCGGATGTCGACCACGGTGTTGTCCTCCAAGCGATGGCCCACCGGCGAATTCACAAGGTTCCCGTCGTTGACGATGATCGGCGGGTAGTCGGGCTCCTCACCTGGTCGGACCTCTCGCGGCCGGTTAAGCGAACCAACACTCTGGTGGTGATGGCCGGGGGTCAAGGTTCACGACTACGTCCGCTTACCGAACACACGCCGAAGCCCATGCTCCCGATTGCTGGTAGACCGATATTGGATCACATCATCGAACGGGCGAATGCCGACGGCTTTCGGCGTTTCGTTCTGGCAGTTTGCTATTTGGGAGAGGTGATCGAGGATTACTTCGGTGATGGTTCTTCTCGTGGAATCGAGGTGACTTATTTGCGCGAGGAGGAGGCGATGGGAACGGCAGGTGGCTTGAGTCTTCTAGACCCGCCTGAGGAGTCAGTGGTGGTGACGAATGGTGACGTACTCACCGCCATTCGATATGGCGAGATGCTGGACTTCCACCAAGAGCATGGTGCTGCGGCGACAATGGCTGTCCGGCAGCACGAGTGGCGGCACCCTTTCGGGGTTGTCCGAACTGACGGTATTGATGTGGTCGGACTAGATGAGAAGCCGGTGGAACGAAGCCAAGTCAATGCCGGCGTCTACGTTCTGGAGCCTTCGACGCTCGAGTTGTTGGGATCTGGCGAACCTTGCGATATGCCCGCCCTCTTCGATCGGCTCCGCAGCCAAGGACGCCGGACCATCGCCTATCCAATCCACGAGCCATGGCTCGACGTTGGCCATGTAGATGACTATCGATTGGCTCAGGAGGGTTTTAGAGGATGATTTTCAGTCGTGTGATGGGGCTCGAGGATTATGGTGCACGACGATGACCGGATAGCGGTGGCGGCGAGCCGGGCCCTCGTCGTTGGCGGCGGCTCCATCGGGATGAGACACCAGACGGTCTTGCGAGGATTAGAGCTTGACGTGGCCCTGGTGTCGCGTCGGCCGGGTGTGGGTGATTTCACAGATGAGATGAAGGCGATCTCGGTGCATAACCCAGACTATGTCGTAGTCGCCACTGAGGCCCATGACCACCCAGAAGCCCTCAACCGCCTTGCTGCGGCGGGTTATCGGGGGAGTGTGTTAGTCGAGAAGCCGGTTGCTGACCGTCCGATCGCCCTGCAGGTCGACGGGTTCCGGCGGGTAGGCGTGGGCTATAACTTGCGCTTCCACCCGGCGGTTGACCTTCTTCGTCAGGCTTTGGCAAAGGAGACGGTGCTAAGTGCTCAAATCAGGGTGGGGCAGCATCTTTCGGACTGGAGGCCCGGTCGCGATTATCGGGAGACTGTCACCGCTGGTCCTTCGGGGGGAGCGCTCCTCGAGTTGAGCCATGAGTTGGATTTGTTGGCGTGGCTGACTGGGCCTATCGAGGTAGAGCGCGGGTGGGCAATCCGCACAGGCAGCCTTGATATCGAACTTGATGACTTGGCGATATGCGTTTTTCGTCTTACTGACGGTGGTTTGGCGTCGGTGGAGATGAACCTCCTCGACCGCTGGCCCACAAGACGGATGACGGTGAGCACGGACATCGCCACATATGAGATGGACCTCCTCGTTGGGTCGCTTTACCGATCAGGAGAGTTGGTCGATTGTTGGTCGGTTGACCGAAACGAGACATTCGCCGCTATGCATCGGGCCGCACTATCAGATGGGGTGGGTGTTTGCACTGTGGATGAGGCGATTAGCGTCGTTCAGCAGGTGGCGGAACTCCGGGATGGAGGACGGGATGACTGAACAACAGCGGATCGTCGGGGCAGTCTTTGCCCGCGGGGGCTCCAAGGGTGTTCCACGAAAGTGCCTTCGTAGGGTCGGAGGTCGAACGCTCCTCGAGATCGCCGTTTCGGATGCGCTTCAGGTCGATCGACTAGAACGGATTGTTGTGTCGACAGACGACGCCGAGTACGCGGCGGCGGCGGAGGCGGCTGGCGCCGAGGTGCCGTTTCTGCGGCCAACTGAGTTGGCGTCCGACACAGCAGCTGAGGTTGATTCCTGGCGGCACTTGATCAGTTTCTTGGACCAGGATGGAGTAAGACCAGACATCCTTGTCACTCTTCCAGCCACAGCTCCATTGCGAAATCCCTCTGATGTCGACGATGCACTGGACCTGTTCCTCCGTGTCCGAGCCGATCTGGTGGTTACCGGAACGCCGGCGGCTAGACACCCCTCGTTCAATATGGTGGCAGTGGATGATGAAGGCTGGGCAGCGATCGCCTCTCCCGTCCAGGGCGGTCTGGTGCGTCGGCAGGATGCACCGCAACTCTGGGACCTAGCGACTGTGACATTTGTAGCCGATACCACGTACGTCGAGACCACGAGACATCTCTTCGACGGTCGGGTAGCGCTATCGCCTGTTCCGCGGGAGCGGGCGATTGATATCGATGACGAGTTCGACCTCGTCGTTGCCGATCTTCTTGCTTCGTCCGGTCGACTATGACTGATTTCTCCTCACTAGACGGTCGAGTGGTCATGGTGACCGGCGGGGCAGGTCATGTCGGTCGGTCAGTGGTCTCTAGATTGCTCGAGGTTGGTGCCCAGGTTGCCGTCGTCGATCTGGAAGTTGAGCAGACGGAGAGTCGTGATCGTCTCGACTTGCCCGTCGACCTCGGCGACCTCGATGAGGTGGCCGGGCTGCCGGAAACGATTGTTGATCATTTCGGCCGGCTCGATGTTGTGGTGACTGCTGCGGCGATGGTCTCGCACACTGCTGGCGATGGTGCTGGCTGGAATGTCCCGTTTCTCTCTCAAGACCCAGCGCTCTGGTCAGATGCCCTGAAAGTCAATTTGACCTCAATATTCGCCCTTGTCCAAGCAGCGGCAGCACCGCTGGCTACCCACGGGGTCGGATCGGTGGTTCTAGTTAGCTCGCAGTATGGAATCGTCGGGCCGCGACCGAGCCTTTACGAGGGGACGGACCTCAACAATGTGGCCTGTTACGCGGCAGGTAAGGCGGGAGTATCACAGTTGGCGCGTTGGTTGGCCACCACGATGGCACCGGCTGTCCGAGTCAACTCGGTGACTCCTGGTGGGATTCTTCGACAACAGCCCGAAGAGTTCGTGCGTGCCTACGAGGAGCTAACTCCGCTCGGCCGAATGGCTAATGAGGAAGACGTAGTGGGTCCGATTCTGTTCTTGGCTTCGGACCTTGCTCAGTACGTTACGGGTCACGATCTAGTGGTCGATGGTGGATACACGGCATGGTGACGAGAAGCGAGGGATCCACTGGGCGGACACGACTAGACGTTCTTTACGTGACCGATTTGCGTTTCCCAGGCGGTTCCTCGACAAGTTTGGTGGAGGAGACTTTGGCGGCGACACGAGCCGGCTATCGGGTTGGGGCGCTGCAGTGCGATTCGTCCAGTCTGCGGGCTGACCGCGCGTTGCACCCTGGGATCAGGGATCTCGTTGAAGCCGGTCGACTAATTCTCGTGCGCCCGGGTGAACCGGTCAGTTGTTCTTTGACAGTTGTAAAACACCCGACTGTGATGGTGAAGTCATTGGGAGGCCCACTTCCCGTGCGGTGTCAGAACCTCGTTACGTTTGTCGGCCAGGTGCCGGTTGATCTAGATGGCACCCGTTTCTACACCCCGGCGGAGGTTCACAAGAACATCGTCGAGGCCTTCGGTTTGGAGCCCGTGTGGCATCCGGTCAGCCCGGTTGTTCGTCGAAGCCTTGAGGGCACCGGCGTGCCGCTTGCCGACGCTGACTGGGTTGAAGTAATTGATGCAGACCATTGGGTTTTGAGTCGTGACCGCCCGGTCGGCGATCGCCCGGTAATCGGACGGCATGGACGGCCGACGCCTCTCAAGTGGCCAGCTGACTCAGAAGCTTTGTTGGCCGCTTACCCGGACACTGATGACGTCGTCGTCAGGGTTCTGGGAGGAGTGGACGGGTTGGATGCTGTGCTAACGCGCGTTCCGGACAACTGGGAGGTCCATCCTTTCGGTTCTATGCAGGTCGACCAGTTCCTAGCCGGCGTCGACTTCTTCGTGTATTTCCATCACGCTGACTTGGTTGAAGCTTTCGGTCGCACGGTTATCGAGGCTCTGGCATCAGGGTGCGTGGCGGTTCTCCCAAGTTCCTTCCGTGAGCTCTTTGGAGAGGCGTGCCTTTATGTCGAGCCCTCGGAGGTCCGCGAACTTGTTCTAGAACTTCATAGAGATCCGGCTTCATTTCGCGCTCAAGTAGCAATTGGAGATCAGGTAGTCCGTGAGAGATTTTCTCATTCAGCTCACGTCTCGCGAATCAGCGCACTTGTCGGACAGACCGGTTCGGGCGATACGCCAGTCGATCGGGCCGCACCTACTGCCCGGGTGCCTAGCGGGCTTCGAGAACAACGCCCCGTTGTGATGGTTGTTTGCCTTGGCCTCGAGCCGAGTCGGGTGGCGGCGACTATCCGGGAACTGGACCGTCACCGGGACTTCGCCATGGGGTTCCACCCGGTAGTCGTTACCACGGAAGCAACTCCAGACATCTCACAGGAACTAGAAGAGGACCTTCTGCTGGATTCAGATCGTCGGTGCTTCGTGAGTGAACTGACGGGGGTCGTTGTGGAAGTTGTGCCATCCCGAGAGGAACATGATGGTTCCGGCCGATGGGAAGACGAAATTCTCTCTAAGTTGGCGACTGTGAAGCGACGCCACGGGGTCACGAATGTGACCGTCGCAGATCTCCACCATCCGGACGCCTGGTTAGGCCTACAGGCTTCGTCCCGACCGTCGCTACCCTAGGCCGTTATTGCAGTGTGGTCTGGTCCGAAAAGTTGAACAGCAGGTCATCGACCGGCGGTTGAGGTTGCATGAAGATGGGCGAAAACGTCACGATCATTGGTCTTGGCTATGTCGGTCTTCCACTAGCCCAAGAGGCGTGCCGAAGTGCTTTTGAGGTAAAGGGCTTAGACATCTCAGTTGACGTCGTAAACGGCCTGAACGTCGGGATTTCGCATGTGGATGACCTTGATGCCGGGGATGTTCGCGAGATGCTCGATTCGGGCTTTCAAGCTACGAGAGACCCAACATGTATTGCTGATTCGTCAGTTGTGGTGATCTGCGTTCCGACGCCGCTTTCTGACGACGGCCGTCCAGATCTAGGTGCCGTGGAGGCGGCCTCGAAAACCGTGGGTGAGCATTTAGTTCCTGGAACGCTGGTTGTCCTTGAGTCCACCACTTATCCCGGGACGACAGACGGGACGGTCCGTCGCCTGTTGGAGGATGGGAGCGGTCTGGTTGCCGGTGTCGACTTCGCCCTCGCCTACTCGCCTGAACGGATCGACCCCGGAAACGCTGATTTTGGACTTCGTAACACTCCAAAAGTGGTGGGTGGTCTGACTGAGGCTTGCACGGAGCAGGCGGCAGCGTTTTATGGCCGGTTAGTCAACGAGGTGGTTCCGACAGTTGGTCTCCGCGAGGCCGAACTAGCCAAATTGCTGGAGAACACCTACCGGCACGTCAACATCGCTCTCATGAATGAGATGGCCGTCTTCTGTCATGAACTCGAGATCGATCTTTGGGCTGCTATCGACGCTGCCTCAACCAAACCGTTTGGCTTTCAAGCCTTCTACCCGGGGCCGGGTGTCGGGGGCCACTGCATACCGATTGACCCCAACTACCTCTCTTGGATGGTCAGATCTCTGGGGTACCGGTTCCGCTTTGTCGAACTTGCTCAAGAGGTATCAGAGAGGATGCCTGCTTATGTGGCAAAACGGATTCAAGATGGCCTAAATGCTGATTGCTTGGCAGTGAAGGGAGCCCGGATCCTTCTACTCGGGGTTTCTTACAAGGCGAACATCAGTGACCAGCGCGAGACCCCCGCACGTCCGTTGGCCGCTCAACTCCGCACAATGGGAGCAGAGGTTCGCTTTTTCGATCCCTACGTTGACTACTTCGAAGTGGACGGGAAAAAAGTGGAACGGGTGGATGATCTTGGCGCTGCAGTTGCCGACACTGACCTAGCAGTCCTTTTGCAGCCTCATCGGGAATTCCTGTTGCCAGGAGCGCTAGACGGCGCCCCACGGATCCTCGACACCAGTGGAAGGCTGGTCGGGGATCGGATCGACCGTCTCTGAGTCGGACATGAGGGTCGTCGTCGCGACGGTCGTCCACGATCCCGAGGACGCGAGGATCCGGCACCGGCAGATCGAGTCTCTCCTCGCAGCAGGAGACGAGGTGGTCTATGTGGCACCTTTTGGCGCGATAGATGAGACGGTTCCATCGGGTCATCGAGATGGTCTCCGCATCCGTCCAGTCCGCCGAGCCGCAGGGCGTCATCGGCTTGGTGCATTCATCGACGCACGACGAGTCTTGGCCGAGGAATCGCGGACGGCCGACCTCACAGTTCTTCACGATCCGGAACTCACACTTCTCGATAGGTGGGTCTTCGGACCCATCCTCTTCGACGTCCACGAGGACCTTGTGGCGCAAATGGAAGATAAACCTTGGATCCCTAGGCCGCTGCGCTGGCTTGGCCGTTCAGTTGCCCGCTGGGTTGAAAGTCGGGCCTTACGCAGGATGCCCGTGGTCCTTGCTGAAGAGAGTTACCGGGAGAGACTCGGCGACCACCCAGTGGTGAGAAACACCCCAGTGGTGCCTGACTCGGTTGTTCCATCGACTCCCGGTCGGGTGGTCCATCTAGGGCGGCTTTCGACTGGGCGGGGCGCTGACCTACTCGTTGCTGTCGCTGAGAGGTTGCCGGAAGGAGTGGTCCTTGACCTCTATGGTCCGGTCGACTCCGGCTTAGACCTCTATACCGATGACGAAGTGGAGACCCTCCGTCTTCACGGTTCTATTCCCAATCCCCTTGCTCTAAAGGCGATCGCTGGTGCTGCTGCTGGGCTCGCTTTGTTGCGTGACCGTCCAAATTACCGGCATTCGGTCCCGACCAAGGTTTTGGAATACATGGCCCATGGAATCCCTGTTATCGCCACACCGCTTCCAGAGGTTCGCCGACTTTTGGAGGACAACAATGCAGGCCTGATAGTCCCCTTTGATGATCCGCAGGCTGTAGTGGAAGCGATCTCCGCGTTGGACCGGGATGGACTGCGCGAGCGCTGCGTCCAAAACGGAAGGCGACTTGTCAGAGACAGGTTCGACTGGCGACAGGACGCGGCTACCCTTCGTCGATTTTATGCCTCGGTGGCAGCATCGTAGATCGGCTGGCGCCAGGGCGGCGTCGTGCTTGGTGTTTGAGCCAAGGAGAATCCAGATGCGTCGCGACTCAGGTCAGGGTGATAAGCGGGATCGATATCCAGCAAATCGCCCCATCGTTCAGTCATCCGTCGGTGTTCTGCGGCTAAACGGGCGGACTTGGAAGGATCATCGTCTGTCCCGCGGCTAATAGATTCATGGTGGCGGACGACAGCATGAGGGTTGAGCACGACGCTGAGGCCTCGTTCTCGGACCCTTAGGCAGAGGTCAACGTCATTGAAGGCCACCGGCAGGTTTTCGTCCATGCCTCCGACTTGGTCCCAGACACTTCTCCGAAGGGCCATACAAGCTCCGGTCACTGCAGCGACCTCGTGGGTGACGGTCAGGCGGCCGTAGTAACCGGGGTCTTTGTGAGCTCGGTACTTGTGACCGTGACCCATGAAACCACCCAGTCCGGGGTGGATACCCGCGTGTTGGATTGTGCCGTCGGGAAACAGGAGGAGCCCTCCCGCAACCCCCACCGACGGTCTGAGGGCCTGACGGGTCAATTCCGTCAGCCAACCTGCCTCAAGAACCTCCGTATCGTTGTTGAGAAGACAAACAAGCTCCCCCCGCGAAGCAGCGACGCCAAGATTGACCATTCTTGAGAAATTGAAGTCTTCGTCGAAACTAACGACCGTGGCCTGCCCGGATTGGGCGAGTCCATCAATAAACCGCCTAGCCGACCTCTGTTTGCTGGCGTGATCAACGATTATCAATTCAATTTTTGAATATGAGGTCCGCTGGAGAAGGCCTTCGGCACACCGTTTAAGTAAATGGCCTCGGTCCTTGGTCGGAATCACGATCGACACTGTGGGAGGAGGGTCCGGTAGCGGCCAGTAGATCCGGCAGAAGCCCGACCGACCATCGGTAGAGATTTTCTCGGGCTCGGAACCGGTGGCTCGAGAAACAGCATGAGTGTCTGCCCGGGCCCTAATACGCGAGGTCGATGACAACACGTATGGAAGGTGTTTGATTTGGTTGGCTCCGAGTCCTTCAGTAGCCCGGAGGAGAAGGTCATGGGAGGAAGATGGGACTCCGGCTTCGAGGATTGTGTCGAGATGTCCGTTTCTGATGGCGAGAGCAGGTCCCGCGTAGTCGCACCCGAGCGCCATTTCTGAATTCCAGCCGGGCTTCAGATTTGCAGATACGGGAGTGCCGTCGTTGTCTATGACCTCGTGGTCGGCATAGAAGACAACGGCATCGGGTTCCTGCTCCGCAGCCAGAGTGAATGCCATGACGGCGCCGTCGTGCAGGACAGAGTTGTCAACGACCAGTGTCAGACTGGGGGAATGACTTCGGGGTGTCCATCCTATTAGATCTTGTAGGTCGACGACCTGACAGAAATCCCCCGATTGTCCTTGGGTCCAAGTTTCCACTACCTGACGATCTCTGGGCGAGAGAACGACATGTTGGTCCCTCCATGCGGAATATGAAGGTGGACTTTCGCGGTTGATGGAACGTTGGAGAAAGCGAGATGTGCGTCGGACGAAGCTAGTGAGGTCGCCACGGAGGACGAGACGGACGGCCCGACGAGCGGTAGCCAGCAATGGTGGTCGGGTGAACCCACCGAGATTCTCGTGCTCAACCGTCACGCCGTGATCCTATGTGCGACGAATCGCGCCAGACCGGCGCCTCTTAGTGATCAGATCATGATGGTAAGTTCTGGCGCTGCCTACGTAATGAACGAGGGGTCCGGTCTGTTCGATGGAGGGAATCCCCAGGCTTGTCCTGCGGCTTTGGAGGCATCTAACACGCCGACGTAGACGCCAATTTGGACTGGTCATGCTCCTGATGCTTGGGTCCGCCGTGCTAGAGGTAGTGAGCCTCGGGGCGGTTCTTCCCTTTATCGCTGTTCTAGTTGATCCGGCAGCAGCCCTTGATTACCCGCTGGTTGGACGGGTCGCCTCGGCTATCGGAGTCGAACAGCCTGACGATCTCATACTGCCACTCACGATTGGATTCGGACTGCTCGCCGCGCTAGCTGGAGCATTCCGGCTTCTCATCCTCTACATCTCTACTCGACTGAGCGTTTCGGCGGCTGCGGACCTGAGTATGGAGGCCTACCGGCGAACTCTTTACCAGCCCTATCAGATCCACGTCGAGCGCAATAGCAGCGAGGTCCTGAGCGGCGTTTTGGTGAAGGTGGAGGCAGTCAACGCGGCCGTATTTGGGCCAATCCAGACGCTGGGGAGTTCGCTGCTCGTCGCCGCAGCAGTGATTGGCACACTCTTGGCGATAGACCCGATTGCGGCTGTCGCAGCGTTTATTGGCCTCGGGGCCAGCTATGGCCTAGTGATGTATTTCACGCGTAGGCGGCTTCGTCGGAATAGTGAAGTGATCAATGTCCATCGGACGAGACTCTTCCGGTGCCTGCAGGAGGGTCTCGGCGGTATACGTGATGTTCTTCTTGGTGGCGTCCAGGCCGAGTACATGCGGACGTATCGGTTTGCTGATCTCCCTCTGCGTAGGGCGCGGTCTACCAATGCGTTCATTGGGGTTGGTCCGAGGTTCGTCATGGAGTCCTTAGCCCTAATCCTTATTGCCCTACTTGCATACGGCTTTAGTCGAGGCGAAGGAGGTGTTGCGGGTGCCCTGCCTATCCTCGGGGCACTTGCCGTGGGAGGGCAGCGGCTATTGCCAGCACTGCAGCAGGGATTCGCTGCCTGGGCAGCCGTGACCGGTAGTGAGGCTCTGATTAGGGATGCGACCGAGCTCTTGGAGCAGCCGATGGACGAGTCGCTCATCGGTGATCCGCCTCCACCGCTAGGTCTGGAGAGCGAAGTCCGATTCCGCGACGTCTCCTTTCGATATCACCCTGATGGCCCTTGGATACTCCATGGAGTGAACCTCACGATTCCGAAGGGAAGCAAGGTTGCGATTGTCGGTCCAACAGGATCTGGGAAAAGCACCCTTCTAGACCTCCTTATGGGTCTGTTGGAGCCGACGAGCGGAATGATCGAAGTGGATAGACGTCCGTTGACCCCAGAAATGATTCGGTCTTGGCAACGGACTCTTGCCCATGTGCCGCAGCACATCTTCTTGACCGATTCTTCGCTTGCGGAAAACATCGCGCTAGGGACTCCAACTGATCGTGTCGACCTTGACCGTGTTGACGAGGCTGTCCGGCGTTCCTGTCTGGCAGAGTTTGTCGATTCCTCGCCGTTGGGGCTGGCTGTCCAGGTGGGCGAGCAGGGGATCAAGTTGTCGGGTGGGCAGCGGCAACGCATTGGTATTGCTCGAGCTCTCCATCGAAACGCTGACATTCTCGTTCTGGATGAGGCCACAAGCGCGCTGGACAACTTGACCGAGCTGCAGGTCACCGAAGAGATTAGGCGGGGAACCCCTGACATAACCATGGTTGTCGTCGCCCACCGTCTTTCCACCGTTGAGGACTGTGACCTGATTGTGGAACTTATTGATGGTCGCGTGGCACAGACTGGCACCTATTTGGAACTCCTCGAGTCAAGTCCCACCTTCCGTCGACTCGCCAACGTGCTAGAACCCGAGCTCGACGAAACTGCTGACGAAAAGACGGAGTGCTGAGTGCGAGTTCTGGTCACCACGGCGCTGGAGCAGTCTTGGCCAGTCAACGAACCTGTGCTGTTCCTCGGCGAGTGGTGTCGGCGGCACTCACGGCGCGACAAATGGCAACAATTCGATTCTCAGGTGATGCCCTACCACTGGGATGACCGGAACCGACTTCTGCAGGACTACGACCGGCTCATAGTCACCTACGAACGACTACTCACTGACCTTGGAGAGACGCTTAACGATCAGAGCGGTTCGGATCGGAGCGATCGCTACTGGCGGATCCTCGCCGGTCCTTGGCTGGGCTTATTTGTCCAGATGGCGTGGGACCGGTGGCGCATGGTTGAGGAGGCCGAGCGTCGTGTCGACGTGTCGGGCACCATCGTCCTCGAAGGGATAGAGAATGCCGTTGTTCCTAGTGGCATGGTTGACTTCACTCGTCTCTTTACTAATGACGAGTGGAACCACTATCTCTATCGTCGCATTTTTGAAGAGCGCGGCGGTCACGCTCTCGAATACCGCCTTTACGATCCTGGGGAGACTGAGGGGCCCGTGGGGTCGATCTCCTTGTCGGTGTCGACGAAGGTGAGGATGCTCCGCTTCTGGTCATGTTTGGCGGCCCGGCTCGCGCGAAAAAACGACGTCGCCGTTGTGTCGCCCTTTATGGCATGGTCGGCTGAACTCGCCCTTCACCGCCGTCTCGGTCAGGTGCCTCTTATCTGGTCGTTCGTTTCACAACCGAATGAGAGGTTTGAGCCAAGGCAGCGGACGTGGGCGATGAGGGGATCTGCTGCCGATGAGTTTGAGTCGTTTGTCCGGGTACTCATACCAGAACAAATTCCGGCTGCATACCTAGAGGGGCACGGTCGATTGGTGGAGATGGTCGGGGAGGCCCGTTGGCCCGCCCACCCCCCGGTCGTTTTCACATCCAATTCGCATTACTCAGACGACGTGTTCAAGGCTTGGGCGGCAGACCGGGTTGAGAGGGGTTCGCGGCTTGCCATTGGCCAGCACGGCGGCAACTTCGGGATCTCGAGAAGATTGTGGAATGAGGATCTCGAGGTAGCGATCGCCGACCGCTATCTGTCTTGGGGTTGGTCGGATGAGAGCAGGAAGAAGATTCGTCCCGTTGGCCAGATCTACGATCGGCCGCCGTCGACCGTTGATCATGGGGCGAATGAGACGATCCTCATGGTTACGAATACGGTTCCCCGCCAGAGCTACCACCTATTCAGCGGAATGGTGTCGTCGCAGTGGCTTTCTTATCTGCAGGACCAGTTCGCCTTCGTCGAATCCCTCCCCAAGTCGTTGCGCGAGCACCTACTGGTGCGGCTTTATCGACACGACTACGGCTGGGACCAACAGTCGCGGTGGGAGGAACGTCTTCCTGAGGTCCGCTTGGAGCCCGGGGTGGCGCCAATTAGAGATCTCATCTCCAAATGCCGTATCTACGTGTCCACCTATAACGCAACGACTTTCCTTGAGACTTTCGCCATGGATGTGCCAACCGTGATGTTTTGGAATCCGGACCACTGGGAACTCCGGGATTCGGTGGTTGACGTATTTTCTGGGCTCCACGAAGTCGGGATCCTTCACAATTCTGCGGCCTCGGCGGCTGAACATCTCGCTGCGGTTTGGGATGACGTGGTTTCATGGTGGGGTGATACTGCGGTAAGCACTGCACGGCTTCGGTTTAACGAAGAACTCAACTGGAACCAATCTGACGTCGTCGGGGCGATCGCCCGCGAAATTGTTGATCTGGCGGGCGAAGAATGTCCTCGTCGATTGCGGAGCCGCAGTCGCAAATGGGCTACAAGGTAGGAGTATTACGCCCATTAAGATTGGCTTCAGACCTGGCCCCGATCGCGTGACGATGGGGTTGGGAAGGACCGTCAGTGGAGGCAGCAACTTGCAGGGAACCCCAGTTGAGCTAGACGTCAGACGAAAGGGATCCCCAGCGGACCGAATTGAGGTTCCCTACCGTCGCCACTGGCCACTCGCCGGTCCCGACGAGCGGGTGAAAGTGCTTCTCATCTACCCGAATTATCGGGGGATGAACATGCTCCCTCCGGCCATCGGGCTGCTCTCGGCCTGTCTGCTGGAAAGCGGTCACGAGGTCGAACTGTTCGACACCACCTACTACGCCTCAGTTGACGAGGACGACGGGGAGTTAAAGGACTCCGATGGGAAGAAGAGCGACCAGCTCATGGCTCGTCCGTTTGAGATGCCGATCGAACTCACCTTAAAGACCTCGGACGTTCTCGATGACTTTGCAGAAATGGTGGACCGCTTCAAGCCGGACATTCTTGCGCTTTCCTGCACTGAAGACATGTGGCATTTGGGCCTTCGGCTCCTGCGCCACCAACGTTCTCGGAAAGAGATCTTGACTATTGCCGGAGGAGTGTTTCCCACCTTCGCTCCTGAGCTAGTCCTGGGTCATGACGAGGTCGATATTGTTTGCAAGGGAGAGGGTGAGGACGCCCTTCGCCTTCTTGCCGATCGGGTCGGTCGTGGCGAAGACTACGCGGACATCCCCAACCTTTGGACGAAGTTGCCCGACGGCACTCTCCAAAGCAATCCGATCGAAATGGTCGACATGAATGCCAACCCTCTGATTGATCTGGACCACTTTGAGGAGGCACGCTTCTATCGACCAATGGGTGGCCGGGTCTGGAGAATGTTTCCGGTTGAGACCCACCGCGGGTGTCCTTACAAATGCGCTTTTTGCAACTCGCCCAGTCAGATGGCGATGTACCGAAACGAAATCGGTGAGAACTATCTTCGTCGCAAGACATTTGAGAACATGTTCCGCGAACTGACTTTCTACAAAGAGGAGATGGGAGCCGAGTACCTGTATTTCTGGGCTGACACATTCTTTTCCTGGAAACCAGGAGAGTTTGAGACTTTTGCCGAGATGTACGAGGACATAGACCTGCCTTTTTGGTGCCAGACTCGGGTCGAGACTGTCGAGTATGAACGGCTGAAGCGTCTTAAGGAGATCGGATGTGCACGGATCTCCTTTGGTCTCGAGCACGGGAACGAGGAGTTCCGAGCTACCTGGTTGAAGCGTCGGATGTCCAATGAGTTGATTGTCGACAACTTTGCCATCGTCAATGAGGTCGACATCCCGTTCAGCGTTAACAACATCCTCGGTTTTCCTCATGAGACTCGGGAGTTGGCTTTCGACACGATCAGATTGAATCGAAAATTCAAGTGCAGCGACCGCAATGCTTATGCGTTTACGCCGTTCCACGGGACGCCACTTCGAGAGGAATGCGAACGGTTGGGCTATCTAGAGGACGAAGACATCGTGCGCTCCATGGTTACCGATGGGACGCCGCTGGATATGCCGCAGTTTCCGCGGTCCCAAGTACTGTCCCTTGTGAAGACCTTCAATATGTATGTCCGGTTCGAAGAGGAGCGTTGGCCAGAGGTTGAACTGGCCGAACAGGACACAACAGAGGGCCGCGAGAAGTATGAGGAACTGAGGCAAGAGTTCGTGGCCCGCTTCTGGTCAGCCGGACCGTCTACAAGCTTCGAGGAGGCTTCGGCTTCCGTTTAACCGCAGAAAAGGGCTACGAGCGAGCACCGATAGCCTGATTCCCATGCGGCCGCTGCGATTCGTAGTAATTGGCGGTGGTCCCGGCGGGAACTCTGCAGCTACTCACGCCGCCCGACATGGTGCCGAGGTGGTGGTCATAGAGAAGGATGTGATAGGCGGTGCAGCCCACCTATGGGACTGCATCCCTTCCAAGGCCATGATTGCCACCGGAGGGGCTATGTCTTTTCTGGCTCGGGCCGGCGGTATGGGTCTCGGTGACGTCAGTCCGCGGATCGACGTGGACAACTTGAGCAGTCGTTTGGCGCGGATCGAAGAACGTATCCACAGATCAACCACCCTGCTTCTTGAGAGCCAGAATGTGCGGATCATCGACGGGACTGGCTCACTTAAGGGGCCCCATGAAGTGGCTGCTCAGACGGCGGATGGAATAGAGGAGATTGAGGCCGATGTGGTGGTGCTCAGCACCGGTAGCCGGCCTCGGATCCCCGAATTCGTCGATGTTGACGGAGAGCGGATACTGACCACCCGGGATGCCTACCCTCCGAACGAGTTTCCCGAGCACGTCGTCGTAATTGGCTCTGGTGTTACAGGAGTGGAGTTCGTCCACATGTTCAAGTCCTATGGCTGCGAAGTCACGCTCGTGGTCAGTCGACAGCAGGTTCTTCCCCAAAAGGATCCGGAGGTGGCTGCTGCACTCGAAGCGGACTTTCTCCGGCGCGGTGTGCGCCTGGTCAAGGGAGCGCGGGCGGAATCGGTGACCCGCGGCGGAGATCGGGTGACTGTGTGCTGCGACGACGGACGAGTAGCCGAGGGGAGCCACGTGATCTTGGCCGTGGGATCTGTTCCGAACAGTGAAGGGTTAGGTCTCGATACCGTCGGGATCGAAACCGAGGCCGGGTATATCCCAATTGACCCTTACTGTCGGACGTCCGTTCCCCACATTTATGCAGCAGGCGACGTGTCCGGAAAGCTGCCACTGTCTTCGGTGGCTCAGATGCAGGGCCGCAAGATTGCTCAGCACGCCATGGGACTCGCCGAGGATCGACCTCACCGGCAACTGGACTACGACAAAGCAGCATCAGCGGTCTTTGCCGAACCAGAGATCGCTGATGTCGGCTTAGCCGAGGCCGACGCCTTTGCCGAGGGCCGAAAGATCCGTGTAACCAAGGTGCCGTTCTCTGCGTCTGCTAAAGCGGTCATCAATGATGACTCTCGAGGCTTTATCAAGATCGTCTCGGATCCGGCTACTGGCGTCGTTTTGGGTGGCTCGATCGTCGGTCTGCACGCCGCCGAACTGATCTCCATCGTGGCGTTGGCTGTCACGGCTGGACTCACAGTGCAGGACATCCAAGAGAGCCTTTTCGTACATCCCACATTGGCTGAAGCGCTGGCTGACGCCGCCGAATAGCCAGTTTTCCTTTCCGTCGACCGGAAAGATCCCGCTACTCGATCACAACTACGAGGTCGCCGCTACCCACTGAATCTCCTGAAGCAACCAGAACCTCAGAGACTGTCCCGGACTTGTCTGCGGTCACGTTGTTCTCCATCTTCATGGCTTCCAGCACACAGACCGGATCGCCGGCCTCGACAGAGTCACCAACGGCAACGAGTACCTTGACGATAGTTCCCTGCATAGGAACTGCGACTCGGCCGTCGCCTCCGCCACTGGAATTGTTGGAGCGTCGGCTACGTGGCCGCCCGGGCCGAGTGGGTGAAGCCGCCTCGGGAACCCAAAGGCTCACCGCGAACCGACGGCCGTCAACCTCAACGGTGGTGTCCTTGCGAACGGTCGCCACTGTGGCGTTGTCACCGGTTGGCTCGCTCACATCGGTGTCGGCCTGTTCGTCGGAGAGGTCGAGTACCTCTTCGACCCACTTAGTTGAGTGGGTCACTGAGGCAAAGTCTGGATGGGCGAGGATTGCCACGTCGGCTGGGATAGTCGTGGCTACGCCGTCGACCACCATTTCATCCAGTGCCCGCAGTGCGCGACTGATGGCAACGTCGCGGTCTCGGCCCCAGACGACCAGTTTGCCGATCAGATTGTCGTAGAACTGGCTGACCTCATCGCCCGCTTCGTATCCGCCGTCGAAGCGAACTCCAAAGCCGTCGGGCACCTTGAGGTCGGTGATCCTTCCAGGGCTAGGAAGGAAGGCGCCGCCAGCTGGATCCTCGGCGTTAATCCGGACCTCGATGGCATGTCCGGAAATAGTCACCTCACTCTGACTAAACGTGAGCGGCTCTCCGGACGCGATGAGAAGTTGCTGTTCGACGAGGTCGAGGCCGGTCACCAGTTCGGTCACCGGATGCTCCACTTGGAGACGGGTGTTCATCTCCAGGTAGTAGAAGGAGCCGTCTTCGTAGAGAAATTCGACCGTTCCGGCATTCGTGTATCCACAACCGAGAGCTACTGCTACTGCAGCCTCGCCCATGGCAGTCCGGTCGGCGTCGGGAAGTGCCGGGGCGGGAGCTTCCTCGATGAGCTTCTGGTGTCGACGCTGGGCCGAACAGTCTCGTTCACCTAGGTATACGGCGTTGCCGTGGGAGTCGGCGAGAACTTGTATCTCTATGTGGCGGGGGGCGGTGAGGTATCTCTCCATGTAGATCTCATCGCGTGCGAAGTAGGCCATTGCCTCGCGCTTTGCTGACTCGATGGCGTCCTCGATGGCATCCTCCCCGGGTACCACCTTCATCCCGCGTCCACCGCCCCCGTAGGCAGCTTTGATGGCGATTGGATAGCCGTGTTCGGCACCGAAGGCCCGAACCTCTTCAGGGTCGGTGATGAAGTCGGTTGTTCCGGGGACCCCTTGGACGCCCACCTTCTCAGCAGCCTGTCGGGCGCTGATCTTGTCTCCCATAACCTCAATGGCTTCTGCCGAAGGCCCGATGAAAGTGACGCCTCGGTTGGTGACTGCTTGGGCGAAATCTGCGTTTTCCGAGAAGAATCCGTAACCAGGGTGCACGGCGTCTGCACCGGTGCGGTCGATCACCGCGAGGATGGATTCCGTGTCGAGGTAGCTTTCGGCGGCTGTCTGGCCACCAAGGGCGTAGGCCTCGTCAGCCAGACGCGTGTGCAGGGAGTTTCGGTCGAGGTCGGAGTAGACGGCAACCGTGGCTACGCCCAATTCTCGGCAGGCTCGTATTACGCGTACTGCGATTTCGCCCCGGTTGGCGATCAGGACCTTGGTGAACACTTCTCTATCATCGCCTGAATGGAGGCCTCATCGCGTTACCGAGACAAGAGGTTTGGTTCAGAGGCAAGAAATTTGGGCGAGACGCGCTTTCGACTTGAGTACGTCGGGGAGACGGGATCCACCAATGCCGATCTCGTAAAACGCGCAAACCAAGGTGCATCGGAAGGGCTGGTATTGATAGCCGGTCACCAAACGACGGGCCGAGGCCGCTTGAACCGTCGTTGGACAGCGCCGCCGGGAACCAATCTTCTTTTCTCGGTTCTGTTGCGGCCAGACTGGCCGGCGAATCGCCTTCGTCTAGCGACCTCTGCTCTCGCAGTTTCTCTGGTCGATGCCTTGCATTTGCACTTGGAGGGAACGGGAGTCTCTGCATCGGTTAAGTGGCCGAACGACGTCCTGCTTGTCGGCTCGGACCAACCGTCCTGCAACGATGGCAAATTAGCAGGAGTCCTTGCAGAGTTGATCGAGGTCGATCCACCCGTCGTAGTCGTTGGTATGGGGGTAAACGTCAACTGGCCAGTAGCAGGTGACGAAGCGCCGCCTGGAGCAACTTCCCTGGCATCGGCAGGTCTCAACCTTGCCCCGATGGTTCTGGTCGGCGAGATCCTTGAAGGCTTCGAGTCCTGGTGCACACTCTTGGGCCAGGAATGTGGCGCCAGAGATCTTCGAGAGGCGCACCTCCGGAGATCAGACACAGTGGGCCAGCAGGTGTCTGTGGAACTCGCTTCAGGTCCGGTGAACGGGATGGCGGCCGATCTGGGCCTGGACGGTGGGCTCGTCCTTGATGTGTCAGGAGCAAAGTTCGAAGTTCGTAGTGGTGACGTGATCCATCTTCGAACAACCTCTGAAGACGATCCCGCTTAACATTGAGAATTTCGGTTCAGGGATCCAGTGAGGAGTCTTGGATTCCGGCAAATGCCTCCTTCACACGAGCAGTCACCGGGCCGGGCGCTGTAGCGAACGATCTCTCTAGTGCACCACTAAATGCAGAGATGGGACTGACATCACGAGTAGACGAGGTTAGAAAGGCCTCATCAGAGGCCAGAAGTTCCTCCGGAGCGAGTTCGCGGACCTCAACCTCGTCGATGAGTCTTTCTAGAACCAATTCTCTCGTGATTCCGGCCAAGCATCCAGAGCTAAGCGGAGGCGTGGTGGGCACGCCATCTATCACGAGGAAGAGGTTGGTTCCCGTTCCTTCACAGAAATTTCCTGCCACGTTGAGAAAGATCGCCTCGGTGCAGCCGGCACGCTTTGCTGCGGCTAGCGCCACTGTGTTCTCTGCGTATGAAGTGGTCTTTAGTCCGGAGAGGGCACCGTGTTCGTTGCGACGCCAGTCCACCACATGGACCTTTTCGGCTGTTGGCCAGGCGACTGCGGGTGAGGCGGCGACAATCAGCGTCCCTTCATGACCACCCCTAGCCGAACTCAGGGGGCCTGGGCCGCTCGACCAAGTAATCCGCAGTAGGCCGGCGTCCGGGTCGGCTGTTAGCACCTCGTCGATGGCAGACCGGAGGCGTGCTTCACCGACCTCGGAGAGACCGAGTCCGGAAGCGGACCGGTTCAACCGACGGAGGTGCCGTGTCAGCGTGAATGGCGTGCCATTGACCACCTTCATGGTTTCGAACACAGCGTCTCCGACGACGACAGCGTGGTCGAAGGCGGTGATCGACGCTTCATCGGGTCCGACGAGTCGTCCGTTGACCCAACAAGTCGCGGCGGGGAGGGATGCGGCCATCGCTGGAGGCTAGGCGTTGTGATCTGGGAATCGAGAGCGCCCCGTCAGGACAACGATTGGTGAGGCTTTATTCGTCCTCAGTCATGGGGCGTCCGAGTCTGGCTAGAGGCCGCTGGTAGTGTCCTGAGCGTGTCGGCCGGATCCGTCGATGGGCCCGATTCGGTCGAAGAGCGTTCCAACGAATTGGGCGAGGCTCCAGAGATCGCGTCGGCGGAGGTTGGAGTCGGGCAGCCTTTGGGGAAAGACCCATCGCCGGCCCGCCGAAGGACCTGGCCTCAGCGACTACTGATCGCAGGAAGCCTCTTTGTGGGCGTCGGCCTTCTGGTCGCTGCTGGACGTCTAAACGCCTTCGAGGAGACAGTGGGCAGCATCGTTCGGATTGACGTGCCAGCGGGTGTGCTCGCCGATCTTGAAGTTCCTATAGCCGAAGAGGGGAACGGTGGCACTCCAGCGGAATCGGTGGACATGGGGTCCTCGGATAAAGAGCGACCCTCGCCGCCAAGAAACCTTTTGCTGATTGGGACGGATAGCGCGGTTGGTCTTCCCGAGGACGATCCGGCTGGGAAGCGTGATCGAACGCCAGGCGTAGCGCTGGCCGACGCAATCATGCTCCTCCGTCTTGACCCGCAATTGGGTACCGCGTCGCTTTTGTCATTGCCTCGTGACCTTTACGTGATGATCCATCGCGAGGGTGTGCCGGTCCGGGAGGAGAAGCTGGCCTCAGCGCTTTTGGTCGGGGGCATGGAACTAGGTGCACCAACTCTGGTTGAGACGGTGACCCGGAATTTTGGCGTGCCTATCCACAACTTCGCGGTCGTTGACTTCCTTGGCTTTGAAGAGGTGGTCGACGAGATCGGTGGAGTGCCCGTCTGGTTTCCCTACCCGACTCGTGACGTCGCCTCCGGCTTGTATGTTTCAGAGGCCGGATGCACAGTCCTTGATGGACGGGCGGGCCTAGCCTTCGTTCGTAGTCGGAAGTTGGAACTATTCGTTGAGGGTCGGTGGCAGAGGGTTGGCCTCTGGAACGATCTGGAGCGAAATCAACGCCAGCAGGATTTTCTGATCCTCGCGATGGAGCAGGTGGTCAACGCAGGGGCTCGGTCGATCATCGTGAGAGACGACCTGATCCAAGCAGCAGCCCGGTCGGTGGTTTTGGACGACCGACTGACTATTCGCACGCTGCTGAGTCTCGGCAACACCTTCGCCGGCTTCGATCCAGACGAGCTTGACCGGCACGTTCTTCCGGTCTACGACGATGTAGTCGGCTCTTCTTCAGTATTACGCCTTCGACCAGAGTCTCGGCGGGTCTTTGACGTTTTTCGGGGTATCGCCCTGCGCCCCGAAGACGTTTCGGTCCTTCTGGTTGATGCTCGGGGACCGGTCGAGGAGTCTGTGCCTGCTCATGCCCAGTTGGTCCTCAAGGGCTTTCCGGTCGAGACAGCTATAGCCGAGGCGCTCGACATCACCGAAGTCCGCGCCCATCGGGAAGACTTTGCTGCGGCAGTCTTGGTCGGTCAGATGGTGACGCCTACACCGAAGTTTCGCTTCACCGAAGACCCTGCGGCCGCCGCTCGACCGGTTGAACTGGTCCTTGGTAGGGACTTCGCATCTTTCCTTCTAGTTCCTCGCGCCCATCATGAGGTCGATGCCTTGGCACGGCTTGCCGTTTCTGACCCGGAAGCATTTGGCGAAGTGGGTGCGCCAGCGTTATCGGCACTTCCCACTCGCTCAGCAGCGCGGCTGGGGATGGAGGTTCCATTGAATGTGGATGGCCGACGACCTGATGGTTCATCATGTTCCTGAGCGGGTCGTGACGGTTTCAATTCGGGTCGCCTTCCTTCTGGAACAGGCTTGGCACCGTGTGCCGGGCGGGACAGGTATTGCCGCAGTTCGAACTGCGGAGGCGATGGCCGAACGTGGCGACGTTGAACTAGTCGGCCTGACGGCCCGCCACGCCGGACCGCCTCCCGAAATCGGTCTAGTCGACTTCCCGGCGGATATTCGGATGGCGTCATCGCGGCTACCCCGTTTCCTTCTATACGAGTCTTGGCACCAGTTGAATCGACCGCGTGTTGAGGGCATTGTCGACTCACTCGACGTGGTTCATGCTTCTGGAGGGGCCGTGCCGGCGACTAGAAGACCACTGGTAGCGACGGTCCACGACGTGGCTTGGCGGCGGCACCCCGAAGCGGCGACGCGTCGAGGCCGACGAATGTTCGAGTATTGGCTTGCGGATGCCGGCCGAGCGGATCTGGTGATCTGTCCTTCGGAGGCCACGAAGCGCGAACTCGCCGAAGCTGGGTTCGATGAAGAACGCCTGCGCATGGTCCCGCTCGGCGTGAGACCGGACCGCGCCCTTTTCCCTGAAGCAGAGGCGGCGGTTAGGAGTGTTCTGCATCAGCATGGTGTCGACGGGCCGTTTGTCCTGTGGGTGGGGACTGTCGAACCACGGAAGAACCTTCAGGCCCTTGTTTCCGCCATGACGATGGTCTCGACACTGGGCGAAGTGCCCCTGGTTCTGGTAGGTCCTTCCGGATGGGGGATTGACATTCGCCGAATCACCGACCCTTTAGGGAGCCGTGCTGTGATAGTGGGTCCGGTGTCAGATTCTGAACGGGAGGCGTGGATGGCCGCCGCCACTGTCTTCTGTCTACCGAGTCTGAGTGAGGGCTTCGGACTTCCCCTTCTTGAAGCAATGTCTGCAGGAACGCCAGTCGTTACTTCAGCGGGGACGGCAACAGAAGAGGTGGTTGGCGCCGCCGGACTAGTGGTTGATCCGACCGATCCAGGTGCGATCGGTGAAGCGCTCGGCACGGTCCTATCGGATCGGCGCCTAACTGACCGACTAGTGGCAGCCGGTCATGAACGGGCGTCATCCTTCACTTGGGAAGCAACTGCAGCGGCGACGGTTTCTGTTTACCGGGAAGCTATGGCACGGTGGGGCGAATGAGGGCGCTGATTGCAGTCGACCTCTTGTGGCTGGTTCCCGGCAGAGTCGGTGGCAGCGAGGAGTACGCAGTTCGGACTTTGTTGTCATACGCACGGCACGGTTCATCAGACCTGCGGCCGGTGGTATTCCTATCCGACCAAGCGGCCGAAGAGCATCCCGACCTTGGTCGGTTCTTTGACCTGGAGACACGACCTCTCGCCAACCAACGCAGGTGGCGCCGAGTCGCTGCCGAGATGACTTGGCTGGCTGGTCGCGTTCGCCGACTAGACGCGGTTCACCACTTCGGGGGCCGGATCCCGATACGAACTGGTCGCCGCGTGGCGGTGACCGTCCACGATCTGCAGCCGCTGGATCATCCGGAGAACTTCTCGATGGCTAAGCGCTACTACCTCGGTCGGGCCCTGCCGCGATCAATCCAGCGAGCTGACCTGGTGGTCACAGTGTCCGAACTGGTGGGCGAGGCGGTTGGACGAAGATTTGGGGTAGACGGATCGCGTCTCGCGACGGTTTCTGCGGGGGTCAAGTGTGTGGCTTCGACTCCGACTACGCCTGTCGATCCCCCGACCGTCCTTTACCCCGCTGCTACCTACCCGCATAAGCGTCACGAACTCCTGATTCGAGCCTTTGAGTATCTCGCTGATGATCACCCAACAGTTCGTTTGCTGCTGACTGGTGGTGCGGGACGGTCCGAGAGCGCTATTCGAAATTCCGTCGCCTCCAGTCGGCACCTCGGTCGGATCGATAGGCCAGGTCGAATCCCCGCCCGCGATTTAGCCGAACGAATGAGAGATGCCACAGTGGTGGCCTTCCCCTCCGCCTACGAGGGTTTCGGGCTTCCTGTGTTGGAGTCGATGGCAGCAGGAGTCCCAGTCCTTGTTGCTGACGGTACTCCTGCCGCCGATCTGACCGGCCCCCGCTGCCGCGTAGCTGCTGACGCCGGAGCCCTTGAGTGGGCGTCCCGGCTGCGAACTGTGTTGGATGACGTAACTCTCCGTCAGGATTTGGCTGTCGATGGGCTAGAAAGAGCGACAGCGTATGGCTGCGAGGCTACGGCGGAGGCGTTGGACCAGGCCTGGCGTCGGCTAGTGGGCCACAGGAGATATTGAGCATGCGGCTTCTGATCCTCTCGCCACACTTCCGGCCCGATACAGCGCCGACAGGCGAGGTGGTTTCGGCTATCACCCACGGCCTCACCGGTCGGGGCCACGAGGTGCATGTCGTGACTTCGTTGCCTTGGTACCGGAACCACAGTGTTGAGCAGGATTGGAAGGGTCGTCCGATCCGGCGTGGGATATACGGCCTAGCAACCGTGACCCGCCTCTACCCGTTTCCAACTGACAAAGGGAACCTGGCGTCTAGAGCACTGGGCTTTTTGGGCCTCACGGGTCTGGCCACGGTGGCCGGTTTGGTCGCCCGTGGCCCGTTCCATGGTATACTAGCAGTTTCTCCGCCGCTGACCTTTGGCCTTGCCGGCTGGCTCTTGGCTCGACGCCACCGCTGCCCACTCGTATTCAACGTTCAAGACGTATTTCCTGACGCTGCCGTCGAGGTTGGAGCCCTTCGGTCACCTATTGGTATCCGGTTCTTCCGGTGGCTGGAGCGCACTACTTACCGAAGGTCCGACGCGATCACCGTCCTGTCTGAGGAACTGGCGGCCAACGTCAGGGCCAAGGTAAGTGGAAACCGACATCCTCAGATCCGGGTGATTCCTAACTTCGTGGATGTAGAAGCGATCAGGCCCATGAGCCGCTTTACTGAATATCGCTCAGAACTTGGAATTGGTGACCGGACGGTGGTCATGTATGCCGGGAACCTCGGGCACTCGCAGTCCCTCGACCTCGTGGTGGAGGCTGCACGCCAGCACCGGGATCGACGCGACCTCGTTTACGTGATCAACGGCGGTGGAGTCCGTTTCGACGAACTTCTAGCTATGTCTCGCGATCTTCCTAATCTTGAAGTGGTTGGATACCAGCCCGTCGAACGTGTTGTAGAAGTTTTGGCCACGGCGGACGTGCACCTAGTGCTACTGCGGGCCGGCCTGACCGCATCCAGCGTTCCGTCAAAGACCTATTCGGTGTTGGCGGCGGGCCGCCCTCTCATCGCCTCAGTTGATGAGGGATCCGAGGTGGAGCGGGTAGTGGCTGAAGCTGGTGCGGGCTTGACCGTGCCACCTGATGACGTTGCCGCCCTCCTGGCAGCTATCGAGAGACTGGCAGGTAACCCGGCCGAACGACAGGTGATGGGTGAGAGAGGCCGGCAATGGGCGGAGGCTTGGCGTTCGCCTGAGTCAATAGCTGCGACATACGCCGACTTGGTTTCCGACCTCGCCAGCCGTCACGGGTGATCCATTGAGGGGTGCCGATAGCCTCGTCCGCCATGGCCCGAGGAGATTCAGCGAGCAAGGTAGCCCGCGCCGCCCGCGCCGGCTCGTCCGGAGGCGCCGGTGAGAGGCGAAAGGTTGGATTTCCGGCCGCGTTAGTCCTTGTCGTGCTGCTTGGTGGACTCTTGGTATTTTGGGCTCGGACTGACCGAGAAGCCACTTCAGCGCCTCGGGTTGGTGACCATTGGCACTCTGCCTATGACGTCTACGTCTGCGATGACTTCCGATCTAAGATCGTTATCGAAACCGACCCGAATGGGATTCATTCCCATGGTGACGGACTCATCCATGTGCATCCGTTCAACAAGTTGGCTTCCGGTAGCGATGCCACTCTCGGGGAGTTCTTCTCCGCCTTTGGCGGATCCATAGATGATGAGTCTTTCCTTCTGGACTCCGGCGAGCTGGTTCTCGAGGGTGCTGATTGCAACGGTGAGCCGGGCGTCATCAAGGTGGCACGTTTTGACGCCGACGATCTAGATCGGGAACCCGAGGTGGTGATCGAGGACATCGCCAATATCCGATTCCTGAAGAATCGCGAAGCGTTTACCATCGCCATGGTCCCTGAGGGCGTGGAGCCGCCGAGGCCCCGGACCGAACGGCTGTCGTTCTTGGACACCGTCGACCCTGTGCGCCTGCAGTCTGACTCGCCGACATTGGCGACAACGACCACCGTCGTCGATTAGTTGGCCGGGCCGTGCAGGCCGTCGTTCTCGTCGGTGGGTTCGGCACACGCCTGCGTCCACTGACCACTCATACGCCCAAACAGATGTTGCCAGTTGTTGACCGGCCGATGATCGAACATGTGGTTTCCCATCTCGCGTCCCATGGCGTGAGTCGGGTGGTCCTTTCTCTGGGTTTCCGGCCAGAGGCGTTTACAGCCACCTACCCTGATGCCAGATGCGCCGGAGTGGCTCTCCACTATGCCGTTGAGCCTGAGCCGCTGGACACTGCCGGGGCTGTTCGCTTCGCTGCTCAAGATGCCGGGATCGACGAGGCATTCTTGGTCCTTAATGGCGATATTTTGACTGACCTTGACGTTACGACCATGGTCCGTCGGCATAAGGCCTCTGCTGCGTTAGGAACTATCGCCCTGACTGAGGTTGAAGATCCGACCCGATACGGGGTCGTACAGTTTGATCACGAGAAACGAGTCCTTTGCTTCGTGGAAAAGCCCTCGGCGGACAAGGTGCCATCGAAATGGATCAACGCTGGGATATACGTCCTAGAGCCTGAGGTGCTAGACCGAATTCCCGCCGGCCGACGAGTGTCAATTGAGCGAGAGATCTTCCCGGCTTTGGCTGCCGACGGGTCCCTCTGTGCGGAGCCGTCTGCTGAATATTGGTTGGACACCGGAACACCGGACTCCTACTTGCGGGCCAACCTCGACCTGATAGACGGGACACGGTCCGATCTTCCGGCCGTTCACCCACATGCTGTTGTCGACGCTGATGCGCTGATCTCTAGAACTGTGGTGATGGCTAGAGGCTCCATAGGTTCCGGTGCCGACGTGTGTGATGCCGTGGTGATGGAAGGGGCATCGATCGGCAAGGCAGCCTTGGTGCGTGACTCCTTGGTAGGGCCCGAGGCGGTCATCGGTCAAGGAGTGTCGGTGGTCGGGGGATGCATTATCGGGCCTGGAGCCTCTGTTCCTGCTGGAATGGCGTTAGACGGTGGGTGTTTCCCGGAGGAGGTCTGACGTGTCGGTCTTGGTGACCGGTGGTGCCGGCTATATAGGTAGCCATGCCGCTATAGCTCTGCACGACTCCGGACGCCGTGTTGTCTTGTTGGACGACTTGTCCAATGCCTCGGCCGCGGCTGTTGACGCTGTGCGAGTGTTGACTTCGTCGGACATCCCGTTTGTAGAAGGAGACGCCGCTGACGTGGGCTTGGTCGACGATGCTATGGGCCGGTTCGGAGTTGATGAAGTTGTGCACTTCGCGGCATCAAAGTCTGTTGCCGAGTCCGTGAATGAGCCGCTGGCCTATTTCCGAAACAACCTAGGTTCGCTGCTTGGCGTTCTGGCTGCCATGGAGGCCCGAGGAATCAAGCGACTGGTGTTCTCGTCGTCCTGCACCGTCTACGGAGAGCCGGAGGTCGTGCCGGTTACCGAGGCCTCACCGGTTGCGGCAGTCAACCCATACGGAGTGACCAAGCTCCAGGGCGAACAATTACTAGATGTGATTGCGTCTGCCGGAGGCCTCGACGTGATGCTTCTTCGCTACTTCAACCCGATTGGTGCCCATCTGACCGGTTCGATTGGTGAGGATCCGACTGGGACCCCGACGAACCTGGTTCCCCTCCTTATGGAGGTGGCCGTCGGTCGACGGGATCGACTTCAGGTTTTCGGTGGTGACTATGACACGCCCGATGGCAGCGCCGTTCGGGATTACCTTCACGTGGTTGACCTAGCCGAGGCCCATGTGGCAGCTCTAGAAGCCCTGGCGTCTCGGCCTGGTGCCACGGCAGTCAACCTAGGAACCGGTCGCGGCTACTCGGTTCTCGAGGTGATAGGGATGGCCGAAGAGGTGATGGGTCGATCGATTGCCTACGAGATCGTTGGGAGACGTCCAGGAGACGCTGAGCGGATATGGGCTGATCCGTCTTTTGCATCGGAGGTGCTTGGATGGACGGCGCAGAGAGGCCTCCGTGAGATGATCCAAGATCATTGGCGCTGGTGTGAGGCCCACCCGATGGGATTCGAAACCGTTTGAGTTCCTCAGGAGAGACACTGCAACAAAGGTTCAGCGGAAGAGATCGTCAGCTGGTTTTCGAACAACGTCGTCGCCTATCGATCCGCAGCCCAGCCACGAGGCGTCTAGACCGCGAACGACGGCAACAGGTATGCCCTCGGCCTTACCCATGACCAGTTCTGCCGCAGAGGCAATTTCGTCGACAATGGCGACCTCGGTGACCTGAAGTTCCCGGCCGAGGGCGTCCGTCGTGCCACGTAGGTCAACTACTGGCCGAAGACCAGCACAGCCAATGGCCACGTCGGTGACTCCTCTGCGCCAGGGTCGTCCAAAAGTGTCGCTGACTATCACGGCCACAGCGAAGCCGAGCCGGTGCTTGAGAGAATCGCGAATACGTCGCGCCGATCGGTCAGAGTTCAGTGGCAGCAGAGCGGCCCGACCCTCTTCGACGTTGGATAAATCGATACCTGCGTTGGCGCATACGAAGCCGTGTTCCGTCTCGCTGATGATGAGGTCGCCTCGCCTCCGCAGCACTCGGACTGATTCGCGTTCCACCAGAGCTTTGTGGCCGATCTCGGGGTCGATGTCCACCAGACGGTTCTCCGCCTTGCTCACCACCTTCTGGGTCACAACCACAACGTCTCCGTCTCGAAGGTCCGCCGCCTTGGAGATCAGTTCCGCAAGATCGTCACCGGGCTGAATTTCACCAATTCCATGGACAGGCAGAACCTCAATCGGTCTACTCATCGGGAGTCGCCAACGTCGAGGATGGTTCGGCAGAGGTTGGTGGCCACGTCGAAGTTGGTCATTACCGTGTCGGTGACCACACAGGCCAGACCTTCGGCGACCACTTGGTCGGCAAGATCGGCGTCGGCCTGGTCGATGACCAAGGTGGCTGCCACATCCCGGTAGATCCTTGCGACGCCAACGACTGAGGGCTCGTGGCCTAACTCTCGAAGCATCCGGTCGGCCGGACCCTTCAGTGCTGATCCATTCACAATTGGAGAGACGGCGACGACATCGGTTCTTCGGGTAGTTAGTGCTTCAGCGATGTCGGCCACAGCGAGCAGTGGCCCGATAGAAACAATCGGGTTGGACGGAGCGATTACTACCGTTGAAGCGTCACTCAAGGCGTCGTGCACACCAGGACCGGAGCGTGCATCTTCGGCACCGACGAATCGAATTGACTGGATGGGCACGCTGTGGCGAAGTCGGACGAAATAATCCTGGAAGTCGACCTCAGAGCCATCGTTGAGGGTAACCATGGTGGCCACCGGCTCTTCGGTCATCGGCAGGATGGTTGCCTCGAGACCCCAGGAGTTGGCTATCTCGGCCGTGACTTCAGCAAGTCCAGCTCCTGCGGCCAGACGTCCCGAGCGGTGGAGGTGCGTGCCTAGGTCCCGGTCACCGAGCCTGAACCAGGTCGGTGTGCCGTAACGGTCCAAGACTTCCATTGCTTGCCATGTCTCGCCCCGGAGTCCCCACCCGGTATCGGGGTTCACCATGTCGGCAAGGGTGTAGGTGATGGTGTCGAGGTCGGGCGAGATGTGGAGACCGTGGAGGACTAGGTCGTCAGCCGTGTTGACCACAGCGGTGACTTGTGGCGCCGGAACGGCCCTAACCATTCCTTGAAGAAGCTTGGCGGCGCCCACCCCGCCGGCAAGAACGGCCACCTTCGGTGGATTCGGCGAGGTCATCTCTTGCCGTCCATCGGCTAGGAGGGGTTCCTCTGCTGACCCTCAAGAAGGGCCACGTCGGCGTCTACCATCATTTCGACCAATTGGGCGAAGCTAACGGTGGGTCGCCAGTCCAGACGTTGCGCGGCCAGCGAGCCGTCACCGACCAAGAGGTCGACCTCGGCTGGCCGGTAGTAGCGCTGGTCCACTACCACATGCTCCTCCCAGTTCAGACCGACCCTAGAGAAGGCGACCTGGCAGAACTCGCGAACAGTGTGAGTTTCTCCGGTGCAGACCACATAGTCGCCGGGGTCATTCTGCTGCAACATCCGCCACATGGCCTCCACGTAGTCACCGGCAAATCCCCAGTCGCGCTTTGCGTCGAGGTTCCCAAGGCGGAGCTCCGTCGCTCGACCAAGGGCTATTCGAGCTACTCCGTGACTGATCTTGCGGGTCACGAACTCAAGGCCGCGGCGGGGGCTCTCGTGGTTAAAGAGCATCCCCGAACTGGCGTGCAGGCCGTAGCTCTCTCGATAGTTGACAGTGATCCAGTGCCCGTATGCCTTTGCGACCCCATAGGGGCTGCGAGGATGGAACGGCGTGGTTTCGGTCTGGGGAACTTCGCGTACCTTGCCGAACATCTCGCTCGAACTGGCCTGATAGAAGCGAATGCCATCATCGACAAGACGGATCGCGTCCAAAAGACGGGTGACGCCCAAGCCAGTGGTTTCACCGGTCAAGACGGGTTGGCCGAATGAGGCCTGCACGAAGGACTGGGCAGCGAGGTTATAGATCTCGGTCGGCTGGTGGGCACGTAGGGCCTCAACCAGAGAGAGTTGGTCCAGGAGGTCGCCGGAGTGGAAATCGATTCGATCGACTAGGTGAGCAATCCGCTGATCGTTCTCGGTAGAACTGCGGCGCACCATGCCAACGACCTCATAGCCCTTGTCCAGCAGGAGTTCGGCCAGATAGGAGCCGTCCTGTCCAGTGATGCCGGTTATGAGGGCGCGTCGGGTCATGAGTTCAGTCTGTCGTCCGGGCCGCGCTTGGTCGAAGTCGACGGTCTTCCAGAACTTCTTTCAGGGTGTTTGTCATGTTGATGGTGGGAGTCCATCCGGTGTCGTTGTGAATGGCCCTAGGGTCACCACGAAGCTCTGGGAGGTCGACCGGACGGTGGAGGGCGGGATCGTCAACGGGGCGAATTGACCGGCCGGACAGGGAGAGGAGTACCTCAAGCACCTCGGCGATGGCTACCGCTCGTCCAGAGCACACGTTGTAGGCGCGGCCAGCTTGACCTTTGGTAGCTAGGAGCCTGTAGGCACGCACGACGTCACGCACGTCGGTGAAGTCCCGTCTGGCCTCTAAGTTCCCGACGGCGATTGTGTCAGCGCCAGCAGATTCACAGGTAGCGATTCGAGAGGCGAGGGCAGAGCAGACTCCGCTGTCTCCTTGCCCGGGACCGAAGTGGTTGAACGAGCGGGCGCGAACCACATCCTGACTATGACCGAGATAGGCCTGTTGGGCGACTAGGTCGGCCATCGCCTTGCTAACGGCGTAGGGGGACGCTGGCCGGAACGGTGCGCTCTCGTCCAGAGGCAATTCATCTGGCTGGACAACGCCGTAAACGTCGGCACTAGTAACTGTGACCACGCGGTCGACACGGGCCAGTCTGGCAGCAGAAAGCACGTGGTGCGTCCCTTCGGCATTGACCCTCAGGGTTTCGGTGGGGGCGTTCCAGGAGCGGGCAACGTCAGCTTGGCCGGCTAAGTGGAAGACGACCTCGGGTCGAATTTCGGCTAGCAAGATGGCAAGGGCATCGAAATCGAGCAGGTTCGGACCGCCACTGGAGCGGTCGGTGGTCACTACCTCGTCACCCATTTCTAGGAGGTGTGTGACGAGGTGCCGACCTACGAAGCCGGCAGCGCCGGTTACGAGAACCTTCAACGCAACTGCTTTGCTGTGAGGAACATTGCATCATCCTACGAAACACGATCCCTTGATGTTCTTCGGAGCCGACGTTCGTCGGGGTCCTACCGGGGCCCGGAAGTAGTCTGCGAGCCACCTTGGATGCCTCACCCCTCAACCCGCGCGGCCCGTCCGTTGAGCAATCCGCGTCGACAGCCGAGTCGCGACAAATTTCTGCTGTCCAGCGTTCCGATGGCATTCTTGTCCTAGCCGTTGTGGTAGCCAGAGGTGAAGCGCCCGAACTCGAGGCGGTCCTCGCTGGGCTTGTCGCCCAGGATCATCGTCGCCTTGAGGTGGTGGTGGTTTCGGTTCCCGATCAGGAAAGAGATCGGATAGAAGGCGGCGATACGCCGCCAATTTCAGCTCGGGTTGCGGCATTGCTTCCCAATTCGGTAGTGCTTGAGGCCCCTTCCGGAATCGGACACGGAGCGTCAGTCGCCGCCGCGCTTGCTGCCCAACACCCGATTCCTGAAAACCAATTTCTCCTTCTTGTCCCGGGTGGAGTCGTCCTCGGGGATACGGCCGTCCGGAGACTTGTCGAGCGTGCCATGGAAGTGAACGCGGCAGTAGTCGGGCCCAAGGTGTTTGGGCCAGACGGCGACCTTGTGGAGACCGGTTGGCGTCTTGATCGACTCTGCTCACCTGTCCCGATTGTTGTCGACCCTGAACCCGACCAAGGTCAGCACGACGCCGACCTGGTCCCGCTGGCAGTGGCTGGTTCGGCATGGATGGTTCGTTCAGATCTTTACGCGGATTTAGGAGGTTTGGATCCCGAGGTCGATGAGATCGACGGTTCTTTGGAGTTCTGCCTCCGGGCCCGCCGCGCAGGAGCGACGGTTGCCGTGGTGCCCTCAGCCGTGGCTCGACGGCTGAAGGGAATAGATCAAGACGAGGCGAAACGTTCACGGCTTCGTCTCCGACTCATGTTGACCGGCCATAGTCGAGCAGTGTCAGTCTTGGGGCCGCTATTGCTGGCGGCCAGTCTGATCGGTGTGGTCTATGGCTTGGCTGTGGGCCGGTTCCGTCATGCATGGGGCCTGCTTGCAGCGTGGCCCTGGAACTTCCGTCGTTTGGCTTCCGCAAGGCGCCTGTGGCACCGGTCCATGGCGGCAGCTACCAATCGAGTGGCAGAACCGGTGGTGGTTCCTCACCATGCCCTCCGACGGGTGGTTACCGGTCGGGATTTGCCCGCTGACAAGGAGGGTTGGGCCGCGCATCGTCGCCTCAACGGAGTTTTCAACGCCGCCTTCGGGCCAGGCGGTCTAGTGCTCCTAGCGGCTGCAGTTGTCATCGGCTTTGGTTCGCGGACTTTACTGACTGAGGGTCCTGCCGCCGTTGGACGTCTGAGGGGGCTCTACACCGACCCCTCCGAGTTGGTGACCTCCTGGTGGTCAGGTTGGCGTACGGGTGGAACTGGAACTGGTCTCATTGGGCCTGATGGGCTGGCCGTTCTAGGCTTCTCCGCCGGCATCTGGCCTGGTTCATTCTCTTCGCTCTGGACGTTGGTAGTGGTTGGCTCGGTGGCGGCGGGCGCCCTAGGTGTTTGGCGTCTCGTCCGCCCGGTTGGAGGTGGCCGGTCGCGTGCCGTGGCTGTCCTGGTCTATCTTTCGGCTCCTCTTCCATACGAGGCCTTACGTGAAGGTGGGTTGGCGACGCTGACTGCCTACGCGGTGCTTCCCTGGGTGGTTCGGCGTTTCGTCGGTGCGCAGGGAATGGCGCCATACGGCAGTCGGGGAGGCGACCCTGGTCCAGGGGCTCGGGTACGGGACCTTTGGCCAGACGTCGTGGTTACCGGTGTCGCTCTCGCCAGCGTCGTCGCTATCGAACCGGTTTTGGTTGTTCCGATCAGCGTGATCCTGATTGGTTTGGTTGTCGGCACCCTTCTGGCGGGCCGAATGGACGGTCTTGGACGCCTAACCCTTGTGGTTGCAGGAGGTGCGGTGCTTGCGGCGGTCGTGCACCTGCCCTTCGCAGTGGATTTGTTGGAGGGCCGTGACGCGACTTCGCTCGGGGCAGGGATCCGGCCGATGGGGGAAGGCATCGGAATCCTTGATGTCTTAGGACTGGACGTGGGAGCGGATGGCCGAACTGCAGCCTCCGCCCTATTCGTTATGCCGGCCTTGGCCCTTTTTGCCACCAGTGGCCGCCACCTTGCCGTGGTCGTGAGGGCCTGGTCCATCGTGGCCACTGCGGCCGGCCTACTGGTGGCCAGAGATCTCGGCTGGTTTGGTGGAATCGACGGTCTCCTCGCAGTGGTGGAACCAGAGGTCCTCCTGGTGGTCGTCTCTCTGGGCTTGGCATGGGCGTCCGCGGCTGGAGCGGCGAACTTGGGGGAAGCTCTGATGCGAGCCTCTTCTATCGTCGGGAAGGGGCGACTTGGACAGCTATGTCGGTCGACCATTCTGGGACTGGTGGTACTTGCACTCGGAGTGGGCGCAGCACCAGTGATGGCCAGGTCCTTTGACGGTTCGTGGGGAGCACCGCAAGTCGACCTAGTGGCATCCCTCCCGGAGATTGGCCCGCGGTCGGCGGATGGGGATCAACGCATAGGAGGCGATGCTCGAATTCTGTGGTTAGGAGACCCAAGGATCCTTCCGGCCGTCGGACTCCCACTTGAGTCTCGGGTGAGGCAAACAGTTCCTGGCGCTTCTGGATTGGCCCTAGCCGTTACCGACGGTCGACCGGATCTGGCTGACCAGTGGGCGACAGGTTCGACTACCGGCCTTCTAGAGATTCGGGAGGCTGTTCTTCGAGCTATGGAAGGAGATCTCCATCGTCTTGGAGCAGAAGTTGGCCGGTGGGGTGTGGCCCGGGTAGTTCTAGTCGAGCGCTCGGCGCCAATTCCCGAACCGGGACTCGAACGACCGCTGTCCACTCAAGTAATCGGAGCCTTTGCTCGACAGATGGACCTCGAACGGGTACAGGCGGTAAATGGGGCGGCGACCGTCTACCGAAATACTGCGGTGGAGGCGCCCTATTCGGTCGTGCGCGACGGGAATCGTCGGCTGGTGCCCGCCTCAGTAGGCCGCATAGACCTTGGGCATCGCACGTTGGGGATCCCTGCCGATGGTGCGCTCCGGTGGATGCACGGTCCGGACGACAGGTGGGTGCTGTCCGCTGATGGTCGCGACCTTCCGGTCCTTGGCTCGGGCTCGCCGAGCGGCGTAGACGGCCGACCGTCAGTGAGGGTCGCGGCAGGAACCGAAGTGGTCTTTACTCTCGACGACGACAGTCATCAAGGTCAGCGACGATTCCAGA
Source organism: Candidatus Neomicrothrix sp. UBA2974 (assembly GCA_002348705.1). Lineage (GTDB taxonomy): Bacteria > Actinomycetota > Acidimicrobiia > Acidimicrobiales > MedAcidi-G1 > UBA9410. The sequence continues at coordinate 118,240 of DEAU01000010.1, forward strand.
TAGTGGCAGCATTCGCCTTGTTGCTTCTAGCCAGTTGGGCGCGGACCGGACGACGGGCTCGAACAGGAGTTCAGCGTTGAATGTCATGCGCGGACCAGCCGTGCTGGTACTGGCTGCCCTTGTCGCCACTGCAGTTGCGATTGGGCCGAGTGGCCAGTCATCTGGTGGTTCCCGACCCGTAGCGATGGCTAACTCTGCGGTGCCCTTGGATGGGGAAGCCACGACCCTTTGGTTCTGCGCCGGGCCAACATCGGAGGTTGCTGGAATCGATCAACGACGGATTGAGGTAGTTGGACTCTCTGGGAACCCTGTCGAGGGCCGCGTCACTGTTGTAGACGACGGTCGACGAGCGATTGAGCGGGATTTCCGGATAGATGCCGGAAGACGTCTCGAGGTGGAGCCCGACCGTTTAGTGCCAGGAGCTTCTTTTGCTGCAGTGACGGTTGAGGTATCCGGAGGCGCAGCACTGGTGTTTCAGGCCGTAGAAGGACCAGACGGAACAGATCGGCGACCATGTCCGACCCGAACGGACGTGACCTGGCTGGTGCCTTGGTCGACTACGGCAAGACCTGGGAACAGCGCTTGGTTGTTGCTCCATAATCCGTTCCGGGCCGCTGCGGTGGCAGACCTGCGGTTCGTGGGCGACATTGGACGACGAGAAACACTCGACTCCCAGGGCGTCGTGGTCCCCGGCAGGTCAGTGGTGGCCTATGACCTCACCGAGCGGATTGCCGACTCGTCAGTGGTGTCTGCGACCGTGGACGTGCGGGTCGGTCGAGTGGTGACGATGCGTCTGCAAATATCGGATGGGTCGGGTCCGAAGAGCCTGCGGGGTTTAGATCTAGCGCCGGGAGTCGCGAGAACCTCAGAAGCTTGGTTGCTTCCGGGAGTTGGGTCGACCGACGCCGCTGGCCTAATGGCTTTGTCGGTCCTAAATCCCGGAGCGAAACCCGTGGAGGTGGAGGTGGTACCACGCTTCGCCGACCCGTCCACCTTTGTTGAGCCATGGCAACTCGTGCTTCGTTCAGGTCAGCGCTACATGGTTGATCTGTCGGACGGACGCCTTGACGGACGGGGAGAGTTTGGTCTTGAGGTGCGGTCTTTGGACATGGGCTCCTTTGGAAAGGACGGAGTCGCAGCCTCCGTGGTCCGGTGGTCTGACGACGGCTCGGCTGGGCTCGATGTTCGGCCCGCCTCGGCGGTGGCAGCAAGAGGTTGGGTTATCGACCTGCCGGCGCGGTTCGGGGCGACTGACGACGTTCTTGCCGTGAGCAATCCGTCTGGAGCTGGTATCGCCACTGTAGAGGTGAAGGTATTAGCCGGTCTTCCACCAGGGAATCTGCCGATCAAGGCGGAAGTTCCGCCTGGAGGGCAGCTCGGCGTTCCGTTAGGTGGTGGGGGACCGGTGGTCCTAGCGGTTGAGTCGACGTCGCCGGTCGTGACATCGGTCCGGTACGACAGTCCGGACGGATGGTCCGCCTTTTCGGCTGTGGCAATTGCCGGAACAACAGAGGCCTTGGTAAGGCCGGTCGCTAACTAGTTCCCAGCACTACAGCCATCGGGCGTGGAGCCCGGTTCTCTAACCTCGGCCAATGATCCCCAGAGATGGGTGGCTCCGACAGGTCCGACATGGTTCGCACGGACGACGCCGAGCGAATCGGCGATCATCACCATTGGTACTGCGTGGATGTCGTAGCGGTCGTGGAGGGCACGGCGCTCTCTATATTCAACTACCTCAACTGCCACGGCGCTGCTAGCCAGGGGGGAAGCAGCATTAGCTACAGCTTCACAGGCCTTGCACGAGGCAGATGTGAACACGGCTACTAGCCATGGCGCCTCGGGGCGGGCGAAGTCATCGCGGTCTATCTGTTCAGGAACCGTCCACCCGGTGCGGATTGGGGCGTCGGGCCGACGTTTTTGGAAGAGGTGGGCGACGGCGCCGGCCGCGGTGGCCACAGCGAGCAACAGAAGTAGGCGTTCCATGCCCGGGTAGTAGAGGTATCAGTCTACGGTCGTCGGGTCCTCGAGCACGGTGGAAGGTCGCTCGGTCGACGGTTCCGCAGTGTCGGTTGCCGCAGATGTCAGGCGGCTGACCTCTTCACCACTAATGGTTTCGTGCTCTAGCAGCGATCGGGCAACGAGATCCAGAGCGTGCCGGTGGTCAGTCAAGAGCCGACGACAACGGTCCTCCTGTTGGCTGAGGATTCGCTGGACCTCTTCGTCGATCAGGTGTGCTGTCTCGTCGCTGTAGTCGCGGCTGTGCATGAGGTCGTCACCCAGGAATACCTGATTCTGGCTTCCCCAGGCCATTGGACCGATTCGCTCACTCATGCCCCATTCGCGAACCATTCGTCGCGCCGTCTCCGTGGCCCGCATGAGATCGTCAGCAGCTCCCGTAGAGGTCACCTCGAAGACAAGGTCCTCGGCCATCCGGCCTCCAAGCATGATGACCAAACGGTCCTCGAGGTAGTCCTGTCGGTAGGTGTGTCGGTCTTCGGCCGGCAACTGCATGGTGACCCCCAGGGCCATACCGCTGGGAATGATCGTCACCTTGTGGAGAGGATCAGCGGTGGGCAGCACTGTGGCGCACAAGGCGTGACCTGCCTCGTGGTAGGCGGTGAGCTCTTTCTCTTCCTCCGACATGGCTAGCGACTCGCGCTTTTGGCCCATGAGAGCGCGGTCCCTGGCATCTTCGAAGTGGTCGGCCCGGATGGCGTCGTCGCCATTTCTGACGGCGATCAAGGCTGCTTCGTTGACCAAGTTGGACAGATCAGCACCACTCATGCCTGGTGTCCCACGGGCTACTACCTCTAGGTCGACGTCGTCGTGAACCTTTTTGCCCTTCACATGCACGTCCAGGATCTGGCGGCGGTCAGCCAGTTCTGGAAGAGGCACCACAACCTGCCGGTCAAAGCGTCCTGGTCGGAGTAAGGCCGGGTCCAAGATGTCTGGACGGTTGGTGGCGGCCATCATCACAATGCCCTCGCTGCCTTCGAAGCCATCCATCTCCGAAAGCATCTGATTGAGGGTTTGTTCGCGCTCGTCGTGGCCGCCGCCTAGGCCGGCACCGCGTTTCCGTCCTACCGAGTCGACTTCGTCGATGAAGATGATGGCCTTGCCCATTTTCCGAGCTGATTCGAACAGGTCGCGTACCCGACTGGCGCCCACACCGACGAACATTTCCATGAAGTCGGAACCGGTGACCGACAGGAATGGCACCCCAGCCTCTCCGGCCACAGCGCGAGCAATGAGGGTCTTGCCCGTTCCCGGCGGGCCGACCAGTAGGACTCCTTTGGGGACCCGAGCGCCGATCTGGGCGAACTTGTCAGTATCTCGGAGGAAGTCGACGACTTCCCGGATTTCTTGTTTAACGCCCTCGTAGCCGGCAACATCATCGAACGTCGTGCCCGGCCGCTCGGTGGTGTAGGTCTTGGCTCTTGATCGACCGATGGACATCATCCCGCTCATCTGGCCCTGGGCCCGACGGTTGATCCACCAGAAGAAGAGAATGATCAGTCCGACTGGTAGAAGCAGAGGCAGCCAGGTCTGGAAGAAATTCGGCTTCGGGGTTTCAAAGCGGACCTCGGCACCGCTGTCAGCCAGCAGGCGGCGATCGTCGACCGAGAGTTCGATAGGGCCGGTCGTGCCGTAGGCGCCGTCAGCGGTTTTGAACTCAATCTCACCGGTCTGGTTGTCGACTAGAACCTCGCTCACCTCGCCGGCGGCAACCTGGTCAAGGAAAAGGTCGTAAGCGACCTGTTCGGGACTCTGGGAGGGAAGCAGGCCGGGTAGAAATAGAACGGCGGCTATCAGTCCCATGACCAGCCACATACCCCATCTGGGCCAGCCCTGATTTCTTCTGGCATCCTGGTCGCGTCGGGGCGGTGTGAAGCCATCACCACCGCTAGGGGGCTTATCCGTCATTACCCCATCGTACGGGGACCCCGTGATCATTAGGTTGCCGCCTCCGCTTGGGTGCCGACTGGGCAGCAGGGTTGCCTCGGTAGGGTTCGGTTGATGGAGGGTGCCGTCGAGGGTAAGACCCGACCGTCCGTGGCTTGGGGCCTCGGCCATGTCGCTGCTGGTCTCCTTGTGGGGATGCTGGCCAGTGTGACGGCCATGGGTGTCGTCCAAGCTCTAGGGGGCTTTGACACGGCCGACGATCTAAGCCTGATAGCCGTCTCGCTGGTTCAGGGAGCCCTGTGCCTGGGTCTGGTGGGCGTGCCCGCCTGGCTAGTAGTTGGACGCGGCGTCCGCTGGTCGGACTTTGGCTGGCAGTTTCCATCTACCCGTCGGTGGCGCGATGCACTACAAGGTCTCGCAATAGGCGTCGTGGCGCAGGTCGCTGCTGTTCCTGCGATCTACCTGCCGATTCTTTTACTGAATGATGACCTTGATGTGTCCGGTCCGGCTCGCGAGTTGATTGACCGGGCGGACGGGTTTGGCGTTGCTTTACTGCTACTGATGGTGGTCGTGATGGCGCCGGTTGCAGAGGAGCTCTTCTTCCGGGGCCTCGCTTTGCGCGCATTTGAGGCTCGTATGGGCCAACGGTTGGCCCTTTTGGCATCGGCCTTGCTCTTTGGGATCACCCACCTGCAATTGCTGCAGTTGCCCGCCCTGGTGATGATCGGTCTGGTCTGTGGCTGGCTGACCCAGAAAGATGGGCGACTTGACCGGGCGGTCTGGGCCCATATGGGCTTTAACGCGGTGACTACGGCGGTACTTCTGTAGCCATGCTTCCCGTGACCCCGGAGATTCTTGAGGGGGTGTCGGACGTCCCTGCATCCAAGGCGGACGACACGGCGAGCCCGCTGGCTGTCTGGCTGCGCCAGATTCCGTTCACTCGGTGGGTCAATCTGCTGGTGGTGGCCGGTGGCGCCTGGTTCGTGCTCTGGGTGGTCAACCCGGATGGTGTGCTCTTTTCCCGAACCACGCCGACCGGCGGCGACCTTGGTGCGCACGTCTGGGGCCCGGCGTTCCTTCGCGATGAATTGCTGCCGAACCTTCGCCTGAGCGGATGGACGCCGGATTGGTACGCGGGCTTTCCCGCCTACCACTTCTACATGGTGATTCCGATGCTGGCCATTGTGGCCGTGGACGTTGGTCTGGCGACGCCCTTGCTGGTAGTCGTTCTCCCGGCAATCGCTTCGGCTGGGGTCCTGTTAGTTCGTCGTCGCCCCAACAATCACAGGTGGTGGCTGCTGGTCTTGGCCCTCTTCGCGGTCATGGTGACCCCTGTTCACTACGGAATGTCGATCAAGTGGATCACTGTGGTCGGCCTAGTCGTAATGCCGGTTGCGGGGTGGGCCCTCGGCCATCTCGCTGGGTTGCCGTTTCCGGGACCGGCGCTGACGTCAGCAGCCACTTTGCCGTTCGTGTTCGACCGGTCCTTCAACATAATGGGCGGCAACCTGATGTCGACCATGGCTGGCGAGTTCGCATACGCGCTGGCTGTGTCGGCCTGCCTCGTCTACCTAGGACTCCTTGTGCGGGGACTCGAGACCGGCCGAGGGAGGGTTCCAGCAGCTCTGCTGTTGGCTCTGACCGGGTTGTGCCATCTGTTGGTCGCCTTCTTCGCTTTGGTCGCTTCGGTCGTAGCCCTAGCCATTCGGCCGGGCCGGGAGGCACTGCGTTGGCTAGTGACGACTGGAGTGGTGGCCGGATTGTGCTCCGCCTTCTGGGTTTTACCTTTCTGGTGGCAACGCGACCACCTGAACGATATGGCATGGCACAAATTGACCGCCTTTCGCTCCTACCTGTGGGATCGCAGCGACTTGGCTGCCGACTTTCTGACCAATGACCCCCCGTTGCAGCCGGTGATCGTTCTGGCCGGCATCGGTCTGATCTTCTCGGTGGCCTTTCGTCGCCGCCTCGGCTTCGTCCTCGCCGGCTCGGCATTGTTCATGGGCCTGGCGTTTGTCCATCTTCCGGAAGGGCGCCTTTACAACGGTCGCATCCTTCCCGCTTACTACCTCTGCCTCTACCTACTAGCCGGCATGGCTCTAGCCGATGGATTGCGCCTAATGGGCCGCCTGATCGATGGCTGTCGGCGGTCGGGCACCAACCGTCCGGGGCGCTTTGTTTCTGGTGGAGGGGCAGCCGTCGTTTTCCTTACGCTAATTCTGTTAGTGGGGATGCCATTGCGGGTCCTGCCCGGTGGGACAACCGAGGGCAATGCCTACCGATGGATGGGTCTCGAGACCACGGAACTAAACCTCGGCCGATCGTGGGTTCGGTGGAACTTCGAGGGCTACGAGAACCGGGTCGGGGATGCCTCGGGTGGTGGCTGGGAGGAAAAGCGGGCGCTTGTTGCCGAGATGACAGCGCTCGCAGGCGTCGATTCCGACCCAGATCACCATAGGGACGGTTCGGGTTGTGGGCGTCTGATGTGGGAGTACGGAAGCGAACTCGTTCGTTACGGCACACCTATGGCCCTGATGCTTTTACCCCACTGGACGGATGGCTGCATCGGTTCCATGGAGGGCCTTTACTTCGAAGCCTCCACGACCACGCCCTATCACTTTCTCGTCCAGTCAGAGCTGTCGGTAAGTCCGTCGCGGGCCCAGCGGGGGCTGCCATACAGAGGTTTCGACCTTGATGCCGGCATTGACCACTTGCGCCAACTTGGGGTGCGATGGTATTCGGCCTTTTCAGACCAGGCAGTTCGCGAGGCTCGCGCCCACCCCGACCTTGTCGAAGTGGCCTCCTCTGGTCCGTGGACGATCTTTGAGGTCCAAGGGACGGCGCTCGTTTCAGCCCTTGAGGTGGAGCCAGCAGTCTTTGAGGACGTTGACCACGAAGACTGGCTTAACCCCTCAGTAGAGGTCTTTCAACGCGGTTCCACGGCAGTGCCTCGGACCATTGGAGGTCCTGCCTCTTGGCAACGGGTGGCCTCCGATGAAGATCCAGAGAGGCGAGTTCTGCCGGTAGCGGTGGTTACGGACGTTGTCGAAGGTGTCGATCGGATCCGGTTCCGTGTCGACCGGGTTGGCGTGCCAGTCCTCGTGCGAAGTTCCTACTTTCCGAACTGGAAGGTTTCAGGAGCCGACGGTCCCTGGCGGGCTACTCCGAACCTGATGGTGGTAGTGCCGACCGCCGAAGAGGTCGAACTCTTCTACGGCCGGACCGCCGTGGACCTCTTTTCGGTCCTCCTGACGCTGAGCGGTATAGGGGCGGTGGTAGTGATGGTCCGTCGGCCTCGCCGGACCGTCGATGAGGAATCGTTGGCTGGCTGGTATGACGTAGCGGCCATCGGACCGGACGGTGATCGCCGTCTTGATCGGTGGGTGGAGCGCCGTTCCGTCGAGTCGGACCCACCCGGCGTCACGGATGGACCAGCCGGGTCAGAACCGAACCCGTTGGTGGCGGAGGACGTCTCCCGGTGAGGGAGCGGCTTCGCCGGTTCGCAGCAGTCGGGCTGGTTGCCACGACGCTGGATATTGGCCTCCTGGTGATCCTTTCGGATGCCGGATGGCCACTCTGGCTCGCCGATCCGTCTGCTCTCGCCGCTGCCGCCGTGGTGGCGTTACTTCTTCATCGAGGCCTAACTCTGCGCGACGACCCATATGCGCGGTGGATTCGGAACCCTCGCGTCTTTATCCTCGTCGTCGTCGTTGCAGGCCTCGTCGACCTCGGAGTCCTCTCAGGTCTATTGGTCGTCGGTGGAATTAATGATTCGGCTCCGGTGAGTCGTCTGTTGTTAGCCAAGAGTCTCGCCGTGGCAGTGGCCGGAGGGGTGCGCGCCGTGGCTTACCGGGCTTTCCTCTTCCGGGTTATAAGGCGCGAGCAGGACCAGCCGATTGACCGAGCCCCGGCCTCTGGCGGAGCGAGGGCAACTCTGGTTCTGCCCGCTTACTGCGAGGCCGACCGAATCGCGGAGTCAGTGCGTCGGGTGCGCGCGGAGTTGGGTGCGGCGCTTAGTCCGTCCTCGCTGGGGAGGGGGGGAGCTCAGCAGTTAGAGATTGTGGTTGTGGATGATGGCTCGACCGACGGTACCGCTGAGGCGGCCCGGGAGGCCGGAGCCGACCGGGTGATCCGTCTCGAAGAGAACGCTGGAAAGGGTGCCGCGGTGCGCGCTGGGGTGGCGGTTGCGACCGGTCGAACCGTGCTATTTACCGACGCTGACCTTGCCTACGGGCCGGCACAGGCCGCGGTCCTGGTGGAACGGGTTGAGGAGGGTTTCGACGTAGTGGTTGGAAGCCGACGGCACACCGAAACACGCACGTTGGTGCGGGCGGGCCGATTGCGCGAGTTGGGGGGTCGCTTGATCAATCTTGCGACCCATGCTCTGCTTTTAGGCCAGTACCGGGACACCCAATGTGGATTAAAGGCCTTCCGTTCTGATGTTGCACGTCCACTTTTCGCAGCGTCCACCCTCGACGGCTTCGCCTTTGACGTCGAGCTCTTTCACCTCGCTGAACGTTGGCGTCTGACGTTGGTGGAGGTTCCAGTTGAGGTAGAGAATTCGGAGCGATCTACGGTACGGGCTCTTCGCGATGGAATCCGGTTGGTATCCGACATGGTTCGGGTCCGCCAACGGGCCCGCCGGGGTGCCTACCCATCGAGGCCGGTTCACTTGTCGCAAGACAAGGCTGGCTCAGAGGAACTGACCGCCGCACCGGCCAGGCTGGCGGCCTTCAAGGCCTACGACGTTCGTGGGCCGGTTCCGGGAGCCCTCGACGAGGCACTGGCCGAGGCTGTGGGCCGGGGCTTCGCTGAACTTGTGCGTCGTCGGGAGGAAGGCGCCACGCAGATTCTTGTTGGTCGCGACATGCGGTCGAGCGGCATCCCTCTCGGCGAGGCTGTGATCCGAGGAGTGACTTCTGCTGGACTGGACGTAGGTGACCTCGGTTTGGCTTCGACAGACCTCGTCTACTTCGCTTCAGGTCACCTGCGTGCCCCAGCCATCGTGCTGACTGCTAGCCACAACCCGGCTGGAGACAATGGCATGAAGTTCTGTCTGACATCGGCCGCTCCAATCGGCTACGAGACTGGCCTCAATGAGGTGGAGGCATCGGCTGTGGCCCAACTAGCAGATGGTGCCCCCCCGATAGTTGGTCCTCGCGGCCGCGTAGCCGCCTTGGGCCTCTTGGATGCCTTCGTCGAGCACGTCCTTTCCTTCGCTGATATCGGACGACTTCGGTCGCTGCGTGTAGTGGTAGACACCGCCAACGGCATGGGTGGTTTGGTCGTCCCGCCGGTATTCGCCGAACTTCCATTCGAATTAGATCACCTCTACCCGGAACTGGACGGCACGTTCCCAAATCATCCGGCCGATCCGATTCAGCCGGAAAACCTGCGCGACCTCCAGGAACGCGTGGTGGCCACTGGGGCTGACGTGGGTCTGGCTTTCGACGGAGACGCTGACCGGGTCTTTCTTGTCGATGAGGCGGGTCGGCCGATCTCCGGTTCCACGGTGACAGCGCTCGTCGCCCGGGAAATGCTTTACCGCCATCCCGGGGCAACAGTGCTCCACAACCTGGTTTGTTCCAAGTCGGTTCCTGAGGTCATCGCCGAGGCTGGAGGTCGGGCGGTCCGGACGCGGGTGGGCCACTCTCTCATCAAGGAGATGATGGTTGTCGAGGATGCGATCTTTGCTGGTGAGCACTCCGGGCACTACTACTTTCGCGACAACTACCGGGCAGACAGTGGTCTGATCGCCGCGCTGGTAGTTCTCGAGGCGTTGTCGGTGGACGGCGGCCCGATTAGTGAGCTAGTGGCACCCTTCCGGCGCTATGCGAACTCTGGGGAACTCAACACGACAGTCGACGACCCGATGGTCGCTATCGAGGCGGTGGCCGATCACTACGCCTCTCAGGCGCCTAATGCGGTCCAGGACCGCCTCGACGGCTTGACGGTGGACTTCGTTGACTGGTGGTTCAACATAAGGCCGTCTAACACGGAGCCGCTATTGCGGCTCAACGTCGAAGCTGCTGACGAGAAGGCTTGTGCGGCGAGAGTTGCCGAGGTGAGCGCCCTTTTTGCCCGGACATCTCGCCCACTTGACTCAGGAGATCTCTAGTGGGGTGAGCTCTAGGTCCAAGGGCTCTCGGACCCAATAGCATTCCGATATGTCCCTTGACCCGAAGTTGTTGGCGATCCTCGCTTGTCCAGAGGACAAAGGACCATTGCTGTGGTTCGCCAATGAGGATTCTCTCTACAACCCGCGCCTGCGGCGCCGGTACTTGGTGCGCGACGGGATCCCGGTCATGCTGATTGATGAGGCCGAGTCCGTCGCCGATGGAGAGCACGACCGATTAATCGCGCTGGCGGAGGCCGAGGGCATCCGTCCAACTTTCGGCGCTTGATGGTCGCCGAGCACTGGTTCTGACGCCACCGTGGACCGTCTTGTTGGCGTTGTCCGCTCTTACGACTGGGGGTCGTGCACCAAGCTGGCTCAGCTACGCGGCGTTGAGCCCAGCGAACTCCCGGAAGCTGAACTGTGGTTTGGTGCTCACCCGGCGGCCCCAGCGACGTTTGCCGCTGATGGTCGGGCGGTGACCGAAATGGAATTGCCGGTCCTCGCAAAGTTCTTGGCTGTGGCACGGCCTCTATCTCTTCAGGTCCACCCTGACGACGCCGCTGCTGTTGCCGGCTACCGACGCGAGGAGCAGTGCGGACTGTCGGCTGGAGACGTTCGACGCTGCTTTCGGGACCCGGTTGGCAAACCAGAGGTCGTGGTAGCCGTTGACTACTTCTCGAGCCTCTGCGGCCTCTTGCCGTCCTCTGAAGCGCTCGTCGTGGCCCGAGCCCTTGGGATGCCTGACAGCATTGTCGGGCCACTGGTCGACGGGGACAGACGACAGGCTGTTGCTGGAGCGCTGGCCGTCGACGGCGCTCAAGTGCTGCCCGGGGTTTTGGAGGCGGTCCGAGCTGTGGGTTCGGGCCTCTTACCGGTTCCGGTGGTGGAGGCGTTGAACCGGTCGTCCGTAGAACATCCAGAAGATCCAGCGCTTCTGCTTTTGCCATTGATGCACCATGTGGTCCTAGAACCAGGAGAAGCCCTATTTGTTCCGCCCGGGATGCTTCACACTCATCAGTCGGGCATGGCCATCGAGGTAATGGCGAACTCAGATTCGGTTGTCCGAGCAGGGCTAACGACCAAGTATGTGGATGCAGACCTGTTTCTTGATCTCATAGACACCGATGCAATCCCGCTAGTTCACCGCCCCGAGGGGAGTGACTATTTCTATAACCTGCCGACGGCCGCCTTTTCCGTTCGTCGCCTAAGTCAGGTTGCGAGTACCACGTTCGACGGTGAACGACCGACTGTGGTCGTTTGTTCTGACGGAAGCATCCTTGCGACGACTGCTGGGTCCAACCGCGTTGAGCTTCGTATCAGAGCTGGTGAGGCTGCATGGCTCGGTCCACGCGACGGCCCTGTTGAATTGTCCGTGGATGGCACGGCTTACCTGATCTTCGCGGGGCCCTGACGACTTGGTTCGACGGCCAATCTGGCCAAGGGGGTGGTCTGGTCTGCTACCTCCCTATTAATGCAACCGGGGGAGTGGTTCTGGCTCTGAGGCTCCGGCTGAATAGGACGGATGCGACAAGGACCTGCCCTACCCTCACCTGCTCGGAGCGCTAGCCTCAAAACGACCGTGGCTGTATGAACCAGGCGTCAGACGACCCCAGCCCGGCTTTCAGTCAACCGAGCCGTTCGGTGTCCACCGGTCGGTACGACTAACGGCGCTTGCAAAGGCGCTGTCAGGAGCCTTCATGACCGCGTCGCCCCGTCCCCTCGCAGAAGACCATCGAGTTGCTGACCTCTCGTTGTATGAGTTTGGCCGCAACGAAATTCGTCTAGCCGAACACGAGATGCCCGGCCTGATGGCCCTGCGGGCCGAGTATGCCGACGAGCAACCACTGGCCGGAGCATGTATCACCGGTTCGTTGCACATGACAGTCCAGACGGCGGTGCTCATCGAGACTCTGGTTGCGCTTGGGGCAGAGGTCCGATGGGCCAGTTGCAACATTTTCTCCACTCAGGACCACGCTGCGGCTGCCGTTGTATGTGGCCCGGCCGGATCGCCCGACGACTTGCGCGGCGTGCCGGTCTTCGCTTGGAAAGGCGAAACCCTGGAGGAATACTGGTGGGCTACTCGTCAGGTACTTGAGTGGCCGGCCGGAACGGGACCGAACCTAATCCTGGACGACGGCGGCGACGCAACCCTATTGGTCCACAAGGGCGCAGAGTTCGAGGCGGCCGGTGTCGTGCCGAAGGCTTCCGAGGACGACTCGGACGAGTGGAAAGTGGTGCTAGCGACTCTGTCCACCTCTCTGGACGAGGACCCTGGTCGCTGGACCCGTATTGCCTCCGGCATACGCGGTGTCTCAGAGGAGACGACCACTGGAGTCCACCGGCTATACCAGATGAGTGATGCAGGACAACTGCTTTTTCCAGCTATAAATGTGAACGACGCTGTCACCAAGTCGAAGTTTGACAATCTCTACGGATGCCGTCACTCATTGATTGACGGCATCAATCGCGGGACTGACGTGATGATTGGCGGCAAGACCGTCGTCGTTTGCGGCTTTGGTGATGTTGGAAAGGGCTGCGCTGAGTCGCTGAGAGGTCAGGGGGCCCGGGTGATCGTGACCGAGGTGGATCCCATATGCGCCCTTCAGGCAGTCATGCAGGGCTATGAGGTGAACACCTTGGAGCGAGTCCTAGATGAGGCCGACATCTTTGTCACTGCCACGGGGTGCAAGGACATCATCACCGCAGAGCACATGGCCCGGATGAAGCATCAGGCCATCGTTGGCAACATTGGACACTTTGACAACGAGATTGATATGGCCGGTCTTGCCCGGATGTCTGATGTGCAGCGGGTGACCATCAAGCCTCAGGTCGACGAATTCGTCTTCCCTGATGGGCACTCAATCATCATGCTGTCGGAAGGGCGACTGCTTAACTTGGGCAACGCCACCGGGCATCCCAGCTTTGTGATGTCGGCGAGTTTCTCGAACCAAGTACTGGCTCAGATCGAACTACACGCTCGGGCTGAAGATTACGGGACCGAGGTGGCAGTTTTGCCTAAGGAACTCGACGAGAAGGTAGCGCGGCTACACCTGGATGCACTCGGGGTTCGGCTCACTGAGTTGACTGGACCGCAGGCTGACTACCTCGGGGTGCCAGTTGATGGTCCATACAAGCCAGCGCATTACAAGTATTAATCCGACGGTGTGCTCGCCAGGTCGGGCACCGTCCTTGTCGGGATGGTCGACGCTAGGTATTGGGTCGCAACCTCCTAGGCTTCTGGCCCGTGCGGAGCACGGTCCTAGGCGTTGCCGGAGGAAGTGGGGTTGGCAAGACCACGCTCGTCAACCGCGTGGTGGAGCGCCTTGGCAACAGGGCCACTGTGCTTTGGTTCGATGAGTACTACCACGACCTGATCCACCTAGATCCCGATGAACGAGCCACTGTCAATTACGACCATCCAGACTCGCTGGATAGCGCATTGCTCGTTGAGCACCTTGACAGCCTCCTGACTGGACGAGCCGTTGAGGTTCCGATTTATGACTTCTCTACCCACACTCGGACTGGGTCAACACGGAGGGTGGATCCCCGGTCTGTTGTAGTCGTCGACGGCATTCTTGTCCTGGCTGTGCCAGAAGTCCGTGACCGCATTGACCTGGCAGTGTTCGTGGACGCTCCCGAACAGGTTCGTCTGGGGCGTCGCCTAGAACGCGATGTAAGAGAGCGCGGCCGGACGCCCGAAAGTGTCCGTGCCCAGTTCGCGGCGACCGTGGCTCCGATGCACGAAACACATGTTGTTCCAAGCGGCGAATACGCTGACCTCTTGCTAGACGGTGCGGGCGAACTAGCACGGAACGTGGACATGGTGGTCGACGCCGTGGACCAAATGGTCGTTCGACTAGAAGGGACGTTCGCCACCCCTCCGTAGATTCATCGATATATCGGTCTCGGCAGGTTCGAAGCAGGTGACGCCTGTATGTTTCCGCATTGTGGATGTTGCCGACGAGTCTGGACTGCCCATAGGTCAAGAATCGGCTGAGCCGGATCAACCGGCGCCAGTCGACGAGGTGCGCGATGAATTACCGGAAGACCTAGACGCACGCGGCGCCGGACTCGTCGGCCCCTATGTTTTCCCGGACAATGACCGGCGGAGGATTCCCGGAATCCTCTACCTCTTGTTGGCAGCTGTCACCGGCACCGTTGTCCTGCTATCCGATGGATCTTCCTTGGTCGATTCGGGCCTCGTGGCTGGTGCGGTTGGGCTGGCTTTGGTCGGCGTCTACCACCTGCAAGCAGGATGGAGCCTCGGAGTCGACGAGGCTGATGCCTTGGTGGCCTCTGTCCGGGCCGTGGGCTTTCCTGTCGGACACGCCTCCGCACAGATGGCTTGGCGGGGATTGAGGAGCCGCCCAACGTGGCGAGTGCTTGTCTATTCCAATGAGTCACCACCTAAGCGGCGGGGGCTTGTCTTCGTCGATGGCGTAGATGGTTCGGTTGTTGCAGTTCACGCGGAGGACAATCCTGAGGACTGGTCAGATCAGGATTGACTAGAAGACGGCTTGGGCCGACTTTGGAACATTCGGCTCCAGTCCTCGTCGGACACCGTCCCCGCTCCAGTCGGCGCGGTGCCGGTAGCCTGACCTTCCGGAGACGCGACCGGGCCTGACTGGAGAGACCACCATGCTTGACGGCAGTTGGAGAGCCGTTGTCGACCGCGGACTGACACCTATTGGACGAAGCCTGCGCCGCACAGGGATCACCGCCGATGTTGTGACGATTATCGGCATAGCTATGGCTGCCGCTGCGTCCATGTCTATTGGTCTCGGATATCTGCGCCTCGGCTTCCTCCTTCTGGTCCTCACCGGAGTGCCCGATGCCCTTGACGGCGCCGTTGCTAAAGCCTCAGGGACGTCTTCATCACGCGGCGCCTTTTTCGATTCGGTTGCCGACCGCCTGACCGACGCGCTGCTGTTTGGCGGTGTGGCTTGGTACCTGGCTGGATCCCGCGAAGACCGAATGATGATGCTCCCAGTGGCCATCATGGCTACGGCAATGTTCATCTCGTATCAGCGTGCCAAGGCTGAGTCGCTGGGGTATGACGCCAAGGGCGGACTGATGGAGCGGGCTGAGAGGTTTATCGTGCTGGCCTTTGGGTTGCTGTTCGCCGAGATCCTGATACCTGTGCTCTGGGTGATGCTGGTTCTCAGCCTGGTCACGGCGGCGCAACGGTTTGCCAAGGTATGGCGACAGGCGAGCGCTGGACGAGAGTCACCGTCCCAGCGTCGATCCGAGCGCCGCCGACAACTCCGTTCGGAGCGTCGACAGCGACTGGGTTCCCGTCGACGCCCTGTTCGCCGCTGAGCCTGGTTCACCCCAGAGCGTCCGCTCTTTAGCCGAAACGTCGAGCAAGCCACTACCGTTCCGGTTGGCATGGCTCCGGCGATCGTTCACGCCTTCCGGGCCGCATCGATGGCGGCCCGTCTCTTTCCGCCTGCCCTCTCAGGCCCTGTGGCACGTGGCATCGGTCGTCTAGTTGGGCATTTCGACCGTGACCGGCGTCGTCTTGTGGAACGGCACCTCCAGCGCGTTAAGGGGACGGATCTAGTGGGACGGGAGTTGCGTCGAAGCGTTGACGCGGTGTTCGCTTCTTACGCGGACTACTACCTCCAAAGTTTTCGGCTTCCGTCTATGACGTCCGAAGAGATCGTGGGCGGTTTCAGCGAGGAAGGTTATGAGCGGATTGCCGAGGGCTTAAGGGCGGGTAAAGGCGTGATCATGGCTATGCCCCACCTAGGTGGTTGGGAGTGGGCGGCCCACTGGCTGACAATCCACCAAGGAGTTTCTGTGGGCTGCGTGGTCGAGAGTCTGGAGCCTCCGGAACTCTTCGAGTGGTACCGGTCGTTTCGGACGTCGTTGGGAATGGAGGTGGTCGGTTTGGGACCGTCAGCGGGAACTCAAGCCGTTGCGATGCTGCGCGCCAACCGAGCTGTCTGCCTGCCGAGCGATCGCCACGTTGGTGGTGTTGGGGTCGAAGTTGAGTTCTTCGGGGAGCGGACGATGCTGCCCGCTGGTCCAGCGACCCTTGCCCTGCGAACTGGTGCCACTTTGCTCCCCATCGCTGTGTATGACCGACCGGGGGGGTGTCACGGCGTTGTTCGTCCCGCTCTGCGCACTGTTCGTGAGGGTCGTCTCCGCGACGACGTGGTTCGAGTGACCCAGAATCTGGCGCGAGAGATCGAGAGCTTGATCTCCGTCGCTCCTGAGCAGTGGCATCTTCTGCAACCCAATTGGCCCTCCGACCGGTTGGCGAATCCAGCTTCCACTTCTGGGGTTCGTTTGTGAGGGTCGGACTGGTATGCCCATACAGCCTGACCTTGCCCGGAGGCGTGCAGGGTCAGGTCCTAGGTCTGGCCCGAGTCTTGAGGGCTGCCGGCCATCCGACAAGGGTGTTGGGTCCTTGTGATGGGCCACCTCCAGACGCTGGTGTCACTCCGTTGGGCGACAGCCTCCCGACTGCTGCCAATGGGTCAGTTGCGCCGATAGCCCCTGATGTGTCCTGTGCGCTGCGGACAATCCGCGCTCTGCGAGATGAGGAGTTTGACGTCCTTCATCTTCACGAACCCTTGGCTCCCGGACCAACCACCACAGCACTTCTATTAGCCCAGACGCCCATGGTGGGAACGTTCCATGCTGCCGGGGGGAGCCTCGCCTACGATCTCCTCAATCGTCCAGTCCGCTGGTTGAGTCGGAGACTTGAACGGGCCTTTGCTGTCTCGGATGATGCAGCGGCCATGGCGCGGAGTTCTCTTGGTGGAGAGTATGAGGTCCTTTTCAATGGCGTTGAGGTGGACCGCGGCGCACAAGTAGAGCCCTGGCCTACCGATGGACCGACGATCTTCTTTATCGGTCGACATGAGCCCCGCAAGGGCCTGTCGGTTCTGCTGGATGCGATGGGGATGCTGGGTCCGGAAGTTCGACTTTGGGTCGCGGGTGTTGGTCCGGAAACCGAAGAATTGCGTTCACGAGTGGCGGGTGATCCGAGGATTGAGTGG
>DEAU01000010.1:135569-182825 GCA_002348705.1 Candidatus Neomicrothrix sp. UBA2974
GGGTGATCCGAGGATTGAGTGGTTGGGCCGAATCCCTGATGCCGAACGAACGGCGAGGCTTAGGGGAGCTGATGCCTTCTGCGCGCCGTCCTTGCGCGGGGAGTCGTTCGGGGTTGTATTGCTAGAGGGAATGGCCTGCGGGACGCCGGTCGTCGCCAGTGACATTCGGGGTTATGCCCGCGTGGCCCGAGGCGGAGATGATGCCCTACTCGTTCCGCCGGGGGACTTTGAAGCGCTCGGCGCAGCGTTGGGAAAGGTTCTGGCCGACCGAGATTTGGCAGACCGCCTAGTGGATAGTGGTCTTCAGCGGGCGGAGGAGTTCTCAATGAAACGGCTGGCTGAGCACTACCTCGAGGCGTACGCGGCTGTTGCCGGGGAGCGGGCGTATTATGCGGGTCGGCCCCATGGGGATGACTGACCGCACCGTCTTAGTCTCACTGGGGTCGCCCACACATACCAGACTCTGAGGAGTCATCGGCCACATGTCCATTCTTCGCCACCCGATCACGATGCCGGCACTTTGTGCCAGTTTCGCCACGGGACTTATCGCCTGGAAGGTCGATAGCGGTCCGGTTGCTGCATTGTTTTTTGGCGTGCTCGCCGGCGCGGTGTTTGCGGTAGTGACTAAGCGGCATGCGATTACACGGTTGCGGAAGGGCATTGGCGCTCGACCAGCCCATGTTGGAGAGTTCCCCCGTCTGCACAACACCGTTGATGGCCTCTGCCTCACTCATGGAATGGAACAACCTGTCCTGTCTGTGATCGACTCGGTGTCTGGCAACGCACTTGCCATGGTCGGACCACAAGGTGCCGAGTTGGTGTTGACCACCGGTGCTGTTGACCATCTGGGTTTAGTCGAGTTGGAGTCCCTAGTGGCTCACCTGCTGGTCCGCTGCCGGGAGCCCGGACTCCGGACCGAGACTGTTCGAGCTGGCATGGGTTCGATGGGGATTCTTTCTGGGGGGGCGAACGCTATTGGTCGAGACCGAGTGCTGCAGACCGACTTCGAGGGTGCCGACCTGACTCGTTTTCCGCCGGGGATGCAAAGCGCCCTCAGGGCGCTAGTAGGGCTGGGCTCCGCCGTGAACGCACCCTCCACCACGGGGGCACTTTGGCTCCTCCAGCCTGACGGCCGGACAGACGCTGCTACTTCCGCACATCCACCGGTGGTGGTCCGTATCGATGCTCTGGGGGAGCGGTGAAGCTTCGGTCGTTGCATCGCGCGCTCGGCTCTTTTGCCACCGTTTTGGGCGCAGTGCTTCTGACGCTAAGTGCATGTTCAAGCACAGACGAGGGTGCGCCCACCCCTTCTCTGGAGACCATTGGGTCAACAGTTGCAGCCCCGGCGTCGACGTCGATCGCTGCTAGTGAAGTCCCGGTATCAACAACCAGTCCAGAGGAAGAGTCTCCTAACGAAGATCTCGCTGTGCCCAGCACGACGACCATTGAGGACTGGACCGGACCAGTTCACCCGTTGACCGGTTTGCCCGCCGTTGACGGCTTGGCCGATCGCCCAGCGCTCGTGGTGAAGATCGGCAACAACGACTCCAAGTCTCTTCCCCAGGTTGGCCTTCAGTCGGCCGACTTGGTTTATGAGGTGCATATTGAGGACGGGGTGACCCGCTTCCTTGGTGTATTCCAGAGCGAGGTCCCCCTGAAGGTCGGTCCGGTGCGATCGGCCCGCTCCAGCGACATCGACCTCATTGGCAACTTGAACCGTCCGGTCTTCGCCTATTGGGGGAGCAATCAGGGGGTAGGTGACGAAGTCGCCGAAGCGGAACGGCAAGGAACCTTCGTTCCCATGACCACCACTGGCGACGGACAGGAGTTCTTTTTCCGGGACAAGTCCCGTGGTGAGCCGCCCTACAACGGCTTTGTGGATGCTGCGGCCATGGCGGTCCGGGCCGATGGTTCGGCGCCGCAGGCTGTCTTTGAGATGGGTCCGTTGTCGACTGCGGCAGTGCCGGTCCGCGGAGTGGGCTGGCTGACGCCCCGTCGGGAGATTGATTGGGTTTGGGATCAAGGTACGGAGCGTTGGCTTCGATTTCACCGGGGTGCAGCACTTCTCGATGAGGCCGGCGTCCAGCTTGCCGCCGACAACGTTCTCCTCCTCTACGTTGATTATCGCCGCTCAGACGCTGACTTGGAGTCGCCGCAAGCCATCAGCACAGGTTCAGGAGACGGCTGGTTGCTGCGGGACGGGACGGTAACCGGTATTACGTGGAGCAGGCCATTTACAGCTGAGCCTTGGCGTCTGGTCGATGATGAGACCGGATCGCCGGTGGGCCTGCGTTCCGGTCGTACCTGGGTGGCCCTTGCCCGCCTGGGGGAAGGCGTCCTTCTAGGGCCGGAACGCATCGCGGAGTTGGTCGGCTGATTCCAATCAGCCCGACGCCAGGATGATGCGAGCCTGGGCCGGTCGGATCCACGACCTCGGTTCCTAGACTGAGCTAATGACCGAATCGAACCGGGCTACCGGGACTCAGTTGGTGAAGCGTGGCTTGGCCGAGATGCTCAAAGGTGGCGTCATTATGGACGTTGTCGATCCTGAGCAGGCGAAGATCGCCGAGGATGCTGGAGCCTCAGCGGTGATGGCTCTCGAGCGTGTACCTGCGGACATCCGACGGGACGGTGGAGTAGCTCGCATGTCGGATCCGGAGATGATTGAGGGGATCAAAGAGGCGGTGACCATTCCGGTCATGGCAAAGGCCCGAATCGGTCATTTCGCTGAGGCTCAGATCTTGCAGGCTCTCGGGGTGGATTACGTCGATGAAAGCGAGGTTCTCACCCCCGCTGACGAAGCCCACCACATTGACAAGTGGGCGTTTACGGTGCCTTTTGTTTGTGGCGCTACCAACCTCGGCGAGGCTCTTCGTCGAATTTCTGAAGGTGCCTGCATGATCCGGTCCAAGGGAGAGGCGGGGACTGGAAATATTGTTGAAGCAGTCCGGCACCTCCGGTCGATAATCGGGGACATCGGAAAGATCACCCAGGCCGAATCAGCCGAACTCTTCGATTGGGCAAAGCGTCTACAAGCCCCGCTCCCGTTGGTCCAGGAGGTCGCCGATACTGGCGAGTTGCCGGTTCCGATGTTCTGTGCCGGAGGAATTGCCACGCCGGCTGATGCCTCTCTGGTCATGCAGTTGGGTGCTCAGGCCGTTTTCGTGGGTTCAGGCATCTTTAAGAGCGACGATCCTGCGCCTCGCGCCCGTGCCATCGTCGAGGCGACCACCAACTTTGCCGATCCGTCAGCTTTGGCAAAGGTAAGTCGCGGTCTGGGGGAGGCCATGCCCGGCATAGAGTTGGGCTCGCTGGAGACGCGCCTTGCCGACCGCGGCTGGTAGTCACTCACGTCTCTCGGAGGGATGGTGAAGGTCGGCGTATTGGCCCTGCAGGGCGCGTTTGCCCGACATCTGAAGGTTTTAGATGGCTTGGGCGCCTCGGGGGTCGAAGTCCGAACACCCGGGGAGCTTGCCTCTGTTGACGCTTTGGTCATGCCAGGTGGAGAGTCCACAACAATATCGATGCTGCTCGACTCTTCAGGCCTTCGTCGCCCGATATCCGAACGGCTGTCCAGTGGCCTTCCTGTGTTGGGTACATGTGCTGGGATGATCCTCCTGGCTGCCCGGGTGACCGATGGTCGGTCGGATCAGCGCTCGTTCGGAGCAATTGACCTAGACGTGCAAAGAAACGGTTATGGCCGTCAAGTAGATTCGTTTGAGGCCCAACTAGCGGTTGCAGGACTTGATGAGCCGTTCCATGGCGTCTTTATCCGGGCTCCAGTGGTGGAACGGATCGGCGAAGATGTCGAAGTTCTGGCTTGGGTTGATGGAAGCCCTGTGCTCTGTCGGCAGGGCACTGTTGTAGTGGCAGCCTTTCACCCGGAGATGTCTAACGATGATCGTATCCACGGGTGTTTTCTGGACTGGGCGTTCGCGGTCTGATCGGCTTCGCTGCTGCGGACAGCTTTAAATACAAGAGACGAGACGGAGGTCGGACATGTCGGGCCATTCCAAATGGGCGACCATCAAGCACAAGAAGGGTGCCGCTGACAAGAAGCGCGGCAAACTCTTCGCCAAGCTCATCAAGCAGGTCGAGGTGGCGGCTCGGCAGGGTGGCGGAGATCCCGACGCCAACCCGACGTTGCGCACAATGTTCCAAAAGGCTCGGGATGCCTCGGTGCCGCTAGACACCATTGAGCGGGCTGTTAAGCGAGGTACCGGTGAGCTGGAGGGCGTCGATTACGAGTCGATCACCTACGAGGGGTATGCGCCGCACGGCGTCGCTTTATATGTCGAGACCCTTACCGACAATCGGAACCGGACCGGGTCAGAGGTGCGCTCCCTGCTGTCCAAGAATGGGGGTTCGTTGGCCGAGCCCGGATCAGTGGCCTGGCAGTTTGAGCGTAAGGGCGTGGTGCTGCTGGACGGATCGGTCGATGAAGACGAAATCATGCTTGCAGCGCTAGACGCCGGTGCTGACGATTTGGTCGACGAAGATGGGACCTGGAAGCTTACCTGTGAGGCCGCCGACCTACCGGTAGTCCGCGATGCGCTAGAGAAGGCCGGCGTGCCGTTTGAGAATGCCGATGTAACGATGTTGGCAACCACTTCGGTGTCCATAGACACGGTCGAACAGGCGAAAGCTGTGCTGCGGGTGATGGACTTGTTGGACGAAAACGAGGATGTACAGGACGTTTACGCCAACTTCGACATGCCCGGCGGGGTTCTCGAGGCGCTTGACGCCTGACTTTTGGGGGCTGAACCGGGTGGCCGCTCGGGTAGTGGACACAAGGCTAGAGTCGTACACATGTTCGTTCTAGGCGTCGACCCCGGTCTGACCCGTTGTGGCTATGGCGTGATTCGCCGAGACGGCTCACGCCTCGAAGCATTAGCTGCTGGAGTGCTGCGGACCGATTCAGGTGCCGAGCCGGCTGTCCGTCTAGCAGATCTCCATCGGGAGGTAGGCCTACTGGTTGACGAGTATCGACCTGACGAGGTGGCAATCGAACGCGTTCTCTTCCAGGTCAACGTGCGTACGGCGATGCAAACCGGTCAAGCCTCGGGAGTGGTGATGGCTGCGGTGGCAGGTGCCGGCATTCCTGTGACTCTCTATTCGCCAAACGAAGTGAAGGAGGCTGTCGCTGGCTGGGGCAATGCCGACAAGGAGCAGGTTGAACGAATGGTTCGGACCCAGTTGGGAATCGACACGCCGCTTCGTCCGGTGGATGCCGCCGACGCGGTGGCTGTGGCCCTTTGCCACTTGGCCCGTATGGCTCCAACCCGGCGAGGATCAGAGCGCTTCGGAGACTTGGTTGTGGGCTGATGATTGGATCACTGCGGGGACTCCTGCTAGAGCGTATAGAGGAGAGTGGCCGTGACGAGGTGTTGGTTGACGTAGCTGGTGTTGGTTACCGGGTAGTGGTGACACCGACTACGGCGCTGCGTCTCGGGGAAGTCGGCACTGAAGTATTTGTTCACGTGCACCATCACATCCGGGAGGGTGACCAGACCCTCTATGGCTTCATGGAGCGCGCTGAACGCTCATGTTTCGAGGCGCTCTTGTCAGCCCATGGAGTAGGGCCGTCGTTGGCTCTGGCCGTGCTAGGTGTGCACGGGCCCGTCGAACTGGCTCGGCTGCTAGCCGATGACGACGTAGCCGCCCTGTGTCTGGTGCCTGGCATAGGCAAGAAGACAGCTACCCGTCTGCTGGTCGAATTGAAGAACTCGCTTGAATTGCCAATTGATGGAGTGCCCGGTGCCGACAGTGAGGGAACGCCAGTCCACTCCGCACTGGTTGAAGTCCAACAAGCTCTCGGCGGGCTCGGCTACTCACAAGACGAAGTCCGGGCCGTCTTGGCCGATCTGGGTGGTAACGATCCTGCGGTTCTATTGCGCGAGGCGCTGCAGCGCCTAGCGCGAGCGTAGGAGGGGGACGAGTGCGCGAAGAATTGCTATCGCCTGACCGAGATCCGGAGACTGACGAGGTATTGGTAGAGGCCGGTCTGAGACCCCGGAGCCTCGATGAGTTCGTGGGACAAACTGAGTTGAAGGGTCACCTCCGGGTGATGTTGGAAGCGGCCCGGCGGCGTGGCCAAGCAGCCGACCACTTCCTTTTCGCCGGCCCACCTGGTTTAGGAAAGACCACTTTGGCTCACATCGTGGCTGCGGAAATGCAGGCTGAAATGCACGTGACCTCCGGCCCGGCTCTCGAGCGCGCCGGAGATCTGGCCGCCATTTTGACCAAGCTTGAGCCGGGTGACGTTCTGTTCATTGACGAGATCCACAGGCTTTCTCGGGTTGTTGAGGAGGTCCTCTATCCAGCAATGGAGGACTTCGAGTTGGACATCGTTCTCGGCAAAGGACCTGCAGCGCGCTCCATCCGTCTAGATCTGCCCCGATTCACGCTGATTGGGGCGACGACTCGGACTGGCCTCATCACGGGTCCCCTGCGGGACCGGTTTGGACTGACTGCTCGCCTTGACTATTACGAATCCGGTGACCTACGCGACATTGTTATTCGGGCCGCCGGCATTCTCGGCGTTGAACTTGACGACGACGGTGCTACTGAGATTGCTCGGCGCAGCCGAGGCACTCCGCGGATTGGTAACCGCCTGCTTCGTCAGGTGCGTGATTTCGCCGAAGTCGAACGCTCTGGTGTAGTCGACGGCGCAGTGGCGCGCGATGGACTGGCCTTTTTTGGGGTAGATGCCCTCGGTCTCGACAAGGCATCGCGGGAGATCCTCAGCGCGCTCTGCCGAAGGTTCGACGGTGGTCCGGCAGGCCTTAAGACTCTGTCCATAGCGGTCAGCGAACCGGAAGACACGGTCGAAGACGTCTACGAACCCTTCCTAATCCAGCAAGGCCTGTTGCTGCGCACACCTAAGGGGCGGGTGGCCACGCCAGCGGCCTATGCGCACCTCGGTGTAAAGATGCGTTCGACCCAGTCACCCTCCGCATCATTGTTTGACGACTAAGACGTTGGGAATCGGAGAAGCTTTTTCGTAAGCAGTTGCCTCGATAGGAAAGACACCGATCCCTAGGCTCATAGACGTATGGGGCCGGAAGACTTTGATTATCCGCTTCCCGAGAGTGCCGTCGCCCAGATTCCGCTGACCGATCGGGCATCAGCCCGCTTGTTGGATGCGACTGGAACCAGCGTGATCCACCGGACCGTGCGTGACCTGCCCAATCTTCTCCGACCAGGTGACGTCTTGGTCCTCAATGACACCCGCGTGCTTCATGCTCGTCTCCTTTCAGTCCGGCCGACTGGTGGATCTGCTGAGGTGTTGCTGCTGCGGCCGGTGAAGGACGACGCCCTGGAGGGAGAATCATTGGACTGGGAAGCGCTGGTTCGGCCTAGTCGGAAGGTAGAGGCTGGTACCCGTCTTGTCGTCTCAGAAGGCTTGGTTGTTGAAGTCCAAGATGATTTGGGTGAGGGCCGTCGTCGGGTTCGGCCGATGACCAGAGACGGGATTCCAATGGACCGTCCGGAGTTACTCGATGCGCTCGACCATTACGGTATGGTCCCCCTGCCGCCTTACCTGACTCAGGGTATTGAAGATCCCGAGCGATACCAGACCGTCTACAGCGAACGATCGGCCTCTGCGGCCGCTCCTACCGCAGGACTGCACCTGACTGAGGCGGTCTTGGAGGCGTGTCAGGTCAAGGGGGTCCAGATCGAGCGACTGGAGTTGGTGGTTGGTCTCGATACCTTCCGACCGGTGGTCGCTGACGATTTCGACGATCACCGGATGCACAAAGAGGCGTATCGAGTTCCCGCGAAAGTGATTGAAGCGTGTATGAGGGCTCGGGCTGCTGGGGGCCGGGTGGTGGCGGTGGGGACCACCACAGTGCGCGCGTTAGAGTCCGCTGCCCGCTTTGGTCCGGATGGCGAGACCGACCTATTCATTCGTCCACCGTTCGACTTTCAGATGGTGAACGTATTGATGACCAACTACCACCTTCCCCGGTCCACACTGCTGGTGATGCTGGAGGCCTTCGTCGGGTCCCGCTGGCGGGATCTATATGCGACAGCCCTTGATGCTGGCTACCGGTTCCTGTCTTTCGGAGACGCCATGCTCGTGTCCCGTGGGGAAGAGAAAGAGAGTTCTGGCTTGTGAAGGCTGACTTCGCTGCAGTGGCCGCAGATGGCGGGGCACGCACCGGCATCGTGAAGTTGGCTGGCGGGACTTTCCGGACGCCATGCTTTATGCCGGTAGGAACCAGGGGTGCCGTTCGACACCTATCGTCAACGGACCTGGCCGATTTGGGTGCTGAGGTTGTCCTTGGCAATACCTACCACCTCATGCTTCGACCAGGTGCGGAGGTTGTGCGTGCGCACGGTGGCCTAGCGGCGTTTGCAGGGTGGGACGGCCTGACGCTGACCGATTCTGGTGGATATCAGATTTTCTCCTTGCAACCAAAAGTCGATGATGAAGGTGCGACTTTCCGGTCCATCTACGACGGATCAACTCAGATACTGAAGCCTGAGACGGCAGCCGATATCCAAGCTGACCTAGGGGCCGACATCCAGATGGTGCTAGATGTCTGCCCGGCTCTACCCGCTTCCGACAGTGTCCTGCGTTCGGCGGTCGATCGCACGGCCGATTGGGCGGCCCGGGGTCGCCGATTCTTTTTGGAACACCCGGATGCAGAGGCTCGCCAGAGCCAGTTTGGAATTGTCCAAGGCGGAACGGATCTGGCTTTGCGGATTGAGAGCACTGAGCGGACTCTGGGGGTGGGTTTTGACGGCTACGCGGTTGGTGGCTTGAGCGTCGGTGAGACCCGTGATGAAATGCTGGAACCGCTGGCGGTTGTGACGGGGCTACTACCGTCGGACCAACCTCGATACTTCATGGGGCTTGGCGATCCAGCAGGTTTGGTTGAGGTGGTGGCGGCCGGCATAGACATGTTTGACTGCGTTTTGCCCACCCGGCACGCTCGTCACGGCTCCGTTTTCACCATGGATGGACGCCTTAATCTTCGCAATGCCCGATTCGCTGCAGACGAGGCACCATTGGACCCGGATTTTCCAGAAAGTCCTGCCTTTCGCTGGTCGCGGGCTTACCTCCGGCACCTACTGATGACCGACGAGCCCACCGGTCGCCGCCTCCTAACCCTGCACAACCTTGCGTGGCTTCTGGCCTTCGTGGATCGACTTCGGGAGGCCATAGAATCCGGCAACTTTGAAGCATTTCGGGCCCGCACTTTGCAGGTCTGGGGTTGATGGACCGTCAGGCGCCGGTTGGTCGGGCGTAGGCTCGTCTGGTCCCACGGTGGACGGCACTATCGGTTTTGATCCGTCCACTCCCGCTCGACACAGGAGTATTCGATGGCTGGCTTCCTTCCCCTGATTCTCATCTTCGGGCTGATGTATGTCCTGATGATCCGTCCACAACAAAAGAAGGCCAAGGAGCAGCAGGCGTTAGTGGCCTCTATATCCGCTGGCGACGAAGTTCTGCTGAACTCGGGTATCTACGGAACGGTCAACGAAGTTGATGCTGACGACCCGAACGTTCTGTGGATTGAGGTGTACCAGGGGATCGAACTGAAGGTTCGGCGCGGTGCAGTTGAGCAGCGCCTCAACGCCCCTTTGCCCACCGAAGAAGAGGTGGACGAGGACCAACATGAGTTAGATGCGGTCGACGAGGATCATACCGACGGGGACTGAACCAACTGTCTTTGACTACCTTTCCCCTGCCTGAACTGTCGACCTCTCGCCCGATCAAGGAACTTTCGTGCCGCGTCGCCAACTCTTCCTGCTTCTCGGCATTGTCGTAATCGGCGTATTCGCATCGGTGATGACGGTCGTCTGGGGTAATCGGCCCCTGCTCGGCCTTGATCTACAGGGAGGCGTATCGGTTCGACTAGTGGCTACCGAACCAGCGTCTGAGGAGATGCTCGATCAGACAGTAGAGATAATCCGCGACCGTATCGACGGCCTCGGGGTGGCTGAGCCAGAGATCTCGAGGACCGAGACCGGCGTCATGGTGTCACTACCCGGAGTCGATGATCAAGAGAGGGCTCTCGAGTTGGTGGGCACCACTGCCGAACTTCGGTTTCGGCCGGTCTGCGCCGTTTCCAAGTTGGCGGCGGTTGACAGCCCTCCCCTAGGAAAGGCCAGTGGACCGTTCGCCCCGTGTTCCGAGGTCACGTCCGGTTCTGTGGTGCCGGCAGTCGGAGCAGACGGCACGACCCTTCCAGAAGATGACCAGCCTGAGGACTTCGTTGTCCTAGGCCTTAGAGGTGATTCAGGTGGCCAACGCTATTTGCTGGGTCCGTCGGTGCTTACTGGCGAGGCGGTGGCTGATGCCAACGCGCTGTTCATCGACTACGAGTGGCAGGTCGGTCTAGAGCTTCATGGCGGTCAGGTAGGAGTTGACGGATTCAATGACGTGGCCTTCCGATGCTTTTCCGGACAGCCGGCTTGCCCTCGTGTTGAGGGGTCGCCGAATGGCAGGCTTGCAGTCGTGCTTGATGGGCAGGTAGTCACCGCCCCATCGATCCGGGCACCACAGTTCAAGGCTGACGCCATCGTCATCTCTGGTGGTTTCCCGAAAGAGGAGGCTGACGACGTGGCCCTGGCGCTCCGGTATGGGGCACTTCCGGTCGAACTTGAAGCTGAGAACACCCGTGTCGTCTCGGCCACGATCGGCGAGGACTCGTTGCGTGCAGGAGTGATCGCTGGATTGGTCGGCCTTCTGCTCGTTGCCATCTTCATTGTTAGCTACTACCGAATTCTGGGCCTCGTTGCCCTAGCGAGCCTCGGCATCTCAGGAGCGCTGCTCTGGGCGATCGTCGCCCATCTGGGCACGCAGTCCGGCTTGGCTCTTACCTTGGCTGGAGTCACCGGTCTGATCGTGGCCATCGGCGTCTCCGTAGATTCCAATGTCGTCTACTTCGAGCACCTCAAGGAGGACGTCCGCGATGGTCGGACCGCCCGATCGTCTGTCGACCGAGCCTTCCCGATCGCCTTCTCGACCATCGTGAAGGCCGATGTGGCATCACTGATCGGCGCTGCCTTGCTTTGGGCGCTGACCGTTGGTGCAGTTCGTGGCTTCGCCCTGTATTTAGGTTTGGCTACCGTCCTCGACTTGGTGGCTACCTACTTCTTTATGGGTCCGATGGTCCGGCTACTGGCTACAACGAGGTGGTTTGCCGATCATCCGCAGAGGTTTGGGCTTCCCGCCTCCGGAGCGGTGGCTTCTGCAGCTGGTCGAGCGGCCGACCCTGCTAGGGCGGGCGCATGAAGATGCTAAGTGGCCTCTACAGCGGCGAATCAGCTCTTGATTTCCCCCGTATGTGGCGTCGGGCAGCCATCGGATCAGCAGCAGCAGTGTTTGTCGGTCTCCTTTCATTCGTCGTGCTGGGCCTGAACCTTGGCCTCGACTTTGAGGGGGGTACCTCGTACGAGGTGCAGGCTCCGGAAGCGTCGGTTGCTGACGTGAGGTCGGTTCTGGCTGATTTGGATGCAACAGACGCCCGTGTCCAACTGGTGGGTGATGATCGGGTGCTGGTCCGCTCCGACGTTCAAGATCCTGCCCGGGCAGCTGAATTGAGGGAAGGTCTTGAGGCGGAGCTTGGGGAGGTGATCGCCTTTGAGCAAGTCGGCCCCACGTGGGGCGACGAAGTTACTGACAAGGCGGTCACAGCCCTGTTGGTCTTTTTTGTGGTGGTGGCCCTGTACATCGCAGTCCGGCTTGAGTGGAAGATGGCAGTCGGCGCTCTAGTCGCCGTGGCACACGACATTGTGCTCAGTGTCGGCGTCTACTCGGTGTTCCGCTTCGAGATCACCCCGGCCACGGTTATCGCATTCCTGACCATCATGGGCTACTCGCTGTACGACACGATCGTTGTTTACGACAAAGTGCGGGAGATAGTTGGTCGTCTTGGCCCTACTGAGCGCTACACCTATCGCGAACTCATGAACCTTGCCCTGAATCGCGTCGCCATGCGATCGATCAACACCAGCATCACATCGGCCATCCCGGTCGTGTCGATGCTCTTGGTGGGTTCTGTGATCATGGGAGCGGCCACGTTGCGGGAATTCGCGGTCGCGTTACTAGTTGGAATCGTGGTCGGGTCGTACTCGTCGCTCTTCGTAGCCTCGGCGCTGGTTGCTCGCATGAAAGAACGCGAGGATCGTTGGCGCCGGATCGGAGAAAAAGTCCGCAGCCGTGCAGACAGCGGCGGCATTGGTACACGGGTCATTGACAGAAGTGAGGCGGCTCTGACCGAGGCTCGGTCCACAAAACGAAGGTCGCCTGGTGGCGGACCGGCTCGACGCCGACCGCCGATGTCGTCGGCAGGAACTAGTGGCGTGCCACCTCGACCCCGCAAGAAGAAGCGCTAACCCCCGGGGCCTTTAGAGGCCGGCAGTAGCGTGGGGGGCTATGAGGAAGTCCAGAGGAGGACCGGTCAGGAGCGTCACACAATGTCGACGATAACCCGGGTGCTGCCATGGAGGCGGCGGCCCCGTCGAGAGGTCGACGAGACGTCCTCGCTATTGACCACCTTCCGGGATTTCCACCCGGGTGCCGATACCTCGTTGATCGAGAGGGCCTATCGAGTGGCGCTGGACGCCCACGCTGGCCAAACCCGGAAGTCGGGTGAGCCGTACATCCACCATCCGATGTCGGTGGCCACCATTGTGGCCAGGCAGGGTTTGGACGACGTCACGGTGGCCAGCGCGCTTTTACACGATGCCGTTGAGGACACCTTGGTGAGTCTCGACGATCTCGAGAGCGACTTTGGGGCCGACGTCCGAACGATCGTCGATGGCGTCACGAAACTGGACCGGCTTAACTTTGACACCAAAGAGGACCAGCAGGCGGCAAGCGTTCGGAAGATGCTGGTTGCACTGGCAAAGGACCTCCGGGTTCTGATCATCAAGCTTGCTGACCGACTACACAACATGCGAACGTTGGCTGCTCTGCCGGAGTTCAAGCAGCAGCGGGTGGCTCAAGAAACCCTTGATATCTATGCGCCATTAGCCAACCGCTTGGGGATGCAGGAGGTCAAGGACCAACTGGAGGACCTTGCTCTAGCCACTCTTCATCCGAAGCGCTATAGCCAGATCGACCAGATGGTTCAGGATCGTTCCCCGGAACGCGACCTCTACCTGGCTCAAGTCATCGGCGAAGTGGAGGCTCGACTCGCCGAGGTCGGAATTGCGGGAAAGGTTGATGGCCGCCCGAAGCAGTTGTGGAGCATCTACGAGAAGATGATCGTCAAGGGTCGTTCGTTCGACGAGATCCATGACTTGGTCGGAGTGCGGGTGGTGGTTGAAAATGTTCGCGACTGCTACGCCGCCTTAGGAACTATCCACGCCACATGGAAGCCAGTTCAGGGCAGGTTCAAGGACTACGTGGCCATGCCCAAATTCAACCTCTACCAGTCTCTGCACACCACCGTGGTAGGGCCGCAGGGGAAGCAGGTTGAGTTTCAGGTCCGCACGATCGAGATGCACGCCCGAGCCGAACACGGGGTAGCCGCCCATTGGGACTACAAGGCGCAATCGCCGTCTGACGAGATGGTTTGGCTGAGCCGAATTGTGGAGTGGCAGGCCGAGACCGAAGATCCCGGAATCTTTATGGCGAACCTCAAAACCGACCTCGAACTGGACGAGGTCTACGTCTTTACGCCACGCGGGAAGGTTGTCACACTCCCAGTCGGTGCCACACCTGTCGATTTTGCCTACAGCATCCACACCGACGTCGGACATACCTGCGTTGGTGCCAAAGTAGGCGGCAGGCTGGTGCCCCTAGATGCCCCTCTGATTACCGGGGACACGGTCGAGATCGTCACTTCTCGTCAGTCGGGAGCCGGTCCGAGCCAGGATTGGCTGAAGTTTGTTGCCACCCATCGCGCGACCAGCAAGATCAAGCAGTGGTACTCGCAGGAGCGTCGCTCGGATGCCATTGACTCTGGCTACGAGGATTTGGTGGCGGAGCTTCGTCGTTCCGGCCTGCCAGCTCGGGAGATACTCGCCGGGCCGGAACTAGTTGAAATCGCTGCGGCGATGAACTACACGGATCTCGATGCCCTTTATGCGGCCATTGGCGAACACCATGTGTCGGCTCGGTCGTTGGTCGGTCGGTTATCTCGAGCCCTTCGGGTCGACGAGATTGTGGAGCCGGTCATCGAACCGTCTCGACCGCGCCGTCCGCGTCAGGACACGAGTTCGGTCGGGGTCCACGTCGAGGGCCTTGACGACATAATGGTGCGACTATCGAGATGCTGTACGCCAGTCCCACCCGACGGGATTATCGGCTTCGTCACCCGGGGACGGGGAGTAAGTGTGCATCGGGCCGACTGCGCGAATGCCGTTTCGCTGGCAGCAGATCAGGTGGATCGACTTATAGATGTGGAGTGGGACGAGGAGTCGGCGGGCTATTTTGTGGTGTCTATCGTTGTCAAAGCTCTTGACCGTCCGGGTCTGCTCCGTGACGTCAGTGGAGTGCTGGCTGATCATCATGTGAACGTGTTGGCTAATTCGACATCGACAAGTGGCTCCGACCGGGTGGCGACCATGCGGTTCGACTTTGAACTCGGAGACCCGGAACACCTAGAGAGTCTCCTGCGCATGCTCCGAAGAATCGACTCGATCTACGACGTTCATCGAGCTGTTCCCGGTGGAGGCGACTGAGGTAGCTGCTTCCGGTCGCTGACTTCATCAGGGCGCCGACGGTGCGCCGGTAACCTGCATCCTTGTGAGCGACCACGCCTTTCGTGCCCCTAAGGGCACGCGCGACGTTCTATGGCCGGATTCGGCGCGGAGGCGTTTTCTGGTGGAGGTCTTCGCTGAAGTGGTGGGATCGGCCGGCTACCTTGAGGTTGTCCCTCCGATATTTGAGCACATTGAGGTTTTTCAGCGACTTGGTCCAGCCACCGATGTGGTTCGCAAGGAGATGTACGCGTTTGAGGACAAGGGAGGACGGACGATTGCTCTGCGTCCCGAACAGACAGCTTCAGTTGTTCGGGGTTTTGCTGAGCACCGGCCGGCCGTCCCATACAAAACTTGGTATGCCGGCCCAAATTTCCGATATGAACGTGCCCAGAAGGGGCGTTTCCGCCAGTTCGATCAGGTAGGAGTAGAAGTCCTGGGCCCCTACGACCCCCACCTGGACGCCGAGACAATCACGTTGGCTTGGCGTTTCTACGAGCGGCTAGGGCTTCGCCGGGTTACCTTGCTGGTTAACTCGCTGGGTAGCGCCGAGGACCGGGGTCGGTATGTAGACGCCCTCCGAGTCCACTTCGAGGAAAATAGGGACGCTCTCAGCGAGGAGTCCCGTGCCACGTTGGCCGCAAATCCGATGCGGGTACTGGACTCCAAACGAGAGGCTGATATCGAACTGGTTGATGCCGCGCCCCTCATGCTTGATCATCTGTCGGACGATTCTGCTGAACATTTCACTGCTGTCACAGAGGCCCTCGACGCGGTTGGGGTGCCGTACACGGTGAATCCCCGCTTAGTGCGTGGCCTCGACTATTACGTACGAACCACCTTTGAGTTTGCCGCCGACGCTCTTGATGCGTCGCAGAATGCCGTGGGTGGGGGCGGCCGCTACGATGGATTAGCCGCCGAGATGGGAGCACCCGAGACGCCGGGGGTGGGCTTCGCTCTGGGCGTTGACCGCACTCTGCTTGCCTGTGATGCAGAGGGTGTTTTCGCTGCACCGGCCTCGGCCGTCGACGTGTTTGTGGTTGATGCAACCGACGGGACCGAGGCCGTGGTCCTAACCGACCGACTTCGGTCCGCTGGTCTACGTGTAGACCGAGCTTGGGACGGACGATCTATGAAGGCCCAGATGAGGGCTGCCGACAGAAGTGCGGCCGTCTTGGCAGTCATCATCGGCGAGGACGAAAGGGCATCGGGGATGGCAACCGTGCGGGACCTGCGAGGCGATGGCGGACAAGAGACTGTTGAAATAGGCCAACTGACCGACATTCTGCGAGCGAGGCTCCGTTGACTGACTACTCCACCACCATGCGCACCGATCGTTGCGGTGACCTCCGAATCACCGATGTCGGACGGACGGTCACTCTCTGTGGCTGGGTCGATCGACGACGGGAGCACGGCGAACACCTCGCCTTTGTTGATCTGCGCGACCGCAGCGGCGTCGTCCAGTTAGTTGTGGACGGCGCTCATGATCTGCGTAGCGAGTTCGTGCTTCGGGCGACGGGTACTGTCCGGGAGCGTCCTGCCGATACTGCCAACGAGGCCCTGGCGACCGGTGAAGTTGAGATCGAGATTGAGGCCGTTGAGGTGCTATCGGTTGCCGAGCCCCCGCCCTTTCCGCTTGACGAAAGAACTGATATAGACGAGGTGCTCAGGCTGCGTCACCGCTACGTGGACCTCCGACGGCCACGTCTCCAGCACAACCTCGAGGTCCGAGCGCAGGTCAACAGCGCTGTCCGACGGGCCATGGAGGAACAAGGTTTTATCGAAGTCGAGACCCCGATGCTGGTGGCCAGCACTCCGGAGGGTGCGCGGGATTTCGTTGTTCCATCGCGTAAGGAGCCCGGATCCTTCTACGCCTTGCCGCAGAGCCCCCAAATTTTCAAGCAGTTGTGCATGGTGGGTGGACTTGACCGCTACTACCAGATCGCACGATGTCTGCGAGATGAGGACCTTCGCTCCGATCGCCAGTTCGAGTTCATGCAGCTTGACGCCGAGGCCAGCTTCGTGTCTCAGGAAGACGTTCTGGGCTTTATCTCCTTCGCCGTGTCGGCAGCCGCTGAGGCGGTGACCGGTGAGCGTCCCGGCGACATCGACAGGATTTCTTGGGAAGAGGCGATGGAACGCTACGGCTCCGATAAACCCGATGTCCGTTTTGGCATGGAGTTGATTGAACTGACTGAGGTCTTTGCTAATACGGAGTTCCGTGCCTTCCAGACCCCCTGTGTAAAGGGCATCCGGGTGCCCGGCGGGTCTGATATCTCGCGCAGCCGCCTGGACGACCTAACTGACCGTTGCAAGGCATGGGGGGCTAAGGGGCTTGTCTGGATGCGGGTTACCCCTGACGAACTCGACTCCCCCGTCGACAAGTTTCTGACCGACGACGAGCGTGCCGGATTGCGGACAGCAATGAACGCCGAGGTCGGTGATCTCTTGCTGTTGGTGGCTGATGAGCGACGAACCGTCCGACACATCTTGGGCCTACTGCGCCTTGAGTTGGGACGCCCGCCGCTAACAGCGGGAGGCCTCAATTTCCTGTGGGTGGTTGACTTTCCTCTATTTGAGGGCCTTGACGATGTGGGTAATCCGATTCCGGCCCACCACCCGTTCACTATGCCCCACGAAGATGACATCGTCCTGCTAGACGACGGCGACAGGCTTGCCATCCGCTCACAGGCCTATGACCTAGTGCTGAACGGCTGGGAGTTGGGATCAGGAAGCGTGCGGATCCACGAGCGCGATGTCCAAGAAAAGATCTTTTCAGTTCTGGGAATCGGATCCGAGGAAGCTCAGGCCAAGTTTGGCTTCCTGCTCGACGCTTTTCGTTATGGAACTCCGCCCCACGCTGGCTTCGCCTTCGGCATGGACCGACTTACAGCGATCCTTGCCGGTGAGGAGAACATCCGCGAGGTCATCGCCTATCCGAAGACCCAGTCTGGGACCGACCCGCTGACCAGTGCGCCAACATCCATTGATGACCGGCATCTCGAGGAATTGGGCCTGCGGCTTCTTCCTCCGACCGATTAAGTCCCATCCCGAGGGTCTTCGGGTATAGGGGACAGGGTCCGGGCCGCTGGTGGGGCTACCGTCGACCACGTGATCGGGGATCTATTCACCAGTGCGGCGTCCGAGCGATTAGCCCGGCGCGCTCCGCTGGCTGACCGGCTCCGACCCACGCGACTCGACGATGTAGTCGGTCAGGACCACCTGCTGGGTCCCGGTCGACCGCTTCGACGTCTAATTGAGGCCGACCGCCTATCTTCGGTGATCCTTTGGGGCCCACCTGGAACCGGTAAAACTTCTTTGGCCCGTCTGATCGCCCGGGTCACTGCACACGAATTTGCAGCGCTGTCGGCGGTCAGTGCAAGCGTGAAAGACGTTCGGGAACTGGTGGCGGTTGCCGAGGAGCGTCTTGGTGAACGCGACGTTGGAACGATCCTCTTTCTTGACGAAGTGCACCGTTTCAACAAGGCGCAGCAGGACGCGCTCCTACCGTCGGTGGAGACGGGCCTGCTGACCCTCATTGGAGCGACGACTGAGAACCCATTCTTCGAGGTCAATGCTCCCTTGTTGTCCAGATCTACCCTCTTCCGCCTCGAGCCACTAGACAATGAAGCCGTCCGACGTCTGCTAAACCGCGGCCTCGTGGTTGAAGAGGTGGTGGCCGACGAAGAGGCTCTGGAGTTGTTGGTTGACCGCGCCGCGGGAGACGGTCGCCATGCACTAACCAGCCTTGAAGTATCGGTAGCGCTCGCCGCCGGCCGCAGTGAGGGCGAACGGGCACGGGTGACAGTTGATGACGTCGAGGCGGCGCTGGGAACCAAATTCATCCGGTACGGGCGGGACGCCCACTATGACGTAATAAGCGCTTTCATCAAGGCCATCCGGGGATCAGACGCTGATGCTGGGTTGTACTGGCTGGCGCGAATGCTCGATGCTGGCGAGGATGCTCGGTTTATCGCTCGACGTCTGGTCATCTTGGCTAGCGAAGATGTCGGAATGGCTGACCCGATGGCCCTAGTGGTCGCCGACGCTGCGGCCCGTGCCGTTGAGTTTGTTGGTCTTCCGGAGGCAAAGCTGAACCTTGCGCAGGCAGTCGTCTATCTGGCTACAGCTCCAAAATCCAACCGAGTGATGACCGCTCTCGGGGCAGCGGAGGCCGATGCCCGTTCAGCAGGCGCGGGCGAGGTGCCAATGCACTTGCGCGACGCCCACTACCGCGGAGCAGTCAGCCTCGGACACGGCGAGAGCTACGACTATCCGCATGACTATCCGGACGGATGGGTCGCCCAGCAGTACCGGCCGACCGAGGTGGAGGGGAGGCGCTACTACCATCCATCTTCAAAGGGTTTCGAGGCGGAGGTTGCGGGACGTATGCGTAAGACGGACTCGGGCTTAGAGCCCGCGCCGAAAGAGCGTGACATGGAGCGAACGAGGGAGCAGAACGGCTGATGGCGGCCAGCGACTTGGCGGCCCTGCTAGTGGCTATTACCTGTCTCGCTGCTATTGCAGTGCTAGTTGTTGCTGTTATTTCTCTCGTGCGGACACTTCGAGCTCTCCGGGAGGTCGTTGACGTCCTCCGTGAAGAAACCATTCCCATGTTGGCCGAGATCCGATCAGTGGTCGACCGCGCCACTGAGGGATTGGACCGAGTGGACCACCTGCTTGATGCCGCCGAGGACATTTCTGGAACTGTGGATGCAGCGTCCCGGCTGACCTACCGCGCCCTCGCCCCACCGCTGGTCGGTGCGGCCTCGGTGTCGGCGGGTATCGGGCGGTTTCTGCGCCGCCTCCGCGGTGAGACAACTAGCGGTTCTTTGACCGAGCCCGGTCGGTCCGGCAACGTCATCGAAGCAGCCACGGTTGATCGCCGTCGGCGTCGACGGGCTGGGGGCAATGCCTGATGCGCAGCCGTCTCTTTTGGTTAGTCGGGGGCTGGGCGATTGGTACAGTCACCGCTACTTGGCTGCGGCGGCGCATCCGGAAGGGTGTCCGTCGGTATGCCCCAGAACAGCTGAGACAGGAGGCGTCCGATCGGACGACGGCTCTAATTGATGGGGTCCGTCGGATTACCCGTGAGGTTGTGGCGGCCACTCGGGACGGTGCTGACGAGGCAAGGGCAACCCGACACTCCCTAGATCACCGGTTACCCCCTCGCCGAAATCATCGGCCAGTTCGGGTACCTCTGCGGCGTCCCTAGGCTGGGGCGGCTATGAACAGCACGTCCACCATCCCGACTACCGCGAACGCCGTTCGCCGCGCCTTCGTTGAATATTTCGCCACCAACGGTCATCACCACGAGCCGTCGGGGAGCCTGATTCCGCACGATCCGACGCTCCTGTTCACAGTGGCCGGCATGGTTCCATTTAAGCCCTACTTCGTGGGTGAACAGCCCGCACCGTGGCCCCGGGCCGCAACCGTTCAAAAGTGTGTCCGAGCCGGCGGCAAGCACAACGACCTCGATGAGGTAGGCCGCACCAGTCGTCACCTCACCTTCTTTGAGATGCTTGGCAATTTCAGCTTTGGCGACTACTTCAAGTCTGAGGCCTGTGCCTTTGCCTGGCAGTTCGTGACAGCGCACCTGGGTTTGGACCCCGAACGACTCTGGGTCACCGTCCATGTAAGTGACGACGAGGCTGAGACTATTTGGCGTGACGAGGTGGGGGTGCCAGCCGAGCGGATTCAGCGACTCGATGAGGACAACTACTGGAAAATGGCCGATACCGGTCCGTGTGGACCGTGTTCGGAGATTTTCTGGGACAAGGGTCCTGAATTTGGTGAGGGCGGAGGGCCAGCCCATGGCGACGACGAGCGATTCATCGAAATATGGAACCTCGTCTTTATGCAGTTCGAGCAGCACACCGATGGCTCGATGACGCCACTTCCCACCCCGTCTATTGACACAGGGCTTGGGCTAGAGCGCATCTTGAGCGTATTGGAGGGCGTGGATTCAGTTTGGGAGACCGACGAGTTCCGTCAA
Organism: Candidatus Neomicrothrix sp. UBA2974; assembly: GCA_002348705.1. Classification (GTDB taxonomy): domain Bacteria; phylum Actinomycetota; class Acidimicrobiia; order Acidimicrobiales; family MedAcidi-G1; genus UBA9410. The sequence continues at coordinate 156,232 of DEAU01000010.1, forward strand.
CTCCTGGATCGGATTTCGGAACTCAGCGGCGTGGATCACGGTTCGTCGGAGCGGACTGACGTTTCGCAGCGCATTCTTGCTGACCATGCCCGATCGTCGACCTTCCTGATCAGCGATGGGGTCTTTCCCAGCAACGAGGATCGCGGCTACGTGTTGCGTCGCATAATCCGACGGGCAGTCCGCCATGCCTGGTTGCTAGGTGTCGAAGACCTGATCATGCCGGAACTGGTCGATGCCGTGGTGGCAATCATGGGACCCGATTACCCGGAACTAGAGCGGAACCACGGCTTTGTGCGAGACGTCCTGAGTCGAGAAGAGCAGCGCTTTCGGGAGACTCTTCGAACCGGTTCAGCCATTCTCGATGACGCCCTCGACGGCTTGGGCGACGACGGTGTCCTCTCCGGTGACGTGGTTTTCAAGCTCCACGACACCTACGGCTTCCCGCTGGAGTTGACCCAAGAAATAACTGCTGAGCGGGGACTAGTGGTAGACCTCGATCGCTTCCGGTCTGCCATGGTCGACCAGCAGTCCCGGGCTAGGGCGGCACGAAGGGTCGCCGGTGACGGTGCGTCGATTGGAGAGCTGCGCTCAGTGCTAGAGGAGCACGGTCCGACCGACTTTGTGGGACGCGACGTGGACGAGGCGACTGCGACGGTCTTGTACGTAAACGATGAGGTGGTGGTGCTTGACCGGACCCCGTTTTACGCTGAGTCGGGAGGTCAGATTGGCGATACCGGGATGCTTGCATCGGACTCCGGGACACTGCGAGTGCTAGACACCACTTTGGCCTTAGAGGTCCTCCACCAGCACCGATTTGAAGTGGTGGATGGTGAGGTCTTCGTCGGTCAGGAGGTGCGGGCGACCATCGACGTGGAGCGTCGCTCTGCTATCCGTCGTAACCACACCGGTACCCACCTGCTCCACTCCGCTCTTCGTCGTGTTTTGGGTGACCACGTCAAGCAGCAGGGCTCGCATGTCGGTCCTGACCGACTGAGGTTTGACTTCAGTCACTTCGAGGCCCTCTCCGATGAGCAGGTCACAGCTGTCGAGGACCTTGCTAATGCCGATGTTCTCGACAACCCGACTTGTCGGCACTACGAGGCCACGCGGGAGGAGGCCGAGGCGGCGGGAGCCATTGCGTTCTTCGGCGACAAGTACGGCGAGACGGTCCGTGTACTTGAGGCGGGACCCCACTCAATCGAACTCTGTGGCGGGACTCATGTAAATGCCCTAGGTGGCATCGGCCTGCTAAGGATCGTGTCGGAGGGTTCTATTGGCTCGAACATCCGGAGAATCGAAGCGGTCACAGGGACAGCACCCATTAGCCGGCTCCGGGACTCCGAAGCGACATTGGCCGAGGCCGCGAAACTGATCGGTGTTCCTGTTGACGACCTGATAGATGGAATCCGACGGCGACTGGCCGATATCAAGGCTATGCGAAGAGAACTGGACGAGGCGCTGCGCGAGGCCGCTCAAGGCCGTGCTGGCGAACTAGCAGCCACCGCAGAGGATGGCATTGTGGTGGCTCGAGTAAATGATGTCGACCGCGATGGTCTTCGCGGCCTCGCTGTGGCCGTTCGGGATCACGACGGAGTGCGGGCCGCCATCCTGGGAACTGCGCCCGATGGGGGAGGGGCTGCCCTGGTTTCCGCCGTGACCGCAGACAGCGGCTTGGACGCTGGTCTGCTGCTGGCCGACGCGGCGAAAACCATTGGTGGTGGTGGTCGTCCGAACCCGGAGGTGACGATGGTTGGAGGAAAGACGCCCGAAGGACTCGACGAGGCCCTCGAGCAGGCACGGTCGGCGGCGCGGGCCGGCTGAAATCCGGTGCGGGCTCTAGGCCTCGATCTCGGGACGAAACGCATCGGCGTTGCCGTCAGCGACGGCGAGGGACTTCTGGCCACGCCAGTCGACGTGGTGCACCGCACAGGCGATCGGCAGCGGGAGCACCGGACCTTGGCCGCTCTGGCGGCCGAGTGGGAAGCAGAGGTGGTTGTTGTCGGCATGCCGTATTCGCTCGACGGTTCAGTTGGTCCAATGGCCCGAGCCGCAGCTGCAGAGGCACAAGAGTTGGCCGGATTCCTGGGTGACCGACTGGGTATCCCGGTAGAGACCTACGATGAACGTCTGACCACTGTGACCGCCGAACGGTCCCTCCGGGACCAGGACCTTCGTGGCCCTAACCGTCGACGGGTGGTCGACATGGTGGCCGCAGCGGTGATGCTTCAGGCGTGGTTGGACTCGCGGCAGGTAACAGAGACTGATTCCGGGACTATGGGCGGAGAGACTCAAGGGTGATCGACCACTCAACGCGCCCCGACCAGGCCCTCGACAGTTGGTCCGATTCCACATCATCGTCTGAAGGGGCTGGACCGGACGTCCGATGGGTTCGCCACCGTCCTCCTATGGGCCCTTTGCCTCGTTGGGGTCTGGTAATAGCCGTAGTCCTGATAGCGGCAGTCGTTGGTGTGCGCCAGTTCGTGGACTGGGTGCGCGACCAAACGGTGCCCGAGGGGCTAACCGGGGCTGAGGTCGAGTTTGTGATAGTCGAGGGATGGTCGACTAATGACGTCGTGGCAGCTCTCGGCGATGCCGGGGTGGTGGACAACCCAGCCATGTTTCGTCAGTGGATGCGCTGTCCAGCGGCCATCCGATGGCTCATCGATTGCCCAACTGGACGGGAGTACACCTTCCAAGCTGGTGACTACATTCTGCGGGAAAACCTCAGTTTTGAGGCCACAGTTGTGCTTCTTGAAGGTGGGCCGCTTCCCGAGGAGATCATCAGGGTTACCGTTCCCGAGGGGCTCACGGTGGATCAGACCATACAAAGGCTGATGGTTGAGATGCCGCTCTTTGACGAGGATGACTTGCGGGCCGCCATGGTTAGCGAGCGGCTCGTCTGGAAGCATTACCCGTCCGATCTGCCGTACCGTCTTGTCGAGGGCCTCCTCTTCCCTGATACCTACCAGTTGGACGAGGCCACGGTTGATGACGAGATGGGTTTGCTCGTTCGTATGCACCAGCAGTTCCTAAAGGTGGTAGACGACCTGAAGTTGGAGGAAAGAGCTGCTCAGGTTGGTCTTACGCCGTATGAGGCGGTCGTTTTGGCCTCGTTGGTTGAAGAAGAGGCTCGGCTTGACGATGAGCGGCCAAAGATCAGTCGGGTTATCCACAATCGTCTAGTTAGGGGCTGGAGATTAGGAATCGATGCTTCTAGCCGCTATGCAGTGGGTAAGACTGCTGGCGAGCCTATGACTACCGAAGAACTGAACGTGGTCTCCCCATGGAATACCCGGGTAGTAGTCGGACTTCCACCGACACCGATCGCTGCTCCAGGCAGGGCTTCTCTGGAGGCTGCGGTGTCGCCGGAGCCTGGCGACTGGTTGTACTACGTGCGGACCGACGAGGGGGGGGTGATCGGGGCGCACACCTTTGTTGCATCGGCATCCGAATTTGAGGCAGCGCGTCAGGTCTGTGTGGAGAAGGATTTGGGCTGTGGCTGAGCTAACCAACGATCTACGTCCCCCTGTCTCCGGGCATACGCGGCTGGCCGCCGTCATCGGCGATCCGGTCCGGCACTCTCTTTCGCCCGTACTTATGAATACAGCATTTGCTGCCACTGGATTGGACTGGTCTTACCACGCGTTCCAGGTAGCCGAGGGCAATGCCTTGGGCGCGCTCAATGCTGTGCGTGCGCTAGGTCTGGAAGGCCTGTCAGTGACTATGCCCCACAAGGCAGCCGTCGCTGGAGCTGTCGACCGCTGTACCCCAGAAGCCGAAGTGCTCGAATCCGTGAACTGTGTCACAGTCGAGGCAGGGTTGCTGATTGGTCACAACACTGACGGCGATGGTTTCTTGGGCGGTTTAGCCCACGATGCCGGGACGGAAGTTGCCGGCCGGAATGCTGTGGTCATGGGGGCCGGAGGGGCGGCTCGGGCAGTGGTGCGAGCCTTGGCGAGTTCTGGGGCCAGCGACGTAGCAGTTGTGAACCGGACTCAGGAGCAGGCCGAGAAAGCAGCGGCGCTAGCTGGAAGCGTCGGCAGAGTCGTCAGCAAGGATGGGTTGGCTGCTGTCCTGGCCAACGCCGACTTGGTTATTAACGCTACGCCGCTCGGCATGGCGGACGCCGGTTCTATCGCCGACTTTCCCGTCGACCCGGAGTTGGTTCCAGTCGACGCGGTGGCGGTCGATCTGATCTACCATCCCGCCGAGACCGCTTGGATGTCTGCCCTGCGCCGCCAAGGGGTCGAGGTCTATGGAGGACTCTCGATGCTGGTCTTCCAGGCAGCCTGCGCATTCGAGCTGTGGACGGGGAAAGCAGCGCCACTATCGGCGATGGAAGCCGCTGCTCGCGCGGCTCTGAACGAAGGTTGATCGATTGGTCGACTAGCAAAGTCGACTGTTCAGCTAAGCACGAGATTGGCCGAGTCTCCGGCGGGTTTCCTCGGACTATGGGTGACCACACCGGTGGATATCCGGCCGGATGTCATACTGCCGGCACATCTCGGATTTTTACCGGTGCGGCCGGTTGGAGTTGTGGGATTTTTGGCGATCTAGTGAACTCACCTAGCGAGGTCCGCCCGTGATCGATTCAGGTTGGATCGAAATACTCCTGATCCGCTAGCAGGGGCGTCGGTAGCCTGTCGGAATGGTTCGTTCTTCCGGTGCGCCTGAATCTAAGGGTGGGAGCGGTGAACTGCGCAATCATCTGGCCCTAGTTGGGTTGATGGGGGTGGGCAAGACTGAGGTGGGTGCCGCAGTGGCTCGGCGAATGGGTCGACGCCACGTCGACTTGGACCGCGCTATTACCCAGTTGGCTGGGAAATCCGTCGGGGTGATCTTTCACGAGAGTGGAGAGGAGGAGTTCCGCGAACTTGAATCCGAGTGTCTAGCACTGCAACTGGAGGCAAAGGATCCGATCGTGTTGTCGACTGGCGGCGGTGTTCTCGAACGGGACGAGAACCGGGCGGCGATGGCTGCTGTCACAGTGGCTTGGCTCCGGGCGACACCGGTCACGCTGGCGAAACGCGTGGCTGGTGGTGCGGGACGACCGCTCTTGGCTGGTGGTGATCCACTGACAATTCTCGACGATCTGTCCAAAGTCCGCAGCCCTTCCTACAAGGCCGCTGCCAATCTAGTAGTCGACACTGATGGCTTGAGTGTCGACGAGGTGGCGGACAACCTGCTGAATGCCCTAGCCAACCGAAAGACTGCGGGAGGCCGGCTGTGATCGAAGTGCGCGTTCCTCTTGCTGATGACCGGTCCTATCCGGTGTTGGTCGGGCGCGGCTGCGTGAACCATTTAGCTGGCGGGTTGGTGGCCGCACTGCCCTCGTCCCAGCGGGCTGCCATAGTGACCCAGACTGGGATCGACGTGGAAATCGATCCGGGTATTAACTCCCGAATATTTGAGATTCCCGTTGGTGAGTCGGCTAAATCCCTGACCACTATCGAAGACCTTTGTCGGTCGTTTGCCTCATGGGGTTTGACACGCGGTGACGTTGTGATCGGTGTCGGAGGGGGTGTGGTCACGGACGTGGCTGGCTTTGCTGCAGCCTCGTATCACCGTGGGGTGCCTGTGGTGCACGTGGCTACGACACTGCTAGCGCAGATCGATGCGGCTATCGGCGGTAAGACTGGAGTGAACCTGCCAGAGGGCAAGAATCTGGTCGGCGCCTTCTGGCATCCGTCTCTGGTGTTCTGCGACACGGCTGTCCTGGACACTCTTCCGGAACGGGAGATCCGGTGCGGTCTAGGCGAGATGGCCAAGTACCACTTCCTTGGTGGTGACGACTTAAACGAGCGGGAGTTCGATGCCCGCGTCGCAAGATGCGTTGAGATCAAAGCTGAGATCGTTGCCGCCGACGAACGAGAATCGGGCCGTCGTGCTGTCCTCAACTATGGACATACCCTCGGCCACGCAATCGAGACTGCTGGCCGTTACGGCCTCCGACATGGAGAGGCAGTCGCCGTCGGTCTCATCTACGCAGCCGAGCTCGGCCGGGCCTTGGGGAGGATCGACGGAGACCGGGTCGCTGAGCACCGTCGTATCGTTGGTAGCTACGGCTTGCCGTGCCGCCTACCTGAGGGTGCCAATGCCGACGAACTCATGGAGGTGATGTCGCGGGACAAGAAGGCAGTTAACGGTTTCACCTTTGCTCTTGATGGTCCGAGCGGTGTAGAGGTTGTTGCGGGGGTCGACGCAGCCATAGTGCGGGACATGATTGAGTTGATCCGGTGACCGTTATCCGAAGAGACCCCGATCGCAACCGAAACGGCTAACGCCAACGTTCGATGGAAGACTGGTGGCCATGAACGATCTCATTGTCCTGCTGCTGTCGGGGCCGAACCTCAATCTGCTTGGTGACCGGGACCCTCTGATCTATGGGAGTGACACCCTGACCCACCACGTGTCGGAGGCGACCATCGCGGCTGAAGAACGTGGCTTGGTCATAGAGCACGTGCAGTCGAACCACGAGGGTGAACTGGTTGATGCAATCCACTCAGCGCGCGGCCGTTGCGTCGGCATCATTATTAACCCGGGTGCTTTTACTCACTACGCATGGGCGATCCACGACGCTCTCGCTGCTTTTGATGGTCCGATCGTGGAAGTCCACCTCTCCAACCCGGCGGCCCGCGAGCCGTGGCGACATACCAGTGTGGTGGCGCCGGTGGCTGCTGGAACCGTCGCAGGATTTGGAGGGATTGGCTACCGCATGGCCGTGCGCGCGGTCGCCGAACTTCTGGAGGGATGATCAGCCACAACGCTATGGCCGGCTTATTGGAGGACCTTCCTCCGATGAGAGTCGCCGAGAGACTGGGTCGCCTGCGGGACCATCTCGACGAGGCTGGAGTCGGTGTCTTGCTGGTGACCACATCGTCCAACGTCCGCTACCTAACAGGGTTTACCGGCTCCGCGGGAACGCTCTGGGTTGATGGGGTCCGTGCCGTACTGGTAACCGATGGGCGCTACAAGGATCAGGCCCCCGACCAGGTAGAGGCAGTCGGTGCGGATGTCGAGGTCATCGTGAGTGGCCGCGAGAGCTCATCACCACTTCGGTTGCTCTCGGCTGAAGTTGATGAGATCGGACTAGAAGCCGATTCGATCGCCTGGGCCGAACAGCGCCGATTAGCCGACCTGCTCGAAGTCAAGGTGTTGGCCACTGAGGGGCTGGTAGAGGGGTTGCGGGAAGTCAAGGATGAGGGCGAGGTAGCCCGGATCGCTGCTGCTGCTGTCGTGGCCGACGGTGCTTTGGCTTCGGTTGGGCCGACCTTCGAAGTAGGAGCGGTAGAGGGCGAGGTGGCTGCTGCCCTCGATCACGCCATGCGCCTTGGAGGAGCGTCTGATCGGGCTTTTGAGACGATTGTGGCGAGCGGTCCAAATAGCGCGTTACCTCATGCCAGGCCAGGCCAGCGATCGCTAGAGGATGGCGATCTTGTTGTGTGCGACTTCGGAGCAGTGTTCGATGGCTATCGATCAGATATGACGCGTTCGATGCGGGTTGGCGGCACGGGCGCGGGCTTGGAGGCCGAGATGTTGGCTGCCGTATTGGAAGCGCAGGCAGCGGGCCTTGCAATAGTTGCCGATGGTGTGGCTGTTGCCGAGGTCGACGCCGCCTGCCGAGCCGTGCTCGCCGAAGCGGGCTTAGCCAGTGCTTTTACCCATGGCACTGGCCATGGAGTGGGTTTGGATGTCCACGAGAGACCGGGTCTCTCCTCGGCGGCCACCGGTAGCCTCAGGACTGGACAGGTAGTCACAGTCGAGCCGGGGGTGTATGTCGCCGGACTAGGCGGGGTCCGCTGGGAGGACACGGTTCTGGTCACCGACGACGGCCATCGCCTGCTAACCGGGTCGCCTAAGGAACTTTGAGCGCCCGGTTCTAATCCAACGGGCCAAGAGCAAACCAAGGGACAAAAGAGACGCCGCATCGGAGCCGATATGCCGACCATCACTACTAACGAACTCAAGAACGGGATGACGCTTGAACTTGATCAGGACCTCGTGCAGGTCGTCGAGTTTCAGCACGTCAAGCCGGGCAAAGGACATGCTTTCGTGCGGACCACACTGCGAAACGTACGGACGGGAGCAGTAGTAGACCGGACTTTCCGAGCTGGAGAGAAGGTCGAACGCGCCATGATCGACAAGCGATCGATGCAGTTCCTCTATCGGGATGGCACGGAGTATGTCTTCATGGACGATGAGACCTATGACCAGATGCGGGTCGTTCCGGCCACCCTTGGGACTGCTGTCGACTATGTGGTCGAGCAGAGTACGGCCTTGATCCAGTTCTTTGGCGACGAGGTGGTGGGCGTCGAACTGCCAGCATCAGTCGAGTTGTCGATCGTGGAAACCGAACCGGGCGTGCAGGGTGATCGAGTTTCTGGTGCCCGTAAGCCCGCCACCCTAGAGACTGGTCTAATCGTGCAGGTTCCATTATTCATCGAGAACGGTGAGCGTGTGAAGGTCGACACACGCTCTGGCGAATACCTCAGTCGGGCCTGAGAAGGTTTGTTGCCGTGCCTTCCGGAAATTCCGTCAACCCAGTTGACGCCATCGGCTCCAGAAGAGAGGCACGGGAGACGGCGCTGGGGATCCTTTACGCCGCCGACGTTCAGAGCCGCGACCTTCACGCTTTCCTCGACGAGCGCCCTGTGAAACCTCCCGAATACGCCGTGGATCTTGTATCTGGGATAGCTGATGTTCTTGGCGAGTTGGATGACCTGGTCGGTCGTTTTGCCGAAGGCTGGGCGACCGACCGCATGTCCGTCGTCGACCGCGCGTTGGCGCGTATCGCTGTCTTTGAACTCCTGTACCGGCCCGACGTACCTACCGCTGCCGTTCTTTCGGAGGTGGTTGAGTTAGCTAGTGAATACTCGACGGACCGGTCTCCTCGGTTTGTTAACGGGGTTGCGGCTGCGGTGGCCAAAGAAGTCCGAACCGATACCGACCAGTAATACCAGTAATAATGTCTGAATTTTGGCTTTCAGTCGCCGTCGTAGTGCCTAACCATTCGTCGGCAGGTTGCGCCGCCTAGTGCGTTGAGTCACCTTTCGGATTGGTATCCAGAATTGCTTCCGGTGCCCGATGCTCGGTCCGTTAGTCGGGCCACTGGGCCGTCCTTTGTCCTGCGGCCTTGGAGAGAAGCAGACGCCAAGGCCCTCGCTGACGCCTGGTCCGATCCCGCGATTCGACAGTGGACGGTTGTCCCAGAGGTGGCCGATCTCGCTGCTGCGCAAAGGTGGATTGCTGGGTGGGAGGAACGTCGCAGGCTTCGATTGTCGCTAGACCTTGTGGCCGCTGATCCAGAAGACGACCGGGTGCTAGGTGAGGTCGGCCTAACTTCTTTTCAAGGTGAACGACGGACGGCCCGTATTGGATGGTGGACGGCGCGAGAGGAGAGAGGACAGGGAGTTGCTGCCGCCGTGGTTTCAGCCCTAACCGACTGGGCCCATGACGGACCGCTCGGCCTTCGGGTGGTAATCGCTGAGATCGGACACGGGAACCAAGCATCGATCGCCGTGGCTCGTCGTGCTGGCTACCGACCTCTCGGACCCATCGGCGATAGTCCAACAAGCCTCACCCTTGTCTCGGAGGTCGAGGGTCAGAGCCACGGGGACGACGCGCGCGTATAGGCTGCATGCTCGACCGTGAAGCGGGTCCCGAGAGGCCTGGACGGATCGAGGAGAACGAGGCCGATGGCCGAAAGAGAACGAAGTCAGACGCCCCCGTTCGGGGGCGTCTTCATGCCCCACGCGCGGATCATGACAGCCGATGACATGGGTCGGGCTGTTCGACGCATGTCCCACGAGATCATCGAGCGCAACCACGGCCTCGAGGAGATTGTGGTGGTGGGTCTTCAGACCGGCGGCGTGCCCGTCGCAGAGCGTCTGGTTGCCACCCTTGAGGACATCGACGGCCTCCGGCCTCCCCTCGGCATGCTCGACGTGGCGCTGCACCGCGACGACATTGGTATCCGACCGGTCGTCCCTGAAGCGACTACTGACCTCCCGGCTGACTTGGACGGAAAGATCGTGATCCTTGTCGATGATGTGCTCTTTACCGGCCGAACGATTCGCGCTGCCCTCGATGCCGTCTGCGACTTCGGGAGACCTCGGGCGGTGCAGTTGGCGGTCATGGTCGATAGGGGGCACCGAGAACTCCCCATTCGCCCTGACTTCGTGGGTAAGAACTTGCCGACCCGACGTGACGAGGTGGTTGACGTACACGGCGATGGAGTCGATCTCGGAGTGATGCAGAAGTGAGTGCGGCTGCTGAGAAGGAGACGTCGGACGGCACTCTAGAAGTGGCCGACCCCGGCGCGCTCGGTCGGCACCTATTGGGTATCGATGGCATGGACCGTTCGACGCTGGAGGACGTTCTGGAGTTGACCGACGCCTTCGCCGAGATCGGGCGCCGTCCTATTCCGAGAGTCCCTGCGCTCCGGGGACGGACCTTAGCAACCGTGTTTTTTGAGAACTCAACCCGAACCCGGATGTCGTTTGAGACGGCGGCCCGCCGCTTGTCCGCTGACACCATTTCCTTTGCTTCGGGCTCATCCTCGCTCAGCAAGGGAGAGAGTTTGCGCGACACCGTTGAGGTCGTCTCCTCTTATGGGGTCGATGCCATGGTGGTCCGCCACCCAATGGCAGGGACCGCTCATAGGGTGGCTGAGTGGACTGACGCCGCAGTGGTCAACGCCGGTGACGGATGTCACGAGCACCCGACGCAGGCCTTGCTTGACTGTTACACGCTGCGGGACCACCGAGGTTCGCTAGACGGCATGCGGATAGCCATCGTCGGCGATGTTCGAAACTCCCGGGTAGCACGATCAAACGTACTTGCCTTCAACGCCCTCGGTGCTGAAGTGGTGCTAGTGGCCCCCGCCACCCTGTTACCTCCGGGGGTTGGTGGATGGCCTGTCGTTGTCGCTCACGAGCTCGACCCACTCCTTGCGGACCTCGACGCCATCTACTTATTGCGAATACAGCGAGAGCGGATCACCGAGGGTCTCATTCCATCAATCCGAGAGTTCGCCACCGACTTCGGCCTGACGGCAACCCGCACTGCACAACTGCGCGAGGACGCCCTCATACTGCACCCCGGGCCCACAAATCCCGGCGTGGAAATCTCCGGCGAGGCCGCAGCTGATCCGAGGTCGGTCATTCTCGATCAGGTCGCCAACGGAGTCTCGGTGCGAATGGCGGTCCTTTTTTTGCTGCTTGGATCCGGAAGGTCAGCTAGTGGCGACGTTGGACCAGTGGTTGACCAAGTTGACCGAGAGGTGAAGCGATGAGTTTGGTGATCCGAGGTGGTCGGGTCATTGACCAGAAGGGCGAGCGGAAGATTGATGTGGAGATCGGAGACGATGGTCGTATCGCTGCGGTAGGGACCGGATTGTCTGCCGAAGCAGATCTAGACGCCTCGGGCTGCATCGTTTCTCCGGGTTTCGTCGACCTTCATGCCCACCTACGTCAACCGGGCCAGGAGGAGGCAGAAACAATAGAGACCGGTGCTCGTGGCGGCTCTCTGGGGGGCTACACAGCTTTAGTAGCCATGCCGAACACCGAACCCGCTACCGACAGCGTTGCTGTCGTCGAACAGGTACGCAGTCTTGGCCGAGAGAGCATGTGTGAGATAGTCCCGTCAGCGGCCATGACCGTCGAAAGGGCGGGCGAAGACATGGCTCCCATGGGTGAACTTGTCGATGCTGGCGTCGGGATCTTCACCGATGACGGAACTGGGCTGCAGGATCCTCGACTTATGCGCCGAATCATGGAGTACAGCACCGGCCTGACTGGACGGCTTGGTCGTCCGGTGATCCTGGCCCAGCACTGCGAGGTTTCTGCATTGTCGGCTGGCGGCTTCATGCACGAAGGCGAATGGTCGTCACGCCTTGGCATTCCCGGACAGCCTGCCGAAGCTGAGGAACTGATGGTCATGAGAGATATCGCTCTGGTACGACTCACGGGTGCGCACATGCACTTTCAGCACTTGTCGACAGCCAGTTCGGTAGCCATGGTTCGCGGCGCTAAGGCTGCTGGCCTGCCGGTGACCGCTGAGGCCACCACCCACCACTTCACACTGACTGATGCGGCATGCGCCTCCTATGACCCCGTTTTCAAAGTCCACCCGCCACTTCGGACCGACGAGGACGTGGCCGCCATCAAAGAGGGCCTTGCTGACGGCACGATTGACGCAGTGGCCACTGATCATGCTCCCCATGCTCCCCATGTGAAGGAACGTCCTTTCGACGAGGCGCCGCCGGGGATGCTTGGCCTAGAGACGGCCTTCTCTCTAACGCTTACTGAGTCTGGACTCGACCTTCCTGAAGTTTTGGCAGTCCTTTCCTGGCGGCCAGCAGCTATTGCCGGATTAACCGACCGCCACGGGATATTCGTCGAGCCGGGAGCGCCTGCCAATCTGTGTGTAATCGACCCTGACGAGACTTGGACAGTCTCGGGAGCAGCCATGGCAAGTCGGAGTCTCAACACCCCCTACGAGGGGCGGAGCCTGCGAGGGCGAGTACGACACACAATCCGGGCCGGAGAACCGGTCGTTGTTGATGGAGAGGCCTGCCGTTGATTTCCGGACGCGTCCGCCCGGCAGCCGCCGCGCTCGTCTTAGCCGACGGGGAGACTTTCGAAGGCGAGGCCATCGGCTTCCTACCGCCAGATGGCCTTACTACCGGCGAAGTTGTCTTCAATACGGTGATGTCGGGATATCAGGAGGTCATCACCGATCCGTCATATGCCGGACAGATCATCACATTTACCGTGCCGCACATCGGCAATTACGGCGTGAACGAAAATGACTACGAGAGCCCTCGGCCGTTTTGTCGGGGCGTGGTAGTCCGGGATCTTGCAAGGCGTCGCAGCAACTGGCGGGCAACAGATGACTTGAGCGGCTTGCTGCGCACCCATGGAATTCCTGGCATCGCAGGGTTAGACACCCGGCGCCTCACTCGCCACTTGCGCGATGCCGGCGCAATGCCGGGCGCCTTTGGCACAGTTGACGAGGTTCGTCTGGCTGAAGCGGCGGCCGCCGAGCCGGGAACAGACGGCATCAACCTGGTCGCCTCGGTAACTCGCGAAGCGCCTACCACCGTGCGATCTGTGGGTGGTGCACGACGCATCGTCGCCTTCGATTTCGGCATCAAGGCGACCATCGTCCGTCACTTGGCTGAGCTAGGAGAGGTGACGGTTGTTCCTGCGTCGACCACTGCCGATGAGGTACTAGCCATGGATCCCGATGGGGTCTTCCTGTCCAACGGCCCCGGTGATCCAGAGCCACTAGTAAACATTCGATTGGAGATTGCGGCGCTACTTGGTGAGGTGCCGGTTTTCGGGATCTGTCTAGGCCACCAGTTGCTTGCGGGCGCTTTGGGCGGCGAGACATTCAAGCTTCCGTTTGGCCACCACGGAGGCAACCATCCAGTTCGCAACCTGATTACGGGCACCGTCGAGATTACGAGTCAGAATCACAACTACTGCGTCACTGAGGGTTCGATAGCGTCCGCCGATCTCACCCATGTGAACCTGAACGATCACACTGTCGAGGGCATCCGCTGTCGGGACATCCCAGCCTTCAGCGTCCAGTACCACCCGGAGGCCGGACCAGGCCCGCATGACAGCCGGTATCTTTTCAACGAGTTTGACCAACTTATGGCCGCTTTCCGCAGTCCGACCCGTGGCCGTGATCTGATTCAAGGCGGTGTCTTCGAAGGTACCGACAGCGGCGTTGATGGAGGACACTCCTAATGCCCCGCCGCCTAGACCTAGAGAGCATTCTGCTGATTGGCTCTGGTCCGATCGTGATCGGTCAAGCCTGCGAGTTCGACTATTCGGGAACCCAGGCTTGTCGGGTTCTGCGCGACGAGGGCTACCGGGTGATTCTGGCTAACTCGAACCCGGCAACGATCATGACCGACCCGGACTTTGCAGATGCCACTTATGTGGAGCCCCTGCGAGCCGACGTCCTCCAGGCGATTATCGACAAAGAGCGCCCTGATGCCCTCCTTCCCACACTGGGTGGGCAGACAGCGTTGAACCTAGCTATAGAACTATTCGAGGCTGGAGTACTTGAGCAGTATGGCGTTGAGTTGATCGGTGCGGATGCCGAGGCCATCGCTACCGCTGAAGACCGGGAGCGGTTCAAGGTTGCCATGCAGGAAATCGGTCTCAAGGTTCCTCGGTCGGGAATCGCCCACAATATGGACGAAGCCCGATCGGTGGTAGAGGACATCGGCCTGCCCGTCGTCATCCGACCTGCCTACATCCTCGGAGGACGGGGTACTGGAATCGCCTCGACGCCCGAGGAGTTCGACAAGGCGGCTGCTACAGGAATTGACGCCAGCCCCATATCGGAGATCTTGATTGAGAAGTCGATCGCTGGATGGAAGGAATACGAGCTCGAAGTGATGCGGGACCACGCCGACAATTGCGTGGTCATCTGCTCGATTGAGAATCTGGACCCAATGGGTGTCCACACCGGCGATTCCATCACCGTGGCGCCGGCCCAGACCTTGACTGATCTGGAGTACCAGGAGATGCGCGATGCTGCCTTCGCCTGTCTTCGCCGTGTTGGTGTCGAAACCGGCGGTTCCAATGTGCAGTTTGCCGTGGATCCGGATACCGGAGACCAAGTGGTCATCGAGATGAATCCCCGGGTTAGTCGTTCGTCGGCATTGGCCTCAAAAGCCACGGGCTTTCCGATCGCCAAGATCGCCACCAAACTGGCAATCGGCTACACCCTCGATGAGATACCCAACGACATCACGAAAAAGACGCCGGCCGCCTTCGAACCGACCATCGATTACGTGGTTACCAAGATCCCCCGGTGGGCCTTCGAGAAATTCCCCGGAACCTCTGGAGTGCTGGGAACCTCGATGCAGTCTGTGGGCGAGGTAATGGCCATCGGCCGGACCTTCCCCGAGTCGCTCCAGAAGGGCATGCGTTCGCTCGAGAATGGACGCCTGGGTCTGAACGGCGACCCTGCAGAGGCGGCCGTCGACGAACTGGACGATGGTGCGCTGCTGCTGGCGGCGTCGGTCGCCACGCCGGCTCGAATTACTCAGATAGAGGCCTTGCTTAGGCGTGGTGTTCCATTGGAGGAGGTCTACGAAGCGACAAAGGTGGACCCATGGTTCTTGGACCAGATTCTTTCCATCTCAGAGGAACGGCTGCACCTAGAGAGTCTCGTCGGTTCTGAGGTTGAGGGTCGAGGCTTAGTGCCCGAACTAGATCGGCGGGATTGGCGGCGGGTTAAGCAGCTCGGTTTCGCTGATGCCCAGTTGGCTTACCTGTGGGGCTGCAACCCGGTTGACGTCCGGATGGCCCGTGAGATGGCTGGAGTACTGCCCACCTACAAGACGGTTGACACCTGCGGCGCTGAGTTTGAGGCCGAAACTCCCTACCACTATTCGGCCTGGGAGGACGAGGACGAGGTGCGGGCATCAGACCGACCCAAGGTCATGATTCTCGGGTCCGGGCCCAACCGGATCGGGCAGGGAATCGAATTCGACTACTGCTGCGTTCACGCCAGTTTCGCTCTGCGTGAGGCTGGCTACGAGACGATCATGGTCAACTGCAATCCGGAGACGGTGTCGACCGACTACGACACTAGCGACCGTCTCTACTTCGAACCGCTGACCGCAGAGGATGTTTTAAATGTCGCAGTTGCCGAGAAACCGGTGGGGATCATCGTGTCCCTTGGTGGTCAGACGCCGCTGAAGCTTGCATCGGAATTGCCCGTCGAACTGGTCGCAGGGACCAGCCCTGCCTCAATTGATCTAGCGGAGGATCGGGAGCAGTGGAACGTCATGTGTGTCCGTCTGGGCATCCCTCAGCCACCCGGAGGCACAGCTATCGACGCTGATGGTGCGCGCTCTATAGCTGCTGACGTCGGCTATCCAGTCTTGGTCCGCCCGTCCTACGTGCTGGGCGGTCGGGCTATGGAGATCGTCTATGACGACGCAGAACTCGAACGGGCGATGTCCGAGTTGAGTGGATTCGGAAGCCTAGGCATCGAGGGGGGTCTGTCGGCGGAGCGGCCAGTGCTGGTTGACCGCTTTCTAGAGGATGCCACCGAAGTAGACGTGGATGCGGTGCGTGACCATGTCGGCGAGGTGGTGATTGGTGCCGTCATGGAACATGTGGAGGAGGCGGGTGTGCACAGTGGCGACAGTGCATGCATCATTCCGCCTCCCCATCTGGCTCCGGAGGTGGTGTCGACCATCGAGCAACACACACGGGCCATCGCCGAGGCCCTCGACGTACGCGGCCTTATCAACGTTCAATATGCCGTCAAGGTCGAAGCTGCAGGGAGCGCCGCCGAGGTCTATGTGATCGAGGCAAATCCCAGAGCGTCGCGGACGGTTCCATTTGTGGCCAAGGCAACTGGCGTGCCACTAGCCAAGGTGGCCAGCAGGGTGATGCTGGGTGCCACCCTGGCTGAACTACGAGCCGAGGGATTGTTACGCGATCGAGTAGTCGGCGACCACGTTGCGGTCAAGGAGGCAGTCCTGCCCTTCGACCGGTTTCCGGAGGCCGATCCGGTGCTCGGCCCTGAGATGCGATCGACCGGCGAAGTCATGGGTATCGACATGACCACCGGATTAGCCTTCACTAAGTCCCAGATTTCGGCGGGAGGCGCCCTTCCGGAGACCGGAACAGTTTTCCTGTCTTTGGCCGATCGGGATAAGGCGGTCGGACTCGAGGCGGCCCTTGGCTTTGTGGAGCTCGGCCTAGAACTCGTGGCAACTAGCGGAACGGCGAATTACTTGCGATCGCATGGAATTGAGGTTTCCACCGTGGTGGCCAAGTTGGGAGAAGAGGGCACCGATGCCGTTGAACTGGTGCGGTCAGGTGTCGTTCAATTGGTGGTGAACAGTCCCAGGGGTCGGGGTCCTCGGGCCGATGGTGAGCACATCCGCGCCGCCGCTGGCGAACAAGGCATTCCACTGTTAACTACAGGTAACGCTGCGTTGGCGGCAGCCCGTGGCCTATCCGACTGGCGCCGGCATCCGCTGTCTGTGCGGACGTTGCAGGAGTACCACGACGGTGTCTGCCGACCACCCGTTGACGACGACTAGTGAGGCAACATTGAGAATGGCTCGGTTGCCAGCCGTTGATCTGACGACTCATCTTGGGTCACTCTCATTGGACAACCCTGTGATGACTGCCTCCGGTACTGCTGGGTACGGCCACGAATTGGCCAACCATCTTGATCCCTCTGAGCTAGGTGCGGTCGTTGTTAAGTCGCTCCACGTTGAGCCTTGGGTTGGTAATCCGGGACCGAGGGTCCACGCGACGCCGTCAGGGATGGTCAACAGCGTGGGACTGCAGGGCCCCGGAGTAGAAGCATGGCTGGAACACGACCTGCCGGGCCTAATTGCTACCGGCGCTCGGGTAGTGGCCAGCATTTGGGGTCGGACGGTCGACGAGTTTGCCCGGGCAGCGATACTCCTGGCCGAGGCGCCCCCAGAGGTGATTGCTCTAGAGGTAAATGCTTCGTGTCCAAACTTGGAGGACCGTCGTGCGCTATTCGCCCACTCAACCTCGGCTACCACCGAAGTCGTCGAGGCGTCAGCTGCGGCGTGTCGGCCACGTTGGGCCAAACTCAGCCTAAACACGCCCAACTTGCCGGACGTGGCCGCGGCTGCTGCAGCGGCTGGCGCTGAGGCAGTGACTGTGGCCAACACGGTCCTCGCCATGGTGGTTGATGTCGAGGCCCGCCGACCGCTCCTGGGAGCAGGTCGCGGTGGGTTGTCGGGTCCAGCCATCCGGCCGGCTGCCGTGCGGGCTGTCTACGACACCTACGAGGTCCTTAGTGACGTACCGATCATCGGTGTTGGGGGGATTGCCTCGGCCCAAGATGCCGTCCAGTTTCTAATGGCCGGGGCGACAGCGGTGCAGATCGGGACAGCGACCTTTGCCGATCCTCGTGCTCCAGTTCGCATCTTGCGTGACATCGGACGATGGTGCGACCGCCGAGGTGTAGACCGGATAGCCGAATTGATCGGAGTAGCACATGGCTGAATCTCCCTCTGGCTTAGTCGACGTCGCTGAGACGATTCGGCGACGGCTTTGTCTGGTTCTCGACATTGATGATTTGGTGCTCGCACGTCGGACTGCCGACGAGTTGGCACCTTGGTTCTCCACGGTCAAGATTGGTCTCGAACTGTTTACCGCGGCGGGTCCAGAGGCTGTTGCGGTCTTTGTGGATCGTGGCTTCGACGTGTTCTGCGATCTGAAGCTGCACGACATTCCCCACACGGTCGGTGCAGCGGCTCGTGTGATTGGAGCCTCGGGCGCCCGATGGGCCACCGTCCATACCTCAGGCGGAAGCACGATGCTTCAAGCCGCAGTCGAAGGAATGGCAGAAGGAGCCGACCGGGTGGGCGCCGAGCCGCCTGGGATCCTGGGGGTGACGGTGTTGACCAGCGAGACGGTGGCGGGACGACACGTGCTGGAGGAGCGCTGTGCGCTGGCGGCCGACTCGGGTTGTGAAGGCATTGTTTGCGCGGCGCCGGACCTTCACGTCACTGAGGCTTGGGCGGATCGTCTGGTACGGGTAGTACCTGGGATCCGGATGCCTGGCGGAGACACCCATGACCAAGCCCGGGTGGCGGCACCCAGCGCGGCGGTGAAGGCAGGCGCTGATCTGCTAGTGGTGGGGCGTGCTGTCACCGCGGCGCCAAATCCTCCAGCCGCTGCCGCCGAACTAACTGCCGACTTGGCGGGCGACTTCGATGCTTGATGGTTTTAGTTGAAATCTTGTTCACGGCGGAGTGCTCGACAGTTCCGCTGACCGGACTATGGTCCGGGCCATGGCTGGACTTCCCCAACTCACTGATGAACAGCGTCGTGCCGCCCTCGAGAAGGCTGCTGAGGCCCGCAGGGTTCGTGCGGCGGTTAAGAATCGTCTAAAGATGGGGTCGCTGACTCTGTCCGAACTGCTGGATCAGTCTGATAGCGACAAAGTCTTGGCCAAGTTGAAAGTGCTGGCCGTTCTCGAGTCGTTGCCGAAACTAGGCAAAGTGAAAGCTCGCAGGACCATGGAAGAGGTCGGCATCAGCGAGAGTCGCCGACTACGCGGCCTAGGTGCTCAGCAGCGTGCTGAGCTGGTTGCCCGCTTCGGCTGACTCGGATCGCCGCCTCGGCTGCCATTGGCCCGTCCGATCGACGTCTGTGCTGTTAGTCGTTTTATCCGGCCCCGGTGGGGCTGGGAAAGGGACCATCGCTCGTGCGCTCGTTGAAGGTGATGCAGCGCTAGACCTGAGCCGGTCCTGGACCACACGTGGTCGCCGGGCCGACGACATTGAGGGCGCCTACGTTTTCGTGACCCGCGAGGAGTTCGAAGAGCATCGGGAGGCCGGGGGCTTCTTGGAATGGAATGAGTTCCTCGGCGAACTCTATGGAACGCCGGTATCGAACAGCGATCGTGACCTGCTGCTGGAGATCGATGTGGCAGGTGGACATCAGGTACTAGAGCACCGTCCGGACGCTGTATGCCTCTTCGTTGACGCTCCGGACGACGAGGAACTCCGACGTCGCCTATTGGCTCGTGGCGATTCGATATCACGCGCCGACCAACGGGCTGAGGAAGCGATTCGGGAACGTGCTGAAGCCGATCGGTTGGGGTACGTGCGAGTAGTGAATGACGATCTACAAGCCACAGTAAGTGAGATCCAGAGCCTGATCGAAGCGGCGCGCCGCCAAGTTTGACGCTAAGCGACCTTCGGGTACTCGGGTGTTCGAGGGTTCATCCGAAGCCGCTGCTACCCTGACGATCCGGATGGCTCCGACATGGGTTCTGTCGGCCTGACGAAGAAGGGTTTTTCTGGTGCAGCGCTACGACAGCATGGTCAACCCCCAAATTGAGGGACTCCTTGACTCGGCCGACTCCAAGTTCCGTCTGGTTACCGTGAGTGCTAAGCGCTCTCGGCAGATCAACTCATATTTTGGCCAGTTGGGTGAAGGCTTGGGTGCTTCCATACCTCCGCAGGTGGCCTCCACCTCTCGTAAGCCGCTTTCCATAGCCTTTGAGGAGCTCTCGGTCGGCAAGATCGAAGCCGTCGAACCGCCGGACGAACCAGAGGACGTGGACGCCCTTTTGGACGCCATCGACGCCGAAATGGCTGAGCACCTAGCTGGCGACGCGTTGGACGTCTCGGAAGGCGAAACTGCTTCCGGCGAGCCCGAGGGCGCCTGACCGGACCTCCGGTCGCTCCCTCCAAGAGGGCGACATCCATGGGATCCCTTGCTGGTCGCCGCATCGTTCTCGGCATCACCGGCGGTGTGGCTGCCTATAAGGCTGTTGAAGTGTGTCGTCGTCTGGTCGACGCCGGAGCTTACGTGGCGCCTGTGATGACGAAAGGGGCTTTGCGTTTTGTCGGGCGTGCCACCTTTGACGCTCTTGCCTCAGAGCCGGTTCAGACTTCGCTTTTCGACGAGGAATACCCGATTCCACACACCCGCCTGGGTCAGGGCGCGGACTTAGTGATTGTCTGCCCGGCTACGGCCCGCGTGCTGTCCGACTACCGGACTGGCCGGTCGGCTGACCTATTGACCGCCACCTTGTTGGCTACCCGGGCACCTGTGATTGTTGCGCCCGCCATGCACACCGAGATGTGGGAGCAGGCCGCGGTGGCAGAGAACGTGGCCGTGTTAGCCGATCGCGGCGTGAACATTGTCGGCCCTGTTGCCGGTCGTCTAGCTGGCGGTGATTCGGGAGAAGGGCGGCTAGCCGAACCAGTGGAAATTGTGGCTGCAGCCCACGAGGTGCTTGGTGTCGCCACCGGGTCGGACGGGGGAGATCTGGCTGGTAAGCGCGTTGTAGTGACCGCCGGTGGGACTCGGGAACCGATCTGCCCGGTTCGCTTCCTTGGCAACCGGTCTTCTGGTCGTCAGGGCCATGCCCTAGCTGCCGAGGCTGCTGCCCGCGGTGCCGTCGTGGACTGTGTCACCACCCATCCGGACAGCGCTCCGATCGGCTCAGGTATCCGTGTTACTTCTGTCGACACCGCGGCAGAGATGGCCGAGGCGGTTGCCGGGCTTTCAGTGGAGGCCGACGTCATTCTGATGGCCGCTGCAGTGGCTGATTTTCGACCGATTGAGGTTGCCAACCAGAAGATCAAAAAAGAAGGTGGTGTCCCGGAGATCCGCCTCGAGCCAACGGTGGACATTCTGGCCACGCTTGGCCGTGATCGCCTTCCCGGCCAGGTCCTGGTGGGATTCGCTGCGGAGACCGATGATTTGCGCCAGAATGCCAAGGCAAAACTGCAGAGCAAGGGCGTTGACTTAATCGTGGCGAATGACGTTTCGGTCCCTGGTGTGGGCTTCGGGCACGAGACCAATGCCGTGGTTCTGTTGGATTCCGTCGGGGGTGCCGTCGAGGTTCCCTTGACTGACAAGAGAGAGGTGGCTCGGGTTGTGGTTGACGCAGTGGTGAACCGTCTCCGAACCAACCGGTCTCTGAACGGAGACGACAAGTGAGCGAAAACTGGACCTTCACCTCAGAATCGGTGACGGAGGGTCATCCAGACAAGATGGCTGACCAGATCTCAGACGCCGTTCTCGATGCCATGTTGGCCCAGGACCCCGAGAGCCGGGTTGCCTGCGAGACGCTCATTACCACTGGCCTAGTGGTAGTGGCCGGTGAGGTTACTTGTGGTGGCTATGTCGACATTCCAAAGACGGTTCGTAAGACGATTTGTGAGATCGGGTATGACCGTGAGGACTTTGGCTTTGATGGGGAAACGTGTGGGGTGATGGTCACCCTCGATGGCCAGTCAGCTGATATCGCCCGTGGTGTTGATGCTGCCGAGGAGGTGAGGTCCGGGGCTTCAGACGATGACGATCTCGACCGTCAAGGGGCTGGCGACCAGGGAATGATGTTTGGTTTTGCCTGCGAGGAGACCGACGTCCTAATGCCCCTGCCCATTCACCTAGCGCATCGGATGGCTGAGAAGCACGCGGAGGTGCGGAAGGCGGGAACCGTCCCTTACCTCCGACCCGATGCCAAAACCCAGGTCACATTCGAGTATGAGGGCAACCGTCCAGTTCGCCTGAAGACGGTTCTGGTGTCGACCCAGCACAACGACGGAATCGACCGCGACTCGGAGATCCGGCCGGACCTCATCGACCAGGTCATCCAGCCGGTTATCCCGCCTGAATTTTCCGAAGACGGTTACGAGGTGCATGTAAACCCGACTGGGCGCTTCGTGATTGGTGGACCAGTCGGCGATGCAGGCCTTACCGGCCGAAAGATCATCGTGGATACCTACGGCGGCATGGCTCGGCACGGAGGTGGCGCCTTTTCGGGAAAAGATCCCTCGAAGGTCGATCGGTCGGCGGCCTATGCGACTCGCTGGGTGGCGAAGAACTTGGTGGCGGCTGGCGCAGCCAGCCGGTGCGAGGTTCAAGTGGCCTATGCCATTGGTATGGCGCGTCCGGTCTCGGTCTTGGTTGAGACCTTTGGCACAGAACGGATTGATCCCGTGCGGATCGCCGACTGTGTCCAGGAGATCTTTGACTTGCGCCCGTCGGCAATCATCCGCGACCTTGACCTAAAGAGGCCGATTTATCGGGCAACCGCGGCCTACGGGCATTTCGGGCGTGACGGCATGCCGTGGGAGTCCACGGACCGTGCCGATGACGTTCGGTCGTTCCTGGGTCTGGGCTGAAGAAGGGGCCAGCGCGCCCCGTGGCCGATAGTCGAGCTGAACGCGCCAAGTTGCATCAAGGTCAGCTCGACCTTGGTTCTGCGCCTGCCTCGATTACGGAGTCTTCGAGGGACGCGAGCAAGGCAAGCGCCGAGGGGCGCGTAGTAAGGGTTCTTCCTGACGTGGCGGCCATCGACCGCACCTTCGACTACGTCGTCCCCGAGACCTGGAAGAAGGATGGTCGAGCTGAGCGTCTAGCTGTGGGTAGCCGGGTCCGAATCGTTCTCCAAGGACGTCGCGTCGGCGGCTGGGTAGTGGAGGATCGCGTGGAGCCACCTGAAGGCGTGGCACTGCGCCCGCTGGCTCACCTCAGCGGTATTGGCCCATCGGCCGAACTGATCGACCTAGCTAGGTGGGCAGCCCATCGTTGGGCGGGACCGGTTGCTGGGTTCTTAACCACGGCTTCGCCACCCACCATGGTCGACGCCCTTCCACCGACTTGCTCCTCCAAGACTGCATTACTGCCGAGCGCTTGGTCCTTGAACGATAAGAGGTATGACGAGGCCGTCACCCCGGATCCTGCTGGCCGTCCGGCAGTGGTCCGCCTGCCGCCGGGCGCCGACCCAGTTCCACTGGTGCTTGCTGCGGCCCGCAGGGGAGACGCCCTAGTTCTCGTCCCGACGACCGAGAGAGCTGAGCGTATTGCCCGACGGCTGCGCCGTGCCGGAGTGACGGTTTCCTCGATGCCCCGAGATTGGGCGCAGGCGGCAACCGGGGGCGTAGTCGTTGGGAGTCGTGCCGCCGCTTGGGCGCCAGTCGGCGATCTGCGCTCAGTGGTAGTCCTAGACGAGCACGACGAGTCGTATCGGGAGGAAAGGTCACCAACATGGAATGCCCGCGACGTAGTAGTGGAGCGAGCTCGTCGGGCTGGGGCAGCATGCGTATTGGTATCACCGGTGCCAAGTTTGGAAGCCCTAATCGCCGCCGGCGTGGAGCCAACTGACCGGCGAATAGTCGCCCCCTCCCGTTCAGAAGAACGAGCTGGATGGCCAGTGGTTGACATTGTGGACCGGCGCCTTGACGACCCGGTCCGTAGCGGACTGTTCAGCCCGGCCATCGTCGACATGCTTCGGGGCGAGTTTGGCGATCCGGTGGTATGTGTCCTGAACAGGAAGGGTCGATCCAAGCTCCTTGCCTGTGAGAGCTGCGGTGAGCTAGCGAGGTGTGACCGCCATGGTTCGATTCTTGTCCTCGAACAGGCAAGAACGAGCGAGCAAACGGCCTCACCTGGAGTAGGCGGCTTGGACGAGTGGATGCGTTGCCCGGTCGATGACGACAGGCGTCCGGTGGTGTGCGACGCGTGCGGTACCACCCGGTTTCGGAATCTCCGAGCCGGGGTCAACCGGGTCCGAGAGGAACTCGAGGCCTTGGCTGGCCGTTCAGTAATTGATGTAACCGCCGACACCCCGATTACCGACCTCGCCGGGCCGGACACTCCAGCACTTTTCGTTGGGACAGAGGCTGTTCTCCATCGTCTAGAGCGTCGTGTCGCCCACGTGATCTTTTTAGAGTTTGATCAGGAGTTGTTGGCCCTCCGTCAGAGGGCCGCTCAACAGGCGCTAGCCCTTCTAGCGCGTGCAGCTCGACTTCTTGGCTCGCGGGCAATTGGGGGCCGCCTAGTGGTGCAGACGCGACAGCCTGACCATGAGGTCCTGCAGGCGGTCCTTCATGCCGATCCGGCCCGGACTGTCCCTGAAGAGACCAATCGGCGCATCCTTCTGGGACTTCCGCCGTTCGGTGCGATTGCCCGTGTGTCGGGAGCATCCGCCGAGGATTACGTCCGACGGATTGAGACCGAGCGGGAACATGTTGCCAAGGGGATTGACCTGCTTGGTCCGCGTCAAGGTGCCTGGCTTATCCGAGCACCCGATCCAGACTCTTTGGCTGATCTACTGGCTGCGGTTGAACGACCGCCGGGTCGATTTCGGGTGGAAGTGGATCCCGGTCGGGCTTGAACTACCAGCCCCGGCGGTTGACCTCGTAAAGGGCGATTCCGGCTGCTGTGCCCACATTAAGGCTCCCCACCCTGCCCAATTGCGGGATGAAGGTTACGATTTCACAGGCCTCCAGAACAGAGGTGGAAAGACCTCGATCCTCGTGACCAAGGGCCAGACATGGCCGGTCGGGAAGCTGAGCCCCGTGAATAGGTACCGCTCCGTCAGCCAATTCGACGCCTACCAGGCTGTAGCCGGCATCGGCTACAGCAGCCACTGCCTCGTCCGCCTCCTCGCATGCGGTCCAAGATAGGTACCGACTAGTTCCTAGTGCTGTCTTGGCCGTCTTGGCGTGCGTAGGGAGCGCTGTCGCTCCAACTAGCCAAAGGTGGGCCACGCGGTATGCGGCAGCCGTTCGAAGGATGGAACCCACGTTGTAAGGCGTCTGAACACTGTCCAGAAACATTGCTACGTCTGGCTCGTGCTTGCGGCGCCACTCCCGGTGAAGGCGCTTCAGGCCGGTACCGTCAAGGTTTCTCACGGGCAATCCCAACGGCCGTCCTCCGGCGTTGAAGTATTGGCTCGGGAAGCAACGTCTAGCAGTCGGAAGCCCTTGCGTGACGCCCGGCGGCTAGTGGTCCAGCCTTGTTCTGTCAGCCAACGGGCTAGGGAGTCGGCACCGAGGTGGCGCTGCACCACAAGGTGAGCAGATGCATCCGGACGAAGGAGGTCTAGCCAGCCCTTTAAGAGCTCGCGGAGGGCTACCTTGCCGATGCGGATAGGCGGGTTCGACCACAGGCCGTCGAACCGCAGGTCGTCAGGGATCTCGTCCGGACGCGCCACCTTAAGGTTGTCCAAGCCGGCGCCGAGCGCGTTGGCCCGACACAGATTGAGCGCGCGCTCGTTTACGTCGACAGCCCAGACTCGTGCCAATGGGTTCCGAACGGCCAGAGCACAAGCGATAGGTCCATAGCCACAGCCAAGATCTAGTAAGTCAACGACCCCCGCCGGAGGAGGGGGACCGTCGAGCAGCAGGTACCGGGTCCCGCGGTCCAAACGGTCGGCTGAGAAGACACCCCGGTCGGTGGCCAAAATAAGGTCAACGTCGGGTAGTAGAAGCGGCACGCTTCCCGGCTTGGAGGCCACCTCGGGCTGACCGTTCCAGTACTGCCGATTATTCACGCCACGGTTACCGGCCATGTGATCCGGGCCTCCATGGCAGCGACGGTAGCCTCGGTTCGTGTCCCCACACGAGATCCGGGTCATCGGAGACCCTGTGCTGCGAACTGTCGCTGCTGACGTAACCGACGTCGACGGGTCTCTAGTGAGTCTCGTTGAGAGCATGTTCACCACGATGTACGAAGCAGCCGGTATTGGCCTAGCCGCCCCTCAGGTCGGAGTTCAGCGCCGATTTTTCGTATATGACCATGGCGCTGGTACGGGTGTGGTACTTAACCCACGAATCGTGGAGTCGGACGGCGAGTGGGCATTTGACGAGGGGTGTCTATCGGTGCCCGGCCTCTCTTGGGAGATCATCCGCCCTAAGCAGATCCATCTGGTTGGCGTCGATCTCGATGGCAACGAGGTTTCCATAGAGGCCGATGAGTTGGAGGCCCGTCTTTTTCAGCACGAGTTGGATCACCTCGAAGGCATTCTGTTGATCGACCATCTCGATGATGGTCAGAAGAAGGACGCCAAGCGGGCACTGCGTGAGCTGGCGTTGAAGCCCTCTCAAAGCACCTTTCCGAAGGCGGATGGGGTGGACGGTCTCAGATTGCGATGACCGTCGCGGTGCCGGCGCGTCCCCGGCGCCTCGCTTATCTGGGCAATCCCGAGACGGCCGTTCCTCCACTGGCTGCTCTGTTCGAGGCGGCGCCAGGGCTAGGCCTCGAGGTGGTTCTGGCTGTCACCGGCCCGGCTCGCCGTCGTGGTCGGCG
>DEAU01000010.1:183133-189356 GCA_002348705.1 Candidatus Neomicrothrix sp. UBA2974
GTCGTGGTCGGCGAGCCGGGCCGACCCCTACCCCCGTAGGTGAGTTGGCGATGTCCCTTGATGTGCCGGTGGTTCACGAACTTGAAAACTTGTACGACATCGACGTGGACCTAGCCATCGTGGTGGCCTACGGACGAATCATTCCAGTCGAACTGCTGGACCATCTTCCGATGGTGAATCTGCACTTTTCGCTGCTTCCTCGATGGCGCGGAGCGGCACCAGTAGAGCGAGCCCTCCTCGCTGGCGACACCGAGACCGGGGTTTGTCTTATGGACGTAGCCGAGGTACTTGACACTGGAGGAGTTCGGGCGCGGACGTCTACTCCGATAGGCCCAACCGAGACAGCGGCCGAGCTTCGTGAGCGCCTCAGTGTCCTAGGAGCCCAACTCTTGGTCGAATGGTTGACCAAGGTGATTACCGATGGTCCCGGTCCGATTGATCCTCAGGTGGGCGAGCCGAGCTGGGCTCACAAGATAAACCGATCCGATCTTTGGCTGGATTGGGCTCGGCGGGCCGACGAGCTACACAGAATGGTCCGAGTCGGCGGGGCCCATACCACGTGCCGCTCGGAGTCGATCAAGGTCTGGGCTGCGGAGGTTGTTGGCCACATTGGTGACGTGGCTGCCGGGACTCTTGTCGGCGACGTGGTGGCGACGGGCAATGGTGGGCTACGTCTGCTGGAAGTCCAGCCGGCAGGACGAATCCGGATGGCGTTCGATGACTGGGCGGCCGGTGCGCGTCTCGGTCTCGACGAGCGGCTCGGAGCCTGAGTGGCTGCGAAGTCGACCGAATGGGCCGGCGGTGTGTCTTCAGACACGCGCCATCTAGCAATAGAGGTACTGGGACGGATTGAGGAGGGTGGCGCCTACGCCAATTTGGCACTGCGGGCCGCGCTCGACCGGTCGTCGTTAGACGGACGTGACCGGGCTTTCGTCACTGACCTCGTTTATGGAACAACGCGGATGCGACGGGCATGCGATCACCTGATCGATCGATGGCTTCACGACGAAGTGGAGCCGTTTGTGCGGACCGTGTTGCGGCTCGGGGTTTACCAACTGGCCTTTGGTGGCGTGCCACCCCACGCGGCGGTGTCGGCCACTGTGGCTGTGGCTCCGAGGCGAGTGAGCGGTCTCTGCAATGCCGTGTTGCGCCGCGTAGCCGACCAACTGAAAGCCGGACCGCCGGCCTGGCCGTCTTTGGCGGTTGGCCTGAGCTGTCCCGACTGGCTTTTTGATTGCCTTGTGAAAGATCTAGGAGTTGATGACGCCGTCAGGGTCCTGGAAGCCAGTAACAGCCCGGCACGAGCGGTGGTTCGCGCAGATGGCTACCGCCAAGACAGGGCGTCGCAGCTCGTCGTCGAGGCTGTTCTGGACGTTGATCTCCCGGAGCCGGTCTGCGAGGCGGTCGACGTACCGCAGCGGATCCTCGATCTGTGCGCGGCCCCTGGCGGCAAGGCCACGGGAATGGCGACACCTGGTACTCAGGTGGTGGCCTGCGACCTGCGCCCCCGTCGCCTAGCGCTGGTGGGCGAAAATGCGCTTCGGTTGGGAGTGGAGTTGGCCCTGGTCGTGGCCGATGGCATGGAAGCCCCCTTCCCTCCGGGATCCTTTGACCGGGTTCTCGTGGATGCCCCCTGCTCGGGACTAGGGGTACTTCGAAGACGCGCTGACGCTCGGTGGCGAAACGATCCTGTTACCGGCGGGGCCGGCGAAGCACTGTTTCGCGAATTGGCCGATCTTCAACTTTCGCTACTTGCCTCTGCCATCAGTCTCGTCCGCCCTGGAGGATTGCTGGTCTATAGCGTCTGCACTATGACGGCGGTCGAAACGTCCGATGTCGACCGGCAGTTTCGCGAGCTTCGGCCCGACGTGCGTCCGGTGCCTGTGGGTGCGCCGTGGAGGCCTCACGGAGATATCGGGACGGGAGGCCTGTTGTTGCCCCATGACCTTGACAGCGAGGGGATGTCGGTATTTCGGTACCAGGTGCCCGACCTAAGAGATGAATGATTGAATATCGCCGATTAGTCCAGTTCCAGGAGCTGTTCGGCTAGATGGCCGAGTACAGCATCTAGTGCGTCATGGGTGGGATGGCCTGGCTGGTCAACGAATTCCTCGGTGAGGGTCGAGTGGGCCCACTTGGAAATCCGGTGGGAGTTGCCAGGCGACGAGTCGATCTCGACACCGATGAAACCGTCGCCGAACTCTTCGCGGAGACGGGCAAATCGCTCGGCCGGCGCCATGCTGTCCTCGCTGAAACGCAGGCCCAAGATGCATATTCCGTCGTCGATCCGGTCGCGGACCGCCTGTAGGTCGCGATCTGATATTCCAAGGGACCGCTTACTGCCACTGCCGATGGGAAGCGGCAGACTGGGCTGAGCGAGTACCGGAGCCAGTAATCGCTCGTCGACCATCATTCCGAGGGCGAATCCCCCAGTAAAACACATGCCGACGCATCCCACACCGGGACCGCCGCACCGGCCATGTTCATAAGCAGCCAGTGCGCGTAGCCATTCGGTAATTGGTGAGGTACGGCGCCGGAGGAATGCGGTGAACTGGCGGGATACGCAGTTAGCGGCGAGAACCCGCGTTGTGTTGAGGGCTGTGGGGCGATGTCCTGGGATTCCAAACAGAGAGGGGAGAACGGCAGTGCAGCCTATGGAGGCGACACGTTGGCCGAAATCAGCGACTCGAGGTGTGATTCCCGGTGTTTCGGGCAGGATGAGGACCGCAGGACCGGTGCCAGAACGCAACACGGTTCGACGGGTCCGGCCGTGTGTGAATTCGCCGATCTCATACCCCATGAGGGGATCCAACTCATTTTTCCGTCTCATGGGTTGAGGGTAGCCAAGGCCGTCAACCTGTCTGGGCTAGATCGAAGGGCTCCGGTACTCTCCGGATATGGCCGGACACATTCGAGAGGTAAGCGACGGAGACGAGCGCCCAATCACGCCGATGGCTGTGAAGGTGCTGACCGTGTCGGACGGGGTTGCCCAAGGGCTCCGTGAGGACCGTTCGGGTGCGGCGCTGGTCGAGCAATGTGAGGCTGAAGGATGGGTCGTGGTCGACAGTTCAGTGGTGGCCGACGGGACCGATGAGGTCGCGGCTGCGCTCCTCCGTCTATCCAAAGGTTTCCATGGAATGGTGGTGACTACCGGTGGGACCGGATTCGGCCCGCGGGACCGAACCCCGGAGGGAACTCTTGCCGTTCTCGATCGTCGGGCACCGGGTCTTGCTGAGGCAATGAGGCTAGTGAACCCACTTGGGCGCCTATCGCGCGGTGTGGCCGGCACGATTGGGACGACGTTGGTACTCAATACCCCGGGATCCTTAAAGGGGAGTGTGGAGTGTCTCGGGGCAGTTGCCGACGTCGTCCAACACGCAGTCCGCTTACTCGTCGACAACGCTGATCCCCACCCTTCAAACGAAGGCCCGAACGAACATCATGGATGAGTTGCCTCTCCTAGGCGATTCGGTGGTCGACGACGGTGCTGCCATGGCTGCTGCGTTGGCTCTAGGAAGGACAGTCCGCCGCCAAACTTCTCCCAACCCATGGGTAGGTTCAATAGTGCTAGCCAATGGCCGCGTGGTGGGCATGGGTGCGACAGATCCGCCAGGTGGAGCCCACGCTGAACGATTGGCCATAGATGAGGCTGCAACGGCGGTGGCCGGCTCCACGCTCTTCACCACGCTGGAACCGTGCGACCATGAGGGCCGGACCGGACCCTGCACAGAGGCCATCGTGGCGGCCGGCGTGAAACGGGTGGTGGTTGGTGTCGAGGATCCTGACCCTAAGGTGGCGGGCCGCGGGGTAGCCAGTCTCCGTGCTGCTGGCTTGGAAGTGGAAGTCGGTGTACTGCGCGACAAGGTGGTCGAAGATTTAGCTTCCTATCTTCACCATCGGGCGACGGGCCGTCCATATGTAGTTCTCAAGATGGCCTCAACCTTGGATGGTCGGACCGCAGCCCCCGACGGCACGAGCCGATGGATAACGGGGTCGGAGGCTCGGGCTGATGTCCACGAGTTGCGAGCAGATAGTGACGCAGTTTGTGTGGGCGCCGGAACGGTGCGGGCCGATAACCCGCGCCTGGACATTCGGGACCTTCCGACAGGCTTGACTTCTGCTCGTGGTGCGCGAAGTGCCCGCGAGCCCCGGAGAATCGTGCTCGGTTCGATCCCGGAAGGTGCCCGGGTGCTTCCAGCCGAGGAGCATCACGGTGAGCTCGGGGACCTGCTTGACGAGTTGGGAGCCGAGGGCGTTCTTCAGTTGTTGGTGGAGGGTGGGGCCGACGTGGCCGGGCGCTTCCACCGAGCCGGACTGGTTGATCGGTATGTCATTTACGTGGCCCCGGCCCTCTTGGGAGGCGAGGACGGCCGGGCCGTGATGGCCGGTTGCGGGGTGCCAACCATGAACGATGTGTGGCGAGGGACCGTCGTTCACCTCGAGCGCCTTGGTGGGGATATTCGGATTGACGTGACGCCGTCGCGCGAAACTGAGTAGAAGGGTCCGTTGAGTGCGTGATCAACCGGTATGTGGGGAAACACACTGAGGTTGGGTCGGCTTCGGAAGGTAGGTTCGACCTGTGCTGAAGCTCGTCTTGCCCAAGGGGTCTTTGGAGAATTCAACTCTCGAGCTGTTCGACGGTGCTGACCTCGCCGTTCAAAGAAGTTCGTCCGTTGACTACCGGGCCACCATCGACGACCCACGGATCGACGACGTTCGCATTCTGCGACCTCAGGAGATACCGGGCTACGTTGCCGATGGTCTGTTTGATCTAGGGATCACTGGACGAGACTGGATCGAGGAGACGAGCAGCGACGTGGTGTCGTTGGGAGAACTCCAGTACTCGAAAGCCACCGCACAGCCAGTTCGTATCGTCGTCGCTGTGGCCCGAGACTCCCGAGTCGAGTCGGTGGAGGACCTTTCTTCAGGGGTGCGGGTTTCAAGCGAGTATCCAGAATTGACTAGACGATTTTTCGCCGAACGGGGTGTAGATGCCGATATACGCCTCTCATATGGGGCTACAGAGGCGAAGGTGCCCGACATCGTGGACGTGGTGGTTGACATCACTGAAACGGGCCGAGCGCTTCGGGCTGCAGGCCTTAGGGAGATCGACACCATTCTGGTCAGCTTCACGGAACTAGTGGCCAACCCCGAGGCCTACACCGACCCGGTCAAGCGCCACGCGATGGAGCAACTTAACCGGCTTCTGCAGGGGACCTTGGAGGCTCGTGACAAGGTGTTGGTAAAAATGAATGTCCCTAGCGAGCACCTTGAGGTAGTGATTGGCCTGATCCCGTCAATGAAGTCGCCGACGGTGAACGAGCTCTACGGCGAGACGGGCTTTGCGGTGGAGACAGTAGTGGCCAAGTCGGAGATCAACGTGTTGATTCCAGCACTGCGCGACGGTGGTGCGACGGACATCATCGAGCTGCCCCTATCTAAGATTGTCCACTAATCGGAGCACTTTCCTGCCCGAGCACTTCGAGGGCTAGGTAGGGAACGAAAGTCGGGGTTCAAGACGGAACATCGGTTCCGACTCCAGTGCTAGAGGCACCGCGGTTCGACTTCTCGACCGCCACATAGGCCAGACGGATTTGGTGTAAAGCGTCCCGCAGCGTCGACTCAGCCTCGCCTAGACGTCCGGGCAGCTTTTCTATTACCGAGCCGAGGGCGTCGATTGCCACCGACGCCTCGGACAGGTTGGGTGGCTCCTGGGAGAGATGGATGGCGGCCAGCTCATAGAAGCCCATCAGGTGATTGGCGACCACCACTGAAGCGGGAGCCGAAGCGATTTGTTCCTGAACAGCGGCCATCTCGCGAGCCAGAGCCTCGGCCTGTTCCCGTTCTTCGGGCGTCAAGGTTTCTTCGGGCTGTGGCTCTTCTGGTGGGGGGCCGTCAGTTTCTGTTGGGGAGGGACCTGGTTCGACGGGGTGTTCCCCGTCTGGGGTCCAGAGGCTGCTCATCGGTCTCGGAATCTCCTCTAAGGATTTGGTCTTTTGACGGTCAGGCTCGCGGAAAGTGCCAGACATGTGCCGGGCAACTGTGGGACCGGTATCCTACGGCTCACAACTAGATGGAAAGCGGGGTTGCCCCACCCGGCACGCGTCGAGCGGGTCCGGGTCCTCATCTCGTCGTTGCCGACGGTCACCCGGTTCTCGGGTTCTCGACGGTGGTCCCGGCGGGGGTCGGCTTTCCGACGCCCGCCATTTTTTCGTCTCGGGTA
>DEAU01000010.1:189656-202158 GCA_002348705.1 Candidatus Neomicrothrix sp. UBA2974
CCCGCCATTTTTTCGTCTCGGGTCCTCTGAGTCCTGTGGTGCTGAAGGTGGGTGGTCCCGAACCCTCACGAGGAGAGAACCTGCGTGACAAACAGGAGAGACGACCGATAGCAGCCCCAACGAGCCAGGAACCGCGGATCAACGACCGCATTCGTGCCCAACAGGTCCGGTTGGTCTCACCCGATGGTGAGCAGATGGGTATTCAAGACCTGACCGACGCGTTGGATGCAGCGCAGGAGATGGGACTGGATCTGGTGGAAGTGGCCGACAAGGCCGACCCGCCGGTTTGCCGGATCATGGATTATGGGAAGTTCAAATACGAACAGTCCCAGCGGGCCAAAGAATCGCGGAAGAAGGCAACATACGTTTTAGTCAAGGAGATGAAGTACCGACCGAAGATTGGTCCCGGAGACTTTGCGACTAAGACCCGGAAGGTGGAGGCATTCCTCGCCGAAGGCAGCAAGGTCAAGGTCACCATCATGTTCCGTGGTCGGGAGATGCAGCATCCCGAGTTGGGACGTCGGATTCTGGACAACGTCGCCGAAGCGGTCTCGCACGTCGGCCGCGTTGAGGTTTATCCAAAACAGGACGGTCGCAACATGGTCATGGTGCTGGTGCCTGGCAAAGCCACCCGCAAACAGAGAGAGGCGGCCGCTGAGCGTCGGGCCGCCGCTGAGGAGTCCCTCGCCGAGGACGAGGCCAATGAGGACAGTGGCGGCGCCGAAAGTCCTGCTGCTGCGGCATCTCCAGCCGAGGCGCAGGAAACGGATTCGACCTCAGTCGAACAGATCGGCTGACTGACCATCTAGGTCCGACGAACTTAAGAACAAGAAGCAGAGACCGGAGCAGAGATCATGTCCAAGATGAAGACCCACCGGGGTATGGCCAAGCGCATCAAGGTAACCGGCACCGGTCGCCTGAAGCGGGGCACCTATGTGAAAAAAGCGGTGAAGCTGAAGCGGCGGCGAGGTCGCCAGTTCGACGTGGATCCCACCAACGTCTCGTCTGTCCGTAAGCAACTCGGAATCTGAAGCTGGGCCACCAAACCGGTGGCCGATACCCGGGGGCGAGGTCCCCGCACAACACGCCCGAACAGCCGTCGCATGCCGACGGCACCGTCCACAAGGAGACAGTGATGGCCAGGGTCAAGCGAGCTGTCCACAGCAAGAAGAAGCACAAAGCCGTTCTGGAACAGGCGAAGGGCTATTACGGCGACAAGAGTCGGACCTTTCGCGCTGCCAACGAGCAGGTAATGCATTCGGGGAACTACGCCTTCCGCGATCGACGGGCCCGCAAAGGTCAGTTCCGCCGACTGTGGATTCAGCGCATCAATGCCGCCTGTCGACAGCATGGAACCAACTACAGCGGTTTCATTGCGGGTCTGAAGCAGGCAGGCATTGAGGTCGACCGAAAGGTCTTGGCTGACCTAGCGGTGAATGACACCGTCGCGTTTGCTGCCTTGGTCGAGATGGCCAATTCAGAGGAAGCCTGACCCTCCCCGGGACGGGTTTTCGACGGCTATCTGCCACCCCAAGCTCCATGCGCGAATTCCCCACAGGTGCTTCGGGGCTGCGCCGTCTCCGACGTTTGGCTCGAGACAGCGACTATAGAGCCGACTCGGGGACTTCGGTGGTGGAGGGCCCTGTCCTCGTGGGCGAGGCGATAGAGGCTGGCCGGGACGTTCGTCTAGTTGTGGCGCCGACTTCAATGGTGGGTGATCCGATTGTGTCGGACCTGCTTGCCCGGGCTGCAGCACTAGGCATTGAGTCCGGCACAGTTGTCGACCGTGCGTTTGCCGGGTTGACTTCGACTAGGTCGCCACAGCCAGCGGTGGCTGAGGTTGCTCACCATGATGTTGATCCGGAGGTCCTGGTCGGGTCGGTCCGGCCGGGCCGGCCGCTGCTAGTGCTGGCCGAATTGGCTGACCCGGGCAATGTAGGGACGCTATTTCGGTCTGCTGAGGCCTTTGATGCCGCTGGGGTTCTGGTTGCTGGCGGCGTCGATCCGTACAATCCGAAAGTGGTACGAGCCGCAGCCGGGTCCTCATTCCGACTACCGTTCGCTCGGATGGCTGAGGCGTTCGAAGCTATAGATCTTTTGGCGGCGGCTGGCGTGGAGGTCTGGGCAGCGGTTCCATGTGGAGGCGCACCCGTTGTTGAAGTGCCTGTGGACAGAGCGGTCGCCCTCGTTCTCGGAAACGAGCCACGGGGCCTATCGGAAGAACTAGTGGTTGCCTGTGCCGGTTCCGCCACGGTTGCCACGGTCCGGGGGGTGGAGTCTCTCAACGTGGCGGTCGCCGGATCGGTGGCTCTTTACGAGATGACCCGGGATCGGGTCCGATACGCCGGCTCCGGGTAGTGGTGGGTTGGCTCGCTGGCGCGCTGCTTTGGAAACGGTCATGGGCGACCGAGGGACGGTGCCGTAGCCTGCTTGCCGTAACCACCCGCTTCACTATTCCTGATCCCACCTGACACCTCTTGTGACTCTCGACCTCGACCAGCACCTGATCGATGCGACCAACGCTGTGGCCGCAGTCGGCGACCTCGACGGCCTCCAGCGGATTGAGGGAGAGTTGCTGGGCAAATCATCAGTTGTTAACGAGGCTCGACGATCGCTTGGCGAATTGGAACAAGAAGCGCGAAAGCAAGCAGGTCGGCGTCTAAACGAGGTCCGGACCGAACTGGAGAAGTTACTAGCCGAACGTCGCGTCGTCTTGGAGGCCGCAGAGCGTGCTGCTGTCCTTGAAGCCGAGCGGCTAGACCTCACGGAGTTCGACCGCGGCCAGCGACTGGGCCATAGGCACGTAGTCACCCAGACTTGGGAGCGGCTTGAGGACATCTTTGTTGGAATGGGCTTCACAGTTGCCGAGGGGCCTGAGATCGAAGATGAATGGCACAACTTCGGAGCCTTGAACTTCCCGCCTGACCACCCCGCGCGCGACATGTACGACACGCTCTATGTGGACTATGGCGAACCGGGAAGCACGCTGCTGCGCACCCATACGTCGCCGGTGCAGATCCGGGTTATGGAGTCTGGTGAGCCACCGATCTACTCGATAATGCCGGGCCGTGTATTTCGGAGCGATACGGCCGATGCCACCCATATGCCGGTCTTCCATCAGATCGAAGGACTGGTGGTGGATCGGAGGATCACCTTTGGTGACATGGCCGGCACCATGGATGCATTTACGAAGGCCTACTTTGGAAGGGACTTCGCCTCTCGCCTGCGTCCGTCCTATTTCCCCTTCACTGAGCCGTCTGCGGAATTCGACATCCTTCGTGATGACGGTTCGTGGTTGGAGTTGGCGGGCTGTGGGATGGTCCACCCCAACGTGTTGGAGGCTGGCGGTTTGGACCCCGAGATCTGGTCGGGTTTTGCCTTCGGCTTCGGTCTTGACCGTCTGGCATTGATGCGCCACGGCATTGATGATCTGCGCGAACTGTTTCGTAACGACCACCGCTTTCTTTCGCAGTTCTGATGTCCGCAACGCCAGCAGCATCCAGTGGCGGGGTCCAATGAAGGTCCTCCTCTCCTGGCTTCGCGAGTTCGCCCCAGTCAGCGGTGATCCCTCTGAGATCGGTGAACAGTTGAGTGGCCTCGGCCTTGCCGTAGAGGAGATATCTGCTATCGGCGGCGGTCTCGACGGAATTGTGGTGGCCCGAGTTCTGGAACTGCGGCCACACCCGGACGCGGATCGGATCCAGTTGGTTGATGTAGACGCCGGAGATGGCGAGGTTTTGCAGATCTGCTGCGGGGCTTTCAACATGTCGGCAGGAGACCTTGTGCCGCTAGCGACCTTGGGGACGACCATGCCTGATGGCATGGAGATCGCTCGACGCAAGATGCGTGGCCAATGGTCAAACGGGATGCTCTGTTCGCCGGAGGAGATAGGCCTTGGTGAAGGTCAGGACGGAATCCTCTTGCTGGGATCAGAACTCGAGGTCGGGGCCCCACTGGTGGAGGCCCTCGAATTGCAGCCGGACATTCTCTACGACCTAGAGGTAAACCCGAATCGCCCGGATGCCATGTCGGTGGCTGGAGTGGCCCGAGATCTAGCTGCTCGACAGGGCGTTCCGTTTGTTTTGCCGGATCCGAGGCCAGCCGAAGTAGGGGAATCGGCTGGTGGCCGTCTCACTGTGGAGGTCTTGGATCCGGTTCTCTGCGGTCGGTTCGTGGCTCGGGTGCTGGATCAGATCACCATCGGTCCATCGCCGAATTGGTTGGTTAACCGCTTGACGGCTCTAGGGATGAGGCCCATCAACAACGTTGTGGACGTCTCGAACTACGTGATGCTCGAACTTGGCCAACCCAGCCACACCTACGATCTGGATGCTGTTGTTGGTTCAAAACTTCGGGTCCGCCGGGCTGTCGACGATGAGACCATCGAAACTCTGGACGGGGTTGACCGGACACTGGGCTCCACCGATGGTGTGATCGCCGACGGCGACAATCAGGCCATTGGCATCGCCGGGATAATGGGTGGAGCCTCAACCGAGGTCAGTGAGTCCACGACAAGTGTTGCGCTTGAGATGGCCTGGTGGGACCCTCAGTCCATCTCCACTTCGTCGCGGCGCCTAGGGCTTAGAAGTGAGGCGTCGGCTCGCTTTGAACGGGGCGCCGATCCGGAGGTGGCGGACTTAGCTATGCGGCGTTTCGCTGAATTGCTGGTTGGCGCCGGAGCCACGCTGGCTCCCGGGGTAGTCGACGTCCGCGGATCTGTCCCCAACCGGTTACCGGTCCGGGTCCGGACTGCCCGGGTCAACGACCTTCTTGGAACCGCCTTGTCTCGGGACGAGATGGCTGCACTGCTGGGCCCGATCGGTTTCATCAGCGAACCGGCGGGGGGAGATCATTCGTCAGCTGACCTTGACGTGGTCGTGCCAAGTTTCCGGCCGGACAGCGCTGCTGAGATCGATGTGGTCGAGGAAGTAGCTCGAATGCATGGGTACGGACACATATCTAGGACCGTCCCGAGTTCCACAATCACGGGTTCGCTCACCTCCTACCAAAAAGATCGTCGGTTAGTTCGCGACACAATGGTTGGCCATGGTCTCGACGAGGTCATGCCCGTACCCTTCCTGGCTCCCGGTGACCTCGAGAGGGCCGGGTTGCCGGCCGACGGGATAACGGTGGCGAACCCACTGGTGGCTGAGGAGTCGGTCATGCGCGCCTCGCTGCGCCCGGGCATCCTCAAGACACTTGCGTACAATGCCTCCCACCGGCTCAAGGGCCTCGGAGTGTTCGAGATAGGTCATGTCTACCGATGGCCGTCTACGGAACAGCCGCTGCCCGATGAGCGGGAGCACCTGGCGGTCGGCCTAGGTGGTCGCGACGCCACCGGTGCGGTGGCCGTTTGGTCAGCGCTGGCCGACGCTCTGGACTGCCGTGGCTACGACTTGGTTGCCGACTTTCCAGCCGGCCTGCACCCGAGCCGGACGGCCCGCCTCGAGGTCGACGGCGTGGCCGTCGGCTACGTCGGCGAGGTCGATCCCGGGGTGCTCGAGGCGTACGGAATTGGCGAACGGGTGGGCTGGTTAGAGGTTAATCTGCAGGCTCTACTGGCTCTGCCGCATGGTGGCCGGCCATACCACCAGGTCAGCCGGTACCCGTCGTCGGACATCGACCTAGCCTTCGAGGTAGATGAGGGCACGCCCGCCTCGGCGGTGCGGGCCTGCCTGGTTGCGGCAGCCGGCGGCCTACTGGTCGACCTGTCGCTGTTCGACGTGTTCCGTGGTGCCCCGGTGGCCGATGGGCGTCGGAGTTTGGCCTTCACCCTGCGGTTCCAGGCTGAGGACCGCACGCTGACCGATTCCGAGGTGGCCGAGGTCCGGACCGCCTGCATTGCAGCGGTCGAGGGCGCGCTGCCCGCCACGTTGCGGGGCTGAGTCGAACGCTACGTTCCACTGCCATGCGTGCATGGCAGGTCCACGAACTGGGTGATCCGATCGACCGCTTGGTCCTTGACGAGGTCGAGGCGCCCGAGCCGAAGCCGGGCGGGGTGGTGGTGGCCTCTGAGGCGGTCGGTCTGGCCTTTCCCGACGTGCTGCAGGTCCGCGGCGAGTACCAGGTGAGGCCTCCGCTGCCCTTCGTTCCTGGCAGTGAGACGGCGGGCAAGGTGGTGGCGGTCGGTGGCGACGTGGACGACGGCCTAGTGGGTCGGCGGGTGGTTGCACTCGGCGGGGGACTGTCCGAGCTGGTCGGCCTGCCCGCCTCAGCGGTTTTCGAGGTGCCGGACGGCCTGTCGTCTACCAAGGCGGCGGCCATCCCAATGAACTACTGCACCACGTGGTTCGCCCTCCACGATCGGGCCCGGCTGGCGGCGGGGGAGACCCTGCTGGTCACCGGTGCCTCGGGTGGCGTGGGTTCGGCGGCCATTCAGTTGGGCCTGGCGGCGGGTGCACGGGTGATTGCGGTGGCTGGTGGACCGGAGAAGGTGGCGGCCTGCAAAGCCGTGGGGGCTGACTCGGTCATCGACCACCGTGAGGTCGACGATCTGGTGGAGGAGGTTCGGTCGCTGACCGATGGTCGTGGTGTGGACGTGGCCTATGACCCGGTGGGTGGTGACGTCTTCCAGCAGGTCCGTCGTTGCATGGCCTGGAACGGCCGGCTTTTGGTCATCGGGTTCGTGGCCGGGATCCCGGAGATGGCCACCAACCACATCCTGTTGAAGAACTACTCGGTGGTCGGCGTGCACTGGGGTGCTTCGCTGGTCCGGGACCCGGAGTCCTTGGGCCGGCAAGTGGGTGCCGTGTTCGATCTGGTTGGGGAAGGGGCGGTGGATCCGTTGCTTCATCCCCCGTACGACTTCGAGGACGCTCCGCAGGCCCTTCAGGACATCTACGACCGGAAGGTGATCGGCAAGGTTGTGGCGGATTTGACGGCATGAATCGCCGGACTGGGCCATAGGGCGGCCTCTGTTCGGGAAGAGTGCGCTACGCGTTCTCAAATCAACCAGCAAATCAACCAATTTGTGTCTTCGGGCGGGCGAGCGGACCCCAGAAATCCCTGTGATTGCAACGATTTTGTGGTTTGAGCTACTTC
Organism: Candidatus Neomicrothrix sp. UBA2974; assembly: GCA_002348705.1. Lineage (GTDB taxonomy): Bacteria > Actinomycetota > Acidimicrobiia > Acidimicrobiales > MedAcidi-G1 > UBA9410. The sequence continues at coordinate 196,698 of DEAU01000010.1, forward strand.
TGGAGCCATGGGGCGAATCGGGGGCGCCTAAACCGGCATTGGCCCTATCGAGGTCGCCAGTAACCCGTTCGCCCTTGGGGTTGATTGACGGATTCGGCGTCGAAAGTTCTCGTATTCCCCAGATGCGAGGGATTCACCAGATGCGAGGGGACTTACTTTAGACTGGTGTCAAGCCAAGGTATATCGGATTGTCTGCAGAGTCGTAGGGGCTTGGGGGCGGGCGTCTAGGTAGACCTGGGCGAACAGGGGAACAGCTGTGCACGACAGGCCGCTGGCCGAGAGTGCATTGAGTGCATCGGTTCCGTCGCGAACTGGCGACGGCCGGTCGGCTCGTGGCGCCCGTGAACGAGCCCTGAGCCGACAGCGCATCTTGTCCTCTGTCCGGGACATTGTGGCCGTTAACGATGGAGTCGATCTGCGAATCGAGGACATCGCGCGGGTCGCCGGCTGTTCGCGGGCCACAGTCCACAACCACTTCCCCCACGCAATCCCCGGCATCTTCGAAGCGTTAGCTGTCGAGACCGTCGAGGCTGCCATTCGTCGCTATCGCATAGATCCAGATGAGCATTCCGGCCTCGACAAGCCACGGCACTTCGTAGGTTTGATTGCAGACGAGTTCTACAAGGCTGGCGAACTAGCCGTCGTGATGGTCAGGGCTTCGGTTGATCAAGTAGAGAACAGCTCATGGCCCTGGGGGATCGGGTACCAGGCCACGATCGACTGCTACGACGAAGCGGCCGGTGATGTCGACCTTCCAGGCGCAACTGCAGATCTGGCAGAGACCACCCTCATCCACTTCTACGGTTCCCTCTACCTGTGGGCCCTCGGAAAACTCGATGGCGATAGGTTCCTTCGATCTGCGAAAAGTAGTGTTGACCTGGCCTTAAACGCACTGCAGGTCAGCCGATGAAGGGTTTCGCTGGCCGTCGGCCCCAGCAGAAGAACCGTCTTCTTCGCCGCAACAACCGGCTACGGCTCGTGCGGCTGTTCCTTGGCGCGACCCTGTTCGCTTCGACAGTGGCGACCCCAGTCGGAGTCGCCGCTGCTCCAGAAGTCGTAGAAGCCGAAAGCGTTGGAAAGACCCTGCCAGCTTCGGTTCCCATCCGAGGTACGACTCAGGTGAGCAGCCAAAAGGTTTCTAGCGCAGACGCTTTCACCTGTGCAGGAGACCGAGGCGGCTGGCTCTACCAGGTCATCTGGGAAAAGAACAGCACTGGGAATACTTTCGAACTCAAGCGGTATGACGTCGACGAGGAGGAGTACACCGTTGCGAGGTCCTACAGCTCGAAGAATATTCCCGGAGACACTGATGACGACGTCGGCCGAGCAGGGGATGGGAATCCAAATGGTCTCTCCATGGATCCTGAGGGTCGGGCCTACGTCACTTATGCAATCGATGACGACAACAAGGACGTCAACCTCATCCAACTCCTTCCGGACGGTACGTCCAAGGTCATCGCGGACATCACCAGTCCAGGCTCGAAGGATCTCAATGCGGGCACCTATGTCGAGGAGAACGGCAAGCCCTATGTCATCGTCTCGAACGGCTTTGCAAATGGCAGAGGCAAGAAAGTCGACCTAACCAACGGGACCGTTGAGAACTGGCAGCCGAAAAAAGCTAAGAGCTTCAAGGCGAAGGAGAAGAACGTCAAGGATTACGTCTGGGTTGCTGAGGGAATCACATACAACAAAAAGACGTACAACATCGTGGGGCTGGAAATGAAGGGCACCAGCGGATATGTGCTCCTGGCCTCGTCTGATCCCAAGGTCGAGATGGTGACCGACAAGGTTTCTGCTCCATCTAATTACTCAGGCACCTATGGGGCTGCGTTCAACTTCAAGCCGGGCGGAGTCGGCAGCGACGAACCGACGGTGGTGTTCTTCTCCAACAATGGAGACACGAACAAGGCATTCCTGACCCAGTTGACCTGGGATGACTCTGATGGTGACGCTGCCGGCTCGTTCGCCTTGGAGACCCTTGGGGACACGCAGAAGACAACCAAGAACGACGGTGGCGGATGCCCGTTCGCCTACCCGCCGACCTTGGGGCCAGTCGTGGTATGGCCGCCGGATTGTGTGCTCGAAAACCCCACGGCAACCGGTTCGAAATTCCCGCTGGAGATCACCAATACGAGCGATTCGGAAGCCACCTTCTACGTCACCGTCGACGTCAACGGCCGGCCACAGGCAATCGGAGGATTCGGACGCGAGCGGGCCGCCGTAAAGATCGCCAGTGGAGGCACGGAGGAGTTCGAGTTCGACATCGAATGGGGCGACGAGTGGGAGGCCGAAGTCGAGCTCAATGGTAAGAAGCTCGCCTTCACCCCGACCGGGGGGGTCCTCAACGAGGAGGCATGCGGCGGGAAGCCCGATGACGACGGAGGCTTCCTGCCGACGGCAACGCATTCAGTCGACTGTGCCGAAGACGGTGGTGACGCAGTCGTCACGGTGACCCTGGACAACTCGGAATCAACCGTGGACGCCGACTTCGTTGTCACCAGCACCATCGATGGTGTCGACAACCCGGAGATCGACGGCACGGTCAATGCCGGCGAGAGCGAACCAATCGAGATTCTGGTCCCCCATGGAAGCGAGTGGAGCCTGGAGTGGCAGGCGTCAGATCCGACCGACCAGAAGAGCGGCAGTCTTCCCGACGACGGTCCTGAGACCGTGGACTGCCCACCGGAGCCGGCGTTCGATCCCGTGGTAAGTGTTGCCGAACTTGCCTGTAAAGAGCCTCCTCCCCATGTCGTGACGGTGACCCTGGACAACTCGAAATCAACCGTGGACGCCGACTTCGTTGTCACCAGCACCATCGATGGCGCTGACAACACGGAGTTCGACGGCACGGTCGAAGCTGGGAAGTTCCACGTGGTTGACATCTCGGTGCCCGAAGACGCAACTTGGTCGGTCTTTTCGCAGGCAAGCGAGAGTGGTGCACCGTTCGATCCGCGGTGGGATGACAGTGAACCGCCGTTTGGGTCGGGCAACACGGCGAACTGTGCGGACCCTCCGGAACCGGAAATCTTTGGAAACGTCTACGGCTACGTGTGGGCAGATTGGGACAAGTCCGGAACCCGAACTGAAATCAAAGATGGCGCCGAGGAACATGTAGCCGGCGCAGTCGTCACCCTTACGAACACCACCGACTATCTCGACGAAGAGGGGCAGTTCGTTTATGGCCCCGGTGGGTACGAGCGGACGGCCACCACCGGCGATGGGTCAAAGGGTGGCAGCGATCCCGGTGACTACCGCTGGTTCATCTCTGACGTGCCAGTCGAGGACCAATCGGGAAACATCCAGCAGTACACGGTCCAGGTTGACTACGCCGACGCGACCTTCCCTCCCGGTTTCACCCCGGCCGGTTACACGGTCCAGCACAACGAGGACAACGTCCTTGCTGACGAAACCGACTCGGACGTCGCACCGCTGGCTGGAAGCATCGGCGAGTCCGCACCGTTCTCCCTCGTCGAGAATCTGGACGAGCACCGAGTTGACGCCGGTGTCGTCACCGACATCGCCTTTGAACCGACAGCCGAAGTGACGATCGACTGCGATTCGGGAACCGCGCAGATCACCCTCGACAACACTCTGTCAGCGGTCGACGCCAACTTCACGGTCGACGCGTGGGCCGGAACCCGTAGCGATGCCAACCGACTCGACGGGTCGGGAACCCAGATAGTCGCCGGTGGAGCAAGTACCGACTACGAGCAGGCCATCGCGACTCCCGCCGGCCAGGTGCTCCTCATCCGGGTCACTGCGATGGCCTGGGAGGATGGAAAGGACCTCGGTCTCGGCTCGTTCCAGGTCTGGGACCAGTCGGTTTCCGACGCCCCGGCCCGCTTCTGCCCGGCGATTCAGGTCATCGCGACGGACTGCCCGCCAACCGTTGTCCTTGACAACAGCCAATCTGAAGTCGACGTCGTCTACTTGTTGACCACCATGATCGACGCCACCAACTCGGCAGGAGAAGACGAAGTACGGGTAGCTCCCCTCACCGTCGAGTCATACGAGCTTCCGACGCTCTCGGAAGGCGCTAACTGGCACCTGGAATGGGTGATCATGGATCCGGACGACTCAGATCGTCGTTATGAGGGCTACATCCCAGCGCCGTCAGATACCGAGTTCCATCTGTTCTCTGTTGACTGTGAGCCGCCCCCGTTTGAACCGGTCGTCGAACTTGAGACGGCGTGTTCCCACGCCGACTACGGAAACTTCGCCCTGCCGACGGGTGTCATGGAGGTCCGGATCGACAACAGCGCCTCCGACGTCGACGCGGTTGTCCGGATTTTCGTCAACGGTTCTCTTAGAGAATCTGAAACTGTTGCCGCCGGTGAGGTTTCCGAGACGCTGGAATCCGCAGGCGACCACGGTGACATATTCACGGTAGAGCTGTCCGCAGGGAGCAACTCCCACCTTTACAACCTGAAAGCCAAATCCACGACACTGGATTGTCCGTATGTCTGGGTCGATGTCGTCTCGGACGAGGTTGACTGCACCTCGAACCCGCCGACCATCACCGTTACCTTCACGAACAATTCGCAAACCGCGATCGATCTGGGATTCTTCACGCAACTGAACGCCCCTGCGGGCTCCGGCGGCGATTTTCTGATCAGCACTCCCCAGCAAGTGTTTCTCCCCGCGGGAGGGGAGGAGACCCGTACTTTCAGTCTGAAGAAGAACTGGACTTTCAGTCTCAACTGGTCTGCCACAACGCTCGGTACCGAGGCGGAATTCACCGCTTCCGGACAGTTTCCGGGTTCAGGGCCTTCGAATGAATGCCCGACGGAGGACTCGGTGTTCGAACCAGTCGTTGAGATCACCGCACAATGCGCCGCGACCGGCCCCATTGTCGTTGTCGCCGTCGACAACACTGGATCCGAAGTCGACGCTGTTGCTACCTGGACCTATGCGGGGGGTGAAGGCTCCGGTGCCGATGAGGCAATAGTTCCCGCCGGCGACGTGTTTGACCGCGAAGAAAAGGCCGTACACGGTGAAACATGGATCGTCTCCGTGCGGGCCGACGCCGATGAGGGCGCCTACTCCGGCGAGTCGCCGATCAGGGCCAACGTCGAGGTGGACTGTCCGACACCGACGCTGTTCCTTTACGCGGATTGCGCCGACGGCAAGCTCAATGTCGAGATTGACAACAGCGATGTCGAATTTGACGCCACCCTCACCGTGACCGAGTTCCTCTCCGAGGGCGCAGAGGGTCGAGTTGTCTATGGCCCCGCAACTGTCACAGCCGGCGTGGAGGCGACAGTGCCCATCGACTTTGCTTCTGGGGCCACCTACACGGCCGCCCTGACCGGCCAAGGTGGTGCCTCCTATCAGGAGGTCAGCGACCAGTATCTAGTCACTTGCCCGGCAACGCCCGATGAGATTGCCGAGTTCGATTGTGGGAACTATTCAGGGCTCATTCAGGTCATCGGCGAGTCGGGCGTCGGCTTCCATGTCAAAC
>DEAU01000003.1:0-12367 GCA_002348705.1 Candidatus Neomicrothrix sp. UBA2974
CTGGGTGCCGTTGCCGTGATGGAAGTCAACATCAAGGACGGCGACCCGCTCGGCTCCGTCTGTTAGGAAACCTTCGGCGGCAATGACAGCGTTGTTCAAGAAGCAGTAGCCGCCGAACTGGTCGGCTGAGGCATGATGGCCCGGCGGACGACATAATGCGAATACCGCCCGCTCGCCTGCCGAGGCTAGACGCTGAGCTGTTTGGGCAATGGCTGCCGCAACCTTCACGGCGTGCCAAGTTCCCTCTGTAATGGCCGTTTCGGCTGCCATGGCGTAGTACCCGAGCCGTCCCTCGGGGTCCAATGGAACCCGGTCGTCACGCAGATTCCGCACTGGGAAGACCGTCGGGATGGCATCACCGGTGTGACCAGCGGCAACCCAATCGTTCCAGAAGTCCCCAAGAAACTCGACATAGCCCGGATCGTGAACTCGTAGAACCCGGTCAAGGTCCACGGGCTCAGGTTTCGTCCGGTCGCTGAAACCAGCAGTGTCGAGTGCCGCCACCACGCTGTCCCATCGCTCGGGGCATTCAAAGGGACGGACTAGGGCTCCGTCGTAGATCTCCCCGACTGGAAAATGGCTTCGGTGATCATTGCTTAGCACCACACGCATGTGACGGCCTCGTCGTCAGTCTTTGGATGCCACCGACGATGGTCGGTAGAACACCAGCATCTGAACGATGCCCCCGCCGAACCCCAGAAGCAGAGCGATCCAGAAGCCATTCATACCATCCAGGTCAGTGGCAATACCGAGGCTCTCGTCCACAGACCACTCGCCAGGACCGAGGGTGGCCGAGACCAAGGCGGCGACAGCGAGCACGAACACGTACTCCCAACCTTCCTTGATTATGAAGAAGCCGTTGGTGCGGTGCGACGTCCAACCGGCCACTGTCATAACCCCAATGACACCTGCCGCCGCAAATGGGTGGAACAGACCAAGCGCAAGCAGGAGGCCGGCCCCCAATTCAGTTGAGGCAGCCATGTAAGCGTTGAGTCGGCCAGGACTCATGCCAATGCTGTCGAACCATCGACCGGTACCCGGAATCTTGCCGCCACCAGTGAACTTGTTCCAGCCGTGGGCAGCCAAAGTCAGACCTGCAACCACCCGCAGGATCAGTAAGGCAAGGTTGGCTTCGGTGGTCAGGTCCACAATGTCCCTCCGGCTCTGGTTCGGGCGGCGACGACACTACCGGCACACACTGCAATGGTCGGTCTTCAGTCCAAGCCCATAGCCACTCCTAGGCTGGTTAGATGCTGGCCCTAAAGATCATCCTCGCCGTGGCCGTGGCAATGGTCCTTCTTCGAATGGGCATAGCCATACTACGGATGCTGGCTACTCCGCTGCCCGAGCCCCCTCCGGTAGGCGAGTTGCGCAAGGTGAAACTCCAATATCGATGCAGTCTCTGCGGCACCGAGGTCAGGATGACCGTGGCCACCGATGAGACGCCTGAACCGCCCCGACACTGTATGGACGACATGGAACTCCTAGTCATCGAGGAATGAAAAGAGGAGCAAAGACGGCAGTCACCGTGCAACAACTCTGACGTCGTCCTTCATTAAGAACGATTTTCCACAGGCTGGGGAAAGAGTTGTGGGGAAATCACATACATGTGGTTTCCCATGTATGGACTAAAACGATCCGGAAAGATACCGAGGTCAGTGGTACTGCGTGGCGGTAATGATCCCGCCAAGGATTGAGCCGAGGCCTAATAGCAGGAAGCCGTTGCTGGTCCCGCCTGGCATCCAGCCCACGTAATTGAAAAAGATGATCAGGACGCCGAGGCCCAAAAGACCGAACATCAGAACTGCCATCCATATCGGGGATGGTTCGTGGCCAGCTGACAATGAGTTGTCGGCCGGTCGGCCGGTTCCCTTTGGTGTGACCCGGCCGCCCTGTACACGCTTCTTGGCTGGCCGTTGGCGTTGCTCCGCTTTCCCGGGTTCGAGGTTCTCGCTACTCGACATGACTCGGAGGATACGGCTCCTAGAGCCACGAGGGACGGGTAGTCCTTCGCTAGTAAGGGCGAAGGCTCGCTAGCGTGCTGGCGTGGGTGCGCGTGTTCTCGTGATCGACAACTACGACTCGTTCGTCTACAACCTCGTCCAGTACCTAGGGGAACTCGGCGCAAGCCCGATCGTTCGCCGCCATGATGCAGTGACTCTTGAAGATGTTGAAACCCTTGAACCGGACGCCGTACTAGTTAGTCCGGGTCCAGGACGACCCGAAAATGCTGGCGTGTCGACGACCGTTATCCGCTGGGCTGCCGGTCGCGTCCCCTTGCTGGGCGTGTGCCTCGGTCACCAAGCCATCGGCGCTGCCTGGGGTGGGTCAGTGATTCGGGCTCCAGAGGTCATGCACGGAAAGACCTCGATGATTCACCACGGTGGTACCGGCGTGTTCGCCGGATTACCAAATCCGCTTGAGGCCACGCGCTACCACTCGTTGATCGTCGACCGGGAAACCGTCCCGACCGAGTTGGAGGTCACTGCGACCAGCGACAACGGACTCGTGATGGGACTTCGCCACCGGGAGTTTGACATTGAAGGTGTGCAGTTTCATCCCGAGTCGATCCTCACCTCCCACGGTCACGACCTCCTTGCCAACTTCCTCGCTCGAGCCACCTAGGTTCTGCGAAACGAGAATGATTCGACGGGCGCTACCCGTCGGCCGTCGGTTCCTCGGCCCGGCCGATGACGATTGTGACTTGGGTCCCCAGATCGACCTCCGTGTCGGGGGATGGACTTTGGCTGATAACCCGCCCATCGTTCGGGCTGTATGCCGGAAGCTCTTCGGAGCGAACATTGACATCGAGGTCAAGGTTGCTCAAGGCCTCCGACGCCCGGTCCTCCATCAGGCCCTCGACGTCTGGCACCAGCACGAGTGGCAGCCCCGACGACATCACAATGACGATGGTGCTGCCCGGCGCTAATTCGCTAAGGGCAGGCGGATCGGTCCGGATCACTTGGCCTTCCGGGACTGTCCGGCTGCGCTCCTCAGCTGTACTGGCTTGCCAGCCCAGCTTGGACAGGATGTTCATGGCATCGAGTACTGGTCGATTCGAAAGATCGGGCACCGCCTCAACTGCAGGACCAGTCGACACGAACAGGATTACTCGCCCCCCTTCGGCCACTTCTGCACCTGGGTCAGGCGACTGGTCGACAACCTCTCCAGCCGGTTTTACCGGATGCTCTTGTCCCACTGTCTCGACCTTCAACCCCATGGCCTCGAGGTCCCGCTCAGCATCGACAACTTGGTCACCAACTACATCAAGCAAAACCATGGGTCCGGTGCCGCGACTAACCCAAAGTCGAACCGTCTCAGCTGGTTCAATCTTCGTCCCAGCATCTGGCTCCTGGGAGAAGACCGTGTTCTCCGGAAAGTCGGCGTTGGCCTCGTAGTCCATTTGCACGCTGAGTCGTGCGTCGCGCAATGAGGCTCGGGCCTCATCCAGCGATTTGCCGATCAGGGTCGGCACCTCAATGAGGTAGACGCCAGCTGGTGTGGTCGGCTCTTCGTCTCCCACACCGAGTGTGTCAAAGAACTCAAGCACTAGGAATCCAAAGGCCACCAGAAGGCCGACAAGTACTGTTGTAAACATCGCTGTTCGTCTGAGGCCATCATCACGACGGTGGCGGGTCTCCGCACCAAAGTCGGCTGGCGGTGCTGCGGTTGGCAGGGCGGGACTCGTCGGGGACGACACGGCCAACCCCGGGGCGGCCCGGAGATCGTGAGCCCCATCCAAATAGCGACGCAAGTCACTCCGCAAATCCTCGGCCGTCGGATAGCGATTTACTGGGTTTTTGGCCAGCAACTTCAGGGTGATGGCTTCCAGCGACTCGGCTACCGGAGCGCCCGCTGCCCGAAGGCCTAGTGGTGAGTCCTGAACGTGACGGTAGGCAACCGCCACGGGCGTCTCACCGGTGAACGGAGGCCTTCCGAGAACCATCTCATAAAGAACAATGCCGAGCGAATAAAGGTCGCTTCGCGGATCGACCGGTCGACCCTGGGCCTGCTCCGGAGAAAAATAGGTTGCCGTCCCCATGACCGACCCAGACTGGGTCAGGTCACTGCGGCCACCAACCAGAGCCGTGGCGATGCCGAAGTCGGCCACCTTCACATGCCCGTTGGCCGTAACCAGCACGTTGCCCGGCTTAACGTCGCGGTGAACAAGACCATTGCGGTGGGCAAAGGCGAGAGCTGCAGCTATATCGGAAACCACCTCGGCAGCTCGATCGGCGGGTAACGGCCCGTCAGTTCGGAGGATCTCAGCCAGACTCCGACCCTCTACGTACTCCATGACGATGAAATAGGTCCCCTGCTCCTCGCCCCAGTCGAAGACATTCACCACATTGGGATGGCTAAGGGCGGCAGCCGCTTGAGCCTCGCGGCGGAATCGCTCCACAAAGCTCGGGTCGCGAGAAAATTCATCAAAGAGAACCTTGACGGCCACAGGACGATCGAGGAGCAAGTCACGGGCCAGATAGACATCAGCCATCCCACCCCGGGCAACCTGCCGGTGGAGCTCGTACCGTCCGTTGAAGACGGTGGGACCCTGCGCAGACACGGCGCCCGATTCTACCGCCGGGCTGCTTCTAGAGGCCGTCGCCGCATAAACCTCAATGCAAGACCTGGCCTAGAGGCCTATCGGTCGTTGACATCAGCCCGGAATCTCTCGATGTAGTGGCGGGCCTCATCCAGAGTGCCAACGTCGATCGTCTGCTCGACGGCCGCCCTGGTGGAGTCGTCAAGCAGTGACACCCGTAGGTCTCCGCCCTCCACGAAGATTGGGTCGAACCAAAGTATTCCCACCGGGCGGCCTCGGAAGATAGCGACATCGCCGTCATCGGACCCAATGAACCAGCCTTGGCGCGCCCAAACTCCTGCAACCAACACAAAGGCGGCCAATAGAACCGCTATCGAGGCCATGACTGTGCGAAACATCATCCCCGTCTCGTCACCGGGATTCAGGTCCTGAACGTGGCCACGGGACCGTTCGGGACGGGCTCGTCCGATAGGGAGGCGCGACCCACTAGAACGTTCCGGTCCATCGACCACCTCGACGACCAAAACCGTGACGTTGTCATGCCCACCAGCGGCTACGGCCTCGGACACCAGCGAGTTAGCCGCTTCAGCAACCGAACCGGCATCCACCAGTTCGACGATTCGCCCATCGTCTAACTCATTGAAAAGGCCGTCGCTACACAAAAGGTATCGATCATTGCGGGCTGGTTGAAGCTCCCAACTATCGATGATTGGGTCGGCCTCGATGCCGAGCGCCCGGGTGAGGATGTTTCGTTGTGGGTGGACCTTTGCTTCCTCCTCGGTCAACTCACCCGCCCTGACTAGGTCGGCAACCAGGCTGTGGTCGTCGGTTACCTGGACCAAACCGTCAATGTCGTACCGGTACACCCTGCTGTCACCGATATTCGCTACCGCTAGGACCTCATCGCCACCTTGCCCGCCCGGACCGTCAACAATTGCCAACGCACACAGAGTGGTTCCCATGCCGGTCAAGTCCGTGTCTCCAGCAGCGCGCTCAAGCACGGCTCGATTGGCGTCCCGAACGGCCCTCACTAGCGAAGTCCGGTCGGGTCCGACAAAGCTTTCGAGCATTGTCTCGACAGCTACCGCTGAGGCCACCTCACCACCACGGTGTCCACCCATGCCATCAGCCACCACGAAAACTTCGTCGGTGATGCCCGAATCATCCTGATTGACTTCGCGAACACGTCCCATATGGGTCGCCCAAGCCGCTTCGAGTCGCAGGGAGCGCTGTCGCCTGCTACGTCGGGACCCCACGCCTATTCCGTCCTCCACCTGGGGCGGCTCTAATCTGTCCGCCCTAGGCCAAGGCTATCGAGTCGACTCCGACCACTTTGGGCGGTCGTTCTCACGCTGCGTCTCATCGTCCACGATGCCGTTACCCTTCCCGACGCTGCACGCGCGAGTGGCGGAATTGGCAGACGCGCAGGATTCAGGTTCCTGTGTCCGCAAGGACGTGAGGGTTCAAGTCCCTCCTCGCGCACGACCAACTAAGCAGACGGCTCAGTTGTCCGTATTTTCTAACTCAAAAGGCGGGGCCGTCTGGAACCACTACGTCGGACCGGGGTTCGCAACCGGCCAGACGAGCCATTAGCTCCATCTCCTCAACTGACGACGGACGAATAGTCAGACCGGTCGCCGCTGTAGACCCCCATGCATCGAATCGTTCGGCAATTCGGTCCGGCGATCCAATAAGTGCGCCGTCGTCTACGTAGTCGTCTGGCACAGCGGCTGAGGCCTCGTTGCGACGTCCAGCTGTAAACAACTCAGTAATCCTCTCGGCCACCTCGCCGAAACCCCGTCTTACCATGGCGTCACGATGAAAATTGTGGTCTCTGCTGCCGTACCCACCTACCCGCATAGCCACGGCTGGCTTCATTGCGTCGAGCGTTGCACGGACGTCATTGGTGATGCGGATCGTCGTTCCGGTCTGAACTTCGAGGTCAGCCATGGTCCGGCCCGATCGTCGGAGTCCTTCGGCTAGGTCGGCCTCATAGAGGTGAGAGCTGTCTGGCGTGTAGCCCAGCGGTAGCCACCCGTCCGCTACCTCAGCGGTCAAACGGACGTTGGCCGGTCCACCAGCCGCCAAAAAGATAGGTAGTTCAGCATTCGGATGGAGAATCGATTTCAGGGACTTTCCTGAGCCAATGGCACCCGGACCGTTGTAGGGGAGTCGTATCTCAGATCCGTCATGGACTACTGGGCTCTCACGTTGAAACACTTTTCGGACGATGGTCACGTAGTCGCGGAGTCGGGCCGACGGGCGACCCCAGGGTTGGCCATACCATCCTTCGGCTACCTGCGGTCCGGACAGACCGAGTCCACACACCACCCGACCCGGAGCTAGGGCATCCAGCGTGGCGAATTGCATGGCGGTCGTCGTTGGGGGTCGCGCTGGGATCTGAGCCACTGACGATCCGAGCCGCAGATACCGAGTGTGGGCGGCTAGAAAGGCTAGAGGAGTAATGGCGTCAGCACCGTAGACCTCTGCAGACCAGACCGAGTCAAATCCGAGCCGTTCAGCAAGAAGAATCCGCTTCAACGGAAGTTCCAATCGGGAAGACGACCAGAAATCGAGCCCTAGTCCAAGGCGCATCGGGTTAAACGTTCCCGGTTTGACCGGCTTTAGGTAGCTAGGTCGACGACGGTGCGGCCGCGAATCCGACCGGCCAGCACTTCGGCGGCGATAGCGGGGACGTCGGCTAAGTCGATAGTAGAACTCATAGAACTCAGTAGGTCTCGGTCCAGGTCCTCGTCCAGTCGGGCCCACGACTCCAGACGCCGAGCCTGCGGCACATACACCGAATGGACTCCTCGCAGCGTCACGCCCCGCAGGATGAAAGGCATCACGGAGGCCGTGAGGTCAGCCCCTTGGGCAAGACCGCAGGCGGCGACACAACCCTCCGGCTGGATCTGTGCCAAGACGTTGGCCAACGTATGGCTTCCCACTCCGTCGACTGCTCCCGCCCACCGGGCGCGTGCGAGCGGTCGACCGCCAGCTCCTGAAAGTTCCCCCCTTTCAACGATGGTCGTAGCTCCCAGAGACTCCAAGTACTCGGCTTCCTCCGGACGTCCAGTCGAAGCATGAACCTCATATCCGCGGGAAGACAGGAGCGCCACCGCGACGCTGCCCAGGCCACCAACTGCGCCGGTAACCAGAACCGGTCCCTTCTCCGGGGTGATGTCGTGGTCCTCGAGGGCCAGTACACAGAGAATCGCGGTGTACCCGGCCGTTCCGATGGCCATCGCCTCGGCGGTGGAAAGACCGTCAGGCAGCGGCACCGTCCACGAGCCCCGCACTCGCGCCCGTTCGGCAAAGCCTCCCCATGTGTCCTCGCCAATACCCCAACCGTTGACGACAACTCGTTGCCCAACTTGGACGTCCGGATCATCGGAGGCGGCCACGGTCCCAGCGAGGTCGATACCAGGAACCATCGGCCACGATCTCACAATGGGGGATGAATTCGTGACTGCCAGTGCATCCTTGTAGTTGACAGTCGAGTACTCGACGTCGACCAAGACCTCAGGGTCGTCGTCGTCGTCGCCGACCGATGGCAGGTCGTCGTCGGTTAGGTCCGCAAGGTCACAGGTGACCTCGTCGCCGTCCCGGTCGACCAGCAAGGCTCGAAACATTCGCTACCTCCCACGAATTGGGCTCATTGCCCGAACATTGTCAACCATTGCTCCTCGGAGCGCGGCATGAATACGAAGTTGTCCCGACGCGTGTCACCCATCGAGGCCGAAGACTGAGGCGAATACAGGTGGCCGGGGTAAAGGATCGAGTCATCGGGCACTTTGGACAGGCGGTGGTGAAGACTGTGATAGAGAGCCGTCGGATCGCCTCCCGGGAGGTCAGTCCGGCCGCAGCCCTCCAAGAACAGGGTGTCGCCAGCCACCAGACGACCGTCTACGAGGAAACATTGGCTGCCGGGAGTGTGCCCGGGGGTGTGAATAAGTTCAACGTCCACCGCTCCAACCGACACGACGTCACCACTGCTGTGGCCGACGATGTCAGCTTCGCCGAGGCCAGTGACTTCGGCAATGAAACGCTCCTCGTCATACTGTGCATGAATCGGTACAGAGATCCTCTCAAGCAATTGCCGGGCGCCGACGATATCGAAGCCCATCATTGAGCCGCCCACGTGGTCTGGGTGGTAGTGGGTGGCGAGCACCCCGGTGCAGGTCATGTCGTCGTCGGCCAGTACATCAAGCAGGCCGTCAACGTCATAGGCCGGGTCGACCACTAGGGCTTCGCTGGTCTCCCGATCGCCGATTAGATATACAAAATTGACCATCTGTTGGGCCATTGGATCATCAGTTGCAAAGTCTCGGCCCGACAGAAGTTGCCGAAAGTAGAGGCGGTCGTCAGAAGATTCTTTCATGGTCCATGCAGCGTAGAAGCCGGGTCATTCTGGCTGGGAATCACGCCAGACCGCCTCAGCTCTTGCCACCACCTCGCGAAGCGGGAGTCCGGTGGCAGCGGCGACTCGTGCCGCGTCGTCGTGTTCAACCTTTACTCGACCGGTCGACACCTTGACACCAACCTGATGGCCGTCTAAGTCAACCGTCTCAAACGATCGCGCTACCGACCAGCGTTCGACAGCGTGACCCCGCACTCCCAGTGACCCAGTCTCGGTAGTCAGAACCCGAGCGACTTCGGCCGATTGCGAAGGGTCACATAGAGCGCTTATCACGTGGGCGGGCCGGCCTTTTTTCATCACCGTCGGGGTTACCCATGCATCCCGAGCGCCCACCTCTAGGCAACGGGCTAAGGCATGGGCCAAGGTCTCGCCGGTAGCGTCATCGACGTTTGCCTCCAATTGCACCAGCGGCTGACCCGCTCCGACACCTGGGCCTACGAGGTCGGCCTTTGTTCCGATTACAGCTTGGAGCAGGTTGGGCCGACCATCGAAGTCCCGATCACCGGCTCCGTATCCAGTTGCCTCCACTACCATGTCCGGCATTGGTCCCCAGCCGGTCGCCATGGCCGCCAAGAGAGCAGCTCCTGTCGGGGTGGTCAACTCAAAAGTCTCGTTGGTGCCGTAGACCGGTGCCCCTCCCAGCAGTCCAATCGTCGCGGGGGCGGGTATGGGCAAGGTGCCGTGGGCCGAATCGATCGTTCCCCCGCCAAGTGCCACTGCCGACGACCAAACCTCATCGATGTCTAATACTTCAAGGGCGGCACAGGTACCGACCACGTCAATGATGCTGTCGATAGCACCAACCTCGTGGAAGTGGACCTCTGCTGGTGGCACACCGTGCAGACGTCCCTCAACTTCGGCTAATGCCTCAAAAGTGGCCCGGGCCCGCCGCTCCATGCGTTCGGGAAAACCAGAGGCTTCAACCATCGCCAAGATCTCACCTGCGTGACGATGCGCTAAGTGACCGTCCTGGGGTCCTTCGACATGTACCTGAAGGTCGGTTCCGGCGACACCGCATCTCAATGTCGCCTCTGCCGTCAACGACCATCCATCGACGGGTAGCTCATTGACCAGGCTCTGGACCTCTTTAAGGTCGGCGCCGGCATCGATTAGGGCGCCGAGGGTCATATCGCCGGCGATTCCGGAGAAGCAGTGGAACCAGACGACTCGCGTCACTGTGATTCCGTCCGTTCACTGCTGCTAGCTGGTCCCAGTATCCGAAGTGCGGCACAGGCCGCGCCGAATCCGTTGTCGATGCCAACCACGGTCAGGCCCGACGCGCACGAAGCCATCATCCCCAACAGGGCGGTTACGCCTTCTAGGGAGGCGCCGTAGCCGACGCTGGTCGGTACAGCGACCACCGGTGCGCCTGTTAGACCGCCGACGACGCTTGCCAAGGCGCCTTCCATACCAGCCACTACAACCACCACGTCGGCGTCCTGCACTCGGCCTACGTCTGCCAGGAGACGATGCAAGCCGGCTACACCGACGTCGATGAGTCGGTCCGGTTCCAACCCGTGGGCCCAAAGCACCGCTGCACACTCGTCAGCCACTGGCCGGTCGGCTGTTCCAGCAGTCACCACTAGAACCCGGTCGGGCCGGAAGACAGCGCGACGCCACACCACGGTCCGCTCCAGAACCATTCCTGACGGGTCCACTCCTAGGGCCTTGGTCACCTGATCTTCGTCAGCCCGGGACAGAACCACTGGTCCCGTACCGTGCTCCAACAACTCGGCAACCACGACGGCCACGTCGTCCGGGGACTTGCCTGGTCCATACACAGCCTCAGGAAGTCCTTGGCGCAAGACACGGTGGTGGTCAATGCGTGCGGCACCCAAATCGGCAAACGGCAAGCGGCTTAGTTGACGGACGGCATCGTCAGGAGAAACCTCACCTGACTCCACAGTGGTCAACAATCCAAGCAGGGCGTCGGGGTCCACGTCACTATCCTCCCTTGTCGTGGCCGATATCACACCTCCGGAGCCCTTAACGCTGGCTTATCTGGGTCCAACAGGAACCTTTACCGAGCAGGCCCTGTTTACCCAACCAGATCTCATGGCTCTTGACCTGCGACGGACGCCTTCAATGCCGGATGTTTTTCGTCAAGTAGTAACCGGTGAGTCCGACCTTGGCTTTGCGGCAATCGAGAACTCGATCGAGGGCAGCGTCAACGTCACCCAAGACACCTTGGCCTTCGAAGTCGACCTACTAATTCAGCGTGAGGTTGTCATATCAATCCAGTTGAACCTAATGGTGGCACCGGGAACCTCTCTGGGTGACGTGGAAAGGGTTTGTTCCTATCCACACGCCATTGCTCAGTGTCGAAGCTGGTTGGCCGAAAACCTGCCTGATGCAGAGGTGCAGGCCACCAACTCAACTGCTGATGCCGCCCGCCGGCTGTTCGAAACGCCTGATGGCCACACAGCAGCTATAGCGCCGGGCCGGGCCGCAGAGGCTTACAGCCTCGATGTGCTGGCGGAGGACATCGAGGATCATCCAGAGAATCAGACCCGTTTCGTCCTTGTCGCGGTCGACGGCATCCCTGCGCCGACTGGTCACGACAAGACCTCGCTGGTGGTGTTCCAGCGAGCTGACCGACCCGGTTCTCTGCTGGGCATTCTGCAGGAATTCGCTGCCCGATCGATCAACCTGACTCGGCTTGAGTCGCGCCCGACCAAACAGGGGCTCGGTGACTACTGCTTCTTAATGGACCTCGAGGGACATTTAGCCGATGAGTTGGTGGCCGATTGCCTTCGGAATCTCCACATGAAGCACGGGAATGTGAAGTTCTTGGGTTCTTATCCGGCTGCTGGAGTCAACGGTGACAACGTTCGAACCGAGGTTTCAGAGGCCTCGCTTTCAGCAGACGAGTGGCTAGCTGACCTGCGGGGACGGATCTTGCGTTGATTCGATTCGGCGGCAAACAGACCCGTCGGTTGTCGGTCCTAATACCCGATGGTCCACCGTGTCCCTTAACACAGGCTTGGTGGCGGAGGGAGGGGGATTCGAACCCCCGGAGCCGTGAGGCTCAACGGTTTTCAAGACCGTCGCAATCGTCCGCTCTGCCATCCCTCCGCTTAGCAGCGTATCGGCGGGGGTCCGCTGCCTTCGGAGCGCCGCTAGTCTGCGATCTCCGAAGATGAGTCTGTGGACTGGTCTTCTTGGAGAGGTGGCCGAGTCTGGTTGAAGGCGCTCCCCTGCTAAGGGAGTATGGGCCCAAAAGCTCATCGTGGGTTCGAATCCCACCCTCTCCGCCGACTGTCTCCCGTCGGACCGGCCGCTAGATTGTGTAGCCAGTCATCGGCAGTGGGTCGACTTCCAGGTTCCTCGTACACTCGGTCCGCTGCGCTCGTGGCTCAATTGGATAGAGCATCTGACTACGGATCAGAAGGTTGGGGGTTCGA
>DEAU01000003.1:12649-20243 GCA_002348705.1 Candidatus Neomicrothrix sp. UBA2974
TACGGATCAGAAGGTTGGGGGTTCGAGTCCCTCCGAGCGCGCCAAACGCCTTCACAGGCCAGGACCACCAACTGGTTCGGCCTCAGTTGACGATGATGTTGGCAGTCATGTCGGGATGGAGAGCGCAGAAGTAGCTGTAGGTGCCTGGCGTCGAAGTGTCCAACTGCCAGTTGTCGCCGGGCTCCAGAAGGCCCGAATCGAAGGAGTCCAGGGCGGGATCGTCGGGGGTGCCAGCACTGACCGTATGGGGTACCGAGTCGCTGTTGTTGAAGTAGACGGCCTCGCCGGCAGTCACCTCGATAGCGGACTCGAAGGCGAAGTTGGTGATGAGCGACTGGCGGGCGTTCTCGGGGAAGTCGCTGCCACGCACCATCGAAGCCAAGCGAATGTCGGCGTCTTCTCGGAACGGGGTGATCGAGGAATTCCACATCGAGAAAACGCCCAACTCGTTGTCGTGGGCGGGATCCACCCACGCATGAAGCATCCAGCCGATGGCGTCGTGGAACTGCCCACCCAGGCCAGCACACTCCTCCCGGGTCACGAACTGGTCAACGCCCTTGCGGTTGCCGCGACAAAGGTTGAAGTGCGAGTGCCAGTTGTCCAGTCCGCCGGTGAAGCCTTCGGGGTGGTCGAAGCCAATGATCTCGGGCGAGATGACGAACGCCGTGCCCACCAGTTGCATGGGCTCACCTGTCCATCTCCCCTCGGAGCACTGGCCCAGCGCCCCGGTGGGTAGGGAGTCGTCAGCCAACGCGTAGAGCAGGATCTGTGGGCTGCCCGGGTCGAAGCCCCGCCTCATGCTGGAGAGGTTGTAGAAGTGCGATCCCATGTTCGGGGTCTGGATCCGGTCGGAGATGTGGCCGGCGCGACAGGCGTCGTTGACGTCTCGGTGCTCCTCCATGAAGGCGTTCAGTTCGTCCAACTCGGCGACCAACGCGCCCAGTTCGTCAGGGTCCAGCTCCAATTCCTCAGGAATACTCCCGCCGCTCTCGTGCAACTCCTTGAGTTCGAGGTACGAACAGGGCAGGTCGGGATCCTGACAGCGGACCTGATCACCGACCGGACCCTCCACCAGCGTGGGCACCACGCCGGCAGAGGTCTCGCGGAAGACGTAACGGGTATAGCCAGGGGCGCCGCCTGCCTGGGGGTCCAAGTCGTCCGGCAGGAGCCAAGCGGCCTCGGCCTGCGAGAACCCGGCTGCCTCGGCCACATAGGCCTGGAGTTGCTCAGCGGTCTGGATGGCGCCGATGTCGATGGTGGTGGGCGCCACAGTGGTCGTGATGGCGGTTGCGGTGGTTGTGGTGGGCGCCACAGTGGTCATGATGGCGGTTGCGGTGGTTGTGGTGGGCGCCACAGTGATCGTGATGGCGGTTGCGGTGGTTGTGGTGGGCGCCACAGTGGTGGGCGCAGCCACCTCGTTGTTGGAGGCGCATCCGGCTAGGAGCACCACCAGCAGCCAGATAGGTCGAAGAAAGTCCACGGGTTTCGTCTAGCACACGGCTCGTCAGCGAATTGGCCGGTATCAGCCCAAAAAACCACTTTTTACTGCGGATTTGCGGCAGCCATACAGGCAGCCTTTGTGAAGTTCCTAAAGATCAGAACCTGAGCGGACCAGCTCCGCCAGAGGTCGCACGCGATCCACCATTGAAACTCGCCGCTCGCTTAGTTGACGCCAGGTGAGGGTCGAAGCGTCATCCCGCAGTCCGACAGCCCTCCTCAGTGAAAGATCGGACACATCATCTGGCCTCACGGAAAATCCGATCTCGGTGGCCACCCTCACCCCGTTTCGGGCAAGAAATCCTCCTGCGATGTCGGAAAACGCCCCCAGCAGGTCCATGTCGGGATCAAGGATTTGAACCACAGAAGCAAGATAAGCAAAGTTCTTTGCAAACAGCATCAGTTCCTTGGGGATCCGGGCACCCGCTCCGAGAAGATCCCTAAGCAACCCTCGGAACTGTTGAACGAACTCCTCCTCGGAAAGCTCAAGCGGATCGAAGTCCGCACGATCCAATTGGAGGTCTTTGATCAGAGCCACAACATCGGCCTCTGGTGGAAAGGCTCCAAGGTCACGCACGCCCAAAATCTGTGCCTCAAGATCTCCGGTCATGACGCCAACTACATAACGAAGAAAAGCAACTCTCCGTTGACCATCGAGTCGGCCAGTGATTCCAAAATCGACAAGGCTGACGTTGCCCGAATCTCCAAGGAACACATTCCCTGCATGAAAATCTCCGTGGAACACGCCGTGGATGACCGCACCCTCAAGAAGGCCTTCAACCATCTGCCGGAAAACTGCCGCAACTTGTTCTGAGTCGGCTGAAAACTCCTGAACTTCCCCAAGGGGTACACCGCCGACGCGACTCATAACAATGACTCTTTCTGTTACTAGGTCCAAAACAGGACTCGGTACCTCCCAGATATGCCGCGGGTTGGCTCGAAGAGCTCTATCCACTTCAAAGAGATTGGCCACTTCAAGTTTGAAATCCAGTTCCTCGCAGATGGTCTCGCCGAACAGTTCAACCAGAGCCGGAGGGTTTGAAAGCGCAGTAATTGGAATTTTCCCGACAAGTCGGGGAGCCACCCAGGCCATCACCCGCAGGTCCGAGGTGACTTTTCGGCGGATGCCAGGACGTTGGACTTTCACCACAACCGGAGTTCCATCGAGTAGTTCGGCATCGTGGACTTGGGCAATCGAGGCTGATGCCAATGGTCGCTCACTAATCGATGCGAAGGTTTCCCTGATTGGACCTAGTTCACGAGTCAGGACTTTCTTCATGGTGAGCCAAGATTCTGGCTCGACACGATCCCGGCACCTCCGGCATTCCTCGACAAGGCCTTCCGGAAACACCCCCTCTGCTGCCGAGATCAACTGAGCCAACTTGACATACGTCGGTCCCTGTCTCTCAGCCGCCTTTCGCAGGCGGACATACAAGGCCGGTTTATGTTCGATCTCTTGTTTTCTCCGGTCGAAGATCCTCCATTTCAGAAAAGCCCAACCGAAGCGCCAGAGCGTCAGAACGAGCCTTGGTAAAGGTGGAAACGTGGGTTGGCTCAACAACTTTGGGATGCCTGCTTGTACCAAATTTCGCCTATTCACCGCCTGGCGTATCCAGGAGTCTTCGGCTGAAGAAGATGCATTCACTCCCGAGGAGATGTGGCTGGTTCGCTCCACTGTCCCCCCAACGGGCTCGACCTCCAAGGATTTCTGATTCGAGGAATTCTGGATTTCGATCTCTATATGCGATGGACCCCAGATCCCCATGGAGAGAGGCTTCCAAGAGACAGGGCCGACAAGCCTGAATGCCGGAACCTGCTCGACAAAAGCTGCCAGTGCCTCTTGAAGTTCAGCTCGAGCCAGGAACGCCCCCAGACAGTGGTGGGCACCACTGCCGAACGCCAAATGCGGACAACTTTGACTCCGTTTGATATCGAATCGATAGCCATCACTTTCTCCCACTTGGCTAAGCGCTGCAGCATGGAGCCCGATGAGAACAGTGGTGCCGGCAGGGAAGAAAAAGCCGTCGACGACCAGATCCTGGGAAGCCAGGCGGGCCGTGGAACGCACAGCTCCGATGTAGCGAAGAGATTCTTCGATGGCCGCCGGGATGAGCGTCCGGTCCTGCCGGAGGGCGGCGTATTGCTCCGGGTGATCACCCAGAACTGCCAGAGTCGCTCCCAACTGATTACGAGTCGTATCTGTCCCAGCAAGCAGGACTGCCTCGACCATCGCGACAAGTTCATCTCGGCTGAGATGATCAGCCTGTTCATAAGTGCTGACTAGATCACCGATTAGGCCCTCGCATGAAGAACCAGACTGCTCATCGATTAGACGATTGACGTATCCGTCCAACTCTTGCTGGGCGACAGTCACGTCACCGAGTCGCGAGAGCACCGCTTCGGTGTCTGCATCAAGCGCAGAAAAGATCGTGTCAGCCCAACGATCAAAGAGTTTCCAATCTCGGTCATCAGTTCCAAGCAGACGACAGATGACGGGGATTGGATACGGCCGGCAGAACTTGTCAATTAAGTCCCCCCCTCCATCGGAACAAAAGCGTTCGACAAGATTGTCTGCGTGTTCCCTCATAAAAGGTCTTAGGCGATCGGCCCCACCTGAGGTAAAGGAACTGTTAACCAGGCGACGGAGTCGACGATGGTCCTCGCCCTCTACCGAAAGAACATTCGGTCTCATTCTCAGGCTCGTTGGAACGTCCGGAATAGGCACCTGGGACCTAGCCAATAGATTCTCCAAGTCAGCCGAAACAGAATCCATGCGATCAAGCATCGATACCCCGGCCAATACTGAAAACCATTTCGGATCCCGGAGAATGCTCCTCGCCTGCTTGTAACCAAGCACCATTGGCCCAGCCGGTGTCGCCACGATCCATCCAGAATCTGCAGCAACCTGCCGGATAGTCGCAATCAGATCACCGAAGTCACTGGGACGTATGTCAACAAACGGCAACGAACCCGGTGCTGAAACGTCAGTCAACTCCGTTATCGAAACGGTTCTATCCATGAACACTGACTCCTCGTACCAACTAACGAGTGTGTTGCCGAATATCTGCTAGTCCAAAGCCAACTTCGCAGTCAGGCTCAACAACAGATATATCCGCTCCCCTCACAATTCGCTCTAAGCGGCTGAGGTGCCAATCTCGGTGTCTTCCTTTTCGTAAGTTGCTGCCTTTGGGTCAACGCCCCCTCCAGCCAACAAGTCAAACTCTTCGTCGTTGCAGTAGTCGTTTTCGCTTTCCTTTGCATGCACCGCGAGGGCGATCGTCGCCGAAATAAGTGCCTCATGGGCCTCGTCAGCCTGACGAACAGCCCGGTCACAAAGAACGTCTAACCGCTCCCGGGCCTCTAGTAAGACCTGATAACGATGACTAGCCGCACCGGTCTCGCGGTCTATCGGCCCATCACCCGACGGAACCCGAGTTGTTCCGGTGAATCCTACAGTCCGGCCGTCAGCCTCAAGATTTACCGCAAACCGATCGTTGGATACCGCGTGGAGGTCGCACCCAGCCAGCCGCTCCTCCTCAGTAGCCAAGACGCGGTCCCGACAGAGCCGCTCCGCCTCCTGACGCGATAAGGCGTACTGCCGCGCTCGTTTAAGCACAACGTCTTCGGGCGTCTGGTTCGTATCAGCAGTCGCCAAGTCAGCGGATTCAGGGATTGTGGTCATGGATACCTCTAATGATTCGTTCACTACTCCGAGGTTCGCGCGAGCGGACCATCGCGCGCGCGGACCCTCCAGATCTAGTCTCCACCTGTGACAGATCGCTCTTTAGGTACGCCAGGTACTTCGAAGTGATTCGAGTCCACCGTCCACAGAAATCGTTTGGCCACTGACGTAGCGAGCGGCTGGTGAAGCCAGAAAAACAGCCATCGCTGCAATATCTCGCCCTTCTACAAAGGTCCTCATCGAAAAATGGTCCTCGATGGTGGACAGGAGATCCTCCACTGGGATCCCAGTGATTTCAGACTCTGCAGCGACAACACGACGAACCCGATCACCGTCAACCGCACCGGGACAAAGTGCATTTACCCGAATACCGAACTCTCCCAATTCCATCGCCAAGGTGTCTGAAAGCCCTATCACTGCGTATTTGGATGCCGAGTAGGGCGATCGCATGGGTAAACCGGTAATGCCGGCAGTGGACGATGTCAGCAGAATCGACCCACCTTCAGCCTGTCGGAGAGCAGGAACTGCTCGACGACAGCACAGAAAGGCACTCCTCACGTTGACGGCCATCGTTCGGTCCCAGTCATGAACTTCTATTTCTTCGATGGGGCCTACAGGTCCAGTGACGCCGACGTTCGCGCAAAGTACGTCCAGACCATTCATTTCTGCTTTGACGTCCGCAAATAGTTGGTCGACTGCAGACACGTCGGAAACATCGAGCGCGCTGTAGCTACAGCCATCAGGCGCCTCGCCTTCTAAATCGGCGACATGAACTCTGGCGCCATCTGCAAGAAAGGCTTCGGCCATAGCCCGCCCAATCCCAGAAGCTCCGCCGGTGATCAGGACACGTTGCTGATGGTCCAACTGTCTTGCACCTCCTCAGGGCTCGACCGGAACCTGATCGAGACTCCCAGAACTCACTCGGCCTGTCCCCCAAGAAGAGTTAAGACCATCCACTCCTTCATCGCGACCCCATCGGAAACACGCACCAGCGTCTCGACTCCTTGTCCCCCGGAGAACCAACGTGAATCCTCTCCTTCGGGGATTTTGAGCGTGGATTGGAAGGGCGGGTACCCAGATCGAACACTCAGAGCACTCGCTTCGAGTTCACGGTTTCTTTCGCCTATCGCAAAGGGCCCTGCACCAGTGAGTAACTGGATCTCCAAGGGCCTTGATGACGATCCCTTGACACACACCTCCAGAACGACAACTAGTGAATCCGGGTTGTTGGCTTCAACTCTTTGAAAGCCTCCGACGAGGAAGTCGACGTCCCATGAAACCTCGGTGCTGCGAAGGATTCGAATATCGCCTCCCGTATCCATCGTTCCCGAACTGTGGTAAAGGCGAGACTCACCATTCGGCAGGTATTCGACGTGGTAGTCAGCACCAATGAGCGGCAGGTATAAGGGATCGGAAAAGGTTCGACCATCAACACTGGTCCTCTTTGTCACCGGTCCACCACCACCGCTGTACACCTCAAAGAGTCCAGTTTCGCTAATACCCACCCAGGGGTGACTCACATCGATCCCTGTCCAGTCGAGACCATCCGGGTCTTCGATCACTACTGCAGGGTCCACAGTCCAATTGATCATGTCGGCCGATGTGGCACTTACAAGCCAAGCCTTCGTATTACCACCCGGCTGTCCCGAGGTCTCTCCCTCAGGGACAGCTGTCAGGTACATCCTGTAGCCCCCGCCGGGTTCTCGAATCACAAGAGGGCTGTTGATATCCCCGTATGGAAAGTCCTGTTCGGTAAGGCGGTATCCGTCCTCTTGCGTGAAAGATGTCCCGTCTTCGCTGACAAAACTTGAGACTCCTATCTCCCCCGGGAGATTCGTCATGCTCGCTGCTGAGAACAACCTCCAAGAACCGTCATCCAACCGGAGCACGGAAACATGGCCACCCTTTCCGCTCGGGATCACCATCGGGTTCTCGACCGTCCAGTTGACTCCATCTGTGCTGATCGCCGCACCCAGTCCGTATTCGCCGGGTTGGGCGAAATACATGCGGTAACGACCGTCGTCGAGTCGGACTACGCGTGGATCTGCGGCGCCTCCTATATCGCGACCGGGAGAATGCCCGAGGACCTGGTAATCGAGGATCCCGTCATTTTCGATAATCCATCCAGTGCTCGGTGTCGGGGGGGCGCCCAACTCACAGCTCACAGTCGAACCGAAACCCGGCTGATGGTCCAGATCAACCGAATCTGGACCATCTGTCCGCGCTGGACCCATACAGGGTCCCATTGCTGCACCTTCTGATTGGCTCGGCGGCCGAGTGTTCAGCTCTTGGTAGAGAGCTTGTCCAAACACTTCGATAAGGCAGTTACGCAATGCAGGGTCACTGCTGTTGAAGGGGAAGTAGCCACTTCCAGACGGATTGACGCTTGAAGTCGTAGTCGTGACCGCCGTCGTC
>DEAU01000005.1 GCA_002348705.1 Candidatus Neomicrothrix sp. UBA2974
TGGTGGGGTTGTGGTTGTGGTTGGAGTTGAGACCGACAGTTCGGTGCCGCTTCCTCCGCAGGCAAAAAGAAGAGAGAGGCAGACTGCTGTCAAGATG
Source organism: Candidatus Neomicrothrix sp. UBA2974 (assembly GCA_002348705.1). GTDB lineage: Bacteria > Actinomycetota > Acidimicrobiia > Acidimicrobiales > MedAcidi-G1 > UBA9410. The sequence goes on from DEAU01000005.1 coordinate 98, forward strand.
TTCCTTTGCATAGTCGCATCAGTTTGCCGGTTCGAATCCTTATATAAAAGGTAAGGGACTTCCCGACGGTGTCGGCTGGGCCTATGGTGCGCGAATCTCTGCAGTGGTTAACCGAATGACGGAGGCCTGAACGCCATGAGCGAGCCGATCTATGACGCACGCACCATTTGGGAACTCTTGGAGCGTCGTGTGGCCGACAGTCCAGACCGTCCATTCCTCATCGATCCTGGCGCTGACGACTCACCGGAGCGGTCAGTTACCTTTGGAGAAGCGAAGATTTGGGCTGAGAGAGTGGCAGCTGGATTTACTGCCTTGGGCGTCGTTGAGGGCACCCCCGTAACCTGGGTGCTTCCAACAAGGATCGAGACGATCGTCGCCTCACTGGCTCTGTCTCGGATTGGTGCCGTCCAGAACCCGATCATCCACATCTACCGTGACCGTGAAGTGGCCTTCTGTGTCCAGCAGACCGCGGCTGAAATGGTGCTCACCCCCGGTGAGTGGGGTGGCTTTGACTACCGTGGAATGGCCGAGCGTGTCGCCGCTGGCCTTGAACGTCCGCCCTCAGTGCTCGACGCCTACGAGAAACTCCCGGATGCTGACCCGGCAGACCTGCCTCCCATTCCACCTCCAGGTCCAGTTGGCGGCGAGCCAATTCGCTGGATCTATTACACCTCTGGCACGACCTCGGACCCCAAGGGTGTGCTCCATACTGACGCCAGCCTCATGGCCGGGGGTGTCGGCCTAGCTCGTGCGCTTGACATGCGACCATCCGACGTTGGATCTATCGCCTTTCCTTATGCTCACATCGGCGGTCCCGACTACTTGGTTTGCCTTTTGGCCAATGGCTTTCCTGCGGTGCTGATCGAGAAGTTCGACTTGGAGAATGCCATCAAGGCCTTCCGGCGTCTCGGGGTGACAATGGCCGGTGGTAGCACCGTCTTTTACACGATGTTCCTCGGCGTCCAGCGTCAACAGCCTGACGAGCCACTCATTCCCACCCTTCGCCTGCTGTCGGGCGGTGGTGCTCCCAAGCCGCCCGAGGTGTTTTTTGAGGTCAAGTCTGAGATGGGTATCCCGGTCGTCCACGGCTACGGCATGACGGAGAGCCCAATGATCTGCCAAGGATCTCCGGCCGATACTGATGACCAACTCGCTTACACCGAGGGCCATCCAGTTCACGGCGCCCAGATCACGATCTGTCGTCCCGACGGGTCTGAGTGTGACCGCGGCGAGGAGGGCGAGGTCCGAATCGCTGGACCGCAACTCTTCAAGGGCTACAAGGACGAGAGACTAGACATCGAAGCTTTCGACGACCGTGGACGCTTCCGGTCCGGTGACCTCGCAGTTATGCAGACTGATGGCCATGTGACGCTTACCGGCCGACTAAAGGACGTAATAATTCGCAAAGGGGAGAACATCGCAGCTAAGGAGATCGAGGACGTTTTGTATGCTCATCCGTCGGTGGGAGCTGTTGCGGTTATCGGACTACCTGACATCGAACGAGGTGAGCGGGTATGCGCGGTGGTCGAGACGGCTGACGGCACTGAGCCTTTAGCGTTCGAAGAGATGGTCAGGGCCTGTGAGGCAGCAGGTCTGATGCGTCAGAAGGTTCCGGAGCAGTTGGTGCTACACGATGGGCCGTTGCCCCGCAATGCCACCTTGAAGATTCTCAAGTACGAACTGAAGGAAGCGCTAGCCGAGGCTCCCTGGCCGTAGGACTGGGGCGGTCAGTTTGCCTAGTAGTTCAGGCACCAATGAAGTTTCCAGCCCGTCGCTCCCGGAAGGCGGCTACACCTTCAGAGGCATCGGCTGTCGACGCGAGACGCGTCTGGGTCGGACCGAGAGCAGCGATGCACGCTTCCTCGCCGTCGCGGATATAGCGGGCCGACGATTCCTTGGTGGCTTGGACGGCCAGCGGCGCATTTGTACAGATCACCTCTGCGATTTCGATAGCCCGTTCGAGTTGAGTCCCGGCCGGCACGACCTCCTGGACCAGGCCGATTCGTCGGGCTTCGCTAGCGTCGAACTCATCAGAGGTAAGTAGGTGGTACATGGCGTTACCCCAGCCGCCTCGGTCCACAAAGCGCATTGTCGCCCCGCCGGTGGCATGGATGCCTCGAAGCGGTTCCAACTGGGAGAATCGGCAGTTGTCGGCGGCCACGACGATGTCGCCGGCAAGCATTAGCTCAATACCCAAGGTGAACGTAACCCCCTGCACGGCGGTCACAATCGGCTTGCTGCAGCGCCTACCAAGGGCCATCGGATCGACACGTTCGTTGGTTGTGGTTCGACGGCCCTCCTTCATTCCCTCATGGAACTTCGGAAGGTCAAGACCGGCTGTGAAGTGGTCTCCATGGCCAAAAAGTACTGCACACCACAGGTTGTCTTCGGCGTCAAGGCGTTCGAAGGCGGCCACTAGTTGGCGGCCCATCTGCGGTGTATAGCCGTTCATCTTTGCCGGCCGGTCGAGACCGATTAGAAGGATGTGACCTCGTACCTCTGTAGTAATCCTGCCATCAGCTGGATCATGCTCAGTCATAGTGTCCTCCTCATCAATCATCTGACTCGAGTTTGGACGACGGACAGGGGGAGTTGATGGATCAGGCGGCGGCGCGGACCGCCTCGCGCTCCAATAAGCGTTCCTTTATCGGCAGTCCGAATGCGTAGCCCCCCAGACTCCCATCCGTTCGAAGTACCCGGTGGCAAGGGATGAGTACCGGGATGGGGTTAGCGCCCAGAGCGGCCCCGACGGCCCGCACAGCGTTGGGGCGGTGGACGGCCTTGGCGAGGTCAGCGTATGTCATGGTCGTACCCGGCGGAATAGCTAGGCAAGCCTGCCAGACGGCGACCTGGAAGGGTGTGCCTCCCCGTAGGTCAAAAGTCAGTGAACTGCGATCTCCTGTGTTGAAGGAGTGCTCAATGGCGTCGAAGAGGTCGTCTGGCATTCGCTCGGTCCGCGCGGCACCACGGCCCGTGCGGTCGTGGTGTTCTTCGCGGAATCGAGCAAAGGTGGTCAGGTTCGCGAAGGCTGCCCCCGAGATGCCATGATCGTTGTAGGCCACCCAGAGGCCTCCGATCGGTCCAGCGATCTTCGCGATCTCGTCGACGGGTTGCCCGCCGACCTCCTCCTCGGTGCCGCTCATGCAGGTCCCCCTATGGACTTTGACTGTGTTACTACCACTCTCGCGCAAAAAGTTGTGAAGCGCATCACACCGGAGAAAAATTACGCAGAATCTATTTTCTCATCTCGACGGGGAAGCCCGGAGTGTGGAAAGGGTGACTCAATCCGTTTCGAGACCCGAGCGGACGATGACCAGCGGGCAGGGGCTGTGGTGGGCGATGGCCTGGCTGACTGAACCGAGGCGAAGGCCGGCGAACCCGCCTCGTCCGCGGTTGCCGACTACCAGCATGGTGGCACCCTCAGCCACCGTCATGAGCGTGTCAGCTGGCCTCCCCTTTCGGAGGATCCGACGAATTTCGACGTCGCCGCCATACGCGGACGCTGCGGCTGCCGAGTCGACCACCTCGCTTTGCATCTTCTCTACCTCGGCTGCCAAGTCAAAGGAGTCCAGCGGAACATAACCTAGATCGGGCGCTGCTGGAACGTAGGTGGGGGAGTAGCAGGTGACGACTTCGACGATGGCACCGCGGTGGTGGGCTTCTTCAATGGCCCAAATCAGGGCTTCTCGGGCGTAACCAGAGCCTTCGACTCCAACGACGATCCGTCGCACGACTCCGTCGCTCATCTGGACCCCCCCCCTTCTGGCCGCTCTTTGACGAGATTCTAGGTCAGGCTTCTTTGACGTGTAAGGGGTCCAATTCCGGGACTAGTCAGGACAGGGCGTCCTCAACCTTGGCCAGAGCTTTTTCCTCAGGCGTGCTCAACGCAAACGCCAACTCAGAGACGAGCACGTTAAGGGCCTTGGTGTAAAGAGTTTTTTCGCCGGCCGACAGGCCCTTAGCTTGATCGCGCAGGGCGAGGTTTCGGACCACCTCGGCCACCTGGTAAACGTCTCCGCTCTTCAGTTTTTCCTGATGGTTCTTGAAGCGCCGGGACCAGTTGGCTGGTTCACGGATATCCCGCTTCTGGAGCACCTCAAAGAGATCGCCGACATCCTCCTTGTCGATTGGCCAACGCATGCCAACTTCCTCGACGTTGTCGACTGGCACCGACAGGGTGAGGTCTCCGTGAGCCATTTCGAGCACCAGGTACTCCCTAGTCGTTCCGAAGGCCTTCTTCTTTTCCTTCTTCCGGACCACAGCTGCACCATGGTGCGGATAGACGACTTTGTCGCCGGGCTTGAACATTGATAGGCCTCCGGGGCGTTTGGATGACCACTCAGGATATCGGCGAGTGCCCGTCGAAGCAGAGATCAAATGATCCCTAAGGAACTGTAGTGGCCAGCGTCAGGTGCCGAATCGGGTCCGGGCGGCTCGACTTCTTTCTAGGAGGTGCTCTGGAACGCCAAATCTGTTGCCCGAGGCACCGCCGTCACCGTCGCCGTCGCCTATAGCTGCATCCGCGGGAATCTCGGCTTCCAAACGTTTGCCTTCGTCCCGGTCATAGCGAAAGGCATCCCAATCGGACTCGTGGCAGATCTGCTCGTGTCCGACTTGTCCAAGGCGGACTCCGTTCTCAAAGTCGACCCAGTACCGGTACCAAGAAACGCCGTTTGCAACACGAACCTTGCCTACCGTGCCCTCAGGGACGCCTGGAAGGTCAACAGTGGCGACGACCATCTTGTAGCGCTTGATGGGAAGTGTGCGGTCGATTGTCTTGGGCATCGGAGTCTTGGCTTTCGGTGACGGCGCATTGAGGGCGTCTGGGAGGTATTTTCGCGAGGCGAGACGGCTGAACGCTACCGGTTCGCGGCCCGTCCGGCTGTTACTGCGTTGACCACATAGGCGGCCACCTCTTTGAGTGGAACGTTGGTCTGCTCGCCAGTCTTCCGACTCGAGACTTCAAGGGTTTCGGATTCCAAGCCCCGCGACCCGATCGTAACCCGCAGGGGTATACCCACCAGTTCAGCATCGGCGAACTTCACGCCTGCTCGCCCATCCCGGTCGTCCAACAGGACATCAATACCAGCACCCCTTAGCTCTTCGTAGAGGCTTTCGGCCACGGCCATTGATTCGGCGTGGTCGACCTTTGCGACAGTCAGCACCACTTCGTAGGGAGCGATGGCCATTGGCCACACGAGACCATTGTCGTCGTGGTGAGTTTCAGCCACTGTGGCCATAGCCCTGCCGACTCCGATGCCGTACGAGCCCATGGTGGGAACACGACTGACGCCCTCGGCGTCCAGCACCGAGACGCCCATCGCCTCGGAGTACTTTCGACCGAGTTTGAAGATGTGACCAGCCTCGATAAATCTGGCCACGCTCAATGGCTCTCCACACGAGGCACACGCCTCGCCGTCGAGGATTCCCCTGACATCTACCCAGGTGTCGACCCGGACGTCCCGTTCGACGTCAACGCCCTGCAGGTGGAAGTCGTCTTCGTTGGCACCGGTTGTCATGCCCGAGCGGCCGCGTAGTGCTTCGTCAGCGTAGATGGGGAGGGTATCGACGCCCACCGCGCCGAGGCTGCCCGGCGATGCTCCGAGAGCGTCTCGAATCTCATCAGCTTCAGCGGGGACGACTTCGTTGGCACCGGTTGCATCGGCGAATTTCTGTTCTAGGAACGGGTGGTCGCCCCGCAGGAGAATCAGTGCAAGTTCGCCATCTATTCGATATACGAGGGTCTTTATTTGGTGGATAGGCGGGTGCCCCAACTCGGCCAGAGCATTGATGGTGCGAATCCCGGGAGTGGGGAAAGACTCAGGAATGTCGCTTGATGGTCGGTTTTCGACCATCTCCAGAGCGGCGGTCGCCCGCTCCACGTTGGCGGCGTAGCCACAGCCGCCGCACAGGGCCACGTCGTCTTCGCCGGCATCGGACTCAACCATGAATTCGATCGAGGCGCTTCCGCCCATGGCGCCTGACGAGGCTTCGACGGGTACAGCGTCTAGGTCGAGGCGCCGAAAGATCCTTAGATAGGCGGCATGGTGAAGTTGGAACGAACGGTCGAGACCTTCATCGTCCAAGTCGAACGAGTAAGAGTCCTTCATCGCGAATTCTCGGACCCGCAGGAGGCCCGACTTCGGTCGAGGCTCATCGCGGAACTTCCACTGGATCTGGTACCAGAGTTGTGGCAGGTCCCGGTAGGAGTTGAGCTCCAGCGACAGTGTTGCGAAGACCTCTTCGTGGGTCATGCCTAGGGCAAACTCTCCACCCTTCCGGTCGGTGAGACGAAACATCTCGTCTCCCATTGAGGTCCATCGTCCCGATGTCTGCCAAACGGACGCAGCATGCATAGCTGGGAGCAGAAACTCCTGTGCGCCGATTGCGTCCATCTCCTGACGGACGACTTCAGCAACCTTCTGGTGAACGCGCCAACCCAAGGGAAGCATTGAGTAGTGCCCGGACTGGAGTTGGCGTATGAAGCCACCGCGCACCAGCAGACGGTGACTGGCCGCCTCAGCTTCGGCTGGGGCATCGCGCAATGTTGGGATGAAGAGGGAAGACCAGCGCACCGGGCGGGCTCCTGAGTATTGGGTCGGTAGTGGTTATTAACCACCCTACCGATGTCGGTCCACGGCATTTGGCGTGTTTAGGGACTGCGCACCCCAGTGGGTTAGCCGGTGAGACACCATATGCCAGACTTCAGCCATGACCGACACCCTTGATTCGGTGACTGCCGAAGGAACTCCCGCTGAGGTCAGAGCTGAACTCGATGCTTGGCTGGAGCAGAACTGGAATCCCAAGCTGACGGTCGCCGAGTGGTGGCAGCGGCTCAAAGAGGGACGGTGGACTTCTCCAGCGCTGCCTATCGAAGCCGGTGGTCGTGGGTATGGCCGAGACCTGACTTCTGCGGTGTCGATCGGTCTTGCCGACGCGAATGTGGTCGGTCCACCGACCGGTTTGGGTCTGATGCTGGCCGCTCCGACCATCGCTGTGCACGGCACCCCCGAGCAGGTCAGACGGTATGTTCCGGAGATCCTCGACGGAACTGTCTCTTGGTGCCAGCTGTTTTCTGAACCTGGTGCCGGTTCCGACCTTGCCGGACTGCAGGCGCGGGCCGTTCGAGATGGCGACGAGTGGGTTATCACCGGTCAGAAGGTATGGACCTCGGGCGGCCACTTGGCTCAGAAGGGCATGTTGCTTGCTCGTACTGACGTGGACGCTCCCAAACACCAAGGAATCACCTACTTTGCCATTGACATGGAACAGCTGGGGATTGAAGTTAGGCCGCTGAGGGAGATGACCGGACATGCCCTCTTCAACGAGGTCTTTCTCGACGAAGCTCGGGTGCCTCACGAAGCAATCATCGGAGGACCGGGGGCTGGTTGGGCAGTAGCGAACACCACCTTGGCTTTTGAAAGGGCCAGCCTTGGCGGTGGCGGGAGACAACCGATCTCTGTTTCTCCTGGCCCAAAGGCTGGACAGATGCAGAGCCGGGCTGGGGACTACACCGAGCGGGTTGATGAAGGCTCGGATGGCGACGGCGGGCGCGGTATGCAGACCTCAGCGCTCATCGCCTTGGCTCGCCGGTGCGGCAAGTCCGATGACTTGATAGTTCGTCAGGAGATCGTGAAATTGCATGTTCTTGGAGAGGTAAATCGTTTGAACATGCGTCGGGCAAAGTCGGGTGGTAGCCGTCATGGAGGAGAGGGCAACATGGCCAAACTGGCCATGAGCGAGCTGGTCCGGCGGAGCCGTGACGTCGGCAATTTGATTATTGGCGCTGATGGAATGCTCGTATCGCATGACAGTGCCACCGGTGGTCTTGTCCAAGAGGTCACGACGTTCAGTCCGGCGCCCGCTATCTACGGTGGGACCGACCAGGTGCAGCGGAACATTATTGGCGAACGCGTTCTCGGCCTCCCCAAGGAACCCGGTCCTGCGAAGGACACCCCTTTTCGGGATTTGCTCCAGAACTAGCGACAGGCAGCTAGATGGTCAGCGAGGGTTGCTCGCACCACATTGGGTTCCTCCATCATTGGTGCGTGGCCAGCCGTGGCAAGTTCAATCACTCTGGCATGACCTAAGGCTTCCACCAGTGGTTGAGCGGCCCGACGGGGTGTCATCCTGTCAAGGCGTCCGAGCACCAGTGTCGTCGGACAGGTAATTGAAGCAGCTGCGTCGGCGGCGCCCTCGTAGTTGGCGCACATGGTGAGATCGTTTGCCAGAACCCCTTTTGGCGAGGTCTCGATGACTGCTCGGCTGGTGCCGGTCATACTCATTCCTGGGGTGGGATTAAGGCCGAACTTCTGATCGGGTCCGTGCATCCAACCAGCCATCAGATCCGCGGCGAGCGGATTGTCGCTGTCGGCGGCTGCCTGGAGATCAGGGTGGACAGGCATGGCGGCCCCAAGCCCCATCAAAACCAGCGATGCGACGGTATCTGTGTGCTGAGCGGCTGTCTCCAATCCGATGAACGCGCCCATGGAATGGCCAACTACGTGGACTGGATCGCCGAGAGCCTCTGCCGTCGAGGCGATCCAATTTGCTAGCTCGGCAATCGAGCTAAGAGCCGGGCCTTCGCTGAAGCCGTGTCCCGGCAGATCCACTGCGACAGCTCGTGCACCATGGTGAGCGAGCCAGCGCGTTTGTTGAGACCAGACGGTCCGGTCCATTCCGGCACCGTGGACGAAAAGCACCAGCGGGAGTTCTTCAGCTCGCGCGCGTTGGATAGGAACGGCACCGGTTGCGGCGTAGACGGAGCGCCCGTCGACTTCAAAGCGCATGGAGCCTTTTCCCTTTCAGGACTTCTGTGAAGCCCGCAGTGCCCGAGACAGATCGTCGCAGATGTCCTCCGGGTCCTCGAGGCCGACCGACAAGCGGATCAATTCCTCCCCGATGCCGGCCGAGGCGAGATCTTCCGCACTCATCTGCTGGTGGGTGGTGGAACCCGGGTGGATGACCAGAGTCTTGGCGTCACCGACGTTGGCTAGATGTGATGCCAGGTCCACCGCCTCGATAAATCGGCGTCCGGCATCACGTCCACCATGGACGCCAAAGCTCAGGATGGCTCCGGCACCGTTCGGGTAGAGGCGGGAGGCCAACTCGTGGTCAGGGTGGCTGGCGTGTGAAGGGTGGCTGATCCAGGAGACCGCTTCGTGGGCATCGAGCATCTCGACCACCCGGTGTGTGTTCTCGACGTGGCGAGCCATTCGCAATGGAAGGGTCTCAACTCCCTGAAGGAGGTAGAAGGCATTGGCCGGACTCATACAGCCGCCAAAGTCCCGGAGGCCTTCTGCTCGGGCCCGCATGGAAAGCGCGGCGGTTCCGAACTCCTCGGTGAAAGTGATGCCGTGATAGCCGTCATATGGTTCTGACAGAGTCGGGAACTTCCCGTCGGCTGCCCAGTCGAAGCGACCACCGTCGACTACTACCCCGCCTATAGCTACTCCATGGCCACCGAGGAACTTGGTAACCGAATGGATGACGATGTCAGCGCCGTGTTCGATTGGCCGCATCAGGTAGGGAGTGGCGAATGTGGAGTCGACGGCCAGCGGGAGCCCGGCGTCGTGAGCAACTTCGGCGACGGCGCCTATGTTGAGCACCTCGATGCCAGGGTTGCCGAGCGTTTCAGCGAAAACCAGGCGGGTTTCAGGAAGAATGGCTGAGGCGAAGGCGTTGGGGTCGCGGGGGTCGACGAACGTGGTGCTGATGCCGAATCGGGGCATTGTCAGGTTCAGTAGGTTGTGTGAGCCGCCGTAGATGTTGCGGCTGGCCACCACATGATCACCGGTGTTCAGGATTGTCGCTACCGCCAGATGCAGGGCTGCTTGCCCGCTAGACGTGCAAACAGCGCCAACACCGCCTTCCAGTGAGGCTAAGCGCTCTTCCAGGACAGCCACTGTCGGATTGGAGATTCGACTGTAGAGATGCCCGCTGACCTCGAGATTGAATAGCCCAGCAGCATGGTCCACCGAGTCGAAGACGTACGAAGTGGTCTGGTGGATAGGAACAGCTCGGGACCCGGTGGTTGGGTCGGGGCGTTGGCCGGCGTGCAGAGCACGGGTATCAAAGTGGTGGTGATCGGGTTCGACCATGTGAGAACCGTACGCGTCGCGCGCTAATGGTGCGCGACCGGCCAGTCGATGCCAGATTCTTTAATCGGCCGGGCCTAGAGTTCGCGGCCATGCGAATTGGGTTCATTGGCCTTGGCAACGTCGGCGGAAAGCTTGCTGGCAGTCTCTTGCGCAATGGCTTCGACCTCACTGTTCGCGATCTCGACAAGGAAGTGGCTCGTCCATTTCTAGACGGTGGCGCCTCGTGGGCTGATTCACCGATCGAAATGGCTGAAGATTGTGAGGTGGTGGTTACATGCCTGCCGTCGCCCGCTGCCTGCTCAGCGGTCATGGAAGCCGAAGACGGAGTCTTGGCCGGCTTTCGTGGGATTGCCGGATCTGGACGACAACGTATCTGGCTGGAGATGAGCACCACTGATGAGTCGGAGGTCCGCCGTATCGGTTCTTTGGTTGCCGAGACAGGTGCTGAGCCGGTGGACTGTCCGGTTTCAGGCGGTTGCCACCGGGCGGCTACTGGGAACATAGCGATCTTTGCCGGTTGTGAGCGAGCGACCTTCGAGAAGGTGCTTCCTGTGCTGACCAGGATGGGTAGGAGGATCTTGTATACCGGGCCACTGGGATCAGCCTCAGTGCTAAAGGTCGTCACCAACTATTTGGCTACTGCCAATCTGGTCACGCTTTCGGAGGCCTTGGTCACCTCAATTGCTGCGGGGATGGACCTGAATACCGCCTACGAAGCCATCAGGATCTCGTCGGGGAACTCGTTTGTCCACGAGACGGAGAGCCAAGTGATACTCAACGGCAGCAGGGACATCAATTTCACCATGGACCTTGTTCTCAAAGACCTGACTTTGTTCTCAGAGGTAGCAGAGAGGTCTGAGGTGCGGCTCGAGGTGGCACCGTTGCTTCTGGAAATCTTCGAAGATGGCCAGGAACGGTATGGAGCTCGCGAGTGGTCGCCGAACATCATCCGTCGTCTTGAGGAGGCAACAGGCCTCAATGTCCGAGCATCCGGCTTCCCGGCCGAGATCGTCGATGATGAGCCAGAGGAGCCGGGCTACGAAGTGATTCCCCGGTCGTGAGGAGAGTTCAGGGAAGTAAGGAGAAATGTGTGCGGACGTTGGGTGAGTTGCCGGAGGTCATGACAGCACTCCATCTTCTGGGAAATGGCGGGCCGGAGATGTTGGTACTGCGTGATGATGTGCCCGTTCCAGTACTTGCCGAAGATGAGGTGCTAATTCGTGTCCGAGCCTGTGCCATGAACAACACTGACGTGAACACCAGAGTCGGTTGGTATTCCAAGATGGTTACTGGAGCGACGATGACCAGTGGTTTCGACGCCGAGGTGGGCGGCGATGCCGCCTGGGGCGGAAGTGGCCTCACGTTCCCCCGGATTCAGGGAGCCGATCCGTGCGGTGAGGTGGTCGCCGTGGGAGCAAGGGCCGATACCGAACTGCTTGGTCGACGGGTGTTGGCTGATGGGTGGATCCGGGATCCTGCCAACCCATCTGATCGTTCGAAGGCCCAATATCTTGGATCTGAGCGCGATGGGGGCTATGCGCAGTACTGCGCCATCCCAGAGCGCAACGTATACGCCGTGGATCCGAATCGAGACGAGCCGCTGAAGCTGACTGACGCCGAGCTGGCCTCGTTTCCATGCTCTTGGTCAACAGCGGAGCACATGCTGACTCGCTCTGCGGTGACGGCAGCCGACATCGTGGTGGTTACTGGAGCCTCCGGCGGGGTGGGCACCGCGCTGGTGCAGCTGGCCAAACTCCGTGGCGCTCGGGTGATAGCCGTGACAAGTGCGACCAAGATGGGCGCCCTCGACGCTATGGGTGCTGACGTCTGCGTGGATCGAGCCTCGGTTGACTTAGCGCAAACGGTAGCCGCAGCGGCTGAAGGTCTGGACGGGGGAGAGGTCGACGTTTTGGCCGATGTAGTTGGTGGACCGGACTTTGCGCCACTACTTGAGGTGGTGAGACGCGGCGGGCGTTATACGACGGCTGGCGCAATTGCCGGTCCGGTCGTCGAACTGGACCTCCGTACGGTCTATTTGAACGACCTCGACTTATTTGGCTGCACTGTCTACGAGCCTTCGGTTTTCGAGGCGCTGGTCGGTTACATCCAACGGGGGGAGGTACGGCCGGTGGTGGCAGCCGTTTTGCCATTGGCTGACTTCCATGAGGCACAACAGGTATTCACAGAGAAATCTCATGTGGGGGCGATGGTTGTCGAGATCCCATGAGTCGAGTGGTCGGAACTGAAGTTCAGATCCGGCTCCGTTAGACCACTGGTGGCTTGTCAATATGAAGTGGGGCATAGAAGTCTAGATTGTCCCTTAGGAGCTCGAAACAGTTCTGGTCGGTGTCCGGAAGTTCGCCCTCGTGGACGCCGACCGGGTCAGTGCGTGAGCCCCAACGCAACGCTATGGATCCCCAGGTGACGCCACCGCCGAAGGCGGTGAGTATGACGTGGTCACCGGCTTTGACCCGACCAGCGTCGAGGGCATCACTAATGGCCATTGGGATTGAAGCGGCCGCAGTGTTGCCGAGGTTGTCAATGTTGACGAACACACGACTGCTGTCGATGCCTAGGCGTCGGGTGGCTGAGTCGATGATTCGGGCATTGGCCTGGTGCGGAACCACCAAATCGATGTCATCAGTAGCTAGACCAGCTCGCTCCACTACGCGGGCCGCCGAAGCCGAGATCCCCTGAACGGCGATCTTGAATACCGCCTGGCCTTCAAAGTGGAGCCCGAACACTGCTGGATCGTTGGTGAACGAAGGTTCGCCTCGTGAACCCATGGAGCGGATCAGCATGGTGCCGCCCTTACCTCCATCGGCGCCAAGGTCCACGGCGAGAACGCCGTCTCCGTCCGATGACGGTTCGAAGACTGCAGCACCCGCACCGTCACCAAACAGAATGGCCGTGCCGCGGTCGCGGTAATCCATTGCATAGTGAAGCTTTTCTGCACCCACGAGCAGGACTCGTTCGGCGAAACCTGATTCGACCATGCCGGCCACGACTGAGGTGCCGTAGACAAAGCCCGAACACGCGGCATTAAGGTCAAAGGCGGCGGCGTTGGTGGCGCCGATCCGATCTTGCACCATGGCGGCCACACTGGGACAAAGAAGTTCTGGGGTACACGTAGCGACGACAACCAAGTCAAGTTCACTAGCTTCAAGACCAGCACAGGCCAGAGCCCGAAGCGCTGCTAGTTCTGCCAAGTCAGTATTTTCTACGTGACTAAGTTGGCGGTTCCTAATTCCAGTCCGCTCTACGATCCACTCGTCGCTGGTTTCCATAAAGCGTTCTAGGTCGGCGTTAGATAGAGAAATAGGGGGAACGCATTTCCCCCAACCAGTGATCGTGGCGCGACGGGCCATAACCATGATTCCTAGCACGAACCCGTTCGGGTCTCGGCGTTGGCTATACGCATTGCCTGATCAAGATGTACTGTGTTCAGCGGCTTGGTCACTTAAAGCCTGGTAGGAGAAAGCCTGAGCTAGTGAGTGTTATTGGCATAGCTAGTTGGTTCAGTGCACGCGTTCAACTCGTCCAAACATTTTGGCCCGTGGCAATTGTTCTAGATATCCGACGATCATGGCTTGTGCGCATGGTGCGGAGCGATGGTGGTGCGTTGATAGTCAGTAAATAGCCGCCTGTTGAGGCCGCCTTCATCAAGAAGGATTGGATCAGGTCCGAGCAGATTCCATGATCTCTTGCCGGCCAAGTTGATCTAATGGATAATTAATTTATTGCTCCAGGTGATGGTGGAGTCAGAACAAGGAGTGGTTGCTATTTCCGAACATATGCCCACAACTGTTGAGGAAATCTCTAGCAGTTGGTTGACAGATCAACTGCGAACCTCTGGTCTCATTACGAATGGGGAAGTATCCGCCATTAGTCACTCTCAGGTTGGACAAGGTGTGGGCCTTATGTGCCTCCTACACCAACTAGAGATCGACTATGAGGGGAGCGAGGTTCAGGCTCCAAGATCTTTGATAGCCAAAACTGCTGTATCGGATCTGGCAACGCGCGAGATGGCTAGAACCTTCAAATTTTACGAGAATGAAGTCAACTTTTATCGCACGGCAGCAAACATCAGCCCAATGCGCACACCAAGATGCATAGCAGTTGAACACGACAAGGCTACAGATGACTTCATACTTATTCTTGAAGATCTATCTGATTGCTCTACCTATAGTCAGGTTGATGGCTGTCCACCTGAGATAGCAAAAACAGCGATAGCTGCACTGGCCAAGCATCATGCGGCATTCTGGGAAACAAGTTTGTTCGGAAGCCAGCTTGAATGGGTGCCGAAAGGTTGGGAGCCGCCAATACCGCAGTCAATTCAGGAAGGGGTTAGGGGCGGACTTGATAACTTCATTAATGGTTTTCGGGACCATCTTGATGAGCACATTATTTCGCTGTGCTCGCGTTTTCCCGACGTAGCAACAGAGTTGGTTGACTTCAGTGGACGACCGTTAACGTTTGTTCATGGTGATTTCCATGTGGGAAATCTATTTTTTACTGATGACGAAGTAATTGCCTTTGATTGGCAGTTTCCTTTACATACCGTTGGCGCGTATGACCTCGGTTATTTCATCAGTCAGAATCTGACTGTGGAGGATAGGCGCGAATGCGAAGAAGACCTGATTGGGATCTACCACGATTCCCTGGTTCGAAATGGCATCGAATACCGAAGAGAGCAGTTATTGGAAGACTATGAACGCGTGCTACTGATCTGTTTGATGCCGCAAATCCTTGCTGGTGGCGGGATGGAGTTGGCCAACGACGAAGCCAAGAAACTCGTGATAGAGCGGCTTAACCGTGTTACCTCAGCGATACATGACCATGGCGCTGGATCGTGGATGCCATAGATAGGGCCGGCCACAGATGAATCCTCAGGAGCACAACGAATCTCATCGGTTGACAGCTTCGGGAATACCTCTTAAGCCCACCTACGGTCCAGAGGATTTGCCGGAATCTGTGCGTCGGGGCGTCGAAAGTAGCCCAGGTTCGCCGCCGTTTACACGTGGCGCTTATCCAGAGATGTATAGATCGAAACTCTGGCGCATATTTCAGCTCAGTGGATTTGGCGACCCGACCGACATGAACGAGAGGCTCAAGTTTCTTCTCGAAGCTGGAGAGACAGGAATAATTGTCAAACACGACCGGATGACTGATGATCATCTTTACGATGTCGATCATCCAGAGATAGAAGAGAGACGTGAGGATGTCGGCCTCACGGGGACCGTCACGGTCGGACTGCGTGACTATGAAACGATTATGGATGGGATCCCGGTCGGTGACGTCTACTGCAAGCCTGGTGGCGGCGTACCACAATCTGCCCCTTACACGCAGTCCTGTTACTGGTCAGTTGCTTCAAAGCGAGGAATTCCGCTAGATGCAATTTCGGGAACAGGACAGAGTGACTTTTTCCTTACCTATCTCGGATGCCCGATGCGTGAGCAGATTCCTCCTAAAGCAGCTCTCAGATTCAATCTGGACTTAATTGATTGGTGTACAGAGAGAATGCCTCGATGGGTGCCAGTTTCAATAGCCGGTTACAACGGGGCTGATTCCGGCTTAACGGCGCATCAAGAACTGGGTGCAGTATTTGCTAACGCGATCGAATATATAGACGGAACACTGGCGCGTGGCAAATACGGTATTGATGACTTTATACATGGAATAGGAGGAGTGAACTTCCGCACCTCTATGGACATCATGGAGGATATTGCGAAGCTCCGGGCGGCGAGAAAGATCTGGAGTGATCTGCTTCAAAACCGATATGGAGTTACAGACCCTGCAAAACTTCGACTCAGGATACATGTAGTAACTGCGGGCAGTTCTATGACCTATCAGGAACCGCTGAACAACATAGTTCGTGGCACAGTGATGGCTCTTGCCGCAGTTCTTGGTGGTACTCAGTCGTTAGGTGTCTCGGGCTACGACGAGGCCATGTCAATCCCGAGCGACCACGCTCACCTGATGTCAATCCGAATCCAACAGATTCTTCAGGAAGAGACGAACCTAGAAGCCGTAGCTGACCCTCTTGGCGGATCGTATTTTCTTGAAAACCTTACGGAAGAGTTGGAAACTCGAGCTCTTGACTTTCTTGCGGAGATTGAAGGTCGAGGCGGTTTTGTATCAACAATCGAAGACGGTTGGCTCATGGATCAGGCCAACGATGCTCAGATGAAGGCGTTCGCCCAGATCGAAACGGGCGAGAAGGGGATAGTGGGTGTTAACAGCCATCTTGTTTCAGATCCAATAGTCGATGTTAAGGCTTTCGAGGGCCGTTCTGGACAGGAGGCGTGGGATAACGCTATGAGTCGGTTGACGGAGTTGCGTCGCACCCGAAGCAAGAGAGAAGCAGACCGTGCAGTTGCCAGTCTCTGCAGCCAGTTGGAGTCTGAGGAAAATGTAGTACCGGCCGTCATGGATGCCGTGCAAGCAGATGTGACGATCGGTGAGATCGGCGACAGCTTCAGAAAGACTCTGGGGAACTGGACCCCTTCAGCGAGAATTTGGAGCTAGGTGTTCCATGAGTGGAGTCCGAGTCCTGATCGCGAAGACCAGTTTGGATGGACATTGGCGCGGTACCTCTGTGGTGGCGAGGGCGCTCCGAGATGCCGGCTTTGAGGTTATTTATGCTGGAGAGATGCGGTCTCAAGAAATCGTAAATGCCGCCAAAGACGAAGATGTTCAATTGGTTGGACTAAACATCGGGGGAAGAGTTGAGGTAGCAATTCGAATAGTCAAAGCTCTTGAAGACGCCGGTTTGGGTGATTTGCCTGTGATGGCTGGTGGAACGCTTCCAGAGACGGCCATACGTTCTTTAGAGGAGCAGGGAGTCACGTGCTTTCCGCCAGGTAGCTCTTTACGGGACATAGTAGACACCGCTGAAAGTCTGACTTCGCAGGCGCCCTGAGGGAAAAAGAGGCGCGAACCATTGTCTAGACGCTGGTCTGATTCCACGATCTGTGATGCGATTAGGCGTAATGCGTCTCGCCTTCAGAGCCACCCTGCGATAATCGAACGAGATCCATCCGGATACCGACTGGAAATCTCCTACAAGGAGTTGGACCGATGCGCGAATTGCGTTGCCAATGGCCTGCTAGCTCTTGGAGTTGTAAAGGGAGACGTTGTTGGACTGAGTAGCCGAAACTCTGTCCTTGCCCTTATTGCTTATTACGGAGTTCTTCGAACGGGCGCGACCTTTGTAGCAATCGATCCATCGCTAACGGCACGTGAAGCGCGCAATCTCGCAAATCAAGTGAAACCCAAGGTTGTCATTGGGGAAGATTGGACGCTTGAGAGTACATGTGAGTTTGGTGAATTCGCCGAAATCCAGTTGAGCCTTCGAGACAAAGCAGACATCGATCCCGCCTCCCTGGCATCGGTGGAGGCTTTCGTTGCTACTAAGTCGCCAATCGATCCGGATATCAGCATCGGTGAGACTGACGTGGCGCTAGTGGTCTTCACCAGCGGCACTGAGGAGATGCCGAAAGCGGTTCAGATCCCCCACAGGAATTTCATGATTGCTACGACGCCTTCGTGGCTTATCGACAGTTACATACTGCCGTCAGACAGATTTCTTCTGCTGGCTCCCATCTACACAATGGCAGGTATTGGCACTCCAACAAACCTGCTATCAGTGGGAGCAACTGTCGTGATTACGTCAGGAAGTAGCCCGGATCTAGTAGCAGAAGTTATTGGCGAAGAGAAGATAACTAATACATCACAAACACCTACGTTCTATAGGCGGCTAGTTGAGTGCAGCGCTTTTGCTGAAGCAGATTTCTCCTCGCTCCGTCATTGCCACCTGTATGGAGGCCAGATTCAGGCCGATGTTGTTAAGCGCATAACGGAGAAAAACAGGAATCTCGAGTGGGCGGTCTATTGGGGTCAGAGCGAGTTGACTCAGTTAGGAATTTCAGGAACTTTCTCCTCTCTTGGAGATATCCCCCATGGGGATCTGCGATGGATCGGTCGACCGATGCAAGCACTTGAAATTCGGGTGGTGGATGAACTGGGTCAAGATTGCGATGAGGGTGAGTTGCTTTGCAAGTCGCCAGGGATTATGGCGGGTTATCTGGGGGATTCGGAACAAACAGACCGGGTAATGAGCGATGGGTGGCTTCACACTGGCGACATAGTTCGTGTTGACGAAGAACTGAATGTCTTTTTTCTTGATCGCAAGAAGGAGATGATCAAAACAGGTGGGATGAATGTCTCATCTGCTGAAGTGGAGCGCGTTCTCCGTGAACATCCTTCGGTTAAGGATGCTGCGGTTGTCGGACGGCCTGATGACGACTGGTCAGAACTTGTATTCGCTTTTGTGCAACCAGTCGAAGGAGCGGAGATCTCAGAAGATTCCTTGAAAACCCACTGCAAAAAGTTCCTAGCTCCATTCAAGTGCCCGAAGATCTACAGAGTCATTGGCGGCTTACCTCTTGATGATCAAGGAAAAGTGCGGAAAAAGGAGCTCCGAGAGTCCGTCGAGTAGGAAACAACCTTTTAATTTGCCGATCAACTATTCGAATCCTAGGGAGGTAGATCTTGTCTGAAGATCGGAAGACTGCGGTGATAACTGGAGCAGCTGGGGCCATCGGAGGTGCTATAGCTCAACTGCTAGTCGAGGGCGGATGGGAGGTAGTTGGCCTCGACCTCAGAAAGGGCGATTCTTCCTCCATCGCATGGGTGGTGGCTGATGTAACTGATAGCGAACAGATGGAAACAGCCGCGAAAAGTCTCGACCGATGTGACCTCTTAGTCAATGCGGCAGGGTTTGGGGACCGTGCACCAGCAGCGGAAATGACACCAGCTCAGTGGGAGAGCGTTATCTCCGGGTGCCTTAGCGGGACCTTCTACTCATGCAGAGCTTTTTTCCCACAGCTGGCTGCTGGGGGAGGGGTAATAGTCAATATTGCCTCTGCAGCGGCCACCAATGCGTTGGCCACGCATGCCAACTACTGCTCCGCTAAAGCCGGAGTAGTTGCCCTAACCGAAGTCTTGGCTCTTGAGTGGGCCAAAGAGGGGATTAGGGTTCTAGCGGTCAGTCCTGGGTTTGTTGCGACGCATAAGCAAAAATTGGGCTTTGAGACGGCCCCAAAACTCCTCGGGGGCATAGAGGCTGGCACGCCGATGGGTCGATTGGCTGAGGTTGCCGAGATAGCTGAAGCTGTTGTCGGTCTGGTTGGTTCGCAGTTCTCATATTTGGCTGGAACAAATGTTGTTATTGATGGCGGTTTCAGCACAGATGGTGGACGTTCGCAGCTCTTTGCGGCATACGAATAGTTGCCGAGAGATGATGATCGCGACACATGAGCCGTTGGTTCTTGTGGGCACTAGGAAACTTTGAAGCTGGGAGCCTTCACTATCAACGAGGTTCTTGTCCTCAGGTGCCGGTTCCTCGGGCTATTCATTCCTTGAGGTCGGTTGCCCAGGACTGGCTTTACTTCTAGTTCGATCGACCCTGAGATTCCAGTTCTGTCAGCGGCCGGTCGACCCGACCTTGGCCTGGGAAATTCCAGGTGATGCTCGCTGAGGGAGGCGGCCAAGACGGATCTCCTGGAAATTTCCAGGTATACGGCGTGTCTGCATCAAGCCAGTGCATGACGAGTGCGTGCCTATAACCGTCAGTTTGGTTTGGTCCAGAACGATGCAGCAGGTGGCCATCAAAAAACACCACGTCGCCTGCCGCTACTTCGATTGGCACTTCGGTGCTGTCATCAAAGCCGATAGACGCGGGAGCGTTGTCATAATCTGCACGGCCATGAGGTTCCATTTTGAATAACTCACCGGCTTCGTGGCTACCGGGAACAAACCAGAGGCAGCCATTCTCTACCGTCGCATCGTCGATCGGTATCCACACGCCGGTCAAACTTCGAGCATCAGTTTCTATGTAGGTCGCGTCTTGGTGCCAAGCCTTTCCTGGCTGTCTAGGCGGCTTGCAGAAGATGTAGTCCTGTAAGCACTTCGCCGATCCGTCGGTCCGGTCCAGTCTCGCTACCACAAGATCATCAAGGACAGATCGGAGCTCTGCATGCTTGACGACATGTTCAAATGCAGGACTTACCCATTGCGGAAAGTGAGCGAGAATCATTGATTGGAGCCGCTCGTCATCCGATAGGCCCCTCAATGTTTCTTCGGCGTCGATTGAGTTTCCGCCCATTGATGGAGACAGAGCATTAGCTACGGGAAAGCGACCTAATGCAAGGCCTCGGCTGTCTTCTTTGAGATTGCCAACCTCTTCGGCCGTGAAAAGTCCACGAACGACCAAAAAGCCCTCTTCGAGGTATCGGGAAATCGAGGAGTGATCCACAGTGATCCTTCTATGAAACCTTGATGTTGGGAGGCCCCGCACCGGTTGGTGCGGGGCCTCCCTGCATCGATTTTTGGCTGCTATCTGATCAGTCGGATGATCTCACGCCGTGGTAGAGCGGGACACCATCGACACCGTTAAATGCGATGCCACCAACCTCACTCGGGTGCACGACCACCACCTGGGGTTCGAGCATCGGGATGTAGGGGGCATCTTCCATTATCTGGGTGACGATGGCCTCGGTTGCTGCGTATTTTTCCGGTCCGTCAGCCATTTGTCGGGCTGCGGCGATAGCAGCATCTGTGCCTTCGTTGCAGTAGAAGGACCAGTTGAATCCTCCATTGCGAGCATCCATAGCGCACGTGAGGAGGATGTTCATCGAAGAAAGCCCGTCAGGCTGCGTTAGCGACGTTATTGCTACGTCGTGGATGCCCTCTTTCAGAGTGTCTCCAATGCCGGGCCAGGACTGAGAATTGATGTTGACATCAACTCCCAACAATTCCGAGTACTGGGCCTGAATGAATGGAGCCATCTCGTCGTAAATCGGGAAGTCAGTCATGTTCCACCACTCAAGAACTAACTGCTCGCCATCCTTGTAACGCTTTCCGTCGTCACCAACCAGCCAACCGGCTTCATCAAGAAGTGCACGAGCGCGATCCGGATCAAACGGATAGAACTCTTTTCCTGGGAATCCTGGTGTGGACTGCGTGACGACCGCTGAAGCGGCTGCGTATTGCCCCTGAAACACGGTTTGGACCAACCGTTGCTTGTCAACAGCATGGGACAACGCCTGCCGGACTCGCACGTCGGTGATCCTCTCGGTGTTGAAAATGTAGGAGAACGGGGTTCCGCGCGAGGCTCCCCGAAGGACTGTGAAGCCGCCTGACTCCAGACCACCAAGGTTTTGGACGCTTAGTGGCGGAGAGTGTGCGACATGGATTTCACCTGTTTGGACAGCGTTCACCTGAGCAACTGCGTCGGTCAATACCCTGAACTCGATTTCGCCAACGCTGGCCGGACCTGAACTCAGGGCAGCCGGCCCGTGGTTGTAGTCCAGGTTGCGCTCTAGAAGAACGTGCTGTTGGTCGACGAACTCGACGAACTTGAAGGCTCCAGTTCCCACTGGATTAAAGGCGTAGTCAGCGCCCATGGTCTCGATGGCGGTCGGAGACGCAACAAGCAAGTTCTTGGTGCTCAACGCCGTCAGGAAACCTCCGTTTGGATCGCTGAAGGAGACCTTGACGGTGTGATCGTCAATGATTTCCGAGCCGACGTACGGGCCGACCATCCCTTTAGCGATCGCAGCCTCAAGGCTTTCATCTTGGATTCGGTCCAGCATGAACTTCACGGCATCGGCGTTAAACGGCGTGCCGTCGTGGAAGTTCACATCTGATCGAAGATGGAAGGTGTATTCCGTCAGATCGTCTGAAACTTCCCAGCTCTCAGCAAGGCCCGGGAATATTTCAGTCTTTCCGTCTACCACCAGCTGCCAGACAAGCGGATCGTATACAGCGTAAACGATTTGGTTGATGGCCAACTGCGTGATCGTCTGTGGATCCATACTGACCGGGTTTTGACCCAATCCAGTGACCAATCGCTCAATAGTCGGAGCCTCAGCAGTAGCTTCTGGAGCGGCCGGCGTAGCAGCCGCTTCCGCCCCTCCGGGCAGGCCGA
>DEAU01000002.1 GCA_002348705.1 Candidatus Neomicrothrix sp. UBA2974
TGCGTCGGTGGCTGAGACGACGACCACCACCAAGGAACCATGTCGTCCGGAACCCAACGCCTCGTGTGCTGGCGCTGATCTGGCTGGTGCGAATTTGGCTGGCATGATCCTTCCCGGCATCGACTTCTCTGGGGCCAACCTCGAGGGTGCGCTCCTTAACGGAGCCATGCTGGCTGGCGCCAACTTGTCGAACTCCAACTTGGCTGGAGCGACGTTGTCGAGCACCAACCTGGCTGGCGCCGACCTCTCTGGGGCTATCGCCGCCGGAGCTGTCTTTTATCGCACCAATATGACTAGTGCGAACCTTGTTCTGACCGATCTGACAGCGGCCGTGCTCATGGAAGCGGACATGAAATCGGTCAACATGACCGGCGCGTCGGTCCAGGGCATGGTTGAACGGCGAGTCTTCTGGTGCAGCACCATCTATGTGGACGGCACGCTGAAGAACGACAGTTGCCAGATTGAGACCGACTAGAGCACAGACAAACTTGTTTGGGTGCTGCTGGACAATGGGCAAGTCCTCGAGTGGTGTATCGCGGCTTGAACCGCTTCACGCGAGGACGAACGTGGCCGAACTTATGTCGACTGACCACCGATACACTTGATCACCGGTCCGGCACAGTGGGTGTCGGACGAGACCAGACACCCTGATCTACCCACGGTCGCCTCCGGGCGCAGATGAGGGCTTGACGAACCGATGGGAAGGGAGACCACGACTATGGCCGTCGTGACTATGAAGCAGTTGCTGGAGGCTGGTGTTCACTTCGGACACCAGACTCGTCGATGGGATCCGCGGATGAAGCGCTTCATCCATGGAGAGCGATCTGGGATCTACATCATTGATCTGCAGCAAACCCTTGAGCGGATCGAAAGTTCATACACCTTTATCCGCGACCTCGCTGCCGATGGAGGCCGCGTCCTTTTCGTTGGAACCAAGCGCCAAGCTCAAGACGCAATTCGTTCCTACGCTGAAAAATGCGGCATGCCCTACGTGAACCAACGTTGGTTGGGAGGCATGCTTACCAACTTCCAGACGATCTCGAAGCGGGTCAGCAAGATGCAGGACTATCAACGCATGCGGGAATCTGGTGAGTTCGAAGCCATGCCTAAGAAGGAGGCATTGCTTCTCTCGCGGGAGTTGGAGAAACTCGAACGCAACCTGGTGGGCATTCAACACATGGAGCGACTTCCAGATGCCATTTTCGTATTGGATACCGTTCGAGAGCACATAGCCGTCACCGAGGCCAACAAACTCGGGATCCCAGTCGTTGCTGTGGTCGATACCGACTGCAATCCAGACATGATTCAGCACGTAATCCCCGGAAACGATGACGCCATACGTTCCGGACGGCTGCTTTGTCGTGTCGTAGCCGACGCGGTGGAGGAGGGCCGGTTCATTCTGAACTCGCGAAACGTTGCCGCTGACGATGGCCCCTCGTTAGATGCTGAAGACAAGGCGGCTGCTCAGGAGCAGGCCCGTAATGAGGCTGCCTCTGCGGCTGCTGAGCGTGAATCTCGAGTAGCTGCCACTGTTGAGACTTTGACGGAGGACGTTTCGCCTGCCGAAGCTGAAGTTTCAGCAGGGGATGCCGCAGTCGAGACCACCGCTGAAGAGGAGCAGGCCTAAATATGGCCGAGATCACAGCCAAAGATGTGAAGGCGCTTCGCGACGCCACTGGCGCCGGGATGATGGATGCCAAGAAGGCACTCACCGAGTGTGAAGGTGACTTTGAGGCCGCCTCTCAGGTGCTTAGAGAGAAGGGGTTAGCCAAGGCGGCCACTCGCTCCGAACGCGACAACGTTGAGGGAGCCGTTGGTCTAGCGGTCGATGGCTGCCGGGCTGCCTTGGTCCACCTCAAGTGCGAGACCGATTTCTCTGCCAAGTCCGAAGGCTTTTTGGCTCTCGTTGATGAGCTCACTGCAGCAGTCTTGGCGGAGGGTGAAGGTGCAATCGAGACTCGCTCATCCTCTATCGACGATTTACGGATCACCATTAAGGAGAACATAGAGGTCGGAACGGTCACACTCCTTGAGGCCGCAGAAGGAAATGTGTTGGACACCTACCTGCATGTCCAGGATGGCCGCGGGGTGAACGGCGTTGTCGTTGAGGGCTCAGACGTCGATCAAGAAGCCCTCCACCAAGTCGCCCTCCACATAGCTTTTGCCAAGCCGACAGTCTTGACCCGCGACGAGGTTTCCAGCGAACTTGTGGAAAAGGAGCGGGCCGCCTTGCTTGACATCACTAAAGCTGAGGGCAAGCCCGAACAGGCCTGGGAGAAGATCGTCGAGGGTCGCCTCACAGGGTGGTTCCGCGAGACTGTGCTGCTGGAGCAGGGCCTCCATGGAGACAAGACGTTGGTAGCAGATACTTTGAACGGTGGCAGAATCGAACGCTTCGTTCAGGCCTACTTGGGGCTCTGAGGTGGCTGATCAGGACCGGACTCCCGCTAGGTGGGGCCGTGTGGTCCTCAAGGTTTCCGGTGAGGCGTTTGCCGGTGAGGCCGGGTATGGGATTGATGGCGAGATTGTCGGCCGGATTGCATCAGAGATTTTCGACGTCCGCGCTGAATACCAGGTCGATGTTGCCGTAGTGGTTGGCGGTGGGAATATCTGGCGGGGCATGTCAGGTGCAGGTGCCGGGATGGATCGGGCGCAGGCCGATTACATGGGAATGCTGGCAACCGCTATTAATGCATTGGCTCTGCAGGACACCCTGGAACAGATGGGTCAGCCAACCCGCGTTCAGACGGCAATCCATATGGCGCAGATTGCCGAGCCCTACATTCGCCGACGCGCTATTCGTCATCTGCAAAAGGGCCGCGTGGTGATCTTTGCCGCAGGAACGGGTAACCCTTTTTTCACCACCGACACAGCGGCCGCTTTGCGGGCGATCGAGATTGAGGCCGGTGCTGTGCTGAAGGGCACCCACTCTGGAACAGACGGTATCTACACCGCTGATCCGAAGGTTGATGCGGAAGCGATCCGCTTGGAAAAAGTCAGCCACCTTGAGGTCATACAGAAGGGGCTGCGAGCGATGGATGCCACCGCGATCACTCTTTGCATGGACAACGACCTACCCATCGTCATGTTTGACCTGATGACCTCAGGTAACGTCCGTTCTATCCTCGCCGGGGAGTCGGTGGGCACTCTGGTTGCCTGATTGCCGACGGTCTGGGGAGGTGCCGGATATCGGATCACCCGGCTTCCGGTGAAAGGGACCAAATGGACAGCGGACGACGGTAGGGGACCGCGGTGAGCGATGAGATGATCCAGATGGTGCTGGATGAAGCTGACGCGGCCATGTCGGACGCAGTCACTCACACCAGGCGCGAATTCTCGACTGTTCGGACAGGACGGGCTTCCTCGTCTATCGTCGAAAAGATCACCGTTGAGGCCTACGGAGTGGAGATGCGGATGCAGGAGTTGGCCAGTTTCTCTATTCCTGAGCCGCGCCAACTACTTGTCACCCCCCACGATCCAGCCAATGTTCCTGCCATTGAAAGGGCCATTGTCCAGGCAGATCTTGGCCTGATGCCTGGCAATGATGGCCGAAATATTCGCCTCACCTTTCCAGAGCTGACCGAGGAACGTCGTCGTGATCTGGTACGTATGGTGAATGCCATGGCCGAGGAAGGGAAGAACCGAATGCGTGGTCATCGCCGCCATGCCCGCAAGGACCTAGACGATCTTGAAGGATCGGTCTCTGAAGACGATCTTAAGTGGGCATCTGGCAGGCTGGACGAAATGATCCACAGGCACGAGGCGGAAGTTGATAGTGCCCGCCAGGCCAAGGAAGACGAACTGCTCGAGGTGTGAGCCGTGTGGCGGTTTGCGCAAGCCAACTGTGGCCAACGGACCCGACAGGGGGACCAGAGTGAACGAACAGCAGGGTGAATCCCGACAGGGGGAGTTTGACGAGATCCGGATTCTCGGATTGGACGCGCCTGACGACCAGATAGAGCCTGGCCGCTCTGTTTTTGGTTCAGGCTCCTCCGGTGGCGAGCTACCTCACTGGTCGGATCCTCCCGTCGACGTGAGTGGTGGAACCGACCTTGGTGATGACCCCTGGTCAGGACTGGAGGATGGTCCTCGTTGGTCCGACGACGTCCCCGACGATCATGAGTCCCAGCAGCCCGTGGGCGACGAGGATGCGGCGGCGGTGTTCTTTGACGATGGACCGCTTGGCTCTTCGTCTTCAGTGGAGTTTGATCCACCGCTGCTTCCGCCCGACGAACCTCTATCCAATCCAGCTGACGAGATGACAATGGTGGCTGCCGAGGAGCCGGTAGCTCCCGCACCTCCAGGACCGGTACCTCCCGGCACCGGTCGGGCAGCTAGTAGCGGTCGTGACATGCCGATGGCTGTTCTGACCGGCGTTGGTTTGGGCGCCTTAGCGCTCGTGGCCTTCAAGATTGGGACCAACGCCACCTTGGCCTTGACCACTGTTCTTCTCGTTGTTGCTGCCTCGGAGTTCTTCCTTGCTGTCCGTCGAGCTGGCTACCAGCCAGCGTCTCTTCTGGGTGTCACGGCAGTCGCAGCGCTGAACTTGGCCACTTATTGGCGGTTTGAGGCGGCAGTACCGCTCGTGCTGGCCCTGACTGTGCTTTTCACCATGTTCTGGTACTTGACGGGTATCGATCGCCAGGCACCGCTCCTAAACGCATCAGTTACCCTGCTTGGCGTCCTCTATGTGGGCTTCCTCGGTTCCTTCGTTGGCCTGATGCTCACTGATCCCAATGGGATAGGAATGCTCTTAGCGGCGGTGCTCTGCACTGTCGGATACGACACCGGGGGTTTGGTCGTTGGTCGGATGGCCGGCCGGAGTCCGTTGTCTGCAGTCAGCCCCAACAAGACGATGGAGGGCCTCATCGGCGGTATGGCAACCTGCTTCGCCGTTGCTGTGTTAGTCGTCGGCCGTATCACGCCTTTTGGTCAGGATCCGGGCGACCTTTCGTCGGCGTTCGTGCTGGGAGTGGTTGCCGCTCTGGCCGCTCCGCTGGGTGACCTGTGTGAGTCGATGATCAAGCGCGACCTCGGTATCAAAGATATGGGAAGCCTCCTCCCAGGCCACGGAGGCCTGATGGATCGTTTCGATGCGCTGCTGTTCGTATTGCCAGCCACGTACTTCGCAGCACGACTGATGGATCTTTTTGCCACCTGATCAACCATCTGGTCTCATAGATTCCGGCTTCGCGAATCCGGCGTTTCAAAGGCCGTCGGTAGGATCGGCCCATGACAGCGACCTCGGTGGCCGTCCTTGGTTCGACCGGTTCAATCGGGACTCAGACCTTGGAAGTGGTTTCTGCACGGCCCGATGAGTTTGAAGTTGTCGCGCTCGGTGCAGCCCGGTCGGTAGATCTCCTGATAGAGCAAGCTCGGATCTTTCATCCCGAAGTGGTGGCCATCACCGATACTTCTCTTGCCACGGAGCTGGCAGCCGGTGTTCCAGATGGCACCGAGGTCCTCGCCGGGTCCGAGGCCCTCGCCGAGGCATCAGTTCTCGCCGACGTAGCAATCAACGGTGTAGTTGGCTTTGCCGGCCTTTCGATTACCCTCGCTGTCCTTTCAGCGGGCCGACGGCTAGGTCTGGCTAACAAGGAGTCTTTGATCTCCGCCGGTCCGGTGGTCCAGCGCGCTCGGGTTACGCCAGGAGCCGAGTTGATCCCTGTAGATAGTGAGCACTGTGCAATCCACCAGTGTCTTCGAGCCAACGACGTCCTTGAACGAGTGGAGCGTTTGGTCCTCACCGCTTCTGGCGGACCCTTCCGAGGTCGGAGCCACGACGACCTTGTCAAAGTAACGGTCGACGAGGCTTTGGCCCATCCGACCTGGTCGATGGGCCCCAAGATCACCGTGGACTCGTCCACTCTGATGAACAAGGGTCTCGAGGTGATCGAGGCACATGAACTGTTTGGAATCGAATTCGACAGAATTGACGTGGTGGTCCACCCACAGTCCGTTGTCCACTCCATGGTCACCTTTAGTGACGGCGCCACCATCGCCCAATTGTCCGAGCCTGATATGCGGCTGTGTGTGGGCTACGCGCTCTGCTGGCCAGACCGATTGGACGTCGCCTATGGGGCCATTGACTGGACCCGTCCGTCCCGTCTCGATTTTGAACAACCGGACTATGCAGCATTCCCTTGTCTGGGCCTTGCGTTTGAAGCCGGACGGGCGGGTGAGACCGCTCCGGCTTGGTTAAACGCGGCGAATGAGGTCGCAGTCGCCTCTTTCCTCGACGGTGTCCTGTCGTGGACCGGAATTGCCGAAGTCTTGTCCGAGGTGCTGGAAGCCTGGCCTGGTGATCCGGCCTCAGATGTTGAAGCGGTCCTCGAGGCCGACCGGCGGGCTCGAGAGGCTGCAGCGGCCCTCGTCTCAGCCCGGAGCTGAAATAGTGCGCCGGGACGGCCCTATCGACCACCGGATCAGGCTGGTACTCCTTGTGGGAGCTGTCGTTTCTTTCGGCCTAGTTGGTGGAGTATCCGGTCTGGTGGTCGTGCTGTCGTTCGTAATCATGTTGGTGTTGCATGAGCTGGGGCACTTTCTGGTTGCTCGGTGGTCTGGGATGCAGGTCACCGAGTTCTTCATTGGTTTCGGCCCGAGACTCTGGGCTTTCCGAAAAGGAGAGACCACCTACGGTGTAAAGGCTGTGCCGGCGGGCGCTTACGTTCGAATAACGGGCATGACCAGCCTCGATGTGGTCGATCCAGCCGAAGAGCATCGGACTTATCGTGCCCAGACTTATACGCGCCGCCTCGCCGTAGCTCTTGCCGGCTCGGCTGTTCACTTCGTAGTTGCGCTTTTGCTTCTTTTCGGGCTTTATGGGCTGGTGGGGACACCGGATCCCAACCGGTGGCATGTCGGTGACGTAGTGGCGGGAACAACGGCCGACGGTTTGGGGATCCGGACAGGAGATCGGATCGTTGCTGTAGACGGGGCCAGCGTGGACGATTTCGGCGATTTTGGAGCCGTGGTCCGGTCGCTGCCCGAGCAGACGGTGGATGTCGTAATAGAGCGAGATGGTGACCGAAGAACGCTTACTGCCACAATTGGGGAGCGGGCTGTCGGCGAAGCTGTTGTGGGCTTTTTTGGCGTTGGCTATGAACGCCCACTGGTAACTATGGGACCGCTTCGCTCCTTTTTGGAGGCAGGAGTGCGCTTTGGTGATCTAGTTCAGCTTTCCATCGAGGGACTGTTTTCTTTCTTTACTCCTGACGGTCTTGCATCGTTTTTCTCTGGCGCCCTCTCGGATCGAAAGGAAACCTCAGTGGGCGGAGTGGCGCCACAAGACGGTGGTGGATCAGTCGCATCGGTTTCGACGGCGGTACCGGCAGACGGTGAGGATGAGCGGCTCCTGTCGATCTATGGGGCAGCTCGCCTTGGGAGCGCCATGTTCGATGATGGCTGGGCCACCTACCTGTGGTTTTTGGTCCTAGTCAACATATTCATTGGAGTGTTCAATCTTGTGCCGCTTCTTCCGCTT
This sequence comes from Candidatus Neomicrothrix sp. UBA2974, assembly GCA_002348705.1. Lineage (GTDB taxonomy): Bacteria > Actinomycetota > Acidimicrobiia > Acidimicrobiales > MedAcidi-G1 > UBA9410. The sequence continues at coordinate 7,484 of DEAU01000002.1, forward strand.
GATGGCGGCCATGCGGTCATCGCTACATACGAGCGCCTGCGATCATTTGGTGGTCGTCGATACGTGGCTGACGCGTCGAAACTTGTCCCAATGACCTGGGCGGTCGTGTCGCTTCTGGTTCTGGTTGCCGCTGTTGCGCTCTACCGAGACATAGTCGACCTGCCTGACTTTGGTTGAGCTGACCATGCCTGCGGGGACTCCGATCAGTCGTGTTACGGCCGCGACGGGCGCCCACAAGGGTCGCCGGTAGCCTCGTTTCCGTGGAGGTCCAGGCCAGTATCGAACGGCGTCCGACCCGTCGCTTGATGGTTGGTGATGTGCCGGTTGGCGGTGGAGCGCCTATCACAGTGCAATCGATGACGGTCACCCGGACCGCCGACCACGAGGCGACCCTTCGTCAGGTCTACGACCTAGCCATGGCTGGTGCCGACATTGTGCGGTGTACTTGCAACGAACTGGAAGCAGCTGAGGGACTGGCCCATATCGTGCCCCGTTCACCGGTCCCCATCGTGGCTGACATTCACCACCAGTACCGGATGGCTCTGGCGGCCTTAGAGGCTGGTGTCCATTGCCTGCGTCTCAACCCTGGCAATATTCGCAAGCCCGAACACATTCGAACCGTGGCCGCTGAAGCCCGGGACCGCTCCGTGCCTATCCGAATCGGCGTCAATGGCGGGTCACTTCACCCTGACTTGTACGCCAAGTACGGTGGGAAAGTCACGCCTGAGGCCATGGTCGAATCGGCTCTGGAGGAGGTGCGACTATTTGAAGAGGTCGACTTCGACCTGGTGAAGATCTCGGTGAAAGCTTCGAGTGTGCCGCTGATGATCGAGGCTTACCGCCAACTCTCTGAGGTCACCGACTTCCCTTTGCACTTGGGCGTCACCGAGGCTGGACCACCGCCGACAGGGATTATCAAGTCCTCTGCAGGAATTGGCACCCTGCTTGCCGAGGGAATTGGAGACACCATCCGTTACTCGCTCACTGCCGACCCGGTAGAGGAGGCCCGATCTGGCCGGGCTTTGCTGGAGGCTATGGGACTAAGGGAGCGAAAGAACGTGGACCTAATTGCTTGCCCGAGCTGTGGGCGGGCCGAGATCGACGTGGTGGACGTGGCCGAACGAGCTATGGCCGCCTTTGCTGACAGAGAGATACCCCTCCAGGTTGCCGTCATGGGCTGTGTGGTGAATGGTCCAGGCGAGGCGCGAGACGCTGACCTAGGTATAGCTGCGGGCAATCGCCGAGGTCATTTGTTCGTGAAGGGTCGTAATGCAGCCGTCGTGCGCGAGGATGAGATGGTAGAAGCCCTCGTGGAGTGGGCAGAGTTGATCCACGCCGAGGGTCCGGAGGCGGCGCTTGCCAGAGTTGATACCGAGAAAGCCGAACGAGAGGCGGCTCGGGATCGGGAACGGTTGTTGGTCGAACAGGGCGAGGACGCCAATGACGCCGGTACCCGCATTGAGTTGATTCGTCGGCAAACTGGCTAATTCGCTGCCGGCACCTTGGGAGAGGTACTGGCCGCAGCGACGATAAGTGGCCCATAGGCGCCTTGAAGGGGTGCGGGTATGCTTCACGGCAACGTGCATCGCCGGATATCCGACGAGGCGTGGGCTTTGCCCACGCCTTTTGTTTTCGGTCCCGTCGAGTCGCATGTTGACGGAAGCGGCGTCGCCCTTTTGGGCGCTGAGGGAGCATAGGAGGTGGCCATGGCGGTGATCGATCGGATTGATGCGTTGGCTGCCCCTCTCTGCGATCGGATCGGCGTGGAGCTTCTTGACGTGGAGTATGAGGGCGGTGTTCTTCGCTTAGTAGTCGACCACCCGGACGGAGTTGGGATGGACGCGATTGCTGGAGTAACTCGCGAGGTGTCCCGTGCGCTTGACCATGAAGATCCAATCGCTGGGTCCTACACCCTTGAAGTATCCAGTCCGGGTCTTGAGCGTTCGCTAAGACGGCCAGCCCACTTTGTGCAGGCTGTCGATAGTGAGGTGTCGGTCAAGACAGTGCCGGGTACCGAGGGTGATCGACGGGTTACTGGTGTGCTGGCCGCTGCCAATGCCGATGGCATTGTGGTCCGCGTAGCGGACGGAACTGAGCGGTCGCTTCGCCACGACGAGGTTCTTAAGGCGCGGACTGTCTTTACGTGGACTCCCGAGCCCAAGTCGGCTCGAAAGGTGAAGGGACCAGGGCCCGACACGCAGGAAGACTTGGACGCCCAGAACGCAGATGAATGGGAGGTCGGATCGTGAACGCCGAGATGCTGGAGGCCCTGCAAGCCCTTGCCAACGAGCGTGGGGTCCCCGTGGACACCATGTTTGCTGCGTTGGCAGATGCGATCGAGTCGGCCTACAAGCGGAAGCCTGGCGCCCACGAGTTCTCTTGGGTCACCATCGACCCGGACACCATGGAGATACGGGTCTTCGCTCAGGACCTCGATGATGAGGGTGAACCGGTCGGTGAAGAGTTCGACGTCACTCCGGACGATTTCGGTCGGATTGCTGCTCAGGCGGCTCGCCAAGTTATGAGCCAGCGGATCCGTGAGGCCGAGCGGGACCTCAAGTATGAGGAGTACGCCGGACGCGAGGGTGACATTGTCACTGGCATGATCCAGCAAACCGATGCCCGGTACACCCTGCTGGACCTTGGTCGCGTTGAGGCGCTTTTGCCGCAGGCTGAACAAGTGCCATTTGAGCGACCCGAGGCAAACGCCCGTCTCAAGGCATACATCGTTGAGGTCCGCAAGACGGCCAAGGGACCCCAGATTGTCGTCAGTCGTACACATCCCGGCCTCATCAAGCGCCTTTTCGAACTCGAGGTTCCCGAGATCGCTGATGGCGTAGTGGAAATCCGGGCGTGTGCCCGCGAGCCCGGACATCGCACCAAGATCGCCGTATGGTCCAATGACTCCAACGTTGACCCCGTAGGAGCCTGTGTTGGCGCTCGAGGCGCTCGGGTACGCATGGTCGTAAACGAGTTGCGGGGAGAGAAAATTGACATCGTTCCGTTCTCCGAGGACCCAGCTGACTTCGTGATGAAGGGACTCTCACCGGCCAAGGTTAAGGAGGTCTTGATCGACGAGGAGACCGGAACGGCGACCGTCGTGGTGCCCGACTACCAACTGTCATTGGCAATAGGCAAGGAAGGCCAGAACGCCCGCTTAGCCGCTCGGATGACTGGTTGGCGAGTCGACATCAAGAGTGAAACTCAGGTCGCCCAAGAGGCTGCCTATGCCGATGTGGAGTGGGCGGAGGGTGAGTGGGTAGTTGACGAGGAGACCGGTGAGCAGGTCTGGAAGCCTGCTGAGGGTGGTCCCGCCGTTTCCGCTGGAGAGTGGACTGAGGCGGCTACCGAATCCGGCGAGGAAGACAAGTAGGGCACCCTATTCGTGGATGGACCGCTCCGAACCTGTGTCGTCTGTCGTTTGACGGCTCAGGCACGCGACCTAATCCGTATCACTTGGCCACCTGCCGCTGCGTGTCCTGTAGTCGGCTTGAGCAAAGTTCATGTTGTTGGCGGACGAGGTGCATGGGTGCACCCAGAGCTGTCCTGTGTTTCCGGGCTAGGCACTGAACGTCTTTCCCGGGCACTGCGCCGAACCGTGACGGTCTCACAGGTAGAAGACGTGGTGGCGGTCCTGTCGCAGGATCGGTGCGCTCTCATCTCCGACAAGTGATCTACGCCGACAACCGATAGCGTCAGACGGCGGTTCCGGGTGATCCGGGACTCCGGTGGCCATTCGCCCTCCATGGGGCGAAAAGCCAGAATATCCCCCGAGAGGGTTTACGAGCAGAGAATAGGACGTCGATTCCACCGTGCCGAAGAACATCCGCGTCTACGAGTTGGCGCGAGAGATGGGGATGACCAACGCCGAGGTCTTGGACCTGTGCGAGTCACTCGGCATCGGGGTTAAGAGCCATTCCTCGGGCATCGTTGAGGCTCAGGCCGACCGCGCACGTCGTAAGGCGAAGAGTGAGGGACTGGTTCGCGAAGTTCAGTCCGAGGAACCGGCTAAGAAGAAGCAATCGGAGCCGGTTGCTGAGCCGGAGC
>DEAU01000027.1:0-1397 GCA_002348705.1 Candidatus Neomicrothrix sp. UBA2974
GTTACCCCGGCGAGGACCTGGTCAACAACTTCTCGCATGGCTTCGTGAACAGCTACATCCTGCATCAGGCCATCATCAGGGCGGCCGAGCAGAACGGTGGGAACGTGACCCGCGAGACGCTTACCAAGGCACTCCAGGGCAAGTTCGACACGATGGGTCTGTCCTGTGAGATCGACTGGACAGCCAGCAACCACAGCCCATGTGGTGCGCCGTTCACGTTGGATCCGGCGACCGGTGGCATGGTGCCAGCCGGCCACTGGGACGACTACGCGCCGTACCTCGATGGCGTCTACGGCATCGACCCGGTCGTGTTCGAATACGAACTGGCAATTGGCGATCCTGAGCGCACTTTGGCTCGATTCTGCGACTCACCGTCGTTCGGATCTATGGCTGAGAAGATCACCAGGGATTACGGCCTGCTAGAAGCTCGCGGGATCACAATGGAAGCAGTTCAGTGCAGTTCTGGTCCAGCGAATGCTGCAGCGTTGATCGCCGACGAGGTTGACTTCGTCAACAACACGCCGGACAACATGCTCGGTATCCGCAACGCAGGCTTTGACGTGGTCATGTTCGCTCAGTCCATCGACTACCACTTCTTCGATGTTGTGGTTTCGACCGCTGGTTCTGTCCCGACAATGGACTGCGACCAGGGCGACTGGGAGTGCGCCATGGCTGCCCTTAACGGCACCACTGTTGGTGTCGTAGCACGAGGCGCAGCTGCCGAGCAGATTGCCCGTCAGCTCCTCGACTCGGCTGGCTATGACCCAGATGACACGACGTACGTTGCTACCGGTCTCGCTGCTGGTTCCATCGCTGCGATGGCTTCCGGCGAGGTCGACTGGTGCGTCTGCTTCGAACCGGGACTATCGACTCCGACGCTGACCGGTGTGGCCTACTCACCGTTCTCGCTGCGAGCTGGTGACGGCCCGGATGCGCTGATGTGGCCATCGCTTGTCCGTACGACTTCGCGGTCGCTCACCGAGGAAGCCCCGAACTTCGTCCGCCACTACTCGGCAGCGACATCCGAGGCTGCCGAATGGATGCGCAACAACCGTGATGAGACGATCGTCAAGATCGCGGAGTACCTGAGCGGCGGTGACACCGAATTGGCGGCGGCAATCTATGACAACAACATTGCCAGCCTCACCAAGACTGGCATCATTGACCGTGCCGGAATCGAGAACAACATTGCGTATGCGCTCGGTCGAGGAATCATCGACGAGACAATGTCGTTCGACGACGTCGCGGTGAACCTCGAAGATTAAGACCAACAGTTGCCTCCCTACAGGGAGGCAAAGTTAAGAACGGTTAGAGAGGCCGGGGCCAAAAGCCCCGGCCTCTCTTCGTATACAAAAAGACAAGGTTTCTGGAAGGTTGTTGACCCTGGAAAAGCTGAG
>DEAU01000027.1:1708-5166 GCA_002348705.1 Candidatus Neomicrothrix sp. UBA2974
TGACCCTGGAAAAGCTGAGCGAACAGGCCACAGCGATCGCTGGAGAAGCCTCTGGCAATCACCGGCATCAAGGCACCGGCACTTGATCTGGTAGTAGTTGAACTTCAAGCGGCTGGAGTCGGAGTTAATGCCGACACGGTCCTGAACCCCGCAGCAGTATCTAATCTCAGCCAAACTCGATACGCGAAAGCATCACCATGTTGCAGAACAGCCTTATTACTGGTGTCTATCAAGTCGCATTAGTCGTTCGTGACGTTGAAGCGACGATGAAGTGGTACACCGATCAACTCGGAATCGGCCCCTGGCGGGTCGCACTCCTCGAACCACCACGGCTAACTGATATGCGACTCCGAGGCGAATCAGTCGAATACAGCTTCAAGTACGCCGTCGCTTGGACAGGTGAAACCATGTGGGAGATCATCGAACCGGTCGACGGGCCATCGATCTACAAGGAATTCCTCGACAAACACGGCGAGGGAGTCCACCACATCCTCGTGCAGCATGAGGGAGTCGACTTCGAAACTGCCCTTGAAACCTTCGGTCGACGTGACTGCCCTCCGGCCATGGAAGGCCGCATAGGCGAAATTCGCTTTGCCTACCTCGAGTCCGACGGACCACTAAAGACCACACTCGAGATAATTGACCGTCCACCAAATGCAGAGCCCATCACCCCGGACTACTGGTACCCAGCCGAGCCAGCGGACGCGACCTAAAACAGATTCAAGGCGTCATGATCTGGTAGGCGGTTCGAACACGACAACCGACCTTGCCTGTTCCCCGGCCTGCATCTTTTCGTATCCGTCATTTACCTCTGCCAGCGTGATGCGTTCTGATACGAGTTCGTCAAGCATGAGGCGACCTTGCTGATAGAGCTCGACAAAGTATGGGAAGTCATTCGCCATGTTGCTTGAACCCATGCGGACGCCACAAAGGGACTTGTTGTCGAGAACCAGTTCTAGTCCTGGGACTTCAAGATCCACGCCAGGTGACACCACACCAATCAGGTATGCCCCACCACCAGGCTTGGTCATGGCTAGAGCCTGTTCTGACGTGGACTTAAGCCCAATTGCCTCAAAGGCGTAGTCGACTCCTCTACCACCAGTCAGACTCATGACGGCCTCTATGGGATCTCCGTCAGCTGGGTTGACGATGTCGGTGGCACCGAAGCGTGTCGCTAACTCAAGCTTTGGGGAGCTCAGGTCTACCGCGATGATGCGCCCGGCCCCAGCGAGTTGTGCACCCTGCACAACGTTGAGGCCGACACCGCCACAACCGATCACAGCGCAAGTGTCCCCCGGACGGACTCGAGCGGCGTTGATGACGGTCCCAACGCCAGTTACAACAGCGCAACCAATTAGGGCTGCGCGGTCGAGCGGCATGCTGGGATCGATCACTACAGCCGCTGACCGATGAAGAATCACCTGCTCGGCGAAACCACTCATACCACCAATTCCGCCTATCAGAGTGTCCCCAGATCGGAGTTTGGTCAACGGGTCGGTCCTTATACCCGGGGCGAACCGCTGCTCACAAAGCCAAGTCCTGCCTGACGCACATCCCGGGCAACTATCACAGTGAGTGGTGATTCCAGCGACTACATGGTCCCCAACGTTGATGTCTTGTACATGGGCACCGACCTCTAGGACTATGCCTGCAACCTCATGGCCGAGAATCGCCGGTAGATGCGGCACAGGGAGGGATCCATCGATGACGTGGAGGTCACTATGGCAAAGGCCTGACCCGACCACGCTCACCCGGACCTCATCCGGGGCGAGATCATCCAGCTCTACTGTTTCGACACTTAGCGGCTCTCCAACTTGGCGGAAAACAGCGGCTTTGATCTCAGTGGGCACTTGGGCTCCTCACTTGGTTCCGCTTGACCGACATCGCCCGAAGCAATGACAAGTACAATGGGTTACACCTTCAGGATATGGACGGATGGCTTTCTGGGCGGATTCCAATCACTCAGCTAATTGTCTGATCTGCCAGTCATCACTTGCTGCCTCGACTGGCTCTGACAGCTCAGCGATCGAGACCGAAACACAGCGCAGCCAAAGTTTTCCATAACCACAAGGCCCACTTGTAGTCCCAGCACCTGAAGAAATGGCCACAAGTGGCCTTACCCATCGTGGGGGCGAGAATTCCTCCACTTGAACACTCTTATAACATTTCGATAGTGTCTTCATCCTAGGTTTATAGATACCTACAAAATACCAAGTGCTTTGGACGGTAGACCGATAAGAGATCTGCGGCTCATTTAGCCAACCGACCGAAGAACTCACTCACACCTCTAGGGGGGGGACACTCCATGATGAAGCGATTCCTGGTCATCCTTGCCGCTCTGGCAATGGTGGCATCGGCCTGTGGTTCAGATGATGCTGCTACAACTAGCAGCGCCTCTGCCACGACAGCCGCTCCGGCAACGACTGCCGCTCCGGCAACGACTGCCGCTCCGGCAACGACTGCCGCTCCGGCAGACGATGACCATGACCATGACGACGAAGACCATGCCGACCACGCCGAAGAAGAAACCGCCGCTTCAGACACCGGCGGCATGGGGACGGTCGTACTGAACAGCAGCCCGGATGATGGCATCACCGATGACACCATCTCGGTTGGCTGGATCGGCGACCTGACCGGTCCGACTGCTTCGGCTCAGGCATTCAACGCTCATGGCTCCCATGCCTACTTTGAGTGCTCGAACGCCGACGGCGGCATCTTCGGACGCCAGTGGGAGTTCTTCGCTGAGGACGACACCTACAACGCTGAGAAGTCGGCGATCGCCCTCACCAAGTTGATCGAGGACGAGAACGTCATCGCCCTCGTCGACCTCGGTGGTTCCGGCCAGGCTGCGCAGGCCATTCCGGAACTTGAGGCGGCTCATGTGCCGGTCATTGGTCCTCCGCAGACCATCGACCCGACCCTCGGTAGTGGACAGTTCTTCCACAACCTGGTGGCCTACGGCGACCAGGCCGACATCTTCGTCGGCGAGGCGGCCAAGAGGCTCGGCGACCCAGCGGACGCCGTCGTGCTGGGCATCGTCCTCGAGGTCCCGTCGGGAACCGAGTACGCCACCTACGTGCAGGACTCGGTGACCGCTGCCGGCGGCACCTATGTCGGAACCGAGTACGTCGGTCTGAGGGTCCAGGAAGCAACCGCACAGATCATCAAGCTGCAAAAGGCTATTGAGCAGTACGGCGTGAACATGGTGGCCCTACATGGTGCGCCGTATCACAACGAGCTGGTGCTCAAGGCGATGTCGGCTGCCGGCATCACCGAGCTTCCGGTGGTTGGTATCCACGGTGTGGCGACCAACTCGATCTTCCTGAACGCTCCGGATGACGTCACTGACGACACCTATGGTGTGCATTCGTTCCTGACGTCGAACTCCGACGCTGAGGGTGCGGCAATGCTGAAGCGTTGCGCCGACCTGGCCGGTTACCCCGGCGAGGACCTGGTCA
>DEAU01000022.1:0-57721 GCA_002348705.1 Candidatus Neomicrothrix sp. UBA2974
ACGACTGCCGCCCCCACAACCACTACTGCGGTTTCTGCAGTTTCTCTCGACCCAGCGGGGTATGTCTTGGGCGAGGTTGAAGCGTGCAGGCTGCGTAATGAGTCAGGCGACTCTGAGGTCCATGCGGGGTTCCCAAGGTCGGTTAATCGGATGCGATCTCAGGGGACGGCCCGTGTTGCAGTCCTCTTTGTCGATTTTCCAAACGCGGCCAGTGTCCAGACGACTGAGGAACTCTTCAGCGCCAATGTGCCCTGGGCGGAGGCATACCTAGAAGCAATGAGTTTCGGGCACCTCGATCTCCAGTTCGAGCCGCTCCACAAATGGCTACGTATGAGCGAGATGCATGGGGAATATGGTTTTTCAGGCGACTCTCAGAGCGGAGCTGATTTCACCTTTGACAGTCATCGGGCCTACATCCAGGAGGCGATCGCCCTAGCGGATCCGGACTTTGACTTTCAAGGAATTGATTCGGTCTTGATAATCGCTGACCCCAAGGCCGATTCAATGCACAGTCCCGCTTTTGCCCCAGATGATCCTTACTGGGGCGTAACCATCGACAGTCAGTTGATCACGAGCGCCGTGACCCGCGGGGCGGATTGGTACCGCCTCGGTCAGGGCGGATGGGTTGTCGCCCATGAGATGGGGCACACCCTCGGCTTGTTGGACCTCTATGAATTCGGCACTCCCTTCCCCCTTCCACACAGGTTCGTAGGGAACTTTGGGATCATGGGCCTGTTGATACCAAAGGTTGGCGGCCTGGCTCACGGGCCAGAGGATCCGCTTCGCGGAAGCGAGATGTTCGCCTGGCACAGATGGCAACTGGACTGGGTCCAAAGTACACAGGTCGCTTGTGTCACCACCTTCCCTGGATCAGTGCGACTCTCACCCGTTGCCACCAAGACAGGCATAAAGGCCGCGATGGTGCCATTGGACGGGACCAACGCCATCGTTGTCGAGAACAGGCAACGGATCGGTTATGACCTGAATATCGCTACTGAAGGTGTCCTCTTCTACACAGTCGACACAACCATGCTTACGGGAACAGGAGCGATAGTTGTTCAAGGGTCCTTCTCTGGCGACTGGCCTGATTCTTCTGTCCTTCTCCAACCAGGAGAGACACTGGCTGTCAAGGGCTATGAGGTGTCAGTGATCTCAGCCTTGGGTGAGGACTACCTGCTAGAGATCAATGTCTCCTAATCAACTCTTCCAGTGCGGATCTGACGGAACTGTCCCCCGTCAGAAAGTAAGAGTTCTCGCCCCACAGATCCTCGGACCCATAACCCAAACCCAAAAACAAACGACTCGGTGGGCCGAGCGGGAATCGAACCCGCGACCGAGCGATTATGAGTCGCCTGCTCTAACCACTGAGCTACCGGCCCAACGCCAGTCTGGCAGGAAGAGCCTCTTCTTAAACCGTCTCGGTCTAGACCGACTACCTTGACACTGACCAGCTGACGGCCGACCGCGGAGCCACCGTGACCGACGATTCGCTGATCCCCCACCTCGAGCAGGTTGGTGACCAGCCCACCACGATTGCCTCTGAGACCAGTTCGGCAATCCAACTAAGTCTCGTCATTCCGACCTACGACGAGGCACCAAACATTGAACGCCTAATCCGACGCCTCCACGAGGTACTAACTGCGAAAGGCGTCAGCTTTGAGTTGATAGTTGTCGACGACGACAGCCCCGATCGAACTTGGGAGGTTGTTGCCGGCTTGGCAAACGAACTGAATGGGCTTCGGGTTATTCGACGGGTCGGGACCTCTGGTCTGGCTACCGCTGTGATCTGCGGATGGTCGCTGTCTCGGGGCGAGATTCTCGGGGTCATCGACGGTGACGGACAGCATCCCCCGGAGGCCATCACAAGCCTTCTCGAAGCGATGGACGAGCAAACCGAAGTGGCAGTAGCAAGTCGGCACTTGGACGGCGGCGGTACCTCAGACTGGTCTCCTGTCCGTCGCCTTCTCTCGCGGGGAGCTCAGGCCCTCGGACTTCTCCTCCTGCCAGGCACCATCGGCCGGGTCACCGACCCGATGAGCGGGTACTTTCTTGTCCGCCGCAGGATTGTCGCCGGCACCGGGCTTGACCCTGTGGGCTACAAGGTCCTGCTCGAGGTACTCGCTCGCGGTGAAGTGCAACAGGTCGCCGAACGGCCCTACGTCTTCCTGGAACGGACCAAGGGCGAGTCGAAGGTCTCTGCGGCTCACTATGTCGGCTACCTCCGGCACCTGATGCGCCTCCGCCTCTACCCCTTGAGGAGTCGGGCTCTGGTTCGATACCTGCTGGTAATTGCAGTCGCCCTGGTAGCCGACGCAGTCACTTTCCTCTGGGTCTTCGACCGACAAGGTTGGAACTTGACCCGCTCAGCAACCATCGCCGGTGAGGTGGGAATTCTGTTGACCGTCGCACTACACGATCTCTGGACTTTCGCCGGACGGGCGGCCCGCAACACTGTGGACCGGATACGGAGGCTGGTCGGCGCACAGATTGCCCTCGGAGTTCTACTCGGAGGACGTTTAGCTGTCCTAAACATCTTGGTCAACTGGTTCGACCTTGACCCCCTAGCCGCCTTCCTGATTGCGCTGGTCGCCATAACTCCGGCCGGCCATCTACTGGGCTCCCGCCTCACCTGGCGCGGCGTCTTGTCCTAAGCGCCGATTGCGTCTATAGGTAAGTTCGACGGGCACATGTTCGAAGCCTGGGATTTCTAGCACTACAGCCCAATCGTTGTTTGATTCAACTCGCTGTTGGATCTCATCTTTTGAGTCATGGACACACCAACTAGCACGACCGCCCCGCCAAGAATTGTCGGCACAGACGGGACATAGTCCAAGATCGCCCACGACCAGAAAAGAGCCACGAGAGGGACCACGAACATGTAGGCAGCCGCCCGATTGGCTCCTATTTCAGCTATAACCCGAAAGTAGATCCAATATGTGAGCAGAGTTCCTCCTATCGCGAGATAGAGAAGCCAGAGAATCTGCGGCACTTCCAGATCGGACAGACCACCGAAGCTGTGCTTCCAAAATGGAACGGTCGACACCGTTCCGAGGACCATCGCCGTTCCGATTGAAGTAAGTGCACTATGACGCGTGGACACCCGACGAATGAAAATCATGTAACCGGCCCAGGAGATTGGAGAAATCAGAGCCAACGCTGCCATGGCAGGATTGGAATCGGTCATTGCCGTGCCATCACTCCCGCTAGTCAGAATTATTGAAAGTGAGCCGACTAGGGCTAGAAGACAGCCAACAAACTGAAATCGAGAGAATTTCTCCGAAAGAACTAGTCGAGCTAACACAACTGCCATCACCGGAGTTAGACCAGCGATGAGAGATACCAGTGGTGGGGCCAGAAACCTTTGGCCATAGACGATAGGAAACTGCGCTCCCGGAACAGCGAGAACTCCGGCAAACAGATACAAGCCCCAATCTCTTCGCGTGAACTTTGGGCGGAGTTCAGGCTTGAGAACCAAAAGTAGCAAAAAGACGATGCTGAATATCCAGTACCGAAAGATAACTACCTGAATAGAATCGAGAACTACAAGAAGTTCGTGGACTGCAACAAATATGAGTCCCCACATTGCGACTACTAGAAGGACTCCAAGTTGTATCCATCGAGATAGCACCTGAGAATTGTAGGGATTGACACCCATAACGGTGCTTTTTCCGCGGCGCTCCAGGGCAGGAGATTCAATGGCGAGCAAACTGCAAGGCAGGATTGCACTTATAACTGGTGCTGGTTCGGGGATTGGGAGATCAACAGCGGAGTTGTTCAGCGGTGAAGGAGCAACCGTCATCGCCCAGGACATTGACTCCAGCGCCGCGTTGGAAACAGCGAGAAGTCTTTCAGGATCTCACTTCTCAGTTTCCGGGGACATATCCGATGCAGATGCCGTAGGAGTGATGTTCCTAACAATTCAAGATGAATTCGAGAACTTGGACATTGTGGTGAACAACGCTGGTGTCGGCCGGGTTAGTGGTGATGGATCTGAGCAATCCGGGGCTCAGGAAACTCCCGCTATAGGCAGGATTAGTTATGCGGCATTTATGAAGATGATTGCCGTGCACGCGGGCGGAACCTTCTTGTGCACGAAAGCTTCAGTTCCCTTAATGAAGCGAGGGGGATCAATTGTGAATCTCTCGAGCATCGCTGGAATCGCCGGGTGGGGACAAGTCCATTATGCAGCAGCCAAGGGGGCGGTATTGGGAATAACTCGCTCGCTTGCTCGAGAACTAGGATCAGCTGGAATTCGCGTCAATGCCGCAGCACCCGGACTGGTTGAAACCCCAATGACTTCAAACTTGCCGCCGGAGAGACTCGAGACCCTTATTGACTCTACGCCTTTGGGCCGTATCGGAAAGCCCGACGAAATCGCATCAACAATACTTTTTCTAGCCAGCGATGACAGCTCATATATAACTGGTCAATGGATTTCTCCTAATGGAGGTTTCCTAATTTCGTGATTGCTCCAGATTTATGCAAGACCAGATGATTACGAGGGAACTGCTTGGACCTCAAGATCGATCTCGACTACTTCGCCAATCAAAATATCATTCATGCCTAGAGGCGCATTAAAATCGATACCAAAATCCGACCGGCAGACGCAGCCACTAGCACTGAAGCCCACCCGGGTAGTTTGGTATCCATCTATGCGGAGGCCTTCACCCGCTGGTAGCGCTGCGACACCGTTGAACTTGTATTTAAGCTCGATCGACCTTGAGATCTGATTGACCGTTAGATCACCAGATAATAAGTCATTCGTTATGGTCTTTGAGGAAAACGTCATCCACGGGTGCGTACTAATTTCTCCATCTGGATTCAGTGCACCCCTTTCGGTAACTCTAAAGAAATCCGTGCTCCTCAGATGACTATCTCGCTGTGCATTGTTCGTGTCTACCGATGAGAGTTCTACGGACACCTGTACGGAACTTGCAGCCAGATTGTCACCAATTTCAATAATCCCAGAGAAGGAATTGAAGCGACCCTTTACCCGAGCTATACCCAGATGGGTCACCGAAAATCCGATAGTTGTGTGGAGAGGATCAACTCTCCAAGTTCCAGGTGTTAGTTCGGGTGGTCCTTTAGGTTCCAGGGTCATAGCGAAAACCCCAATCTAGATAATCTCGCCAACGCCAAAAACATCAACATAGTCTGCGTGTCAGTGGCTCCGGGGGTGGGGATCCAAACCATCACCTGCGGATTACCAGATCACAGAAACTCTTCCGATGTGTCCGCCTGGACCGCTAGAAGCCATCGATTCGCGGCTGCTTGTCTGGGGGTATGTCCGTGTCCATCTGGTTGTGTGAATCCTGTGCAATGGGGGTGCAACGCTGATGGGATCGCTCTCCAACGATTGGACTGCCAGTCTTTCGAGTTATCAATGCCACCAGTCAGCCATCGCGGGTTCGGACCCGGGCCAGAATCTCTTCCATGAACTCCCGATGGTGGCGAAGTGCTGGATAGCCAGCCTGACGCAAGACGGCGTTGTCTAATGCCGAAAATAGGGGGCGTTTCGCCGGCCGGGGCGGATCGTAGTCAGCTTCGACGGTCCCGACCACCCGGTCAGGATCGTATCCAGCGGCAACAGCTACTTCCCGGGCAAAGTCTGCCCAGGTGGTGATTCCTTCGTTGACAGCATGTACCACGCCGGGGTAACGGTCGATGGCTAGCATCATCACCACCTGAGCCACATCGTCGCAGAAACTAGGAGTCGACCTCCGGTCAGAAGGCAGCGCTACCGAGCCAGGACCGGCCAAGCCATCAAGCACCCTCTTGACCATGTTGGGTCCGTCGCTAGCTTGTGTCCACGTGGTGCGCACCACCGTGGCCGCCGGTCCAACTGCTGCCTCACCCTCCAACTTGGTGGCCCCATAGACGCACAGAGGCGCCGTCGGATGGTCCTCTGGGTACGGGTCCGAGGCCCGACCGTCGAAAACGTAGTCGGTCGAAATGTGCACCAAGTGAGCGTTGACGCTCTCGCAGGCTTCTCGGAGAAATCTCGGTGCATCCACGTTGATCCGCCGCGACCGGTCCAGGTCCAACTCGTGGCCGTCGACGTCTACCCAGCCAGCACAGTTGACCACCACCTCAGGGCGGCAGGCAGCCACCGCTTCCTGAACGTCGGCCTGCACAGTGACGTCGAGGTCTGCCCGAGGAAGAGCCACCACCTGGCCTTCAGGGGCGGCGGCTCGGACTATCGCTCGACCTAGTTGCCCGGCTGCACCGGTTACTAACGTAATCACTGATTCCGGCCTCCGAACCGTTTTTGCCACCACCAGTTGTCCTGGTGCCGGCCGACCAAGGGTAGGTCACCACCATTGACTGATACGCGGATCAGGTTCGGTTTCCTCACGATCATGGCTCCAATATTCGTCCTGATGCTCAGACCCGATGAACTCCTTATCGACCACACCTACTCGAAAAGTTGCCTCCACGCAGTTGCCGCCCGGCAGTGATTGTCGATTCCGTCTAACAGAACATGTAGCCGTGGCATCAACCGGTACGAGGGCTCCCGCCAGGAGGCTTCGCTCGACGACCAACCAGACGCGGAAAGAGCAAGGCGGCCAACAGTCGCAACTTGTTCCTCCCCCAAGGGAGTTCGCCAAAAAGACGACGCGCCGCCGACCGCTCCCCGCTATGAATCATGTGCATTGCGCGACTGTACGTCAGGTTCCATTCGACATACCGGAGGTTTGGAGACGATGCCATCGGTTCGCGTTCCTTGGCTTCTTTGAGCCACACGGTCATCTCCCGGGCCAGCCGACCCGGGTCCTTGCGCGTCTCATTGGACCAGTGTTCGCGGTTGACTGCGACCGGTTCAGTCAGATAGTCCATCTTCCAGTTCTCGGCCAATCTGAGCACCAGGTCAAAATCGCCGATGATGTGGTAACGCGGGTCGCAGTGGTAGTCAAGAGATTCGAGTGCCGACCGTCTCACCATGAGAGTCAACAACGCCACCGAATTGCGACGGAGTAGTTCATGAAGGACCCAACCGGTGGGTACTGACTTGGTCAGGGCCAGCCACGTCTTGTTCCTTAGTAGGCTCGCGACCCAGAAATTGGTGCAGGTAAAGCCAACCGAGGGGTCAGAAAAGAGGGGTAACTGCTCCTCCAGTTTCTGGGGCAACCACCGGTCATCCGTGTCGAGGAAGGCAATGAACTCGCCTCGTGCCTGTTCAATCGCATAGTTCCTTGCCTCATAAAGCAGCGTGTGATCGGGCGCGTACCAGTAGCGGAATCTAGGATCCCCGTAACTCTTGAAGATCTCGGCACTCCGATCGGTTGATTGGTTGTCCCAAAATACGATCTCCCAATCCTCAAAGGTCTGAGCAAGTACGCTGTCCAGCGCTTCAGATAGATAAGTCTCGCCATCGAAGCAGTTCATGATGACGCTGACCATCGGGGTTTCGGTCATAGGGTCCTCCCAGTCCAACTGCAACCAATCTGGTTGGTTCCCGGTGACAACCGCTTTCCCGAGGTGGGGGTCGCGGGTTCAAATCCTGTCGTCCGCATACCCGATCACCCCATTCGCTCTCAAGAAAGTTCAACCTTCCAGTTGGTAGAGACCGGAAGAGTCTGGACAGGCACCATAGAAGAACCGGTCGTAGCACGGACTTCCTCCGTGGTTCTCAGACCGTTGGATCTGGCAGCACTCATGATGCTGAGAATATCGAGGGCAACCTATTCCTTAACGTGTCCGGATTGATCGATGTCCAATCAAGCGGATCGGATGAAACCACATAGGAATCGGAAGGAACGTCCTCTCCGAGATCTGCTGCAACCTTCTCAAGACGTTCGCGGGTGTCTCTGAGCATTGCCACCAATTCCGCAACAATGCGGCACCCCGGCCCCTAGGGGCCCTCCCTGACATCCGGTTTCGTGGCTCCGGGGGTGGGGATCGAACCCACGACCTGCGGATTAACAGTCCGACGCTCTGCCAGCTGAGCTACCCCGGAATGGCGTGCGAAGGATACCAGCGGTGTTCGTGGACCTGACCAGTCCCCAACCGCCTGGTCAATGTCCTCGAGCAGCTAGTCCGACAATCATTTCAACCCTCGTCGAAGTAGTCGCGT
Organism: Candidatus Neomicrothrix sp. UBA2974; assembly: GCA_002348705.1. Taxonomy (GTDB): domain Bacteria; phylum Actinomycetota; class Acidimicrobiia; order Acidimicrobiales; family MedAcidi-G1; genus UBA9410. The sequence goes on from DEAU01000022.1 coordinate 8,075, forward strand.
AGCTTCTGCGAACGGTTCGGCTGCTTAAGTTTGGACATGGTCCGAGCCTCGATCTGTCGAACCCGCTCCCGGGTCACGCCAAAATGCGCTCCCACCTGTTCAAGAGTCATCGGCTCGCTTCCATCCAAACCAAAGCGCATCCTTACAACATCCTTCTCACGGGCATCCAGTTCTTCGAGCGCCACCAGAACCGCCGCTCCGAGCAGTCGGCGAGCGACAGCATCGTCCGGCGCGACCGCCGACGGGTCGGACAGCAGATCGGCAAGACTGGAGTCCTGCTCTTCACCTACCGGCGAGTCCAGTGACAACAGGGTGTTCTGTTCGCTCGACAGGCGAAGGAGCGCTTCCACCTCTTCGAGATTCAAAACGGACCGCTCGGCTATCTCGACACTCAAAGGCTTCCGCTCCAACTCCTGAGATAGCTCCCGCTGGGCTCGCAGCACCCGGTTCATGGCGTCAGCCTTGTGGACGGGTATGCGAATAGTTCGAGACTGATCAGCTATCGCCCGGGTGATCGCCTGACGGATCCACCAGGTTGCGTATGTCGAGAACTTGAAGCCTTTAGCGCCATCGAACTTCTCAACTGCCCGCATGAGACCCAGATTCCCTTCTTGAAACAGATCGAGCAGAGGAAGGCCACGCCCCCTGTACTTCTTCGCCACCGATACGACCAGCCGAAGATTGGCTCGGGTGAGTCGATCCCGAGCCCGCTCCCCCCACCGCTGCTGGCGGCGCAGGGCCGTCAGTTCAACTCGGTTGGCGAATCCCATTTGACCAGCCGCCGCAAGGTCGGCAAGGCGGTTCTCGGCCTCGATACCGGCGGCAAGCGTTTGCGCCAACTCAACCTCCTCTCGGGCAGTGAGGAGAGCGACCTGGCCGATCTCCCTCAAGTACATGCGAGTCGAGTCACTCGTTCCAGCTTGGTTTGGGCCCGGCCCGGTTCGAGTTCGGTACTCCCCCGGACTAGTGCGGACCAGGCGCAGCACTTCCGATGGGTCAGCTTCGACGGGCACCGTCTCGTCGAACTCGATTCCCTCCGCTATCAGGCACCGCCGAACTCCTTCGATCAAGTCAGAGGTGATCTCGGCATCCTGTAAGACATCGATCACCTCGTCGAGACTCAGGCTGCCCCGGTCACGACCGCGTCGAAGCAGACGGGCCATCTCGTGTTCCGAGACACCAGGCCAAGTGATTGACCCAGAAGCCACGTCAGCTTCCAATTCTCCCCCCAAGGTGCTCCACCAGCCACCGCAGCAAAGGCTCCAAGGAGGACCCCTCGCGAACCACCTCGCGGAGTCGTATCACCTCGGTTCTGAGGTAGGCAATCGACGGTTGGTAGGCAGACAGATCGCCGGTAAGGCGAGCCTCTGCCTCTAGGGCAATGACTGCCCGCTCAGCAGCTAAAGAGCACAGGCGGGTCAAGACCCCGAGGGGATCGTCGTCGCTAGCGTCGGCAACAGCCAGACGAGCAAGTAACTCCGCTACCGGCCGGTCGGCTTGGGCTCGAGCATCGTGGAGATCAACGGTTGCGACAAGCACCGAATACGCCGCCCGGCAAACCAGGTCGTCGAAAAGCACTGGAGCGAGAAGAGTCTGGACTTCGCCGGGTCGGTGGACCAAGAGTCGCAGGGCTTCCTCCTCACAGGTGGGAGTTGCGGAACCTGCAGAGACTGCGGTGCCGGATGTGGGAACGACTGTCACACGGTCACCCCGACCCGAGGCCACTGTCTTACCCCGCCGCCTGACCTCGTCGACGCCGACGAGGCACCGATCAGCGATCCGCATGGCGTACTGGTCTCGGACAATGGCGTCCGGATGTTCGGACACCAAAATCATCGCCTCTGTAGCAGTTGCTGCCCTTCCCTCAGCCGAGTCAAGGTCTCCCCTCTCCAAAACTCTGTCAACCCGGAATTCGAGAAATGGACGAGCCATCTCGATGGCAGCCCGCAGGCCATTAGGGTCGCTCTTGGCCAGGTCACCCGGATCGGATCCAGGAGGCAGTGCCGCAACTGCGAACCGCAGGCCGAACTCCTCTTCCCATCCGTAGACCCTCTCTGCGGCCGCTTGCCCGGCACCGTCGGCATCGAAAGCCAGTATCACGCGCTTAGCGAAACGACCCATCAACCGTGCGTGGTTGGGTGTCAGCGCAGTGCCGCAGGTGGCAACTGCCCTTTCAATACCCGCCAGATGGCAGCCGATGACGTCTGTGTAACCCTCGCAGACCACCAACTCGTCAGTTCTCCCCGCCTCGGCCTTAGCCCAGTGCAGGCCGTACAGGACATTCGACTTCGAGTAGTACTCAGCTGCATCTGAGGTGTTCTTATATTTGGGCCCCTCTGCGTCGGGCAGCTTCCGTCCTCCGAAGCCAACTGGGTTCCCCTGGGCATCGAAAATTGGGAACAAAATTCTGGCTCGAAAAAAGTCGTACTGACCACCGCGTCGGTTGATCCCGCCTAGACCTGTGGCCTGAAGTTCAGTATCGGAAAGTTTTAGGTGGCGGGCCAACTGGGACCAGTCGTCCGGCGCCCAACCCATAGAGAATCGTCGAGCCACCTCGCCGTCGTAGCCGCGAGAGCGAAGGTAATCGCGGGCAGGACGCGCATCGGAGTCAGTCAGAAGGCGTTCCTGGTAGAAGTCGACCGCCTTCTGGAGGATTTCGGCGTGCTCCTTGCGGCGGTTCTTGCGACGACCCTCATTTTGATCGGTATACCGAAGAGGAATTCCAGCCTTGGCAGCTAGGAACTCGACTGAGCCGGCAAAGTCCATTCCGTCGACCTCTCTGACAAAGTCGATGACGTCACCGGATACCTGGCAGCCGAAGCAGTAGTAAACGCCTTTTTCAGCGTTGACCGAAAAGGATGGTGACTTCTCGCCGTGGAAGGGACAGAGCCCCATCCACTGGGCGCCGGTCTTCTTGAGTTGTGTGTGTTCGGTGACGATACGGATGATGTCGGTCTCGTCGCGGACCCGTCTGACGTCCTCGTCCAGGATGCCCATGGTGGCAACGTACAGCCGGACGGCACCTAGGTTCAGCCGTCAAGACCGATAAGGGCCTGAGCGACAGAAAGTCGCGCCACTGGGACCCGGTATGGCGAGCACGACACATGGTCGACTCCAGCGTCAACCAGCAACTGGATCGAGGCTGGGTCACCGCCGTGTTCGCCGCACACCGACACCTCGAGACCTGGTTGGGTCATCCGACCGGCACGGGTGGCCGCAGCCACCAAGGGGGCGACTGCTTGAGAGTCGAGATGAGCGAATGGGTCTTCGGTCAGGAGTCCCCTGCCAAAGTACTCACCCATCAACCGCCGTCCGAAGTCGTCACGACTGAGCCCATAGACCATCTGGGTAAGGTCATTTGTCCCGAAGGAGAAGAAGTCGGCATGGTGTGCCATATCGCCGGCAAGCAGGGCGGCCCGCGGCGTCTCAACCATCATCCCTACCGGAAGAATGTCAGCAGCCGACTTCCCAATCTCGTCACGAACCCATCCACCGACCAAAGCCATCTCGGCGGAAGTGGCAACAAGGGGAACCATCACTCGGACGCTTGGATGGATGCCTTTCGCTTCTCCGTCAGCGATTGCGCCCATGATCGCCCGGACCTGCATCCGATACAGGCCCTCACGGATGACGGCAAGGCGTACGCCGCGGGTGCCGAGCATTGGGTTGTGCTCACGCCATTCCGCGGAGACGCCATCTCCAAGGAATTCGTGGAGAGGGGCGTCTAGGAGTCGAACCGTGACCGGAAGTGGCGCCATGACCCTGAAGACTTCGGTGAGGTCAACACGCTGAACCTTCTCTAGGTCATCCAGGGCTGCAGACTCATCGTCGCAATCCTCGCTAAGAAGGTATCGACGTATGAGTGGAAGATGCTCGCCAAAGAAAAGATGTTCAGTTCGGCACAAGCCCACGCCTTCTGCTCCGAATCGTCGGGCTTCGGCAGCATCGTCTGCCCGGTCGGCGTTTGCCCAGACGCCAACACGTTCTCCCCGCACTTCGTCTGCCCACGCTAGGAGGGTCTCGAGTTCAGCAACGTCGTCCTGTGTTGCAGTTGTCAACGCACCGGCATAAACGAATCCGGTCCCTCCATCGAGACAGACTTCGTCGCCGCGTTCCAGCCGTCGGCCATCGACCACCGCATGGTTCTCGGCCACCTCTAGACCCTCGACTCCGACCACTGCGGGGATACCCCAACCCCTTGCCACCACCGCAGCATGGCTGGCGATGCCCCCGCGGGCAGTAACAATGCCGGCAGCCAATCGCATCCCGGCCTCGTCAGCCGGGGAAGTCTCAATGCAGACGAGGATCGACTCGCTGCCTGCGTCTGTTGCGTCAAGCACGTCGTTGACGTCTAAGCAGAGACGGCCCGACGCGACCCCCGGGCTAGCAGCGACTCCCGTCGCTATCTGCACTGCCTCATTAGCTGAGACATTGACCGAGCCGTGTAATAAATCTTCGACCAGTTTTGGTGAGACGGCGGCCACTGCGCGCCAGCGGGCCTCAGCGGTTCCTGCCGACTCCGCCTGATCGACCAGAGCCCGCAGGCCATCAACGGATTCGATCACGCTCCGAGTCGGGTCGACAGGTGGTCGACGAGGTCGGAGATCGGTACTCGTTGTTGCGACATTGAGTCGCGCTCGCGCACGGTCACAGCCTGATCGTCGAGGGTGTCGAAATCGATGGTGACACAAAAGGGTGTTCCAATCTCGTCCTGACGGCGGTAACGGCGACCGATGGCCTGCGTTTGGTCGTAATCGCACATCCAATGCGGCTGTAGCAGACCCAGTACTTCGGTGGAGGGTTCTATCAGTTCGGCCTTCTTGGAGAGTGGCAGGACAGCCACCTTGTATGGAGCGAGGCGCGGGTCGAGTCGCAGCACGGTACGCACGTCATCGTTGACCTGCTCCTCGTCGTAGGCGGCCATGAGAAAGGCCATGGCCGTCCGGGTGGCGCCGGCCGCCGGCTCGATCACGTGCGGCACATACCGCTCTCCTGATCCGGGATCATGATATTCGAGACGCGCTCCGGAGTGCTCGGCGTGCTGGTTCAGATCGAAGTCGGAGCGGTTGGCAATGCCCTCCAACTCATCCCACCCCCACGGGAACAGGAATTCCACATCGGCGGTAGCCGAGGAATAGTGGCTGAGTTCATCGGCTTCATGTTCCCGGAGGCGCAAGCGGTCATCGGGCATGCCGAGCTCCCGGTACCAGGCCATGCGGGCTTCGCACCAGTGCCGGTACCACTGGTCCGACTCATCAGGTGGGACGAAGAACTCCATCTCCATCTGCTCGAACTCGCGGGTCCGGAAGACGAAGTTGCCAGGCGTGATCTCGTTGCGGAACGACTTGCCGATCTGGGCAATACCAAACGGCGGCTTCTTTCGTGAAGTATTGAGTACGTTGGCGAAGTTGATGAACATGCCCTGAGCAGTCTCGGGCCGCAGATAGACCTCGGCCGCCGATTCCACCATCGGACCGGCGTGGGTCTTGAACATCAGGTTGAACTGGCGGGCTTCGGTCAGCGTGCCCTCTTTCTCACATGACGGGCAGACTTCTGGATTGTCGAGTTTGTCCTGACGGTGGCGAGCACCGCACTCTCGGCAGTCGACTAACGGATCGCTGAAATTCGCAAGGTGCCCAGATGCCTCCCAGACTGATGGTGGCGAAAGGATAGAGGCATCAAGTCCCACCACGTCGTGGCGCATTTGGACCATGGTCCTCCACCACTGCTCCTTGACGTTGCGGAGCAGTAGCACGCCGATCGGCCCGTAGTCATAGGTGGACCGGAAGCCGCCGTAGATATCAGCTGACTGGAAGACAAACCCCCGGCGCTTCGAGAGGTTGACAACCTTTTCGAAGAGAGTCTCGTCGTTGGGGACAGCGGAATTCGAAGCCATATCGGAGAAGGCTACTGACGCGGTCCTATGTCAGAGACGCCAGACTGGGCTCATGGCATTCAAGGTCTCCAGAGGGAAGGGCAACGACCCGACAGCGGTGGTGGGCCGTCGGCTCATCGCCTGGTTGCTTGACAACCTTTTCACGGCCATTCTCGTCCTTCTCATCCACCGTGGTAGCGCAACGATCACCACCGAGAACGACGGCTGGGCCATCAATCCGAATGTGATCTGGACAATCACCATCCTGATGCTGCTCAATCAGGTAGTCCTGACGATGACCACTGGATTCAGTCTCGGAAAGGCTGTGACCGGTCTCCGGGTAGTGCGACGGATTGACGGGGGGCTGCCCGGCTTTCGGGGCGCTGCCGGACGGACGCTGCCGTGGGTGATACCGCTCCCGTTCATCCCGATCATAGAGACCGGTCTGATGGTGTTCAGCCGAGGTCATCGGCGTATCGGCGACCGACTAGGCGGCACGTTGGTCGTCGACCGCGGTTGGGCCGGCGAACCAATCGATGTAGCGCTCTTCGACCCTAAACCCGACCCGGGTTCCAGCGAACCCAAGGGGCCAATCATCGACGACTGAGTCACGTAGCCGAAACCAGTCGCCGAAGGCCTTTTTCAGTTCCGGTTTTAATCAAGCACGCGACGTGAACGGAGGCGGCGTTCAAGGTGATATTCGACCATTGTGGTGACCACTACATCGACCTCAACACAGACTCTCTGGTCGGTAACAGCCAGCGCCTCGGACAACCCGCCACCGAGGACGGCTCGCATCACTGCAACTGCCGACGGCGACACAGCCCGTCCCTGGCGGCAGTCGCTGCAGAGCACTCCTCCTTCGCCCGGGTCGATAGCAACCAACTGCGCATCGGCACCGCAACGGACACATGCGTCAAGTTTTGGCGCCAGGCCCTCGTGGGCTAAGAGCTTCAAGAGGAAGGCCGGAACGATTAGAGCGGCAGGCCGCTCGTCGAGTGTGCGAAGAGCCCCGAGCAGCATCTGATAGCGACGCTGGTCGGGTTCGCGGTCGGGAGAGACGATGTCGACCGCTTCAAGGAGGGCTGAAGCCTCCGCGAAGCGATCTGCGTCGAGCCGCAGGTTCGCGAAGCGATCAAGTGTCTCGGCCTGTGTGACGACATCCAGCTCACCGCGGCCTCGATGTAACTGCACCGCCACATGGCTGGTCGGCTCTAGTCGTCCGCCGAACTTTGATCTGGTCTTTCTAACTCCCTTGGCTACCCCGCGGACCTTGCCGTGATCCGAGGTCAACAGGACCACGATCCGATCAGCCTCGCCAAGACGCCAGGTGCGCAGGACGATCCCGTCGTCCCGGTAAAGGCTCACCGGCCGGTGGATTCCCCTACTCCGCCGTACCGACGGTCCCGGTCCTGGTATTCCTTGATTGCCGAATAGAGGTTCTCTCGTCGGAAGTCCGGCCAGAGCACCTCGCTAAAAACAAGTTCGCTGTAGGCCAACTCCCAGAGAAGGAAGTTGGAGATCCGATATTCACCAGAAGTTCGGACTACCAGATCTGGGTCAGGCATTCCTGGGTCATAAAGGTGGCGCTTGATTGTCTTCTCGGTGACCCGACGCACATTCCCATCGATGATGCGCTGCACCGCATCGACCAACTCGGCTCGCCCCCCGTAGTTGAAGGCAATCGTGAATGTGAGTCCGGTGTTCGTCCGTGTCAGATTGGTGGCTTCCTCCATTCTTCGAATTAGGCGACGCGGTACCCGACGATCCCTTCTGCCGATAAACCGAATCCGAATGTTCCGATCATGAAGTTCTTGCTGGCGCCCTAGGAGAATCTCCTCGTTGAACTCCAACAGGAACCGGACCTCGTCAACTGGACGCCTCCAATTTTCAGTCGAAAAGGCGAAGACGGTAAACCAGCCGACACCGAGGGCATCCGCTGCGTCTAGAACCTCAAACAGCGACTGTTCCCCGGCAGTGTGTCCCTCTGTCCGGGGGAGGTTCCGCTGCTCAGCCCATCTACCGTTGCCGTCCATCACGCATGCAATGTGGTCCGGGATCCTCTGTGGATCGAGATCTCTAGCGAGCACACCCAAAAGTTACCCGGCGGCCCATTAGGTACGGTCGCGCGCCGCGGAGTCCCTTCTTGGCTCGATTATCCGATAGTCCCCCGGCCAGGCCCTTAGCCTCCACGGATGGACGCGATCGAGGTAGCGGCGATCGCCCTAGAAGATGCCTGTGCCCACCTGCCCAACGGGGGTGAACGGCGACCCGGTCAGGAGGCCATGACGCGGATGGTCGCCGAGTCCATCGCCGACGGCAACCACCTCGTAGTCCAAGCCGGCACCGGGACAGGCAAATCTCTGGCCTACCTCGTCCCAGCCATACTCTCCGGGCGACAAACAGTCGTAGCCACCGCCACCAAGGCCCTTCAAGACCAACTAGCCACCAAGGACCTTCCATTTCTCGTGGAAAATCTGACTCCACACCTAGAGCGAGAGATCGTGTTCTCGGTGCTGAAAGGGCGATCCAACTACCTGTGCCTCCAACGACTCGACGAAGTAGCCGACTCCAGGGGGTCGACGAAATACGGGCAAAGACAGTTGGACGGCCTCGCCGAGAGCGCGGACCCCGACCAGTTGGACGTCATCTTGGAGTGGGCCGAACAGACCACCACCGGCGACCGTTCCGACCTCTCCGTCGAGCCGTCAGTCGCGACTTGGGCAGCGGTCAGCGTCGGATCTAACGAATGTCCCGGAGCGGCTCGTTGCCCGAGAGGAGAAGAGTGCTTCGCCGAAGAGGCACGTGCCTCAGCAGACGTGGCAGACGTAGTGGTTACCAACCTCCACCTTTACGGCATCGATGTGGCTACTGACGGCGCGGTCCTCCCTCCCCATGACATCGCTGTCCTCGACGAGGTGCACCAGATTGAAGACGTACTAGCTAGATCGTCCGGCTTCGAGCTCCGGTCCAGCAGGTTTCGCGCTCTAGTCGCCAGATCGAGTGCAATCCTCGCCAACTCAGCGGCCCTAATGAAATTCGACGAACTCTCTGGTCGGCTAGACGAGGCGCTTCGGCCCCACCTTGGACAGCGACTGGTACCCGCCGACTCCCCCAGCCTGCGATCCCTGCTTCAGTTGGCCCAAACCAGGTTGGATTCTCTGCAAGCCGACCTTCGGAACATCCCCAACGACGGACCTGCAGACACTGGGGCCCGTCGAACTCGAGCTCTGAAGGCTGTGGAGGCCTTGGCCTCAGATGTCGAGGCAGCTCTCGACCTAGAAGGCGGACCCATCCCCGGACCAATGGTGGCCTGGGCCGAAGGGAGCGTCGATCACCCCAGCCTCCACATAGCACCAATTGCCGTGGCCGAAATACTCCAGACAAACCTCTGGGGACGCCAAACGGTAGTAATGACCAGTGCCACCATTCCGGAAAATCTGGCCAGACGCATCGGACTCAAAACACCGGAGGGTGAGCCAACTTTCTCCCACCGGGTGGAGGATGTCGGAAGCCCATTCAACTTCGAGACCCAGTCGCTTCTCTACTGCGCTACGAGCATGCCGGACCCTCGCGAGGAGACTTTCGCCAAAGCTAGCCACGACGAGATCGAAAGACTGGCCACCGCTGCCGGTGGGCGGATGCTCGCTCTATTCACTAGTAGGAGTGCTCTAGACGCGGCAGTGAACGCTCTCCGAGACCGCCTTCCTTGGGAGGTTATGCACCAGGACGACCTCCCTAAGCCAAGCCTCCTTGCTCAGTTTGCGGCCGACGAAACATCCTGCCTATTCGGCACCCGAGGGCTTTGGCACGGTATAGACATCCCGGGGCCGAGCCTGTCGCTGCTAGTCATCGACCGCGTACCATTCCCACGTCCCGATGACCCACTTCTCTCGGCCCGCCGGGACATAGTGGGGCGCGAGCGAGCATTCCGGGAAATCGACCTTCCCATCGCTGCTACTGAACTGGCACAAGGCGTAGGGCGTCTGATCCGGAGTCGGTCCGACCGCGGGATAGTAGCTGTCCTAGACAGACGCCTGGCCACCAGCAGGGCTTACCGATGGGACCTACTTCAGGCCTTGCCCGACATGCCGAGGACCGGGAACCGGGCCGAAGCTCTGGACTTCCTTGCCAGACTGAATGACTAAAGGCCTTTAAGACTCTGCGTGGCAGAAGGATTCAGTATCCGAGACGGTTTAGGGACTTAGGTTGACGCTGCCAACCCTTGTCCACCCGGACCACTAATTCCAGGAACACGCCCTCAGGCAGCTGAGATCGCGCGGCGGAACCAACCTGCTTTAGGACCGAGCCTTTGTGTCCAATGACGATCCCCTTCTGTGAGTCCCGCTCAACAAGAATCTCACAGCGGATCCTGGGCCACTCCCACTCTGTCACCCGAGTAGCGATTGAGTGGGGCAATTCGTCATTGACAATGGCCAGCAGTTGTTCACGAACCAACTCAGCTACCCAGAACGCCTCTGGAACATCGGTCACCATGTGCTCCGGGTAGTACTGCGGCCCTTCAGGTAGTCGGTTCAGGATGTGCTCGCGCAGGGCCTCCACACCATCGCCTGTCTGAGCTGAGATGGGAAAGTACTCATCGCACTCGAAACCCGATGCAACGACCAACTGCTCAGCGATCCGGTCGCGGCCGACCTGATCCACTTTGTTAACCACGAGCACGGTGCGCTCCTTCGGGAGACTTTGGGCAATGAAGGCGTCACCACGCCCTATCAGGCCGTCGGCCTCTACTAGAAACAGCACCACGTCCATGTCAGCTAGCGCGGCCCGAGCCGTATCGTTCAGCCGCTTACCGAGCAAGGTCCGCGGCTTGTGGATACCCGGCGTATCGCAAATGACGGCCTGCACCCCAGGCCGGGTAAGCACACCTCGCACTTCTGTTCGGGTCGTCTGCGGCTTGTCGGAGACGATGGTCACCTTGTGGTTCAGAAGACGGTTGACGAGAGTGGACTTGCCCACGTTGGGACGACCTACCAGCGTCACAAACCCCGAACGGTAAACAGGCTCCGTCACCTTGTCATCCGTCACACTCGTGTCGTTCATTGGGTTGCTAATGGACCACTAGCCGCTTCGATGCCGCTAATACGAACCCGGGTGATACGGCGCCCCTCGACCTGTTCGACGGTGAAGCTTCTCCCCCCCAACAGGACCACCTCACCAGACCCAGGGACATGGCCCAGCGCGTCGAAGAGCATTCCCCCGACCGTGTCCCAATCGCCGTCCGGGAGGGTCACACCCAATAGGTCGGTGAGTTCGTCAATTGGCATGCGGCCGTGCACACGGACACCACCGCCGGCGATCTCCTCCGACAGGGGCTCTTCGGTATCGAACTCGTCGACAATCTCGCCCACCACTTCCTCCAGAAGGTCTTCCATTGTGACTAAGCCAGCCGTTCCTCCGTACTCGTCGACGACGACAGCGAGGTGGTAGCGGTCGCGTTGCATCTCCCGAAGAAGGTCGTCGGCCTGCTTTGTCTCTGGGACGAACCTCGGCAAGCGTGCAAGGTCCCCAACTAGTGCGCCGTCTCGCTGGTCCAAATGAGCCCGCATAAGGTCTTTCGCGAGGACCACACCGACAACCTCGTCTAGACCTTCGCCGGTGACTGGAAGACGGCTGAAGCCACTTCGGGCAGCCTCAGCCATCGCCTCAGCCACCGTGAGACCGGCGGCGACGCAACCCATGTCCGGTCTTGGCACCATGACCTCGCGGACCAGCGTGTCACCGAAAGCTATTACTGACTCGATCAACTCGTGTTCTTCCGGGTCAATGGCCTCTGAGGCCAAGGCCCGGTCAGCGACCGCTAGAAGCTCCTCTTCTGACACCACTGGCGGACCTGATCGGAGAGATCGGGGCAACAAGCGCTCGGCAATCGCTACCAAACCACGCGCCAACCAGCGAACAGGAGCGACATGGTCGAGGACGGCGACCACCGATGCCGCTCGCAGTACGACGACATCAACCGCCCTAAGAGAGACAGCCCGCGGAACTACATCGGTCAATATGTAACCCACTAGCAGCAGGATCCCAACTGCGGCAACCGCCCAACCGGCGCCCGATCGGCCGGTGACCACACCTGCTAGGAGTCCAGCCGCAGACATGCGGCACACCAGTACGATCAGTTGAACGACGGCCAACGATCTAACCCGGTCATCGAGCAACATCAACAGTTGACCAGCACTCCGAGCACTAGGCGTTGACCGGCCGTCTACTTCGCCAGCCGCCGCATTTGTCAGCACCTTGCTCGATTCCTCCACAAGTACCACGGCGCGGGCCCGGCGTATGTGCAGAATCGCCGTCTCGACCGCCACCAAGCAGCCGGCAAATCCCATTAGACACGCCACCACAATGACCGCCAGGCCGAGGCTCACGGCAGAACCAACCCATACCGTGCGAGATGCTCACGCTCTCGGACTTGCATCGCAGCCTCCTCAGTGGGATTCGCGTGGTCGTGCCCAAGGAGGTGGAGCAAGCCGTGGACTAGCAGCAGGGCTATCTCTGACTGGTAGTCCCCGGCGTGCGAGGAAGCTTGGCGGCTGGCTATCGAAGGACACACCACGACGTCACCGAGGAGCACGGGCACTTCTGCAGCCACCTCGGCCGGGTTGTCCACCGGAAAGGACAGGACGTCGGTTGGCCCGTCCTCTCCCATGTGTTCAGCGTTGAGGCTGGCCATTGGTCCCTCGTCCACAAAATGTATGTGGACCTCGACCCTCCGTTGGCCAAGGCCCTCAGTGTCCAGCACATCGCTCACCAGGCTCGCCCACCGTTCGACGTCAACGGGCAACGCGGGATCCGGATCTTTCCGCTCGTCATCGACGACCACCCGGAAAGATCTATTCACGACCGATCGCCAGCCCCCGGAGAATCCACCGTCTCAGTGGGGTTCCCTCGCGTGTCGTGTTCTCGAAAGCTGCTCTCCCGGTCGTAGGCCTCGACGATGTCCTGAACAATCCGGTGTCGGACCACGTCCCGCGCTCCTAGTCGAACAAACGAGAGTCCGTCGATCCCAGCCAGTCTGTGTTCAAGTCCATCTAAGCCACTCCGTCCGCCAGGTACGTCGACTTGGCTGATATCGCCGGTGATGACGACCCGGGATCCGAAACCGACGCGTGTAAGGAACATCTTCATCTGCTCGGGCGTCGTATTTTGGGCCTCATCCAGGATGACGAAGCTGTTGTTGAGGGTTCGGCCCCGCATGAAGGCGAGTGGTGCAACCTCCACTTGACCGCGATCCAGCAGTCTCTGGGCGGTTTCGGTGTCGACCATGTCGAAGAGAGCGTCGTAGAGCGGACGGAGATAGGGATCAACCTTGGCCAGTAAGTCCCCTGGCAGAAAGCCAACGCGCTCACCAGCCTCGACTAGTGGACGGGTCAAGACGATTCGGTCCACCTGGCCAGCTTGGAGTGAACGGACTGCCATAGCGACGGCGAGCCAACTTTTCCCTGTGCCCGCCGGACCGATGGCAAAGGTGACAATCCCAGAGGTCACCGCCTCTACGTACCTCTTCTGCCCGGCCGACCGAGCTCGGACGGGCTTTCCTCGCGAGGTCCGAAGGATTTCAGCAGTCAGGATCTCTGATGGCCTCTCATCGAAGCGAACCATGTCGATCGCGCGATCCAGCGTGCGCTCGTCAACCGTCAGGCCTTTCTGAAGCAGGGTGACCACCTCGTCGAACACGAGGCGAATAGTGGACGCGTGGTCTCCGTCGATGGTGATCTTGTTGCCTCGGACGTGGATGGCTGAGCCAGGAAAGGCTGACTCGATACGCCGGAGCAAGATGTCTTGCTCCCCCACCAAATCCGACATCAAGTCGTTGCCGGGCACGTTTAGGGTGACACTGGTCGACTTCATGGGCAGGAGGACAGGCTACAAGAGGGCAGGGAACCCGGCGCAGGCCCTCGCCCTGTGGAATGACCCAATCCTATTGGTCTGGCCTGAATGACTAACGCCGACGTCGTTTTCTGCGGCGCTTCAACTTCCCTGGCCTCGAATTACCCGAACGACGCCGGAACCGACCCTTCCTGGCCTTCTCTGCTTCGAGATCAGCTATAACTCGAGCTCCGGCTTCATTCACGACATCCTCTGCCGCATCAAGCAGCGCAGCGATGCTGTCATCGGTGCCAAGACCAGGCGGTTCATCGGGCGTCTCCGGCGTTACGAGGCTTCCGTGGCTCCAGTTCACGTCTACTCGGCGCTTAGTGAACGACGGGCATTCCTCTGGACACCGCCACGGGGCTTCGGGCGCGAGATCCAAGTCGCACTTGCGAACCGTGTCACCATTCGGATAGCTCCGACTCTCAAAGTTCTTGCAGTCCTGGCGCATAGGCATAGCGCCAGTGTGCCCCAACTACAGCTAATTGGGCGACCACATCTGTTTAGCCGACGGAGCCCTCCATCTGAAGCTCGATAAGACGACTCCACTCGACGGCGTACTCCATCGGCAGAGTGCGAGTAACCGGCTCGATGAAGCCGTTCACCACCATCGACATCGCCTGTTCCTCCGTCAGACCTCGACTCATCAGGTAGAAGAGTTGATCGTCAGCCACCTTGGAAACCGTGGCCTCGTGACCGATCACGGCGTCAGCCGATCCCACCTCCATATACGGATAGGTGTCAGAAACGCTGTCATCATCGAGGATCAGGGCGTCGCACTGTACGTGGCTCTTACAGCCGTAGGCGTCGTCCTCGACTCGCACGAGGCCGCGATAACTAGTTCGCCCACCGTCCTTGGAGATCGACTTGGAAACAATCTTCGACGTTGTCTCCGGTGCGGCGTGGGTCATCTTGGCTCCCGCATCTTGGTGCTGACCCGGCCCGGCATAGGCCACCGACAGCACCTCACCCGAAGCCTTTGGTCCAACCAGCACTACGGCCGGATACTTCATGGTGAGTCGCGATCCGATGTTCCCGTCGATCCACTCCATATGGCCCTCAGTTTCTACCCGCGCTCGTTTAGTTACGAGGTTGTAAACGTTGCTGGACCAGTTCTGGATAGTCGTATAGGTGACCCGAGCTGCCTTTTTGACCACTATCTCCACCACTGCGGAGTGCAGCGAGTCGGTGCTGTACACCGGCGCCGAGCAGCCCTCGATGTAGTGCACTTCGGAACCCTCGTCAGCGATGATGAGCGTGCGTTCGAACTGACCCATGTTTTCAGCATTGATCCGAAAATAAGCCTGAAGAGGCATCTCTACCTTGACGCCTGGCGGCACGTAGATGAACGAGCCACCACTCCACACCGCCGAGTTAAGGGCGGAGAACTTGTTGTCGTTCGGCGGGATAATCCGTCCGAAGTAGGCCCGGACGATCTCTGGATGCTCGCGGAGAGCAGTATCCATATCGCAGAACACGACCCCCTGCTCCTCGAGGTCCGCTCGGTTACGGTGGTAAACCACCTCTGACTCGTACTGGGCTGTCACTCCTGCCAAGTACTTGCGTTCAGCCTCCGGAATTCCCAACTTCTCGTAGGTGTTCTTGATCGACTCGGGGACCTCGTCCCAGTCGTCGCTGAGCGAATCGGTGGGCTTGATGTAGTAGTAGATATTGTCGAAGTCGATACCCGACATGTCTCCACCCCACCGCGGCATGGGCCGTCGGCCGAAACGGTCGTAAGACTTGAGTCGAAAGTTCCGCATCCAGTCGGGCTCGCCCTTCATCCACGACATTTCGCGGATGACGTTTTCGTCCAAACCCCTGGTGGGCTTGTAGACATAGTCCTCTTCGTCGCTCCAGCCGAGCTTGTAGCGGCTGAGGTCGAGGCCGAGATCTGTGGCGGACATCGGCGACTTTCTCCTTTTCGATCGATGGGCTAGATCCGGCTAGGAATTGCGGGAGCCGGCGTTTCGGTTACTGCCCTTGTCGGGAATTACTCCTATGGTGATAGTAACAATTCCGGCGGTCGAAGCGGGTCCTCTCGATTCAGACATAAATCTTTCTGCCAGCCGAGTGCACTAGCTCCCTCTGATGATTTAGGAGCAGCTAGGCGTATTGCCGGCGCTGGCCATCCAACCAACCCAGAAGCAGGGCAATAGCCCGCGGGTCGTGTCGGAGGTGGTGGCCAGCACCGAAGATAATCCTCAAGTCAGCTGCTCCATGGGACGCTGTGACCACCCGAGCGTCCAGCGATGGGACCACCTCGTCGTCGTCGCCATGAACAACGAGTAGGTCCCTTGGGGCCAAGCTTGCAACAGACCGCTCGGCGGATATGCCCTTCAATGACGCTGCCCACTGGTTGAAGTCGTCTGGGCCGTAGTCTTTCGTCACCAAACCAGCGTCACGGGCGTGCAAAAGCAATCGCCGCGGATTTGCCGCCCAGTCCGACCAGTCAGCAGGGGCCGCTAGGGCTCCGATTCCGCGAATTTGGTGATCGACTGCAGCCGCGCAAATCGACAGCGCTCCCCCGCTCCCAAAGCCGACAGCCCAAACCTGACCAACACCAGGCTGGTCACGCAGGTCGTTCGCTGCTGCCACGACATCATCCCTCCAACCGTCCAGGCTGAAAAACCCATCGGAACCAGGCATGCCTCGCAGGTGCGGGATCATTGCCACCCAGCCCATTTCGGTGGCGATACGAAACGCCAACTCCGGGAAAGTGGCGACCGAGTTAGCACCACCATCTGGACCGCTAGGAAAGCCGTGAACAATCACCACTCCTGGTAGTTCTCGACCTGACGGCACTGCCGGCGGGCGAGCCAGATGTGCGGCCAGTGACAGGCTGCCGGAGAGGAAGCGGTGGTTCTCGAAGTCTTCCATCGCGGACGTCCTTGGAACGGCTTCAGTAATCGGCGGCCCGTTCCGTTCTGCTGGCATGTTCAGTTCAGGACTCGGAGGGTTTGGCGAAATTCCCGCCCACGCTGGACATAGGTCTGGGCGTTCAACATGTTCGCGTCCTCCGGCACGACCCCCTCACGGACCGTGGCTGGCACCCCAAGAGCCATCGATAAGGGAGGCACCAGCTGGCCATTTCTGACGACCGCATTGGCTCCGACGATCGCCCCCCGACCCACAACCGCCTCATGGAGCACAACGGCGCCGACGCCAACCAGCGCCTGCTCCTCGATGGTGCACCCTTCAAGATGGCATAGGTGGCCAAGAGTCACGTCCTCGCCGACGATGGTTGGTAGGTGTGACGTGCAGTGCAGTACTGCGTTGTCCTGGACCGAGGTACGCGCACCGATACGGATCACGTTGTCATCGGCACGAAGTACCGCGTTCGGCCAGACGCTGGCCTCTGGGCCTATCTCGACGCTACCGATGATTACGGCCAGGGGATGAATGTAGGCCGTCGGGTCAATGACAGGCACTCGGTCACCAAGGGCGTAGATAGCCATCACGCCTGCTCCACATAAGCGCCATATCGGCCACCGAGAAACACGAGGGGAGAGCCCTCCTCGACGTGCGATAACCCGACGACGCGCCCCATCACAAACCAGTGGTCCCCAGCATCTACTACCTCTTGGACCGCGCAATCAATCGACGCCAGACAAGACGGGATGGCTGGAGAACCGGTTCCGGTAGTGGGCTCCCAGTCAGTGCATTCCCAGGGGTCACCGTCTTTTCGGAAGAAGTTGTTAGAGAGATCCGATTGATCGGAAGCGAGCACATTCACGCAGAAGGCCCCAGCCTCGGCCATACGCCCCCAGGTGTAGGACGCTTTCCCGGGCAGAAAGCCCACCAGCGGTGGATCCATTGACACTGACACGAAAGAGCCAATGACCATGGCCACCGGCTCCTCACCGTCCATGGCCGTTACCAAGGTGACTCCCGTCGGGAATCGTCCTAGCACCTTCCTGTAAAGGTCACCGTCGATCTCTGGATGCTCCCCGGTATCGAAATCGTTCAAATTCATGGTCTCCACGTCCTCGCCGCATATGTGGACGAGACGGACCCACCCGAGTGGGTGGAGCCATCCTCGGCCGACCTGACGCTATCGGTAGACACCGGGGGTAACCGGATTGGCTTCCAGCGCTCGCTGGAACGACCCAGAATGTGGCGGATCTCTCAGTCAGTGCAGCACAAGTTTGAGGATGATGCGCGAGACTTTCTTGATGGACGCTGACCTTCGCTCTGCTGGAGTAAAAGACGGTTTGGTGGTTGTCGTCAAGTCGTCCTGTGAGACCTGTCAGACAGTTGTCCCCGTGCTAGCCGATCTGGCGGAGCGTTCGGATCTAACCGTCTACACCCAAGACAATCCGACCTTCCCGGCCATCGCCGACTGGGTGCTCGATGACACGGATCTGGCCACCAGTTGGCGGATCGACTTGGAAACCGTTCCTACCTTGCTAAGGGTCGCCGACGGAGCAGAAGCTGACCGTGTTGTCGGATGGGATCGAGAACGCTGGGAGGAGGTGGCGGGCGTTGACGGGCTTGGGCCGGATTTGCCGCCCTTCCGGCCCGGCTGAGGATCCCTGACAGTCGATCCCGGGCGGATCGACGAACTGCGAGCTCGCTACAGCGATATCAAACTGGCGTCTCGCCAGATCCCAGCGGCGGCAATGAGGGACGAAGCTGAGGCAATGTTCCAGCGGGGATGGACCGACGGTCTGCCCGTCGTCCCCCCAACCAAGGCAAGAGTGCTTGCCATGCTCGAGGGAACCACTCGCCAACCCGAAGAGGTCATTGCCCTGACGCCACCAAACTTGGCCGAATGCACGGTTGAGAAGGTGGCGATCAACGCTGTTCTAGCCGGCTGCAGACCCGAATACCTGCCAGTGGTACTAGCCGCCGTCGAGGCAGTCTGCACAGACGATTTCAACATGCACGGAATCATCGCCACCACCATGGGAGTTGGACCGGTACTGGTTGTCAATGGTCCGATCGCCCAGCGCATCGGCATGAACAGCGGCATCAACGCTCTGGGGCAAGGCAATCGAGCGAACCTCACCATCGGAAGAGCCCTGCAGTTGGTGATCCGCAACGTGGGAGGCGGACGACCCGGAGAAGTGGACCGGGCGACCCACGGCAGTCCTGCCAAACTGTCGTTCTGTTTCGCCGAGGACGAGGCCGGCTCCCCCTGGACCACTCTGGCCGAAGACCGAGGCTTCGACCCGGGTACCGACGTCATCACCGTCTTCTGCGGTGAGGCGCCCCGCATAGTCGTCGACCAGACGAGCCGATCAGCGGATTCACTGGTTAGGTCACTGGCCGAGGGCCTCCGGTCAGCAGTGTCGTCTCGGGTAGTCGTAGGTATGGATGCCATGCTGGTCGTATCGCCGGAACACGCAGCCCGCTTTCGGGATGCCGGATGGGACCGGACCCGTTTCATGAACGAGCTCAGCACTCACCTGATGGTCGAAGCTGACTCCATATTGGCCGGAACGGACTGCATCGAGGAGGGCCTTCCTGAGGATTTCGCCGGTCTGACACTTCCGAAGTTCCGCCCCGGTGGTCTGCTAGTCGTCCACGCTGGCGGCCCTGCGGGCCTGTTCTCGGCGATAGTGGGAGGATGGTTAAACGGCCCGATGGGTAGCGAACCAACCAGTTGGGAGATCAAGCAATGAACGAAGCGACCCGCACCGAAACCATGCTGCTGGATCCCACCTCGGAGGCAGTCCCATCCTCTCAGGCCCTCAGCCCCCGGAAGGACTCACTGAAAGGCCTGACCGTAGGCCTACTCGATATCAGTAAGCCCCGCGGAGACGTGTTTCTCGACCGGCTTGGGGATCACCTGGTAAGGCAGGGCGTCACTGTGGCGCGATTCTCTAAGCCCACATTTACTAAACCAGCCCCATTCGACCTGCGACAAGAGATCGCTACCACCTGCGACGCGGTAATCGAAGCCCTTGCCGATTGAGGGTCCTGCACGACGTGCAGTGTGCACGACATCGACGACCTGGAGAGACGCGGAATTCCCGGGGTGATGGTCGCCTCAGAACCATTCGCCGGTGCGGCTATCACGCAGGCCCGGGCCCTTGGGCTGGAGGTAGCTCGCGTGATAACCCCACATCCAATTCAGGACCGAACCGACGAGGAGATGCAGGCCATCGCCGATTCCACAGTTGAAGCCATCGTCGCCGCACTCACAATCTCATAGCGCTCTTAGCGCTGGACTCCCAGGGAATGACTGTTGCCGGACCCGTGGTTTATTCCCCAGGAAGAGCGTAAGTATTGACCTCCTCGACCACCAGCCCCTCTTCAAGTAGTCCGGCAACCACTCGGCTCGCCCGCTTCGGATCATTCGGCCATCCCATGGCAGTTGGTAGATGATCTTTTTGCAGGGGTCCGGAAGCCAGTGTGGCCACGAGGCGGCCCCTGCCCTGCCGGTCTGATCCCTCAAAGGGTGTCTGACGGCCGGCCACTCCAGCCGAGCCCACCGCCGGGTCAGGGCCCTTCCCCCTCCAGCTGCAACTGAACTCCAGCGGACACTTCGCGCACGAGGGCTGGCGCGCCCGACAGATGCCGGCGCCAAGATCCAGTAGCACCTGATTCCACCCCCAGCCTTCCCCTGCAGGAACTGACGAATCAGCCAGGCGCTGGACCTCCGAAGACGTGAGTCGCCGACCCATCCAGCGAGCCAGCACACGGGCCACGTTGGTGTCGACCACTGCCACATCAGCTTCGTGGGCAAAGGCCAACACGGCGCGCGCCGTGTAGGGCCCCACCCCTGGCAGGGCGAGCAGACTTCTGAGATCAAAAGGAACGACCCCTCCGTGGCGCTCTACAACCATCACAGCTGAACGATGCAGGTGGAGCGCCCGACGGTTGTAGCCGAGCCCAGACCACTCGGCAATGACCGCAGACGGAGTGGACGCAGCGCAGGCCGCTGGTGTTGGAAACCTGTCAAGAAAGCAGACCCACCGGTCAATCACCCGCTCAACGCCGGTCTGCTGCAGCATCACCTCTGAAACCAAAATTGCCCATGGATCACGAACTCGACGCCATGGTAAATCCCTTAGGCGGGGCCGACCCCAGTCCAGTAGTTCGGGTGGCAGAGCTCCTCTTTTTTCTAGAAACCCATCTGTATTGACAGAGTCGACACTCGACAGTCCTTCCCCGTGCACGTCACGACGGTAGCCCGGTCACCTAGTTGCCGGGTCCTCGTCTCGGGCAACAGAAGAGTCTTAGCGGGAGTCCAACGTCGAGTCCTGCGCGCTAGCGTCAGCGTTCGTGGCAACTGCACCCGATCTGTCTATCGAGTTGCACCCGGTGGGCAGCGATGCTCGACCACTTTCTCAGTTGCTGACCATGTTCCCACTTGCTGCAGTGGTGGTCGATCCTTACACCCACGAGAGCTCTTGGTTACTCGATACGGCCCTGCGAATTCTCACTGTGTTTCGGGGTGCCGATGTGAGGGTGGCATTTCTCGTGACCGGCACCGACGCCGACGGCGCTTCACGTTTCTTGGGGCCACTTACAGAAGAGATCCTCACCTTGGCCGACCCTGACCGCTCAATGGTCCGTTCGATGGGTCTGGAGACGCTGCCAGCTTTCGTGGCAATACGTCACGATGGCTCGGTGCTCAGTGCAGCCGAGGGCTGGGATCCCGACGCCTGGCGAACTGCGGCCTCCGAGTTGGCCGACCTCGCCAATTGGTCCCTCCCGGAGATCCCGGCGGCCGGCGACCCTGCGCCTTACGCAGGCACCGCGGCACTGGGCTAACCGGGTATCTGGACAGCGGCTGACGACGGCAACCCGATCTGAGTGCAGGATCCAAACCGTTGCGTATACGCGTCGGCTTCGGCTTCGGCGGGTCCACCCGTGTCGGAGACCTAGCTGGCGACCAGACGACGTTCGCCCAGATAGTCGACGACCTCGAAAGACTCGGCTTTGATTCTCTCTGGGTGAGCGAACGCGCAACTGGCATGACTTTGGATCCGGTGGTGGCCATGTCATTCGCCGCGGGACGCACTGAGCGTCTCAAGTTCGGTCCTGCAGTTATGGTTCTGCCCGGCCGTAACCCGGTGCTGTGCGCCAAGGCACTCGCCAGCCTCGACCGGGTGTCGAACGGACGCGCGCTACCTGCCTTTGGTCTTGGTATTGCTGATGCCGCCGAACACCAAGCTTTTGGTGTTCACCGATCAGAACGCGCAGCCTGGTTCGATGAGGCTCTACCCCTGATCCGTCGACTATGGGCGGAAGACAGCGTTGATCACCATGGCGATCGTTTTCACCTCGAGGGCGTAGAGATGCTGCCAAAGCCAACCCAGAACCCGCTCGAGGTGTGGCTGGGTGGGCAGGCACGATCGGAGTTGCGGCGATGCGGGCGACTCGGCGATGGCTGGCTACCAAGCTTCATTACACCAACCGGTGTGGCCGATGGAATCGCCATCGTTGATGAGTCGGCAACAGCAGCCGGCCGCTTCATCGACCGAGGACACTTCGGCGTTCTGGTGCCATTCGTGCACGAGACTCTGCCTGACCGGTTCGCCGAACGTCTGCGATCCCGGCAGCCGGGCCTAGATCCGCGGGAGTTGGTGGCCCACGGCATACGCGGTCTGGCGGAACGGTTGGCCGAGTTCGTAGAGTGCGGGGCTTCGAAGTTCGTGGTATTCCCTTTGGACGAACCCAAGGGAGACGGCATGGGCGCCGACGCCTGGCATGCCACCATTGAGGAGTTGGCCACCGAATGCCTACCTCTCCAGACATGATCGCTGCTCAACCGGGAGACCCCGCATGAATACCCGCCCCATCGCCGTCGCTCCGAACAGTCGACCGGCCATGTTCGAGTCCATGTCCCGGGCGGTCGCCGTCGGCGGCGGCGTAGTGTCCCCGATGGCCGACGCCGAAGCGCTGATCTGGGCCGACGCTCGAGCGGACCAGTTCCGTGAAGTGATGGCGGCCAACCCCGAGGTGGAGTGGGTGCAACTCCCTTACGCTGGCATTGAGAACTTTCTCGAACACCTCGACGAGCACCGCATTTGGACCAACGCGAAGGGCGTTTACGCACCAGCAGTAGCTGAGACGGTGGTTGCGCAACTTCTGGCCCTTTGCAAGAACCTGCACGAGTACGCAAGAGCGGCAACTTGGGAGGGGCCAACCGGGCGCCTGCTGGCCGGTAGTCGGATTACTGTTTTGGGCGGTGGCGGCATTACCCAACACCTTCTGCCCCTCCTCGCGCCGTTTGAATGCGACGTGACGGTGGTCCGCCGGATCGACGAACATCTAGCGGGCGCAACCCGAACGACCACTGCGGACCGCCTTCATGAACTCTTGCCGCGAACCGACCTCCTTGTTCTGGCTCTGGCTCTAACTCCGGAAACCCGCGGAATTATTGATGCGCCTGAACTGGCGGCTCTCCCAGACCACGCTCTGATCGTGAACGTTGCTCGGGGCGGCCACATCGTCACTGACGCCCTGACACAGGCACTTCGGTCGGGTGAAATCGGTGGCGCCGCCCTTGACGTGACCGATCCTGAGCCGCTTCCCGACAACCACCCTTTGTGGTCCGAACCAAACTGCCTAATCACACCTCATATCGCCAACACGCCTGATATGGGTCTGGACCTACTGGAACCTTTCGTAACCGAAAACGTCCGCCGGTTCTGTGCCGGCGAGCAACTGCTGGCCTCAGTCGATGTGAATCTCGGGTACTGAAAAGTTAGCCGAGTAGGCCTGTCAGGAGACGGCCCCGTGCCCAATACCTCGGTAACCGCCACCGCCTGGTTTCTAGCTCTCGTGTTCGCCTTCGCTGCGGTCACCAAGATCCGCGACCCCCAGGGAACCCGTCTCACTCTGGGAGACTTCGGCCTCCCTAGGCCGCGTTTCCTTGCCAGAGTGTTACCAGCCACAGAGTTGGCGACTGCTCTTCTACTCGTCGTCGACCCTCGGGTTGGAGGTCAGGCTGCTGTGGCATTATTGGTGGCCTTCACCACACTGATCGTCGGCCGGCTCCTAGCCGGCCACCGTGAGGCCTGTGGCTGTTTCGGCAACTGGTCAAAGCGGCCTCTCTCTTGGCGAGACCTCGCCCGCAACGGAACCCTGATCGCCTTAGGAGCAGTGGCAGCCCTCGGCTGAGAGAGCTCTCGAAACGGCTGGTACGTTTCCTCGCGCACAGGATCCAAAGTCGTGGAGTCCGCTCGCCTGCCAGGGAAGGCCTGATTTATGGATGCACGCAGCACGACAAAGCTAATCAGCCGGTCGATCAACCAGTTCGGCGCCCGGTTCATGCTCGATCCCGTGACCTTTGCCATGTCAGTGGAGGCAGGCATGTCGACTGGCTTTGCCTCTCACACCCAAGGCCGAATCGGCGTTATGGGCGATGTAGATGTCGAGTTAGCGGTCGAGAGCATGATGTTTTTTGACCCCGACTACGTCAGAGCCAACTGGACCGAACCTATCGCCATCACAAAAGCCGAGGCTGGCGCTGCCTACGCCGCAATTTGTGCAGAGCGGGGCCGGACCTACCTTGAGGGCTTCGAGGGAGCGGCACGCCTGGCTGAACTATTGGAACAAGTTGCTGACTCCGCTGACGACACTGACGCTGCCCTATTCGCCGGCTGGCGAGACGCTCACCGTCCTGAAGACGCCGAGGGTCGCGCCTACCTGATGGTGGCCACCATCAGGGAGTTGCGGGGTTGTCGTCATATGTCGGCCTGTCGGGCAGCCGGAGCTGACCCTCTAGCCATGACGCTGGCTCAAAGTGGCGTAGCTTGGACCGCCGTCCACGGTTTTCGAGACCTACATGCCGCTCCCGCAGACGACGAATTAGTGGAGGCCGTTGAGGCCGCCACTGAGCAGGCTGACGCCGAGAACTATGAATGTCTAACTGATGATGAACGGGCCGAACTGATTGAATTGATAGAGGCGGCTGTCGCCCACGCGGCGAATGGTTGAACCCGACACTCGGACCAGAACGCGGGCCTGCCCGACCTCTCAAAGTCAACCGAAATAACAAATCACCGAGACACAGGAGACCGCTATGGATGGCCTGATGATGGACACGCCACTGTCCCTGATCCACCTGTTCGACCGGGCCACAGGCCTCTTCAGCGACAAGAAAGTGGTCACCGCCACTCCGTCCGGCCTCGAGCAGATCACCTACGGCGAATGGGGTGAGCGCACAAGACGCCTCGGTGGCGTCCTCGACGACCTGGGGATCAGCCATGACGGTCGAGTCGCGACCTTCGCTTGGAACACGGCCCGGCATCTTGAGCTCTATTTTGCCCCGCCGTGTACTGGCCGCGTTTCGCACACCCTGAATCTGCGGTTATTTCCCGAACAACTTACCTACATCGTGAATCACGCAGAGGACGAAGCTATCTTCCTCGACCATTCCGTCGCCGGTCTGATCTGGCCACTTATGGAGTCTTTCAAGACCGTCCGTCACGTGGTGCTCATGGATGATGGTGCACCTGCTCCTGACCCGGATGCCATCAGTCCCGAAGTCCACGACTACGAAACTCTGCTCTCCACCGCATCGCCCGTCGAATGGACTCGAGTCGACGAGGACCGAGCTGGGTCGATGATGTACACGTCAGGGACCACGGGGAACCCAAAGGGCGTCGTTTACTCCCACCGTTCGATGGTTCTGCACACCTTCGGGGCGATGATGGCCGACACCCTCGGAATTAACGAGCGCGACGTGGTCATGCCCGTGGTACCCATGTTCCACGCCAACGCCTGGGGATTAGCCCACGCAGGGGTAGCTACCGGCGCCACGCTTGTCATGCCGGGTGCTGACCTGTCACCAGGCGCTCTAGCCACCCTCATCGAAGACGAAGGCGTTACCGTTGCCGCCGGTGTGCCCACCATCTGGATGGGAGTCTTACCGGAGTTGGCTGGTCGCGACACCTCGGCGCTACGAGCCATACCGTGCGGTGGATCGGCAGTTCCTCGGTCACTTTCGGAGGGCTACCGGACGACCACCGGCCGACCCATCCTCCAAGCCTGGGGCATGACTGAGACCAGCCCGCTGGCCGCCATATGCCAGATCAAGTCCACCCTCGACCACCTTGACGACGAAACCAAGGCCGAACTGCGCACCACCGTCGGACTGATCTCGCCGGGGGTCGACTTCCGTATCGCCGAGCCAGAAACCGGCGAAGAACTTCCGTGGGACGGAAAGACCAGCGGAGAACTCCAAGTTCGCGGCCCCTGGGTTGCCCGCACCTACTACAACGACGACCGGGCTTCGGAGTCGTTCACCGATGACGGCTGGCTCAAGACCGGCGACGTGGCCACCGCTGACCCGGAGGGTTACATCCGTCTACTGGACCGGACCAAGGACCTCATCAAATCAGGCGGCGAGTGGATCAGCTCTGTGGAGTTGGAAAATGAGATCATGGCCCACCCCGACGTAGCCGAAGCCGCTGTGATTGGTGTGGCGTCGACCAGGTGGGGGGAACGAGCCATGGCCTGCGTAGTCCCCACCGAGGGTGTCGAATTGACCGCCAACGACGTGCTGACTTGGCTGGACGGTCGGGTTGTGAAGTGGTGGATGCCCGATCGAGTGGAGTTCATCGATGAGGTCCCCAAGACCTCTGTAGGAAAGTTCTCAAAGAAAACCTTGCGTGACCGTTTCGCCGACATCATCGTCGACTGACTAGCCGACCAAGTCGGGGATCTCCGACCAAGGTGTTTACTAACCCGCTTCGGTTGTTGTCGCTGCGCGTAAGGCATGCCATGATCTTTGGCATTCAGCAGCGCCGCGGGGCGCACTATCGAGGGAGATCCGCGTGGAACTGTTCAGCGACTGGATGGGAACCGGAGGCGGTGGTCAGGCCATCGGCCGCTACGCCCACTATCTAGGTGGCATCACCTGGATCGGCCTTCTCTACTTCTTCAACTTCATCCAGGGCTCGGCCTTCGCCGAGATGAGCGACGGCGCCCGAGGTGAGGCGCTGCGCAAGATTACCTGGCGCACACTTTGGTGGTTCCGCTGGGCAGCAATGCTGACTTGGGTTTCGGGAATATGGATCCTTGCCCATAACAGGGCTTTCGGCGAGTTGATGCCCGACTACTGGAACACCTCTGCTGGCGTCGGCATTGCCTTTGGTGCCCTGCTCGGCACCACGATGGCTGCCAACGTCTGGATGGTCATCTGGCCAGCCCAGCAGATTGCTATCGGCTCGTCGGTCAAGGTCAGCGAGGGCGGCGAAGCTGACCCTGAAGCCCCGGCGGCGGCCAAGCGGGCCGCCCGCGCCAGTCGGGTCAACACGCTTTTCTCGATTCCGCTGATCTTCTTCATGATGTGGCCGAGCCACTTCGCACCGGCCTTTGGAGATGTGAATATGGGCGGCGTCGGTCTTGGCCCATCGGCTGGCGGCCGGTGGACGCTTTGGATCGTCTTCCTGGTCATCTGGGTCGTGATGGAACTCTCGGCATTGGGCAAGATGGGCGGCTACGACAACGGTCTCAACAAGCTGGTTTTGGACAAGCATCAGGACACAATCAAGTTCGGCTTCCTGATCACAATCGTGCTTTACCTGCTCTTCGAGATTGTGACCTGATCAACCTCTCCACAACTGCGCCGGCCCGCCCTCACCGGCGGGCCGCTGCGCGTCTGGGGATCCAGGAGGTCAATAGCGTCAGGTCTTAGTTGACTGTCAGGCGGGCTTCCATTCCGGAGGCCCGGTGGCCGGCAATATCGCAGTAGAGGATGTAACGACCGGGCGGGAGGTCAAGACTCCCTGTGTCCGTATTCCCGTCTACGACCACTAGGCGCATCTGTTCCTCGAGGCCTTCCACCAGGAGCGTGTGCTCCTGCACTCCGACTTGGCTGAACTCAAAGCGGACAGTTCCGGCCTGCGCCTCGTAGGCATCGGCGTCATAGTCCTGTCGGTCATAGGACGTAATCCGGAGGACGCCATCCTCAGAGGGAGCCTGCACACTCGAACCCCCGCCGCCGCAGGCCGCCACCAAGAGAGCAATGGTGCCGACTCCGATGGCCATACGCAGTCCCATCTGATCCTCCGGTGTCGTATTCGGTGCTGCGCCCGGTTTCGGGCCTGCCCCGAGGTTAACGATGAGTAATGATTATCCGATGGCTGGACCGACCATGCCGCGCAGGGGTACAAAGGTAGCGCTGCTCGCTAACCCGACGGCGCGTCGGAACCGGTCCACCGACGACATCGGCAGCGTCGTCGGTCGCCTCCGCTCCCTCGGCTTAGAGCCTCTGGTACTGGAATCGGCGTCGATGGACCAGGCACGCGCCGCAGCCCACCATGTCGTAGAGATGGGTATCCCCAGACTGGTAGCTCTCGGCGGTGACGGAACCGTGCACCTGGCGGCTGATGCTGTCGCCGGATCCTCAACCGTTCTAGGCGTAGTGGCCAGTGGAACTGGTAATGACTTCGCCGGGGCCCTCGGTCTAACCAGTGGCGACCTAAGCGCCCGAGTCGATCGGGCACTCGCCGACCCGACTGCAGTCGACCTGATAGCCCGCGTCAATGGCCGCTCATCATCTAACAAAATGTTGGACAAAGTCACTGCCGTCCACGCGGTTACAAGTTGTATCGCAGGTTTCCCCGCCATTGTGAACGTTCGGGCTGAGGCGCTGCGTCGACCTAGAGGTTCTTCTCGCTACACGCTGGCAACCCTGCTGACTATCAGTGGCATGCGACCGCTCCACTTACGACTGACTTGCCGGGGAGGTCCCGACGACGCCCGAACCGTTGACCAGCGCTGCGCGGTGGTTGCCGTAGCCAACACTGGCCTATTCGGTGGGGGCATGCGGATCTGTCCAGACGCTCGACCCGACGATGGCCTACTTGACGTGTGTCTAGTCGGCGACGTTGGACGCTTCGAACTGCTCCGAGCTTTCCCGACGGTCCGAACCGGTGCGCACCTCGATCATCCGGCAGTCACCACTCTTCGGGTGTCCGAGGTCGACTTAGAACTGCTCCCCTCCGGGGTAGACGACCTGGACGAGGGGAACCTAATTGGAGCCGAGTCCGGACACAGTTCTTCTCATCACTTAGCGAGATTGCGGGCAGACGGCGAACCGTTTGGCTCACTGCCATGCACATTGGTCACCCGGCCCGGGGCTCTGTGGATAGCTGGAGCCTCTACTAACCCACCTGGCCGCGCCTAGTGTCCATAACTATGAGTCACCACATCAGGATCACCTACTGCGTCCCCTGAGATTATTCCTCCCGCGCCGTTGGCGCGGCCCTGGAACTCCTCGAGGCCTATCAGAACGCCATCAAAGATCTAACTCTGGTGACCAGCGATAACGGCGTATTCGACGTGGTCGTGGACGGCACCACGATCTATTCGAAGCACGAGATAGGTCGTCATGTCGAACCAGGCGAGATACTCCGCCTATTTACCGACTACGTAGGCAAGGAAGCCCGCCGCGGCGAGGAGTGACAGCTTCAATCGTCTAGATTTTCAGGGCCGAGGCAAATATGGCCTCGGCCCGCAGAACAACAAACAACGACCCCAGGAGTTACACAGTGAGCCTCGACGGCAGCCAGACTCTCGAGAACCTAAAAGCCGCCTTCGCGGGCGAGTCACAGGCCAACCGGCGCTACCTCTATTTCGCCAAGGTGGCAGACGTGGAGGGATACCCCGACATCGCTGGGAACTTCCGCGACACCGCTGAGGGCGAAACCGGCCACGCCCACGGCCACCTTGATTACATCAGCAAGGTGGGAGACCCGGCCACCGGCCTCCCCATCGGCGACACACTGGAGAACCTGGCTGCTGCGGTCGCCGGGGAAACCCACGAGTACACCGAGATGTATCCGGGCATGGCGAAGACCGCCCGCGAGGAAGGCCACGCCGACATCGCCGACTGGTTTGAAACCCTCGCCAAGGCTGAGAAGGCGCACGCCGGCCGCTTCCAATCGTTACTAGACCAGATCAACTGAGCGGTACTCAGGGACCGCCTGTTTCCAATATCTCGACTGTGAGCCGCGACGGCCGTCCCACTTGGGACGGCCGTCGCCTCGCGTCCCAACTGAATGATCTGGACAGCATGTCCAACCCTCGATACCTAGAGACCTTCAATCTCGGAGCCACCATTGGCTGAACACATCTCCTACGCACCAACCTCAGGCCTCACCTACGATCCGTCTGATCCCGTCTACTGGGACACTGACGCGTTGCAGGGCGAAATCGACCGGACCTTCGAGATCTGCCACGGCTGCCGGATGTGCTTTAAGTACTGCGACTCATTCCCGTCGCTCTTCTCGTTCGTGGATGAACGCCATGACGGTGACGTGCGTTCCATAACCGCTGACGAAACCGCTGAGGTAATGGATGCGTGCTTTCAGTGCAAGCTGTGCGAGGTCCAATGTCCTTATACGGTCCGCGACAGCCACGAGTTCCAACTTGACTTCCCGAAGCTGGTCCACCGCTACAAGGCTCAGCGGGCCCGAGCTGAAGGAATCAGCCGACGGGACCGGATCCTCGGCAACCCGGACCGCACAGCTGCACTAGCCCGCGCTTCAGGCGGACTAGCCAACATTGCCAATTCCCGTAGCCGGCTCCACCGGCGTTTCCTGGAAAAGGTCCTAGGAATCCATCGCGACAAGGACCTGCCCCACTTCGCCCGCACCACCTTCACCTCATGGGCAAAGCGCCAAGGTCTGGTGTCCGAAGACCCAACCAGAGGGGAAGTCGTGCTATTCCCCACCTGCTATGTGGAACACAACGAGCCGGAAATCGGCTATGACACCGTTGCAGTACTAGAGCGGAACGGTGTATCGATCACCTGCACCGACGGTCTCGCCTGCTGCGGCATGCCTGCTTGGGAATCCGGCGACCTCGACTCTCTGAGGGAAAGGGCAAAAATCAACCTTGACCAACTTGATCCCCATGTGCGTGCCGGAAAGAAGGTCCTGGCAATCAATCCGACCTGCTCAATGATGCTTCGGCGCGAATATCCGGACCTGGTAGCGCCCGAAGACAGGGACCGAGCCACGCGACTCGCCAAATTGGTGTCAGATCCTGCCGAATTCCTTTGGTCTATCCGCGACGAAGAGCGCTTTGATGACGGATTCGTTTCGACGCCAGGACCGGTCGCCTACCACGCCCCCTGCCATCTGCGAGCACAGAGCGTCGGCTTTAAAGGCAGAGACCTGCTGCGAAAAATCCCTGACGTCAAGCCGTCCACGACAATGGAATGCTGTGGTCACGACGGTACACACGCCATGAAGGTCGAGGGCTTCGAGGCATCGGTGCGGATCGGACGCAAAGCCTTCGACGGGATCACCGAATCGGGCGACTCCTCGGGTTCCCAGGTGTGGGCAACCGACTGTCCGTTAGCTGCCCTCCAGTTCGCCCAGCACTCGGGACGTCGCCCGATGCACCCCATCTCGATCCTGGCTAGAGCCTACGAGCCCGATGGATTCCCTCAGGCTGTGCCTCCTCGAGGGGATGACGACACCAGTCTGGGCGCCCAGACCGGCGAGGTCCCAACGGAGCACGGCTCCTCGTGATCGCGACCTCCAAGCCGGCACCGCACCACCTGCGGCGAGATGAGATCGTCGACTGGCAGACCTACTCTGATGACCGCGACACCCTCCGAACGGCCGTTCTGGAGATCAAGAAGCCACGGCGAGTGCACCTAGGAGACCACCTGACCTTCCTATTTGAGAACCACGAAACCATCCGGTATCAGGTTCAGGAAATCATGCGAGCCGAACGAATTGTCCGCGAGTCGGCGATCCGCGAGGAGATTGCCACCTATAACTCGATGCTTGGTGGGCCTGGGCAACTGGGATGCGCCCTACTCATCGAAATCGAGGAGGAAGAACAGCGCCGTCCTCTACTGGAATCGTGGCTGGGGCTTCAGGAGTGCCTCTATGCCGAATTGGCCGATGGCACGAGAATCCGTGCTGGTTACGACCCGACTCAGGTTGGACGCGGCCGTCTATCAGCAGTGCAGTATCTGACATTCGACCTACCCGAAGGCCCGGTTCGTCTGGGCAGCGAATTCCCGACACTTGAACTCTCCGTAGACCTCAACGAGGCCCAGAGAGTTGCTCTAGCCACCGATCTCGCCGCTACCCGGGGCTAGCCCGGAACCGACAGTTAGACCCGACCGGAGATCAGTTCTGCGTATTCGTCCAGTAGCGGAAGAACCTCGTCTCGCGGGAGCGAGGGCACGTTGAATACCGCTCTCTCGATGCCGTTCTCGGTCAGATCGTCGAGCAGTGCGGCTTCGGCTGGCGCGGAATAGATCGATACCTCTACCTCGCTGGGATCACGTCCTACTTCGGCACATACGTCAACTCGCAGCCTGGCAAGGTGTGCGCCATCGACGGCCGTCCGACCACCGATGGGAATCCAGCCGTTGCCGTAGGCAACCGCTCTTCGCAGACCGCCAGGGGCCACGCCACCCACATGGATCGGCGGATGGGGCGATTGAATCGGCTTGGGATTCTGATGAGCCGGACCGAAGTCGACCTGGACACCGTGGTACTCAGCTGGGTCGTCGGCCCACAGAGCCTTCATTGCTTCGATACGTTCGCGCATTAGTCCAAAGCGACTCTCGGGATCGGTGCCATGGTCGGACATCTCCTCCTTGTTCCAACCAGCGCCGACGCCAAACAGGACCCGACCCCCCGACAGCACGTCGAGGCTGGCCACTTCCTTAGCGGTGTGAATCGGGTCACGCTGAACCACAAGCGTGATACCCGTGCACAACTTCAGAGTGCTAGTGGTCGCGGCCATAGCGCCCAGTGTCACGAACGGATCAAGAGTGTCGTAGTACATCTGCGGCAGTTCGTCGCCGCCTGGCCAGGGCGACTTCCGCGAAGCAGGTATATGGCTGTGCTCAGCTAGCCAGACCGATTCGAAGCCCCTTTCTTCGAGAGCTGGGCCCAACTCGGCGGGATTGATGGCGTAGGCGGTTGGAAAGAAGCAAACACCGAAGTACATCCGCCAAAATCTAGTTCTCGGGCCGAGCTAGCCCTCAGGTTGGCTATCACAAGGATCGAACTTTCCACGGCCCATCTGCTCGCGAATCGACACCACTGGTGGGCTGGTCAGGTAGCGGCGCTGCCAGTTGGCGCCGTCGACGACCATCGTGTGACCGGACACGAACCCTGCGTATGGCGAGGAAAGGAAGGTAGCTGCCCAACCCAGTTCGCGTGGCTCTCCCACCCGCAGAGCCGGCTGGCAGACGTCCAGGTTGGGAGTCCGATCCAGATTGTCTCGGATGTCGGCGGTCATCTCTCCGTGGGGCATCAGGCCTGGGACTAGACCATTGACCCGGATGCCCGCTGGCCCCCATTCGACGGCCAAGGTCTCAACCAGGTTGACCACTCCGGCCTTAGCGGCAGCCGAATGAGCAAACCCGGGACCGCCGGTCCACGCATACGACGCTGCGACATTCAGGATCGAAGCAGGCGTGCCAGCGACTAGGTGGCGTCGAGCGAACTCCCGACTGCAAAGGAAGGTGCCATTGAGCGTGATGTCGACCACTGTTCGCCATGCGTTCGGCGAAAGGTCCTCGGCTGGAGACGGGAAGTTGGCCGCTGCATTGTTGATAAGCACGCTCGGCATACCGAAGGCCTCATTGGCAGAATCAAAGGCCCTAGTGATGTCTGTCGGTTCTCGAATATCGCACCCAACGGCGATCACTTCCGCGCCGGTCGCCCTCACCACTTCAGCACCGGTCGTTAGGTGCTCGTCGCTGCGGCTGGCCAGAACCAGCGATGCTCCAAGCCGCGCGAATTCCACCGCGATGGCTAGACCTAGGCCGGTACCACCGCCGGTCACTAGAACCGAGTTGCCGTCGAACGTCCCCGCTGGAAGAGCTGCGACTCCGAGAGGCGGTGGAGCGGGGAAACCTGTCGGGCCTGAAGTCGCCACCGTCAACTCCCCCGGTAACGCGGCTCACGGCCATCGGTCCGCGCAGCAAGATACTCAGCGAAATCATCGCTGCGATTCAGGAAGGTTTGGTAGATCAATTCGTCGTCCATGGAGGCCCGCTGCGCTGGACGAGCCAAGTGTCCGATCATTCGACGAGCCAGTTTCACCGCCATTGCGGGGGCGGTCGCAATCCGCTCAGCGACGTCGTATGCGGTGGAGTCGAGAACATCGGGCCGGACCACACGCGAGACGATCCCGTGGTTCAGCGCCTCCTCGGCTGACAGTTCCCGACCTGTGAGAACCATGTCTGATACCAGACCGTGACCGCACATTTCGTACAGAACGCTTATACCCCCGGTATCGGGAATGACTCCGTGGACGAGTTCAGGGAGCATGAAGCGAGCATCTGTAGCTGCGATCCGAATATCGCAGAGCAGCGCCCGCTGGAACGAACCACCGATCGCCCATCCCTGGATGGCCACAATCACCGGGGCGTCAATCTCCCAGAGACGCTGGATTCCCTGATGGCCCCGCACCATGAGCTCGTGGTGAGTTAGCTCAGTAAGGTTGGTGCCGATCGCCGTTACATCTCGGCCCGAAGACCACGAAGGTCCTTCGCCGCGCCACACCACGGCTCGCACCTCGGGACGATCTCGAAGCTCGCCCAGGATCTCAAATAGGCGGACATCCATGTCATCGTCGAACGCGTTGTGCTTGTCGACGTCGTCGTTAGTGATGGTGGCGATTGTCCCGTCGATGTCCAGTCGTACCCGATCGGTCACCCGGCGCCCTCCTAACCCGGAGTGTCTCCGTCCTGAGCTGTCGAGGCGAACCTAGATGGCGCCCGATGCGGCAGTCTCCTTGACTGGAGAAGAATAATGATTATTATCGACCTATGGCTAGCCCTCACCGGACCGGCGAATTGACCGACCGCCTCTTGCATGCCGCAGCAGACCTATTCGCCGAAATGGGCTACGAAAAGGCAGGTGTGGCCGAGATTGCCCGCCGCGCCGGCGTTACCACCGGGGCCATCTACAGCCGATACGGCGGCAAGGCGGAACTGCTCTGCGAGGCGGTCGACCACCACGTCCCTGACTCGTTGGACAACGTGCTCAACGGCGCAGCATCCTCTGCACCAGGCGACCGGCTCCCAGCCACCAAGGTGTTGTCCACCCTCGGTGACCACCTCCTAGACGATCTCGACGGGGGACACGGCCTTTTCCTTGAAGCAGTGGTAGCGGCCCGCCGAGACCCGGACCTGGCTGATCGCCTTCGAGAACGGATGGCTGAAGAGGACCGGCGCCTTGGAAAATTGATCGACGAAGGGACCGGCGCTGGGCTCTTTGATCCCGATCTGGACGAGTTGGCTGTGGTTCGACTGGCTCACGCCATCGGTCTAGGCATGTTGCTGACCCGCTCCCTTGGAATGGACCTCCCCGACCCTGACTCGTGGCACAAGGTGCTCGACCGGATCATCGACAGTCTTGGAATTGACAGTCCTGGTGGATCAAGCCCGACTAGCGGACAACCCCCGTCCCAAATACCCAACCAGCAGATACAGAAAACAGCTACGCCGTGAGTCTGGCCACAGCCACCTCCGAAGCCAGTGCCGAAGCTGCATTCGGCGACTTACTGAACCGCGTCCGGGCAGATTTCGACACACAGTTCACTTGGGATTACGAGAGAGGCCGCGACGGGCTTAACCGCCTCTATGAAAAGGCCAAGCGATCACAATGGAACGTCAGCGATGACCTTGACTGGTCGATTGACGTTGACCCAGAAAGAATGGTCCGCCTCCAGGCTGACGCCACAGGGGTACCAGCCGGCTTCCCGGCTCGAAGTTTGCTGGACGTAAAGGGTTCGCCGGTCGCAAGTTGGAACGACGACAAGTGGGTGGAATTCGCGGTCCACTCCCAGTGTTCTTCTCTCAGCCAGTTCCTTCACGGCGAGCAGGGGGCCCTACTGTGCACGGCTCGCCTTGTCGAGGCCGTACCGTGGATCGAAGCCAAGTACTACGGCTCCACCCAGGTGGTCGACGAGGCGCGGCACGTTGAGGCGTTTGCCCGATACCTCGACGAAAAGATGCCGACTACCTACCCGATAAACGAGAATCTGAAATCACTGCTTGACGCAGTGCTGACCGACGAGCGCTGGGATCTCGTATATCTCGGCATGCAGGTCGTCATCGAAGGTCTGGCGTTAGCCGCGTTCGGCATGATGCTGGGTACCACCCAGGAGCCATTGCTAAAACAGATGCTTCGTTATGTAATGGCCGACGAGGCCCGGCATGTGGCTTTCGGGATCCTGTCGCTGCGCGAAATCTACGATGACCTACCAGCCGACGAGTTTCGTCTCCGTCAAGAGTTCGCCTACGAAGCCTGCGAGCAGATGCGTCGCCGGACCCTCAACGCCGAGCTTTGGCCAAGTTTCGGCATTGCGAACGAAGAAATTCAGGCTGCACTCCCCGACACGGAATCTCAGCGCAGATTTCAGCGGATCCTCTTCTCAAAGATTGTTCCAAACTGCAAGAAGCTTGGACTACTAGATCACCGTGATGGGTGGCTCCGAGAACGCTTTGCTGAGATGAACATCATCGAATTTGAGGACTGGGAGAACACCGCCGAGGCGTTAAACCTGGAAGGGCGAGTCTCCGATCAGGAGACCGCCTCGACAGGACTTGACCCCGATGCCCTAGAGGGTGTCGAGGTCATCGAGAACCCAGCACACCCCCTCTGATATGACTCAACCAAAATCAATCCGCTGATCCCACTCGAGAACACGGCCATCGCAGAACCGAACCTAGGAGTCCAGCCGCATGACCACCACCGAACCCCTCCACCCGGAAACGATCACGGACGAAGCCTTCGACTTCCGTGCCTACGCCAACGACCCGGAACGCATAGCTGACTTCTCGCGGTCCAACGACGACATGGCGTCACTCGTCAGCACCGTTCAAGACAATGCCGACGCCATCTTCACCTGGCGTTACGACAAGGGAGAGCGCGCCAGTCTGGACCGTCTCTACGAGAAGGCCAAAACCTCCCAGTGGAACGGCCAGACCGATCTGGACTGGTCAATCGAAGTCGACCCCTATGCAGTGCTGGCCCCGGCGAATCCCGAGGAGGTGGCTTACTTCGCCGATAACCCCGAGTCGCCACTGCACAAGTTGAACGACGATGAATGGGCCGAGGTCGGAGTGGAGTCCATGAACTGGAGTCTCAGCCAGTTCATGCACGGCGAACAAGGCGCCTTGCTTTGCACCGCAAAGATCGTCGAAACCGTCCCTTGGATCGACGCCAAGTACTATGCGGCAACTCAGGTCGTCGACGAGGCCCGGCATGTCGAGGTGTTCGCCCAGTACCTAGAGCAAAAGTTGGGTGGCATCAAGTACCCGGTCAATTCCCATCTGGGTGCGTTGCTCGACGACATCCTCGAGGACAGCCGTTGGGACATGACCTACCTGGGTATGCAAATCATGGTTGAGGGTCTAGCCCTGGCCGCATTTGGATTCATGCACCAGACGACCGAGGAGCCACTACTCAAGAAGCTTTTGCGTTATGTCATGTCTGATGAGGCCCGACATGTGGCTTTTGGCGTACTCAGCCTCCAGGAGGTGTACCAGGAGTTGACTGTGGCTGAGCTACGCGACCGGCAGGAGTTCGCCTTCGAGGCGGCACTGCGCATGAGGGACAGGTTCATGCGCCAAGAAGTTTGGGAGCGCATGGGTGTACCGGTCAAGGACATGGTGAAGTTCAGCCTCGAGATGCCTGACGAGTTGCGGATGTTCCAGAAACTGCTGTTCTCAAAGATCGTCCCTAACTGCAAGAAGCTGGGCCTGCTGGACGCCGGCGACGGCTGGTTGCGCGATCGATTCACTGACATTGGAGTCATCGAGTTCGAGGACTGGGTGGATACCGGCGAGGAATACGAGGAACTAGACGAGGTGGCCAGAGACCGCGAGATGGCCACGGGCTAAAACGCCCTGTCTCTGGAACTATTTCTCGGACTGGTTGCCCGCCACTTCGTGATGGCGGATTACCTCATCGATGACGAAACGCAGGAATTTCTCGCTGAATACCGGGTCTAGACCGGCTGACTCAGCCAAATCACGCAACCTCTGTACCTGAAAAACCTCTCGAACCTGATCAGCCGGCGGCATACCAGCGTCCGCCTTGTAGGCACCTACCTTCCGCGTGACCTTGAAACGCTCGGCTAGCAGGTATATCAGCGCTGCGTCGATGTTGTCGATGCTGTTGCGGTATTCGTCAAGGACGCTGTCCTGTTCCACCCGCTGAAGCGTAGGCGCTGTTCCGCCCCGGTCCGGCCACATAATCCGTTCGTTACGAGAACTAGTGTCGAGCGCCAACCAGCCCACAGGGCGCAGGTGCGACAGGACCCTGCCACCAAGAGGAGACTCGGGAGAACCAATGCAAATCCCGCTGACCATCGCCGACCATCTCAACCGGGCTGAACTCGTCTATGGCGACCGGGTCGCCATCGTTGACGAGCCCGACCAACCGGCGACACCAATGCCAGACCTCACCTACCGCAGGGTGGCTGAACTCTCGCGAGCCTTGGCCGCAGGCCTCGACCGAATGGGTCTAAACCATGGCGACCGGGTGGCGATGGTCAGCCATAACGCAGCGCGTTTGCTGGTCTTCTTGTTTGGTACCAGTGCCTTCGGCCGTGTTGGTGTGCCGATCAACTTTCGCCTCAACGCTGAGGAAATCCAGTACATCGTCAACCACTCGGGAGCCGACGTGTTGGTCATGGACCCCGAGTTGGAGAGCGACCTCAGCGGGGTGAAGGTCGGGACCCGCCTGCTGGCCGGCGAGGAGTTCGACTCGATATTTCTCGACGATGTTGAACCCAAGCCGTGGTCCCCGGACGAAAATGCTACTGCGACCATCAACTACACGAGTGGCACCACGGCACGCCCAAAGGGCGTCGAGATGACGCACCGAAACCTCTGGCTGAATTCGGCGATCTTCGGCTGGCAGGCGGGTGTATGCGACCGTGACGTATACCTACACACTCTTCCGATGTTTCACTGCAACGGCTGGGGAATGCCCTACGCCATGACTGGTATGGGTGGACGACATATCGTGCTCCGCAAGGTCGACGGCGCCGAAATCCTGAGACGGATCGAAGAGCACGGGGTGACATTGCTGTGCGGTGCCCCAGCGGTAATCGCCTCAGTACTTGAAGCAGCCGCAGACTGGGACGGTGAGATCCCCGGTAACGGTCGAATGCGGATCGTGGTAGCAGGTGCGCCGCCGCCAACCCGAACCATCGAACGGGTCGAAACGGAGTTGGGTTGGGAGTTCATCCAGATCTATGGACTTACCGAGACTGCCCCCCTCCTAACGATGAATCGCAGCCGGACTGAATGGGATAAGGACACACCATCTGAGCGAGCCGCCAAGCTGTCGAGGGCCGGCGCTCCGGCCCTCGGGGTGACCCTGAGCACCTCATCCGAAGGAGAACTTCTTGCTCGTTCCAACCATGTGCTGAAGAGCTACTGGGACCAGCCAGAAGCCAGCGACGAGGCCTTAGCCAACGACTGGTTCCATACCGGTGACGGGGCAACAATCGACGACGATCATTACGTCACCATCACCGACCGAAAGAAGGACGTCATCATTTCGGGGGGCGAGAACGTTTCGTCCATTGAAGTCGAGGACACCCTATTTTCCCATCCATCAGTAGCTGAGGTGGCAGTGATCGGCGTCCCAGATGAGAAGTGGGGAGAAACGATCAAGGCCTTGGTCGTGCTCGCCGATGGAGTTGACCAAACCGTCGACGAACGCCTTCTGATTGAGCACTGCAGGGACAGGCTGGCGCACTTCAAATGTCCAACCAGTGTCGAATTCCGCAGCGAGTTGGCCCGGACAGCCACTGGGAAACTCCAAAAATTCAAACTTCGCGCGCCCTACTGGGAGGGCATGGAAAAACAAGTCAACTAGGCCTTGGCGAGTGGAGCAGGAAGTTATCCGAATGAGAGCAAGGCACTTGATGTGGGCCGTCAAGTTCTCCCTCGTGTCCTGCCTCTTGACCGGCTTGGTCTTCCCTGACATTCCTGGAGTCGCTGGAAAGGGCTGGCCCGAAAGATGCGTCGGCTACCCCCTATCGGCAATTGTCGTCCCTGCAGTCTGGGCTCTTCGAGGGCGACGAAGCCGTTACCCCTATTTGGGCGACGCTCTTTTAGTCACGCCTTTTGTTTTCGACTTGCTCGGCAACCTGTTGGACTTGTATGACACCTTTACCCCGTTCGATGACATCCTTCATTTCGCGAACTGGGCCTTTCTTGTTTCTGCTCTGGTTCTCTTCGTGGCACCACAGGGGCTTGAACGGTGGAATCTTGTGCTGTTGGGCTCTGGCTTCGGTGCACTGGCCATTATTGGCTGGGAAGCTGTGGAGTGGATCGTCCAGGAATTGGGAACCGCTGGCCTGCAGTTGACCTATGACGACACAGTGGGAGACCTTGTGCTCTCTTCCTCCGGGGGCATCGTGGGCGCTTGTCTAACCACAGCAGTGCTGGATCGAATGAACTGACCTGTCACTCTTCAGCTGGCAAACATGGCATCCTTGGGTGTAGGACGAACAAGAGCGCCGGCAAACGTTCCCTGCAAAGCCGTGATCTATCTGAAATGACGAGACACCGACCCATCGCAGACGAGTTGGTCTTAGCCAACCGCGAGTTCGCTACCGCCTTCTCCGACGCCGACCTTCAGACCGAGCCGAGCCGCAAATTGGCCGTCGTCGCCTGCATGGATTCCCGGATGGATATATCCAAGCTTCTGGGTCTCGGACACGGCGAGGCCCACATCATCAGAAATGCCGGCGGAGTCGTCACCGATGACGTCATTCGGTCGCTGTGTATCTCCCAACGGTTCCTGAAGACCCATGAGATCGTGCTTGTTCATCACACCGACTGCGGGTTGGGACGCGTAGTCGAAGAGGAGTTTCGAGCCCAATTAGTTGACGAGGTGGGTGTCGCCCCCGACTGGGCTCTAGAAGCCTTCACCGATCCTCATACAAGCGTTCAGAAGTCGATTCAGCGCTTGCTCGCTTCCCCCTTCTTGTTACACAAGGAAAACATCAGGGGCTTCGTCTATAACGTGGCTACCGGCCTTCTAGAGGAAGCCGCTATCGCTGGCTGAATGACGAAATAGGGATTCTCAGCAACAGCATTCCGCGACAGACTCTCAACACTTCAGTCCACGGCTTCCCTTGAATTCGTGGCAATAGAACGCCTCTACACAGGTAATTCGCGGTCGACTTGGCTAGATCTCTAACGGGAAATACCCTCATACGGTCGCTCACGACGAGCGACGCCCCACGAGGCGCACTTTGCAGCCCCGGGGGTCAATGAATCCGGAGGGGAATCCGGAGGGGGTTCAATCTATGAAGAGCAAGTTTTTTAGGCTCCTTGCCATGCTTCTTACCATCGGTGTGGTGGCCTCAGCCTGCGGCAGCGACAGCGAGGATGCTGCTCCAGCCACTACGGCTGCGCCAGCGACGACCGCACAGGTCGAGGTAGTGGCTGACGGAAGCCTTCTGGACGCCGTGAAGGCCCGAGGCACTCTGAACTGCGGGGTAAGCGGCTCGGCCGTCGCATTCTCCGAAACTCAGGCTGATGGATCGGTCACTGGCATTGACGCCGACTTCTGTCGCGCTGTGGCAGCGGCAGTCATCGGCGATGCCGGTGCAGTGAACTTCGTGGCCTTGACAGCTTCCGAGCGTTTCACTGCCGTTCAGACCGGGGACGTGGACGTTCTTATGCGTAACACCACGTGGACCCAGAGCCGTGATAGCTCAGTCGGTATGGACTTCGGCCCGACCACCTACTACGACGGTCAGCAGTTGATGGCTCGCGTCAGCGACGGTTTCTCGGCGTCTAGCCAAGTTGCCGACATCGACGGTTCCGTGGTCTGCACCAACGTCGGAACGAC
Source organism: Candidatus Neomicrothrix sp. UBA2974 (assembly GCA_002348705.1). Classification (GTDB taxonomy): domain Bacteria; phylum Actinomycetota; class Acidimicrobiia; order Acidimicrobiales; family MedAcidi-G1; genus UBA9410. Next base: position 49,628 of record DEAU01000022.1, read on the forward strand.
GACCGAGAAGAACATCGCTGAAGCTGCACTGTTGGCTGGCGCTGAAATCACGCTGCTCGGTTTCGAAACCAGCGATGAGGTCTACGAGACATTCATCGCCGGTGGATGCGACATAACCACTACGGATGGTTCCGCTCTCGTTGGACGCAAGGTCAAGCAGCAGCCAGCCGATGAGGAGTGGGTGATCTTCCCGTCAACCCCGATCTCCAAAGAGCCGCTTGGCCCGACCTACGGCCAGAACGACTCAGCCTGGGCCGATGCGGTCAATTGGACCGTGTACGCCATGATCATCATGGACGAGTACGGAATCACGTCGGCCAACGTCGACGCCAAGTGCGCCGAAGCCGAGGCCGAGGTTGCGCGCCTCTGCGGCGGTGACGGTGAGCTGCAGACCGGAATGGGTCTGTCCGCAGATGCCTTCCACCAGGTGATCAGGCAGGTCGGTAGTTACGGTGAGGTCTATAACCGCAACCTGAATCCGGTTGGCCTGTATCGCGAGGGAAGCGCTAATGCCGGTTGGCTCGACGGGGGCCTGATCTACGCCCCGCCGGCTCGCTAGGTAGACGAACCGACGGTCTCGAAAGTCCCGGGGGCTGGGGAGCTACAGCTCTCCGTCCCCGGGATCTTTCGCGTCGATATCGCTTAAGCGCGGGTGCCGTCCAATCCTCTGGCGGCATTCAAGAAGCGCCTCCTTAGTCCTTAGACCCAGCAAATGAATCGACGTCGATCATGACGGCTGCCACCACCCAAGAGCGGGTATCACAACGTGTGCCTCTATGGCGCGACGTCATCGTTCTCAAATGGGTGACACAACTGTTTCTTCTTCTTGTAGTGCTCGGTGCCATGTGGTTCCTGGCCAGCCAAGCCGGGGACAACCTTCGGGCACGGAACATCAACACCGAGTTTGACTTCCTTGAACGCCCCGTAGACATTCAGATCAGCGAGGGAATCGATACTCACCCGGACACCGGCGGCCGTGCTCTTTGGGCCGCCATGGTCAACACTCTGCGCCTTTCGATTTCAGGCATCTTGTTCGCCAGCGTCCTAGGGGTGATAGTCGGCCTGGCACGCTTGTCCGACAACTGGATAGTTCGCCGCATCGCCACCGGGTGGGTTGAGGTTCTGCGAAACATCCCGTTACTGGTGCAGATGGTTCTCATCTACTCCGCCCTGACCGCTCTGCCACGGGTCGGACTCGACACCGGCCCCATCAACGGTTGGCTCCACATCTCGAACAAGGGCATATCAATGCCCCGAATCTTCCTCGCCGACGGCTTCTATCAGTGGGCCATCGTTGTGCTCCTCGGCGTAATGGCCGCTTACTTCGTCCGCCGACACCGCCAAGCAATCCAAGACAAAACTGGCGTCCACACTTCGCCCACTCTGTGGGCTCTCGGGACTGTCGCGTTCTTCGGATTTGTCGGTCTGTTCATCCACCCCGCCTTCTCTTGGCTGGGCCCAGTCTTTGACGGCGTGGCCGATTTACTCGACTCGCTCCCGAACGCTGTACCGCAGTTACTTTTTGTCCTCATCGCGGTTGGCGGCGCCACAGCATGGATCCGTCGTTTTATCTCCGACCGTCGGAGTGCTCTCGGACACTTGACGATCTCCGACGACGACTGGTTCCGTATCGCATTCACCGCTGTGGCCTCGCTGGCTGTAGTCCTCTTGATCTTCCGCTGGTCTGGCCTTTCGGCATGGACCCTCAACAGTGGCCGTGACCTGTTCGAGGTTTTGGCGGACAAATTCAACGTGGACGGTGCGGCCCGACCATTCGATGCAATGCGTCCTGACATCATTCAGAAGGGCAAGTTCCCGAACTATGGGAAGAACGGCCTGACCATGTCTCTTGGCTTCGCTTCGGTGTTCTTCGCGGTCGTCTTCTATACGTCCGCTTTCATCGGCGAAAACGTTCGAGGCGGAATTTTGGCTGTCCCAGTCGGCCAGACCGAAGCGGCCAAGGCGGTCGGTCTCAGTCGTGGGCAGATTATCCGCCACGTGGTGCTACCCCAGGCGTTTCGTGTCATCCTGCCGCCGACCGGCAACCAGTACCTGAACTTGACCAAGAACACTTCACTGGCGGTCGCCGTGGGCATGAGCGACATGGTGCAAGTAGGGACCACAGTATTCAACCAAACTGGTATGACCCTGCCCGTGGTTGCCATCTGGATGCTCTTTTACCTGAGTTGTTCGCTGACGATCTCAGTAATCGTCAATTGGTTCAACGTCAGGATGAGGCTGGTGGAACGCTGATGTCTGAAATATCAAGCGCTGCAGCGACGGCGCACGTTCCTGCGGCCGCTGCACCTGAAATTCCAAAGTTGCCTCCGCGTCAATGGGCTAAGGAAAACCTCTTCTCGAACCCCTTCAGCACTGCTCTGACCATCATCACAACGGTCATCCTGCTGACGATCTCCCGTGCTCTGCTGTCGTTCATTTTCAACCCGATCCGTCAATGGGACAGCACGGCAACCAATATGCAGTTGTTCTTCACCCGGGCATACCCCGACGAACAGTACGTCCGTGTCTGGTTCTGCCTAGCAGTCATCCTCATCCTCACATCCGTGTCGATGGCTGTCTGGCAGGCAGGCTCATCCATTCCGGTCGCACGACTCGGACGGAAGTTCTTAGCAGGAGGAGCCCTCCTGGGGATCCTCACACTTCTGGCGCCATTTAGTACTTCGGGAACCATCAAGTGGTTGCTCGCCGCCGCGTGTGTAGCGGTTATTGGCGAGAGCACTCGGCGCTTTGCCAGCTCGGGTGGAACCGAACGAACGGTTAATTCCTTGACGGTGCTGGCAATCACGCTGGCGGGTCTAGCAGCCTCCTTGTGGGTGGTTCCCTACGGCCACTACACCTATGTCGCAAACCGTGAACCTCGGGTGTTGGCCGAAGAGGGAACAGTGGCACTTACCACCAAGTTGCCATGGACGATCATGCTGCTCATCGCAGTATCGGCATTCCTCTTGGGCCGCTGGATTCGGGACCGCCTTCCGACCAATCCGACACGAGTCACTCTCTTGATCCTTTGGCTGCTCTCGCCGCCGGTTCTGATCTATGTGGTGCTGCGGGACCCATCATTCGACATGGGCCACGTTTTCAGCACCGACCTGCCGATCTTCGTCTCCTACGCAATAGGTGGGGCATTACTGCTCTCGTGGCTGACGCGTCCGTCGACTGGCGAAGCTGGCCGAATAGTCGCTGTAATAATCTTGATAGCCGGTTTTTGCACCTTCTTGACGCCGATGCGAATGGTCGTCCGGCTCGACATGCTCACTCTCGCCGTCTTTGCGCTGGCGGCACCAACATTCGCTGGCGGTCCGCGAAACCGGAGACGCTATGTGTTGGGCTGGCTAGGGGTACTAAGCGTGATGTCATGGCTTATCACCTCGATTAACACTCCTTCCACCGTCACCGTTCCGGGTGGCTTCTTCATCGGTGGTTTCTCGATCACTCTCATGGTCGCGGTCTTCACCCTCGTGCTCTCCTTTCCTCTCGGGATCGCCCTCGCCCTAGCCCGCACCTCGACCATGCCTATCTTCCGACTTCTGGCCACCTGGTTCATCGAGTTCGTTCGAGGTGTACCTCTAATCACAATCCTGATCTTCTTCTCGATCATGGTGCCGCTCTTCCTTCCCCGAGGGATGCATCTGGGCGAAGTCGCTGCCGTGGTCATCGGATACGTCCTGTTCTCAGCGGCCTATCTGGCCGAGAACGTGAGAGGTGGCCTGCAGTCGGTGACCCGAGGGCAACACGAAGCGGCCGAGGCGGTCGGCATGACCACAGCCCAAAAGACACTGTTCATCGTCCTACCTCAAGGCCTACGGGTCGCCATCCCGCCACTAGTTGGACACTGCATCGGTGTATTCAAAGAAACTTCACTGCTGGCCATCATCGGAGTATTCGACATTCTCTACATTGGCCGAATCGTGATTCCCGGCCAGACCGAATTCATGGGGAGCACCAAGGAGAACCTTCTATTCGTTTCCGTGATCTACTGGATATTCGCCTACCAGATGTCGAAAGCCAGCCAGCGCCTAGAACAGCGCACCGGGCTGGGCGAGCGCTAGTGATCTCTTGAGTCCTGTGAGGTTTAAGCCATGACCGATACCACACCAGTCGAACCAACCGACGGCCAGACCCGGGATCTTTCCGGAGCACGGGACATGATCGTTTGCGAGAACGTGTCCAAGTGGTATGGCGACTTTCAGGCCCTAGACGGGGTCTCAGCAAACATCAAGGAGCAAGAGGTTGTGGTCGTACTCGGCCCGTCGGGCTCCGGGAAGTCGACTTGGATCCGGTGCATCAACCGCCTCGAAATCCATCAGCAGGGGCGCATCGTCGTCGACGACGTAGAACTCACAAACGATTTGCGAAACATCGAAAAGGTGCGATCCGAAGTTGGGATGGTCTTTCAGCAGTTCAACCTCTTCCCGCACCTCACCATCATGGACAATGTCACTTTGGCCCCAATCTGGGTTCGCAAGAAACCGCGGGCAGAGGCTGAATCCCAAGCCATGGCTCTTCTGGAGCGGGTGGGAATCCCCGAACAGGCCGAAAAATACCCCGGCCAGTTGTCTGGTGGTCAGCAGCAACGTGTGGCGATTGCCCGGGCCCTAGCAATGGAACCTCGGATCATGCTTTTCGACGAGCCGACATCGGCCCTTGACCCAGAGATGATCAAAGAGGTTCTCGATGTCATGAAGGCACTTGCGCTCTCGGGAATGACAATGATGGTCGTAACTCACGAAATGGGATTTGCGAAAGAGGTGGCCGACCGGCTCATCTTCATGGAGGACGGCCAGATCGTAGAACAGAACACGACAGAACTCTTCTTTTCCAACCCGACCGAGGATCGCACCAAGGCTTTCCTCTCGCAGATTCTCTAGTCGCCGCCGAACCAGTAAGCAGGCGCTCCGGACGGAGGCCGTCAACCTGGCCGGCTCTATGGTCAAGCAGATGAGCATAGAGATATCACCATTGACCGGGATCCTCGGTGCACGGGCCGACGGTGTGACCTTGTCGTCCTCAATGGATCCCGATCTGGTTGCTGCCGTCCGATTGGCACTGGTGGAGAACGAGGTTCTGGTTATCCCCGGACAGGATCTGTCACCGGCTGAGCAAGCCGGATTCAGTCATCTACTGGGCGCCTACTCGCCTGTTCCATTTGTCCAACCGGTGCCCGAACATCAGGAGGTCATCAAGGTCGTCAAAGAGGCCAGCGAACCAGACGCCTTCAACTTTGGCGGCGTGTGGCACAGTGACTTCTCGTTTCTCGAGGCCCCACCTGCCTTTACCGTCCTACATGCCCTGGATGTGCCATCGGTAGGTGGCGATACGGTGTGGTCGTCAATGACTGCGGCGCATGACGCCCTCCCCGACGATGTTCGCGATGCACTCGACGACGTAGTCGCCGTGCACACTGCAAGTGCCAGTTACTCCCCCGCTCAGCAGGAACTGCACGCGGGCCTGTCGGGCATGAACATCCGGACTTCGGAATCGGCCCATGAGACACGCCGACACCCACTTCTTGTGACTCACCCGGAGTCAGGGAAACGCAGTCTGTTCTTCAACGGCACCTACGTGCGTGGTCTTCACGGTAAGGGAATCGGTGACGGGACTGAATCCGGAGGGCGCGAAGAAAGGCGTCTCCTGAGATGGCTGCACGACTTCACCACCCATGTGCGGTTTACGTTCAGGCACCGCTGGTCAAATGGCGACGTGGTGTTGTGGGACAACCGGACAACCCAGCACGTGGCGCTGAACGACTACGGCGGGCTGCGGCGAGAGCTCAACCGCACCACGGTGGCCGGTTCAGCGCCTGTCGCCTGAGACGTCTCTCTGCACTCAATCGTCGCGGAGAAGTTCAATAAGGGCACTGGTGTCCCAGCGACCATGCCCCTCACGCTGAAGCCGGGCGTAGAACTGGTCCACCATGGCGGTCATAGGCAGGGTTGCACCGATCCGCTTGGCCTCGTCGAACACAATGCCAAAATCCTTGCGCATCCAGTCCAGTGCGAACCCGTGGTCGAATTGTCGATTCAGCATCGTTTCAGCCCGGTTGTTCATCTGCCACGACCCGGAGGCCCCCTGACTGATGGCCTCAAGCACCTTCTCGTGGTCGAGACCGGCTCGACGGGAAAAGTCCAGTGCCTCGGAGAGAGCCTGTACAAGGCCGCCGATGCAGACCTGGTTAACCATCTTCGTAAGTTGGCCAGAGCCCGTTTCACCAACAAGCACCACAGCCTTGGCATAGGTGTCAATGATTGATTCCACTCGCGCGAAGATGTCCTGATCTCCACCGCACATGACTGAAAGTGCACCGTTCTGGGCCCCGGCCTGGCCACCCGATACCGGAGCGTCGATGAAGCCAACACCGAGTTTGTCGGAGGCATGCCTGATCTCACGAGCCACCTCGGCTGATGCAGTCGTGTGGTCAACGAGGGTGCTGTCGGGTGCCATCCCCGCAAGAACGCCATCTTCACCAAAGACGACTGAGCGGAGGTCGTCGTCGTTTCCGACGCAGACCATGACCGCTTCGGCGCCGATAGCCGCCTCCCGAGGTGTTGGGGCCGCCGTACCTCCGTGCTCTCTGACCCAGGTCTCAGACTTCGATGAGGTGCGGTTGTATACCGCTGTCTGGTGACCTGCAGCCTGAAGGTGACCGGCCATGGGATAGCCCATTACCCCAAGTCCTACAAACGCACAAGATGCCATTCGAGTGACTTCCTTTCCGATGCTTCGTCATTTGCATTTCCAATAATCGATCGCCAATTCACGCCAACTCCTTGTTGGCGGAGAGCGCTGCCATTGCGCCGAATAACTCCGGGATGCTCCAGTCGGCCTCGCCGAGTTCGTAATAGACGGAATGGGACGCTGATTACGGTGAGCATCGACTTCGACCCGGCCACGGACCGACCCTAGGGTGGTTCAGACCGATAAAAGCGACTGGCCGTCATCCCACTTGGGCAAAAGACCCAACGCGGTGGCAGGCTCATCATCGATCTACCCCAACCATAGGAGCACTACCCCATGGGAAATATCGTCGAAGGACGAGTAGCCATCGTCACAGGCGCCGGCCGAGGCATCGGGCGGGAGCACGCCCTGATGCTCGCATCCAACGGAGCCAAGTTGGTCATTAACGACCTAGGCGGTGACGCAGCCGGCGCAGGCGCCGACTCAACCCCAGCCCAAGAAGTCGTCGATGAAATCGTCGCAATGGGTGGCGAAGCAGTAGTCAACGGTGGCAACGTGGCCGACTTCGATGCCGCTGGCGAGATGGTTCAGCAGGCCATAGAGACGTTTGGAAGTTGCGACATTCTTGTTAACAACGCCGGAATACTGCGGGACCGCATGGTGTTTTCCATGTCGGAGTCAGACTGGGACGCCGTCATCAACGTTCACTTGAAGGGCACGTTCGCTCCGACACACCATGCGGCCGTTTACTGGCGGGAAAAGGCCAAGGCCGGAGACGAGGTCTTTGGCAGGATCGTCAACACGTCTTCACCATCGGGCATTTACGGCAATGTCGGCCAGTCGAACTACGGCGCGGCAAAAGCTGGGATTGCGGCATTCACATTGATCACAGCCATGGAACTTGCGAAGTACGGCGTGACAGTTAACTGTCTCGCGCCGGGCGCTTACACCCGCATGACAAAGGACCTGCCAGGGTTCTCCGGCATGGACGAAGAAGCTCAGGAGAAGATGGGGCCCCGCTGGATTGCGGTGACCACTACCTGGCTATGCAGTGAGGCTGCAAAGAATGTGACAGGTCGGGTCTTCGACATCGTGGGCCAACGGGTAGGTATCGCCGAACAGTGGCATCTCGGCCCAACAGCAATGCAGACCGAGGATCCAGCTGGTATGACCGAAGTAATTGCCGGACTAATGGCCGAAGCTCAGCTCAATTCGGACATGGGCGGAAATCCAGCCGAGGGGCCAGGACGCCCCGGGAAGACTGTCTAGGAGACGCCAATGGCCATCGACTTCAGCCTCTCGCCTGAACTCGAAGAAATCCGCAGCCGGGTCCGAACGTTTATCGACGACGTCGTCCGACCGGGCGGGGCGATTATCGACGGGGAGTGCGACGCCGAG
>DEAU01000022.1:58026-158909 GCA_002348705.1 Candidatus Neomicrothrix sp. UBA2974
GTGCGACGCCGAGCCACTAACGGGCAAGGACCGCATCAAAGCACTTATTGGTCTGCGGAAGCAGGCCCTTGCCGAAGGCCTGTGGCTACCCCACATGCCCACCGATTGGGGCGGCATGGGTCTTGGCCATGTCGAGTTGGCCATGGTGCAAGCTGAGGCCGCCCGGTCGTACTACGGACCGTGGGTGCTGAACTGTCAGGCACCCGACGAGGGGAACATGCATACCCTTCTCCACTGGGCGACAGATGCGCAAAAGGAGAAGTACTTGAAGCCGCTTTGCGAGGGCACCACGTGGTCATGTTTCGCCATGACAGAACCGGAGGTGGCAGGTTCGGATCCGACACTTATCCGCACCAGCGCCTATCAAGACGGTGACGAGTGGGTCGTCAACGGCCACAAGTGGTTCATCTCTAACGCCCACAGGGCGAAGTTCGCCATTCTGGTTTGCCGGACCGAGGAGAACCCAGATCTCCCGCAGGCTGCCAATACTGCGTTTCTGGTTGACATTCCCCAGGAAGGATGGAACGACGTGCGCCAGATCGAGACGATGCACGGTTCAACCGGCCATAGCGAGATCCTCATCGAAGACCTGCGACTGCATAACGACCAGATGCTTGGCGGACGAGGTCAGGGGCACCTGCTTGGCCAATACCGGCTGGGACCAGCACGACTGGCGCACTGCATGCGATGGATTGCTCAGGCGGAAACAGCGCTCGACATGATGGTCGAACGGTCGTTGAATCGGTTCAGCCATGGGTCTCTGCTGGCAGAGAAACAAGGAGTCCAGTGGATGATCGCCGACTCGACGATGGAGTTGTACCAGTCGAAGTTGATGGTGCTACACGCCGCCTACAAGATTGATCGGGGCGAGGACTTCAAGTCAGAGGTGTCAATGGCCAAGCACTTTGTCGCAAACAGTCTCAACCGAATTATCGACCGGGCGATACAGGTGCATGGCGCACTCGGCTATTCGACCGACACGCCGCTGGCCCACATGCTTCAACAGGCCCGTTGGGCACGCTTTGCCGACGGAGCCGACGAGATCCACCAGATGCGGATCGCCCAGCGGACGATCGCCGCTTGGACCGACACCGAATCGACGGCTCGGGCCACCGGGTCGCTCCCCATCTAGATTCATTGCACCATCTGCCGGATGGTGCTGCGATAGGAGGACAACATGCATGACGTCGTAATCGTGGATGCAGTGAGGACCCCGGTCGGTCGCCGTAATGGAGGTCTGTCAACCTGCCACAGCGTTGACGTCCTGGGCACGGTGCAGAAATCGCTTTTCGACCGGACAAGCATCGACCCGATAGAGGTCGGTCAGGTGGTCGGCGGATGCGTCGGCCAGGTCGGCATGCAGTCGATGAATGTGACGCGCACGGCTTGGCTGACCGCTGGCCTGCCATTGGAGGTGCCGGCTACCACAGTCGATGCCCAGTGCGGCTCGTCTCAACAAGCCACGAACATCGCCTACTCACTGGTGGCCAGTGGCGTGGTCGAAGTCGCGGTGGGCTGTGGTGTGGAGGTGATGTCGCAGGTCGGTTTCGGGGCTACAACGCCAAAGGACCCAAACTCGGGCCGCCCCATCAATCGCAAGTACTTCGAGCACTTCGAGTTCACATCGCAGTTTGAGGGGTCCGAGCGGATCGCCCAACAATGGGGTATTACCCGAAAACAGACGGACGCATTCGGCCTCGAGTCGCAGGCACGAGCGGCTCGGGCGTGGGACGAAGACCGATTTGCCACACAAATCGTGGCCGTAGACGCACCAGTTCTAGGAGAGGACGGTAAGCCGACTGGCCAAGTGAATACGTTGGCGCGCGACGAGGGCTTACGGGAGACAACCCTAGAGGTACTAGCTGGTCTTAAGCCAACAGGCCGCGAGGACGGCGTGCACACGGCTGGAACATCGTCACAGATCTCCGATGGGGCCGCAGCTGTGTTGATGATGACTGCCAAGAAGGCCGATGAGTTGAACGTCAAACCACTGGCCCGCATCGTGGATTCGTGCCTAGTGGGTTCGGATCCGGAGTTAATGCTGACGGGTCCGATAGGTGCCACGCAGAAACTGCTGGCCGACAACAACCTCTCAATGAGTGACATCGACGTGGTCGAGATCAACGAGGCGTTTGCCTCGGTGGTGTTGGCCTGGGAACAGGAACTGTCCCCAAACATGGAGACGGTGAACCCGAATGGAGGAGCAATCGCTCTGGGACATCCACTCGGTGGGACAGGAGCGATTCTGACTACCAAGGCCGTGCATGAGCTTCAACGCATTGACGGAGAGTACGCCATCGTGACCATGTGCTGCGGTGGCGGACTGGGCACCGGCACGCTGCTACAGAAGCTGTAGTCGGATCACCTCCCGAACTACCGGATAGCGGAAACCATGTCCATCGACTGCCGGGCTGTGGTGTTTGCCGGAGATGGAACTTGGGAGATGCGCGACGACTTCCTGATACCAGAGCCGCCACAGGGTGGTGCGGTGCTAGCAGTCGAGGCGGTGGGTCTCTGCCACAGCGATGTGGCCCAACTAGCCGGTCACCACCACGTACCCGGCGAAGTGTCACCAGTGGTGCCTGGCCACGAGATCGTGGGACGCGTGCACGCTCTTGCAGACGACGCTGATCTCGGCGTAGACGTTGGCGACCGTGTAGCAGTGGACATCGTGTGGTTTGGACCACCCTACGAGGACAACCCGCTTGGGGTTCGCTGCTACGGCTATTCGTTCGGTCTGGACGAAGGCTCCGGCCTATGGGGTGGCTACGGGGAGTACATGGCGGTTATGGCCGGCACTCACCTGGCTCCCCTTACCGAAGAGGTATCAGCCGAGGAGTTGACGCTTTTTGAGCCGCTCTCCAACATGGTTGCGTGGCTGAACCGGATGGGGTTCCGGGAGGGACAGTCGATCGTCATCCAAGGTCCAGGCCACATGGGCCTGACTTGTGCCGCTTACGCCAAGTCACTGGGTGCCGCGACAGTGATCGTGACAGGAACCAGCGACGATGCAATGCGTCTAGAGGTCGCCCTCGAGGTGGGCGCCGACCACGTGGTGGACGTAACGGCCGTCGACCCGATAGAGGCAGTGAGGGACCTGACCACCGGTGGTGCAAACGTAGCCGTGGACCTAGCCAGCGCACCAAGCACACCGAGCCTCTGCTTCGATCTGGTTCACCACGGTGGACAGGTGATTTGGGCCGGACTGAAAGACCGGCAGGCTGTTCCCGTAGTCACCGACAAGGTGGTGATGCGGTCGCTGACCGTATACGGCGGATCCGGCGGCACGGCGGCGTCTGTGGACGAGGCGGCCCGGATCCTGAACGCCGGGCAGTTCCCGACGGCACCCCTTCTGGGAACAGTGGTAGATCTAGACGAGGTGGACAGGGCTATGGCTCTCCTACATCGCAGTGGCGACGAAGACGCCGTCCGGGCAGTTTTAAAGCACCAGCACTAGCCGGGCAGCCGGCAAAAGTGCTCGTTTAAGTCCCCTCTAGTTCCTCGACTTCTGGTTGCTGGTCGTTTGTTTTGGAGGCAAACGCGTCGACTCCCATCTCGCTACGAAGGTCAGCTGAAAGTTCTTCAAGAAACTCGTCAAGAGGAATCCCTGTCGCATCTGCAACCCGGACGTTTCGTTCAAAGTTGCCCACTACTGCTGCAGCATCGACTAGCTCTGCCGGTCCAAGTGCAGTCAATACCGCCTGCCGTGCAGCGACCATTTCCTCTTCGCCGCCAGCCACTGCGGCTTCTGCGAACTTCAACAAGATCTCACCGTGAGGGATTTCCGTATTGGTTGGATCTCGACCAGTCATAACTACTCCAAGATCCACCTTCGTTCTCGTGGCTTCTCCACTCGCACGGAGCAGCATCATGTGGGCTGAAGTTCAGTAGAAGCACTCGTTCAGAGCTGAGACACGTGACGCAATCATTTCTATCTGTGGTCGCGAAAGAGAGCGACCCTCAGCAAGGTTGGAGAGGTCTCGTACGTAGAAATTCTGAGACTGATCAATGAGGCTTCGCACCTCGTCCGGAACCAGGCTCAAAGCTCGGATCACGTAGCCGTCTCGATCCTTCGTATACAGGCCAGCGTCTTCTGGATCAAGGTCACTTCGCTCCACCATCGGCACCCATGCTCCACCACTCTGGGCACCGGTGGGACGTCTACGACTTGGCTCACCTGCGATTGGATTCGGAAGTTCCCTCAGCGATAGGCCGAGGGCCCGATGGAAGCTGTCGATACCAGCAATCGTGGCCACCGTCCCCACAATCTCGACGTATTGGCCATCTGTCAGGCCTCGGTCTAGCGCACTTCGATAGTCCTCTTCCGTTAGCCGAGATGCTTCGGTAGCGATACGGTGCACGAGCCCTACCACCAGATCGGCTAATCCTCCCAACTTCTCTAGCCAACTGTCCGCGACGGATATCGGGGGGTGTGCCGCCTCCTTCCAAAAACCCAGGTCGCGCATTTTGGCAGCACGCGCCTCATCCGCAATGCCTACTCGCTCTTCTCCTGTCAACCAGGTACCCGGGCGGCCGAGACGAATCCAGGCTCGATCTATCGCTTCAAGAAGGTCCTTGCGGATTGGCAGCTCAATCGGGTTCGAAGTCATACCTTCATGCAGTTATGCACCTCAGAGCGAATCAAGTCTCAAGGGCCTTTAGGTTCGCCGTCACCTGCCACTGGTGAGCTCCCACCACTGGTGCTCAAGTATGACCTCGCCTGATCCTCCACACTCGTACCTTCAAATACCTCTGGATTGACCCTTCCATAAAAATCCACAACATTCCCGAAAACAAAGGCCGAAAACTCCTCAGGAACAAGCAGACCTTCTTCAACGAGATCCCATGCATCAGGCAACACGGATCTCATGTCAGTGACATCCCAATGTCCAATATCCGACGCAAACATTGATTTCATTTCTGCGCCATCTAGCAAGGTGCTGCACCTTGTCGCCAAGACATTCAGAGGATCATCTGATTCGCAGCCAAAGAAATATCGAGAGCAGAATATTTCATATATATCTTCCACGGATTTGATGCCGCTCTCCAGAAATTCGTCACCAGTTGGACAGAGTTCGTCATCCCGAATTCCGACCGCATTAAGAAACTTTTCCAACTCGCCTATATGTCTGATTTGCGACTGTTCTCCGTATTTGTCGAATAATTCTCTGACGTGTTGAACATCCAATCTGTCGGGCTCATAATTTCGAAGGCCCGCTTCATTCCGTTTGCCATAGTGACCCACAATGTCAGAGAGTAGGTTCAAGGCCCACACAACTCCGCCCTCTTGAAATGCCCAGTTCAACTCCGGAAATCGAGTTGGCACCCCACCAAAGAACAGCGAGCGGGCTGTGGCTTCCCCCGCGGCAGCAAAATTCCCCACATGGTTGTACATGTAGTTTCTTGTCGATCTCCTTGAACCCCATCCATAGCCGAATGAGTGGAACGCCGGGCTCACACCCAGTTCGACGCAGCGTGTCCACACCGGGTCATAATCGAAAACACTGTCGTGCCCCAAGCTGTCAAAAGTTTGGATACGGCAATCACCTTCGTCGTTCTGGGTCGACCGGTTGACCAAACCGGCCATCATGACGGCTCGAAGTCCTAATTCTTCAACAGCATGGTCCAACTCAGCCAACGCCTCATCAGGACTGTTCATTGGAATCACAGCTACTGGACAGAGCCGATCTACGAAGCCTCCATACACTTCGGCCACATACCGATTGAATGCCCGCGCCATAGCGACACGCAGGTCATCTTGCGCCATGGCCAACACACTGAGCCCATAGGTCGGATAGAGGAACGCCAGATCTATTCCCAGTTCATCAAGACGGTCATACATCAGTCTGGGTAGAGCCGCGGTTGCCCGATCTAGGCTGTTCTCCGCTGGTAATCCCCACCAAGCACCGCGATAGAACCCAGCATGCCGTCGACTTTGAATCGAATCAGGGATCTCCGGCGGCAGGAGTCCAGTACTCGATTCGAAGTCTCGCACTAGTTCCGAACCAGCCTCCTCACGTAAAAACTCCTTCACCAGGGGCAGATATTCCACAAGGTGACCATCAGCATCAATCACTGGGTGTTCGAGCGATTCACGAACCTGTTGTGCTGTCGACACGGAGTTTCCCCCAATAACTCTAGAACCGGTCATTTCGTCACCTAACTTGCTTCAACCACCACTTCTAGGAACGGCGTTGCCACTTAGCTCCGGGGCCTTACGCCCCACCCCTCCAGTGACACCGTATTCCTCACTCTTCCGTCTGTTGCCGCGACCGCTTCATCCATCTGGAAGCAGATATCCCAAATTGGCCTGCCCCAATTTTACCCGCCAACCAGTTCTGGATATCGGTCAAACACTTGTTCAAATAATGGCTGTGCCATGTGCCAGAGAGCCTCACTATTTCCTATTTGATCTCTCGTTAACAGCGCGCTTTCATCATCAATTATTGAGGGAGATCCAGAGGCCTCAGCCAACAACTGACTTTTGCAGGAATTTTCAAGCGAAATAAACACCCATACAGCTTCGTCGATTCCAGCTCCAACAGACACCAGACCATGGTTCTTTAGGATTACTGCTTGGTGATTGGCGAGAGCAACAACTATGCCCTTAGCCTGATCTGCCTCAAGCACTACTCCGGTGAATTCTTCAAATACTGCGTGGTTCCGAAAGAACAGACAGGAATCTTGAGAAATCGGGTCCAAGAGCCTGCCTAGAGTTGACCAAGTCCGACCATATTCCGAGTGTGCATGGGCAACCGCGTGCACATCCGGACGTGCTAGATGAATCGCCGAGTGAATAGCGAACGCTGCATCGTTGACCGCATAGTCGCCTGCAAGCACTCGCCCGCCGGAGTCAACCAACAGTAAGTCGTCTGCAGTCATATTGTGGAAGGACTGGCCTGCAGGGTTGACCCAGAAGCAATCTGATTGGATTGGATCTCGAACTGATATGTGTCCCGCTACGCCTACTCCATAGCCGAGGTCATGAAATATACGAAATGCCGCCGCTAGGCGACTCTTTTGTCGCTCGCGTTCAGCCTCCCCTGAGCGATCAGCCGGTCTGGAATAGTAGAGCGGCAATTTGGACACCGCGATATCTTCTCACCCATGGCTGACCTCCGCCACTACGCGTGTTTTATTGAGGTCGCCCTTCGAGGCGGCTTTACGTCGGCCGCGAAGTCACTTCACTTGAGTCAATCTGCAGTCAGTAGCCAAATAGCAGCACTCGAGAAGGAACTCGACTGCCAATTGTTCATTCGTGGACGTGACGGCGCCCGCCTAACCGCTGAAGGTGAGCTCCTCCTCCCTCGAGTCCAGGAGCTGATGAGGTTGGCTGCGGATATAGGCAGCCTTTCCGGGGTGATCACATCTTCTGGTGGTCCACTTCTTCGAATCGGTGCGACGTTAGGCCCGTTGTTTGACTCGCTGCCAGCGATCTTGGCCACCCTTAAGAACAAACACCACGGCCTTGAGATCCGCATCCGCGATCTACAAGCCTCCGACACCATCTTCAAGCTTGGACTCGGACAAATAGATCTCGGTTTGGTAAGCCTTCCTGGTCCAGTAGCTCCTGATCTGCTCGCACCTGGCACGACGAGCGTGGTCTTGGCAGAAGAGGGCTGGGTTGTTCTGGCGCCCCCGCGACATCCCTTGACCGAATTGGAAACAGTTCCCGTAGCCGCTCTAAAGGAACACCGATTGATCCTCTTTCCTGAGGGCTACGCACTGCGAGGAGTCATAGACGACTTTTTCTCCAAGGCCAATTTCCAGCCCGAACCAACGATTGAGACTGGTTGGAGCGACCTGCTTATGCGCTCCGTGGAACAAGGACTCGGTATAAGCATCGTACCAGCCGGCCTCGTGTCGGTTGGCGACTGGAAACTAGAGATCCTCCCGCTTAGCGGGGCTGACCATCCCCCAAGGCGAGTTATCTCTGCCGCGTTCCTGGAAACTTCACCGGTTCGAGATGTTATTGAGTCTCTGGTTTCCATGCTCGCGGATTCCATGGCTCGAACTGGTTTCGGAGTGCCCGACTAACCGAACTTGGCGAAGCACTGCACTCGAACCGCTTTAGACCCCTAGCAGGTACTCCAGATACCTAACTGGGCTAACGAGCGGGTCGAGTACCTTCACATTCGGAACCGCAGCTCTGACGGGTTCTAACAGGCCCGACCACAGGGTGCACGCAAAGAAGATTGTGTCAACGCCATCCACTAGAGCAGCTTCCGTAGCTTGAGTAACGGCTTCCTCAACAATCGATCGCCGCATCTCATCAAGAATGTGATCTAGGAGAAGTTGTGGATCCCTGGCTAGTAGCTCATTCGACAAATCCTTGTCGGGATGGGAAAAGTCAGATTTTCTCACCGATACCAAACTGTCGCCTAGGCCGTGGGCCACTGCACGCGGCTTCCACGTTTCGATTTTGTATCCAGCAGCGATTATGCCTAGTCGTCCAGTTGCGTGACCCAAGCTCGCCAGAGCGCCAAATGGACCAACAACAGGAATGGATACTTCTCCGCTAGCCGCTTCAATACCCGGATCGGAAGCACATGCCACGACCACACCGGCTACGCCATCTCGCTCGGCCGTCTTTAACGCCGCGACCAACTCGTTATGGACGGAATCTGGAGAAAACACGAACGGTTCGTCACTGAGTCCCTCCAGATTCGTGACCTCGATTTCAACCGATGGTGCCGACAGGGGACCTAGAAGTTCAACCGTGTAGTCGTTATAGAGAGAAGTCCCGATCGGATGCAACACTTGAATTCTGGCAGTCACTTGTGCTTCTACCCCTTATCGGTGTGTCGTCCACCTTTGATGCTGGCAGCTCCATCCTGCCAACCATCAAGGTGGATCACGGAGAACCGCTAACAGTCAGTACCTGGCCTGTGAGATAAGTCAGTTCTGGGCTTGCGAGAAACTGAACTACATGAGCAATCTCCTCTGCCTCTCCTATTCTCCCCAGTGCCGTATGGCGCGCTGCCTCTTTCACGTACTCTTCCCAATCGACACCCCGAAGTTCAGCCCCGGACCTCGTCATTCGCGTGTCGATAAATCCCGGTGCAACTGCATTTACCAGGACGCCCTGAGGACCAAACTCCCACGCCAGCGAACGTGTTAGGCCACCAATGCCCGCCTTAGCGGCGCTGTAATTCGCGTGATTTGGCAGTCCACGACTGGCCACTGAGGAGAGGAGGACGATACGGGGCGACCTGGACTTCTTGAGCGACGAGATACTTGCGCGCACCAGTGAGAATGCTCCCTTGAGGTTGACATCAACTGCCTCCTCCCAGAGATCGTCGGTCATGTCTTCGACTGTCGATCCAGCCATACAGCCTGCTGCAGCTATTACGGCATCGATTGGTCCGAAGTCGGCATCTAGGGACTCAAGGGCTTCCGATATTTCGCCCGCGGCCCTCACGTCAACGACTCTGGACCGTGATTCTGTTCCAGATGCTTCAAGCTCACTGGCGACTGTTTCGATAGGTTCTCTATCGCGATCTAGTAGCACGATTAGAGAAGCCTCCGGGGCCATCTTTCGGCAAATGGCGGCCCCAATTCCGCGACCTGCACCGCTTACTACAACGACACGACCACTCATTGCCTCACCCAAAGGACTTCCCCGTATGAATAGTGGCCCCTTCGCTAAGTCGGCAACACCCGCGGTAGGTTAGAAGCGACATAATCCTCAAGCTGCAGCGGAACTTCGTGTTCACTTGTCAAGCCCAAACAGCTGTACAGCATTTTCTCGAAACACCTTTTGGATCACTGACTCCGGCAGAGAGAAACTCAGGTAGCGGTCGACCGTCGCCTTGATTGGACAGAACGGGTAGCCAGTAGCAAAGAGGAATCGATCCTGGAGGAAGGTTTTCATCGCGACCACATAGTCCGCTTCTCCTGTGAGCCCGGGAAAATACACATCCGGGAGCATCCACACATTCGGCCTTCGGAAGGCCACACCCAGCGCACCTTGAACATATGGCCAACCGCCATGGACATTGACAATCCTCAGATCAGGGAATCGTTGCGCGATCCGGTCTAGGCGCACTGGATCCGAATATGAGGTGTCCGGCCCCGCCTCACCTCCGCTCATTACCAATGCTGGCAACTCTGCAGCCATGCACGATTCGTAGACCTCAGAAATCCCGGGATCGTCGATGTAAGTTGGCTCATCGGCAACCCCTGGCTCAAAAACGATTGCCTTGGCGCCCTGAGCCTTCAATCCTGCAATAGAGCCGGCAGCATCAGCCGATGTCGGATCTACGGCGGCGTAGGCCATGAAGAATCCGTTGCTTTGGTTACATGCTTCAAAGACCGGTTGGTTTCCTTTACCTCCCATCCAGCGGTTCGGAGCCCTGGCGGGCACTCCGGCCAGCGAGATTCCTGCTTCCTGAGACTCCCGGAGGTATTCAGGCAAACTCCTCTTTAGGAGCGAGGTCGGCGCTTTCCATCCCCGATTCTCAATGTTTCCTACAGTTCTGTCGAGATTCGCGTAGGTCCGATCTGCCAGAAAACCATCGATCGGCGGTCGTGCACGCGAGTCGATGATCCCATCAGGGACTAGCCGTTGAAGACTCTCGTCGTCGTACAATGTTTCTTACCTCGTATCAATGTCACACTTAATCTCATGCGACTGTCATTGTTAGTCGATTGTTCCAATTGCTCTCTGGACTGCTCAACTACGTGGTGTCTAAATGCCAACACCTAATCGATCTTGACTGAGAATTCATCACCAACTCTGGTTCTCCATTCGAGCACACCTCGGTAGCTAGCGGGCATCGTGGGACAAACCGACAACCGCTTCTTGGCAGACCTTCAGGCGAAATCGTCGACACTAAGCCTTCTCTATTTGACGAACTCGAGGCCGCAGCTTGAACAAGTAACTCTGTATACGGATGAGATGGCGAATCCACCAGATCACGACCCGGACCGCCCTCCACAATGGTTCCCGCGTACATGACTGCGATTCGGTTCGACAGGTGGCGTACCACCGCCAACGAGTGACTGATGAATATCATCGACATCTGATGTGACGTCTGGAGTTCGAGGAGTAGGTTCAGAATCTGTGCCTGCACAGAGACATCGAGAGCAGAGACTGGTTCGTCGCAAATCAGGATCTTTGGCTCAAGGGCAAGCGCTCTAGCGATGTTCACTCGCTGCGCCTGACCCCCAGATAGTTCATAAGGAAAACGATCAAGCAGTTCTTCATCTAGTTGGACAGCAGACATCAGGTCCTTGACTCTCGCAACTCGCTGCTTTTTGGTGCCTCGGCCGTGAACCACCAGCGGCTCTTCGATAAGCCATCCGACGCGCTTCCTACTATCAAGTGCGGCGATGGGGTACTGGAAAACCGCCTGTATCACCTCCCGATAAACCCTTGGTTCTTCCTTCAACCAGTTCCCAACCGGTCGACCTTCTACGGAGATGGAACCCGAGTCGGGTGTCTCTATGCCGAGAAGCAGGTTCGCCACTGTCGACTTTCCAGATCCAGATTCACCGACCAGACCCAGAACTTCTCCCTGAGCCAAAGAAAGCGACACCTCCCGCACCGCGTGCACAGCGTTCTTGCCTGATCCGAAAGTCTTTGAAACGGCATCGGTTTCCAAAAGGAGTTGCGTCATGAGCGCTCCTTGGACCATTTCTCCATCCCAGGTCCGCACGCCACAAAGCCGCTCTTGTGTTCGATGGGCAGCGGATCAGTTCGAAGGCAAGTCTCTTCTCTCAGGTCACAGCGCGTGGCAAAGACACACCCCTGATCCGCAATCTCCCCAAAGGCCATAGCAGGTAAGGGTGTCCGGGTCTCTCCTTCCAATTTCGGCACTGAAGCAAGGAGGCCTCTCGTGTAGGGATGAACCGGTAAGCCAAGTACATCCTCTGTCTCTCCACGCTCCACGACTCTGCCGCCGTACATCACCACTACTTCGTCGGCCAGGCGTGACACAACACTGAGATCATGGCTAATTATCACCAGACTCAGATTCGCCTCGGTGCGCAGTTCGTGCAGGATCTCAAGGATCTCTGCCTGCACAGTTGAGTCAAGTGCACTTGTCGGTTCATCCGCAATGAGCAAGGCTGGTTCGTGCACCAAGGCGACAGCAATTGAAATTCTCTGAAGCATGCCTCCACTCAGTTGGTGTGGATACGAACCCAAAGCCCGATCCGGATCATCAATGCCCACACGCTGAAGAACGCTGACCAGCCGGGAGTAGTCGTCACTCCGGCCAGCCGCCTGTAGAGCATCTTTTACCTGAACCCTTAGAACCCGAGTTGGATTCCACGAGTCAACTGGGGACTGAAATACGAAGGCGACCTCCGAACGGCGAAGGTGGAGCCATTTCCGCTTTGAAATATCGAGCAGATCGTGTCCTCCTAGTTCGATTCGTGACGCCTTCATCTTTGCCCCCGACGGAAGCAGTCCGCCAAGAGCTAGTGCGACTGTGGTCTTCCCGCTCCCAGATTCGCCAACCACACCTAGGGTTCGGCCATGGTCCAACTCAAAAGAGGCGCCCTTCAGCGCAGGCGACTGTTCGCCTGCGTAATAAACCGTCAGGTCATCCACCTTCAACAAACTCATGACGTCGATCGTTTCCTCAAGGCGTCACCGAGTAGCACGAAATTCAGCACGACGACAAAAATCACTACCCCTGGGAACACCGCGTACCACCAAGCATTCAAGACGAACTGCTTTGACTGGGCTACAAGCCTCCCCCACTCGGGCGTCGGAGGCTGTGCTCCTAACCCGAGGAAAGAAAGGCCCGTTAGCGCAACAAGCGCATTACCTATGTCGAGGGTAAATCGGACCAGAAGTTGGTTGTAGGTATGTGGAATGACATGCCACCGCAGGATCTGCGACTTCTTTGCCCCAAGAGTCTGGGCGGCCATGACATGGTATTCATTTAGAATCGACTTGACCTGGCCCCGGACCATACGTGCGTAGCTCGGCCACCAAAGTAGGACCAGAGCCACAAGAGTTGAATTAAGTCCCCTGCCGAGAGAAGCCGCTACGGCCATGGCGAATATCAGATAAGGAAACGCAAGAAAAACGTCTACAACCCGAACCAGCAAGCGATCGGCCAGCCCTCCATACCACGCTGCTAGAGCACCGTAGATAGTCCCTATTACAGAAGCGCTTCCAACTATCAGCAATGCGGAACCAATTGAATATTTCGCACCATGAATGACTCGGGAAAATATGTCTCGGCCAGTTTGATCCGTCCCAAATAAGTGCTCTCCCGAAGGAGGGGCAAAACGATTTGAAACCTCTAGCGAATAGGGGTCGTGCGGTGCTAAGACACCTGGTATCAGAATCAAGACGCCAAGAAAAAGAACAGTCACAAGGACCCACAACGTGAGTGGGTCTACCGACCTTCTCGCGGTTTTTTCCGACTCAGCCATCTTGACTTCCACTAGTCAGTCAGCAGAAGATGAACGTTCTCGCCCACTCCTGCCGCCTAGGTGATGCGTGGATCAAGCACTCGATAGATCCGATTCACCAGAGAATTGATTAGGACAAAGCTTGCCGTCGCAATAATGGTCACCGCCATGATCGCGTTGTAGTCAAATGCCTGAAATGCGCTAAAGGCGTAAAGACCTATTCCTGGCCAGGAAAAGATCACTTCCACGATTACAACACCGCCCAAACTCCAGCCAAGTTGAAGTCCGAGCATGGTGACTACGGGGTTAAGGGCATTTCGCAGAGCATCAACCGTAACCACCTTGGACTCGCTGACCCCGCGAGCTCGAGCGGCCTGTACATAGGGGCGTTGCAACTGTTCACTCATCGAAGATCGCATCAGCGTCATGGTCAGAGCGATGTTGTGAAACACGATTGTGGTTATAGGCAACACAAGGCGCCGAATCGCCTCAACTATTGCCGAGGTGTCCATGCTGATCAGGGAGTCGAGCAGACCACTTCCGGTGATCTCATCAACTCCATATTTTCGATGATTGAAACTTCCGGCAATCGGGAGCCAGTCAATATTGGCGGCGAGACCCACTTGCAAGAGGAGACCAACCCAAAAGACAGGCATTGCTGAACCCGCAACAGCGATTATTCGTAATAACACCGAATGCAATCCACGGGGCCAATAAGCCCAAATAATGCCTAACAGGATCCCAAGCCCAGCGATCATTGTGAATGACACCACGATGAGTTCCAAGGAGGCTGGCAGAGCCTCCAAGAGGTCGTTAATAACCGGTTGTCTAGTCCTAATGGAGTCGCCAAAATCTCCAGAGATAAGGCCGCCGAGATAGTTGACGTACTGAACGACAACCGGCTTGTCTAAACCGAGGTCCTGCCTTACTTGAGCAACCTGATCAGGGCCGGCTTCTAGACCCGCAGCCAGCCTTGCAGGATCGGCCGGAATAACTCGGCTCAGGATAAAGGTGAGGCTTACCGCCGCCAATACAACGACTAGAAGCCAGAGCAGCCCCTTAGCAAAGTTGGCTGTTGGGCCGGAGCTGAATCGATTTTCATGCTCCGGCCCAACTACCAAGGAATCTTGTTCTGTATCCGTCACCCAGCGTTATCTGTGTTGCGGGCAAAGAAGAAGCGGACGGAAACCACGAAGTCCAAAGGCTCGTACTTCACCGTCCAGTTCTCCCGAACAGGCTGGTAGATCGGAGCCATCGGCACCCAGACCGCAACCTGATCATCAATCATCTGATCCTGGATCTGGCGCAGCACGAGGCCACGCTCCTCACGATCAGCAATCGTCGCTACCTTTGCCGTCAACTCATCAACGAGAGCGTTGGAATAGTAGGCCCAGTTGTAGCCACCCTGATCAGCAAACGATTCCGTGATGTAACCCGACTTCAGCAGTGAAGAGGGATCTGGAGAAGTCATGTTCAGAATCAGGAATGCCATATCCGCGGCGGTATCTGGGTTGCTCGTCATCTCGACCAACTGTCCCCAAGGAACGAGCACCTGCTCAACGCCGATCCCGATTTCCTTCAGATTCTCCTGAAGGAGAGTTCCAAAGAACTCCTCAAAAGAGAGGCCGCCGATTCCAGCGTAGGAGATGGTGAAAGCGATGTTGTCAGGCCCTGCATCGGGATAACCGGCCTCGGCCATCAACTGCTTCGCGCCATCTACGTCTCGGACGGACTGGGGCGGCAGAGGACCAACATCGGCGTTGCTCGGAAGCGGTCCGGTTGGAGCTTCGGTTCGACCCCCATAGAACTCGTTCCAAGCGTCGTAGTCGAATGCCATAGCAATCGCCTTGCGCACCAACGGGTCACTCGTCGGACCGTCCGTCTGCATATTGAAGACGACCGAGCCGACACCAAACCGCGCTTGCACAACACTCTTAACACCATCACACTGAATGGCGGCTGTCGTGTCGTCCGGGCTCAGGCCACCGAGCATGTCGATCTCGCCCTCACACATTTGAAGCACAGCACTCGTGATGTCAGGGTCCGTTCGCAAGGTGACATGTGTCGGCGTTCCGGGTTCGAACGGCCTCCAGTAGCCGGGGTATCCCACCATGGTGATGGTCTCGGCAGAGTGGCTCTCCAGCATGTACGGACCTGATCCGGCCTCGTTGCTCGCGAACCAATCTGTCGCCCACGGGTCATCAGAGGTTGCCCCTGCCTCAATCGCCTCTGCGGAAACGATCGGAATCTTCGGAAGGCTGCCTTCAAAGAAGACATTCGGCTGCGAAAGGGTTATGTGGACCTCGTACGGACCTAGAGCTTCGTAACTCTCGATCGAGCCCATGTTCGTCGCTGGGCCTTGGTTGATCGCCTGGATCCTCTCGAAACTCCGAATCACGTCCTCAGAGTCGAACGGGTACCCGTCATGGAAGACCACACCCTCACGCAACTGGACGGTTAGTCCCAGGCCATCGGCCGACCACTCCCATGAGGTGGCTAAAGCCTCTCGAGATATCGCAGGCTCCGAACCTGGCGGGAACTCCAACAAGCTGTCATACACGCTCCTGATGAAGAGCATCGCCGCCGAGTCGTATCCAATGTGGGGGTCGATCGACGGAATCGGTGCGATGTTGGAGAAGACCACCGGCTCATAGGGCAACTCCACCGCTGCCGGGGCTGTCGCTTCGGGCGTGGCGGGTGCTTCGGGGCAGATGCTGGTGTCGGCGCTGGCCCAACCGGTCCAACGGGCACAGTTGTCAGCCAACCACTTGTTGGCGGCGTCCTCAGGCTCCATGCCGTCGATGTCGACGTACATCGCCAACTGGGCGATGTCGAGGTTCGTGAAGTTCATCTGCTGAACCGCCGCATAGGCGTTCGGCCACTTGGCCGGGAAGCCCTCCCACACACCGATCTTCAGATAACCATCCTTCGGGTTACCACAGTCATGCGTGGTCTCCGGGTTGACACCCCACTCCGGGTCGGTCTTACAACCCTCGCCGTACTCGGGGAACTCAATGAACTTGCCGTCATACATGGCCTCAATGAAGTTCGGAGTCCAGTTGAACAACACGATCGGCTCCTGGTTCGCCGAAGCAGCCTCAAGAGCCGCCCACAACGCACCAGCCGTACCCGCGTTCTCAACAATGAAGTCCATGCCGAGACCATCGACACGCTCCTGATCGCCCTTCAGCCAGTCCACCGGACCACCCAAGAAACGACCCTTGCCGCCCGAATCAGGCGTAGTGAACATCTCCGCACAGGCGTTCAACGCCTCCCAATCCGGGAGACCCGGGCACACGTCTTCGATGTAGGACGGGTACCACCACTCCTCACGCGTCTTCGCGTCGTGCGTCGCTGCATCAATCACACAGCCCTTATCCACCTGCTCCTCGAAGGCAACGCCGAACGCGCCCTGCCAGACCTCATGGACCAGGTCCATGTCGCCCTCACACATCGAGGTGTACACCAGCGTCGAATCCGCCGAGATGTACTCCACCGAGTTGCCAGTGGCCTCCAAGATCGCACCAACGGCATAAACGCCGGCGATCTGGCTCGACCAGTTGTGAATCGGCAACTTGATCGGATCAGAAGAATCCGACGCCGCAGCAGAATCACCACTATCGGCGGGAGCCGCAGTCGTTGCCGGCGCCGCAGTCGTTGCCGGCGCCGCAGTCGTTGCCGGCGCTTCAGCGCTCGACGTGCTTTCTTCGTCTGATCCACAAGCTGAGGCCACCATCGCCAACGCGAGGACGGTGAACAGCAGTCGCTTCAGGGTCTTCAGCATCTAAGACGCTCCTTTTCGTTTGACAGGATGAGCCAACTGCTATTGGCCTGTGTCATCCCCCCCCTTGGAAGGTCTTCTCGCCTGTGCTGGGGCAATAGAGACCCAACGAACGACAAAAATACCTACTGGCGATGCTATAAGAGGAATTTCGCCTCATGCAAGAAGACCTTCCAAATAGAACAACTGGGCCCAACAGCCACCACCACAAGCCCGACAAACCAGCCCGAACCTGACACCTACAGCATTTGTCATCTAGATCGGCAATAAATAGGGAGATCTTGGAAGGATCCTGCCGATTTGCTTATATGGAAACTATGAATTGTCCACCAAGTGGACGTATGCCCGCGCATTCTTGGCTGAGACGAAGCCTTTCACTTGTTGCGCGAATCCTCACAGGGAAATAAGTCAACTCGGCCAACTGGAGACATATCCGTCGAGGAGGTCGTCTTCGATGGCTTTGGGATCTCGCTCACTTGGGCACCCGTACCCCCCGCCTCCGCCCGTCATTACACGTACACGACTACCTACTGGAAGACGCATCGGCGGACACTTCACAACCTCTTGATCAACCCCATCAACAGTGACAGTTCCTCTAGTAGGTGCCCCAGACGAACCTCCATTGAGACCCCAGGCAGGCATCAGTGACCGCTCCAACCAGAGGGTCATCTCCATTTCGTTTTCAAGCGTCTCGTATTCGCAAGAGATCCCGAGGCCGCCTCGCCACCTCCCGCAGCCTCCAGAGTCGACTCTCAATCCATACTCTCTAATCCGGATCGGATACTTGCTCTCCACCACCTCAACAGGAATGTTCTTCAAATCACCAGCGCCGTAATTGATTAGACCATTCTCACCGTCGTGGCCGTATCCCGCGCCCCAGCCAACAGCTGTCGCAGCACCAGTGACAAAACGGCTTTCATCGGTTCGCTCCCCAACGAAGGTGATATTCATCGGATCCGCCGTCTGCCCAGCAACAACGAAATCAGGTAAAGCGTCAGCCATTGCCCTGATTATCAGGTCAATTAAAAGTCCCAGCGGTGGGTAGTAATAGATTGTTGCATGCGGCTCAGAGACGTTGAACACGGTTTGTGCAGGAGCCTCTACGGACAGATTCCGAAAGGTCCCATCCGTTACCGGTACGTCTGGATTGACCAAGCACTTGAAAGCAAGTCTGGCAGCAGCAACTGTCCCCGGCAGCGGCGAGTTAACCGGCCCGTTGGTCGGTCCACTAGAACCAGCTAGATCTACAGAGATATCCGTTCCGCAGACATTCACCGCCACCACCACGTCGACCTTGGGAAGACCAGGACCTCCTGAGTCCATGAAGCCACTAGCGCGGTAGGTGCCGTCAGGTATACGCCCTACAGCCTCGCGATCCAATTCCTCGCAGTGCTCAAAGATGATTTCGGTAGCTGCATCAACCTGCTCCAAACCAAACTTCCTATAGAGGGTTCTCAGCCTTTGTTCACCAGTGCGACAGGCAGCTATCTGAGCGTGTAGGTCTCCCCAGACGGATTTTGGGAGCCTGCTATTTCTTGTTATGTAGTCCAGAACCTCGCTGACCGGCTCTCCTGCTCGATAGATAGCAGTAGGGCCGAAGCGATACCCCTCCTGATAGATCTCCGTGGTGTCTACCGGCCTACCCGCCTCCTTAGCACCGATGTCAAGCCAATGGGCTTTAGTGGCACCAAAGCCAATCAACTGGTCATCGAGAAAGATGGGTGAGAAGACATTTACGTCATAGGTGTGACTTCCCACCAAGTAAGGGTCGTTGACCATATACACGTCGCCGTCTGCAAAGTTTTCGGTCCCGCCCAATTTCTCAATAGTGCTCAATATGCCGAGTTCTAGATTTCCCAGAAACATTGGGAGTCCTGGAGATTGACCTAACAACCTCCCTCTCCGATCAAAGACTCCAACTGAGCAATCGTGCATCTCGTAGATGATGGGGGTATAAGCGGAACGAACGAGATTGTTGTTCATCTGCCGCGCTATCGAAAGAAACCCATTCCGGATTACTTCGACCGTCACTGGATCAACCGTCACGGACACTCCTCCTCCTGAAAAGGCAACAGGCCCGCGTCCAAAAACGAGGCGACTGCAGACGACCAAAACTTCTTCACGTCAACTCTGCTTCCGAAGGATCAGGTGCCCCCAACCCGAAACTTCCATTCGCCATCTGCTCGGGACCACTACCGTGCAGCCACTCTCGGAAACTACCAATGGTCCAGAGAGTTCGTTGCCGGGCTCGATCTCTGTTCTCTCATAGACGGGAGTGGATTCATAACCCGAGCCAAGATCGATCAACCATTCCCCCAGGGGTTCAGGGGCTATATCAGATAGAGGAAGAGAGTGTCTCTCGTTCTCCGTCTGCTTCAGAACTGCAATTCTTGCACTGGTAAATTCAACGCTTTCCTGTTTATTGTTATGTCCATATATCTCTAGGTACTGTTCATGGAACCGATCTTTTAGACGGTCGATCCCTTCGGCTCCTAGTTCACCAATAATCGGGATAACTAACGAATATTCTTGTCCCGTATAGCGCATTTCCAGAGCACGTAGAATTGTTGCCTCAGACGTTTCCACGCCGTCACGAGAGATAGCCAACAAGGCTTCCTCCTCTAGGAGGTCAAACTCTTCGCTCAGTTGACTGCCTGAATCGCTACCTAGGACCCCATAGATGGACCGGACAAGGTCATGGCGAACGTCCGCTCTTAGCATCCCAAACGCTGACAGCACCCCTGGAGACATAGGAACGACAACCGTTTCAATCTCGAGTTCGTCCGCAAGAAACGTCGCATGTAGCGGCCCAGCCCCACCAAAGGCCAATAAAACGAACTCTCTAGGGTCTATACCACGAGCAACAGTCACCTCGCGAATTCCATTAGCCATCATTGCATTCACTACATCGATGGAGCCCCTTGCCAATTCATCCGTATCCAGTCCTAATGCCTGACCGACATTCGACAGGGCGCCTTCCGCCGCCTTGTGAGAGATCTCAATGGATCCCCCCAATTTCATCCCCGGCGGGATTCGCCCAAGAAACACGTTCGCATCTGTGACCGTAGGTAGAACACCCCCAGCTCCATAGCAAGCGGGGCCGGGATTGGCGCCTGCCGATTCTGGTCCGACCCTCAAGCCACCAAGGTCTTCTCTGATTACAGACCCTCCGCCTGCTCCCAGAGAATGAATAGCGACCGTGGGACTCAACACCGGATGGCCACATATCTCAGTCTGGCTGAGCACCTCGGCACGAGAATCAACCACTAGGGATACGTCAAACGAAGTTCCTCCCATATCGACACAAATGAGTTTGTCTATTTCCAACTCTTTGCTGATCGCCTCACATGCGATAGCGCCTCCCACAGGTCCAGAAAAGAGTGTCTGAATTGCATTTCCAATAGCCGACTGGGCGGTAGTTATACCTCCATTGGACTGCATTACATAGACCGGACTGTCAAGACCACGGCTGCCTAATCCGTGCTCTAGAGATGTCAAGTAATTACGAGTTGCCGGCGTTATGTATGAGGATATGACTGTGGTCGCTGTTCTTTCATATTCTCGCCACTCGGGCGCTATCTGATGCGAGGCAATAACACTTGCATCGCCAAGTTTGTCTTCGAGCAGTCCCAGAACACGTATTTCATGATCCGGCCAACGGTAAGAATGAATTAGCGATATAGCCACTGAGTCGTACTTCCCGGCCAATTCGCTCGCCAATAGGCCGACCTGATCCTCGTCTAACGGTTCGATCTCAGTTCCATCAGCGAGAAACCGACCGTCGATTTCAAAAATGTCCCTACGACGCAGAAATCTCTCAGGACGCCGGTAGTGAACGTTATACATTTCTGGACGACTGGCTCGACCAATTTCGTACACATCACGAAATCCCTTTGTGACCACCAAAGCGAGGCTCGGACCGTTGCGCTCAAGCAGAGCATTGAGGCCTACCGTTGTCCCGTGAACAAAATGTTCTAGGAGACGAAGATCAAGTCCCGATTCTTCGATCGCTGACAACACACTCTGGTCCTGCTGTCCAGGAGTGCTAAGAGTTTTTGCAGTAGCGATTGTGCCGTCTGGAGACATCGCCACTGAGTCGGTGAAGGTTCCTCCGATATCCACGGCATACCGAACCGTCTGTGAGCTCATGCTGTCCTACGTCTCCTCGAGATCCGTTCTTTCGACAAGATCCCGCAAGTCCATCAGGTCAAGAGTTGACTTACCCTCGTCAAGTTCCGCCATCATTTCTTCTTCCTGAGATAAGCGCTTCTTGGCCGCAAGCAGCGCGTCCGCTTCGTCTTCGGCCCTCAGGCGCAATATTCCATCGCCATCGAGAATCAGCATCTCCCCTGGATTAATCGTCTGGCCTGCTACGGACACAGGAACGTTGTGTTTGCCCGCGAAACGCTTTGCAGCACCTGAGGAGGTGATCCACCTTGACCAAACTGGAAGGCCAAGTATTACCAACTCATCGAAATCTCGTATTGCTGCATCTATCAAGAGGCCGGCAGCGCCTCTGGCCTTCGCGAATCTGGCCAATACCTCGCCAATAAGAGCTACAGGTCTCGGCTCGGGCATCGTCGCGACCAGAATCTCGCCCGCCTGCAAATCATCGATTGCTATATGAACTCCCAGATTGTCGTCTTGTTCACAGAGAACCGTTCGAGCCCGACCGACGGCAGCGGTGGACGGAACCACCCTAAATATCTCCGGATCTAGGAGACCGGAACGACCAGATGCCTCATAGACGGTCGATACGGTCAGTCCGGCCCAACTCTCCGCATCAGTCACAACCTTTCCTTCCGCTCTGGAACCAATCTCTGGAAGGCCTCAACATGCGTCACCTCTGAACCGAAACCTACGTAGCGGGCCTGAAAGGCCCTTTGTTCGGCCCGAGTCTGGTAGTGCGCCTGCAAGTAGCTTTGCGCGGCCATTTGCTCCATGGCTGCCTTCTTGATCGGCCAAATGCTTGTCACATCGACGAAAGTATCCGGCTTAAACGAACACAGATCCGGCTGGTGAGGCTCAAAGGCATAGGTCACTGGCGGAGGAATCGTCTCAAACGAGGCAGGCACACCACCCGCACCCATAGCCAGCAGACGTGCCTTCTGGGCGGCTTCAGAAGCAACAGGGTGGTCGGGGTTGAACGGATCCTCTGGAGCATGGACCAACAGGACATCGGTCTTGTTTTCCACATATATCGACGCCAACTGCCGGAGACTCTCCGTGGGAACCTCCAACGGATAGTCACCTAGATCTAGCGGTATGAACTCTGCGCCAAGAGCAGAAGCAGCCGAAGACGCCTCAGCATGTCGATGTTCCTTTACTGCCTCGACGGTCTGACCTGGCACACGCCAAAGATCTCCTGATTCACCATTTTCTCCGTATGAGAGTGAAACCACTGTTGCTGAGCCGCCAGCTTCAGTATGCAGAGCTATGGCTCCACCCGCTCGCCAAACAAAATCGGCAGCATGAGCACTCACAATTACCATGGACCTCGAACCATCCATAGATGTCACCTCCATACAGCTGCACCCATCGTGCAGCCGGTCCCGGCAAGGGTTCTGTAGCCAGGGATCAGTCCCAGAACCTGCATCTCCATCTGACTACACGCGCCTGCAGCTACAAGCCAACATAAGCATTCCGAGGTCCCGGAAACAAACTCCTCCGGGCGAAGCCCTGTGATATCTCCGTTACCGATTGCTTCGATGAAACGTTTGTCGAACTCAAAGTCGACAACGAAGTGGCTGAGACCACCCGAGCCAGCGATCGCGACAGTTATATCTTCCGGATACGACTCAACAGCACTAGCCAGAGCCCTACCAAAATCCCACGCACGTTTAGGACTAGGAACATTCGGCGGAAAGTATGTATTGAGTATTACTGGAACCACAGGGATGAGGTTCGGGCGTTTACCCATCAGGCGTTGCCTAACGGCGATGAACGGATGGCCTACAGAGGTCTCGTGGGGAAGCTCGGAAACTTGAGCAACATCAAACTCCAACTCGTGCAGTTTTGAGATCAGGTATCTGCCTAGACCCGGATGACAGGGATACGTCTCTCTCTCATTTCCGAACAGGGCCCATGCAGCTGGCTTGACTGCTTCATAGACCTCTTCCGGTGGTATCGCCTCAACCTCCTCTCCCCAATAAATGGAGAAGGTCGGCATAGCTGCCTGGGAATAGATCTCATGATGGTCATCACCTACCACTATGAGTACATCAGGATCCGCTTCTTCAAGAGCGTCCTCGGCTGCGGAAACCGCATTAGTTATCTCGTCGTAACGCTTCCGCCAGAGCTCTGGATCAATCTGCTCGCCTAGATCCTCTGCTTTGCGTTCAGCAACGAGAGCGTCGAACGACCAGACTTGCCCACGCCAGATTAGATCAAAGAACCTTCCGTCATTCTTTGCATACTCTTCCCAATGATCGCTGGGAAGGCTCATCTGAGGTGTGTGCGAAACTCCTAGGCCAAGAACCAGCTTTGCCACACATGCCCCCTAGCGCGCATTCTCTCCCGAATTGAAAGGGAGTCTTCCAAACTTTCTGTTTGGGAAGAACTATTCTTGGCTTTCCTTGCCTTCCTTAATAACCCTCTCGAACAACTCTCTTCCCTCATTGAGTTCAACAGACTTTGAGAAGAAGTTTCCAACGAACATCGGTTCGCCGATATAGAACCGCTCGTAGTGGTTCATTCTCTGAGCTATTGGACCCCCGACGAGATCCCATGCAAGTTTCGCAATCTGCACTCGATCGGATCCTCGCATGCCATCAGCCCCAGCGAAATACGTTTCAGCAAACTCTGCTGCTTCACCAGAGAAATCAGCTTGCGTAGGTGTCAGCATTAGCCCCGCAGCGCCAGTTCTCTTGATTGTTTCTAGCATCGTCGTATAGAAGTCTGGGTAGAGCAACCCGGATGCGGTCAGAGCGTCCGGATTGACAAAATATGTCCCGTTTTCGGCCACCCTAGGATCCTCTTCTGCGCGGAACACGAGGGCCTCCAGGGCCTTTTGCAGAGCCGCTATCCGACCTAGCAGTTCGCCAACATTGGGGAAATCGGCTGTCTTGACGGACTTACAGAGCTCCATCGCAGCAGCGACTGTAAGACTGGAACGAATAGCTGCTCTCCTAGTCGAGAGATGGCCCGAGAAGGCAGCAACTGATGTCATGAACCGCATGTTGTTGGCTGCGAAAAGATTGTTGTGGAAAAACACGCGATCCCAAGGGACAAAAACGTCGTCGAAAACCAACAACGCGTCGATTTCCTCGTATCTCGAACTAAAGGGATGGTCGTAAATCTTGAGGCAGTCGTCCATAACAAGTGGCTCGCGGCACATCATCTTCAGGCCGGAAGCCGTAGTTGGGACAGCAAAGCAGAGACAGTACTCCTCATCACCCGGACCGAAGGTTCGGCCGTTAGGGAAGACAATGACCTCATCAGCAAACGGAGCCGCAGTCGCTAACTGCTTCGCTCCTCTTATCACGATGCCATCGTCCCTCTCTTCCTTTAATTTCAGGTGAAGATAGGGATTGTCTTGTTGGTGTGATTGCTTCGAGCGATCGGACTGTGGGTTGCCCAACGCATGCGTTACGAACAGATCGTTATCGCGCACGTAGTGGCAATAGTCGAGGACCTTTTGGTGATTTCCTTCGCCCCACTGTTCGAACCACTCGCAACTTTCCTCAAGTCCGGCCATCAAGGCCGCCATTGATTCCGGTCCCCGGCCGAGGCAGCCATAGGACAGTTTGGCAAACTCAGCAAACGCTGCACCCTTGGCCCGCAACTCGTCATGGCTCTTTGGTATCAAAAAACTGATGTCGAAGGTCCCCGCATCGGGATCTGTCCAGGTCAACACGTCATGAAGCTCGGCTGAGTGCTTAGCGTCGTATTGAGCGACAAAGGACTCGATTGGCCTGCGAAACGGTGCGTACTTGGTGACGTCAGCTACCCGCTCACCGCCAACAAATACTTCTCGTTCTTGAAGAAGCGCTTCTCTGTACTGTTCTCCAGTTCGAATCATCGCCGTAAGTACCTCGTCTTCGTCGTTAGCCAAACCCGCCCGCTGCTGGGTCCTGTCGCAACCAGCACCCCGGTGCTGCAGGGCGATTTCAGAGCTGCCGTGTAGCCCTCCACCACCGGAACTGGAAATTAGGTACCGCCTAGATCATTGTCCAGTCAATCGCCACGCGTCTTTTGGATGACACCGATCGGATTAACTGATATAACCGAGTCAACATTATTACCAACGATGCCTCTCATCAGTCGTTTCTATTGGACATCACTGGAAATCCTTAGCTACCGTCAATTAATTGAGTGGGAAAGATCACAATTCCAATCCAATCGACCTCGACACATCAAAGCTACTGAGCAACATCTCAGAACCGAAATAGCTACCTCACGGAAGAATGCAAGATTCCAAGGAGCAGGAGAGCATGCAAGCAATTGTTGATATCCATGGTCATGTGACCGCCCCCCTAGCTCTATACGCCTATCAAGCAGGCCTGATGTCAGCGAGGGCTTTTCATGGCAAGGGTTCGATTCGCGCTACCGAAGAAGAAATCCTAGAAGCAGCACTTCCGCATGTTCAGCGGCTCAAGGACTACGGGATTTCTCGGCAGTTCATCTCTCCCAGGCCGTACTCGATGATGCACTCACGAAAGCCCGAAGTGATCGTCCAATGGTTCATCGAAACAGTCAATGACATCATCGCCGCCCAGGTGGCTGAGTACCCAGACTCGTTTGTCGGCGTCGCCGGCCTCCCTCAAAGTGCGGGAGTTTGTCCCTCCAACTCCGTTGAAGAACTAAGAAGGTGTGTACTTGAACTCGGCTTCGTTGGGTGCGTCCTCAACCCCGATC
Organism: Candidatus Neomicrothrix sp. UBA2974; assembly: GCA_002348705.1. Lineage (GTDB taxonomy): Bacteria > Actinomycetota > Acidimicrobiia > Acidimicrobiales > MedAcidi-G1 > UBA9410. The sequence continues at coordinate 84,038 of DEAU01000022.1, forward strand.
CCGGTGAAGGAGACTACGCCACGCCAGGTTTGGGAGACGAGTGGTGGTACCCCCTCTATGAAGCCATGGTGGAACTAGACGTTCCCGGGCTAGTTCACGCAACCGCTTGTTCGAACCCGCGAGAGTCCTATTCAAACCATTTCATCACTGAAGAAAGCATCGCCGTGATGTCACTTGTTGACTCCAACGTCTTTACGGACTTTCCCGACCTCAAGTTGATCATCTCCCATGGCGGGGGTTCGGTCCCCTACCAATACGGACGCTGGCAAGCCCAAAGGGTCCAGAAGGGTCGTGAGGACTTCTCGGAAAGCCTGAAGAGATTGTGGTTCGATACCGTCTTGTACAACAAAGAATCCCTTGAGCTGCTTTTCAAGATTGTTGGACCAGAGCGTTGCCTATTCGGTACAGAAACACCGGGAATCGGATCCGGTGCGGATCGCGTTACTGGGCAATTCATGGACGACCTGGCCCCAGTAATTGATTCAATTGACTTCCTAGGAGAGGACGAGAAAGCAGCAGTCTTCTCCGGTAATGCCCGGGAGGTTTTCAGCCGTTGGAATGGAATCGACTGAGGTGAGCAACTTGTCAAAATTCAACCATCACTCAAGGCAAGAACGATTTGGTGCACTTTTAGGCGAAAGAGGCATCGACCTTGCGTTCTTTCCGGTCTCTGGCGACCTTGAGTACTTGACCGGCTTCCCCCGCAAGGTTGCTTCTTTCGGGAACATCGAACACGCACATGCTTGGTTGCTAGGTGGGCTCATAGCTCCCGGCAAGGATCCTCTATTTCTTGTAAATCAAGGCTACGCCTCGTTCAATCTGCCTCAAGGCGTCGAGGGTGACGTGGTCTACGTCAAAAACCTTGATGACTCCGTAAACATGTTTCAAGAAGCAATTGGCCGGTTTGGCAATCTTGGAACTGTAGGAATCTCTGCCCGAACCTGGGGGACAACAGCTATTCAGATCATGGAAGCTGCTGCCGATGCTCGCTTGGTGGACGTCAGCGACATGCTTGGCCAGATGCGACGCATAAAGGAACCAATTGAACTCGAGGCCATGACGACGGCAAGCCGAATCTGTGACGCGGTAATGAAGGAGGTCACACCCTTAGTTGCTGAGGGCGCGATGGAAATTGCAATCGCCGGAGAGGTCGACCGGCTGATGCAAGTGCACGGTGGACGAACACCGTCTTTCGATACTGGCGTCTGGGCCATGGGTCCAGGTTCTGGACGAGATGCCACCAAACGCACATCAATGGATCCCCTGCCCTCTGCCGTCGGGGTGTCTTTTGATTTTGGCACAGTGGTAGATGGCTACTGCTCAGATTTCGGCCGCACAATCCATATTGGCGAACCAGATGGCCGATATGTCGACGCTTACAACACGGTCATAGCAGCACAGGAGGCTGGAAGGAAGGCCGCTACGCCTGGCACTTCTGCAGCAGATGTTCATAGCGCCGTGGTTTCAGTGATCGACGAAGCGGGCTACGGCGAATGGTTCCGACATCGGACTGGCCACTGCATCGGCCTTGACACACATGAAAAGCCGTTCATCTCCGAAGAGGACCAAACGCTTCTCGAAGCTGGCATGACATTTACCATCGAGCCATCGATTTTCTGGCCCGGAACTGTCGGCGTCCGAGTCGAAGATCTATTCGTCTGCGCCGAGAATGGGGCAGAAAGCCTCAATGACTACCCACACGAGATGGTTGTCGTTTGACACAAGTCAGCAACTGCGAAGGAGCGGTCTCTTGACTAGGCGAGAAACCATTTCTGTCCCGGGACTCAAACATGGAGACCTACCCATTCCCGTGGCGACCAAGATCGACAACTTTGTTTTCTCTAGCGGCATTCACCCTCTTGATATCGACTCGGGAACAATCCCTGAAGACCCAGAACACCAAGTCAAGTTGGTCTTTGAACACGCTGACACCATCGTGAAAACTGCCGGGGGAACGGCAGAAGACATCGCGCTCATGACGTTTTCCATCACCGATGACACCATTCGTCCGCTTGTCAACGACGAGTGGGTAAGGATGTTTCCAGATCCAACCAGCTGGCCCGCTCGAAACTCCTACATCGCCGAGTTGGGATTTGGAATGCGAATACACATCATGATGCAGGCCATCTTGCCGGCCACCTAGGACGGACTCGACAACCTCGCTAGTCGGAGACCCTGTTATCTACGACGTCTTTGAGCACGATTTCAAAGTCATACAACTGCCTTGGTTTTGGATAGGTCCTCTTGCTCTGAGTCAACCCCAACTGGGTAAGCATCTCCGCCACCTTCAGAAGTGTCTGGTCAGTGCTTAGCACTGGAACGCCGTAGGGCTCCATCGCTTCGACGAGTACCTCGTGTAAGCGCGGCCCCCCGTAGCCGATGAGTACCTCTGCCCCATCCTCCACGACTGCGAGACGGGCCTCCTCTGTGGCCTTTTCGCAAATCTCCACAAAGGAGGCCTCATCAATAATCAGTTCGTTGAATCCCGTGGGTGGAACATCAACATTACGTATCGAAACCAGTTTGTCCGCAAGACCGTAATGTTGAGCCGCAGATAGCAGTGTGTCCTTCGTATGCTCGATGATTCTTCCAGTGTCGTCACGTTCAAGGCCTGCGATCACATAGGAGAACGTTCGCCCCAGCATCGAAGCCACGTGCTGAACTGCGCAGGCGGACCCCATCACCAGCGTGTCGCATAGCTCCCGGGCGGACTTGACACCAGGTTCACCATTACAACGAATGATGATTGCGTCGTAATCTCCGGTCTTGTCCAATTTCCATGCCTCGCGAGCATGCTGAACACCAACTATTTCGTTTTCATAGTTCTGCTCAACAAAGTGAACAAAAGCATCAGGGGCATCATGAACGACAAGTTCCGTCTCATCATTCTTTATCGCCAGCAGATCTTGCAATGGCACACTGGGATACTGAAGACCTGGGATATTGAATCCATTTATGCGAACAATCTTTTTTTCCCTGTTCACGATTCCACCTCCGGTCGATCTCTTTAAGTTCTACTCTGCAAAATAGGCGAGATGCGAAGCGTCAACCATCTCTCCAGTCGGAAGTTGCGTTCTAAACGGTCCTCCGGCCACCTCTGAAGAAACCAAGGCTAGACACAGATTTGACTGGTATTTCGGCGACCACACCGCCACACGAACCTCACCGCATGTCCTGCCATCAATAGATTGGGCTGGCCATGCAGACTCGCTGATTCCCTCGAATCGCGCTCCAGAAAGAAATGCCTTAACCAAACGTCGCTTCGGGCCCTGTTCTCTCTCGAGCAAAAGAGACTCCTTTCCAATGAAATCATCATCGCGTCCGAGGGACACATATCGGTCAAGACCCACCTCGAGTGGGCTCGCGTCAGCCCCGCAATCTGCTCGATAGGAAAAGAGATCCGACTCGATCCTCTCATTCAGCGTCGGCCCTCCAGGATGTATGCCATACCTTTCACCCGCCGTCCAGACGGCATCCCAGAGGTCCAAACCTCTATTGGAATCCTGCAGAAATAGCTCAAACCCACCTTGTCCACTCCAACCGGAACGGCAGAGCACGAATGGGATACCCGCGTATTCCACCTCCTTGAAGGCGAAGAAAGGAATCTCGCGCACCCAGTCTCCGAGTAGATCTGACATGGTGTTATCAGCCATCGGACCTTGCACACCCAGGGGCGAGACATCCGGCTCGAAAACGTGACAATCGAACTTGTGCTCAGCGGCCACGGCTTGGCACCACAAAAGCACGTCACTGTCGGCAATCGATAGCCACCACCGATCATCAGCCAGCTTCAAAGCCATTGGGTCGTTGATGAGGATTCCGTCGTAGTTGCACATGGGGGCATACCGAGCGCGACCGGTCTTCATTCCCCGCAGATCTCTACTTGACACGTACTGGCACAACGCCTCGGAATCCGGTCCGACCACTTCGACCTGACGCTCGCAAGCAACATCCCAAAGCGAAACGCGCTCAATAAGAGCCCGGTACTCCTCGTCAGGGTCGCCGAACGAACCAGGCATGTACATGTGGTTATAGACGGTCACATGCGTTAGCCCGTGGCGCATCAGGGCATCGTGAAATGGCGATTTGCGGATCCTTGAACCGAGTCCAATCTGGAGTGTCAAGACGATCCCTCCTCCTATTCCTATTCGGCGCCACCGAAGCCACTAATGCCAATCAGGTCGCTGACCAGTTGGCAATCAATTTCCACCGAGCTCTCACCAAGACGAACTCCGGCAATCGGATCGACAGCAACGCAGTTTCGGATCACAGTGTGCACGACCGCAGTCTCTACCTGATCGCCATAGGGCTACCAGTCCTGTTCAGACACGCCGTGCCGATACTGGCCGGCGCTGCTCGGCGCCAGCGGCGTGTTGCCGAGGATCAGGTCGGCTGACTTCTCAGCCGTCATCATGACTGGGGCATAGATATTGCCGTTGGTGAGCGTCGGCATGACTGAGGCATCCACTATACGAAGTCCTTCGACTCCGTGGACCCGCATCGACGCCGGGTCTACGACGCCCATATCGTCGGTGCCCATCCGAGCCGTGCAAGATGGGTGCAGCGCCGTCTCAGCGTCCTTCCGAACCCAATCAAGTACCGCCTCATCGTCCTCAACTTCTGGTCCGGGCGATATTTCACCTCCGTTGAAAGGCGCAAATGCCGGCTGCGACATGATGTGGCGCGCAATGGCAATGGCTTCGGTCCACTCCCTACGATCCTCCGGCGTTGACAGGTAGTTGAACAGCATCCTCGGCTTCTCAAATGGATCGGAACTTCGGATCCGAACCCATCCCCGACTATTGGAGAACATCGGACCGATGTGGAACTGGTATCCATGGCCGGCGGCAGGTACCGAACCGTCGTAGCGGATGGCGATTGGGAGGAAATGGAACATTAGGTTCGGCCAAAGAACCTCGTTGTTGCTGCGCAGAAATCCGCCAGCCTCGAAGTGGTTCGATGCCCCTGGGCCGCGTCGCGCCAACCACTGCAGACCAACCCAAGGCCTCCGCCAGCGGGCTAGGTATGGCGCCATCGAAACCGGCTGTGAGCAGGCGTACTGAACGTACACCTCAAGGTGGTCCTGCAGATTCTCCCCGACGCCCGGCAAGTCGACGACCGGTTCGACTCCGGCGTCACGCAGAATCTGAGCTGGGCCGATACCGGATAGCTGCAGGAGTTGTGGGGTGTTAATCGCACCACCGGACGAGATCACCTCGCCGGCTTCGACTGTGCGGCTGCGTCCCCGGTGGACGACTTCTACGCCAGTCACCCGAGGGCGGCCAGAACCGATGCTGTCGAAGACGAGCCTCGTGGCGTGTGCACTGGTCCATAGGTCGAGATTAGGGCGCTTCAAAACCGGATGCAGATAGGCACGAGCAGCCGAAAGACGGCGGCCGCGGTAAACGTTTCGATCAAAGGCATTGAAGCCCTCTTGTCGGTAGCCGTTCACATCAGTTGTAAGCGGATGCCCAGCTTGCTGGACGGCTTCGAAGAAAGCGTCGAACAGTGGGCTGACAGCCGGCCCTCGTTCCAACTTCAGGGGTCCGTCGCCGCCTCGCCATTCGTCCTCACCGGACAGACATGTCTCCATTCGTTGGAAGTAGGGCAAGCAGTGTGCCCAGTCCCAGGCCCCACAGCCTGGAGTAGCCGCCCAGCGGTCGTAGTCCATTGGATTGCCCCGCTGGAAGATCATTCCGTTGATGGATGACGAGCCGCCGAGAACCTTTCCGCGAGCGTGGTAGACCCGGCGACCACCCATTTCTGGCTCAGGCTCGGATTCGTACATCCAGTCGTAGAACCTGTTGCCGATACCCATCGACAAAGCGGCCGGCATGTGGATCACCACGTCAGCCCGCCAATCTCGACGGCCTGCCTCGAGGACGAGGACGCGAGCGGACCGATCAGCGCTGAGGCGGTTCGCTAGAGCGCATCCCGCCGAACCACCCCCGACGATCACATAGTCGTAACGATCCGCCACTCCAGCTCCCCTCGGCCGAGCCAGGAGACCGAGTCTGCCAGATCCACGCTTGGAAGCCGGCTGACGCCTAAATCAGTCGTGAAGTTGTTCGGCCAGATAGTTCTCAATGCCGATGTCGGCGATGACCTGTTTCTGGGCCTCCAGCCAGTCGGCATGCTCCTCCTCACCGGCCAGAAGGTGCTCCAACAACTCACGGGTCCCACCATCTTCTTTAGCAAGGCAGAGGGAGATACCCCGGTTATAGCGCTCGATGGCCGAATACTCGAGTTGCAAGTCAAGTTCGAACTGTTCAGGAACCGTCTCGCCAACCAACACATTGCCGTATCGCTGCATGTTGGGTACGCCCTCCAGGAAAAGGATCCGGTCAATAACCTTGTCCGTATCCTTCATCTCGTCAATGGACTCCGCCCGGTTCTTCTCGGCCAGACGTTGGTAACCCCAGTTTTCGCACATCTTGGCGTGAATGAAGTACTGGTTGATCGCAGTGAGTTCGGCGGTTAACGCCTCATTCAGAAACTCGATGACCTCTGCATTGCCCTGCATATCACTCTTCCTCCAAGTCCAGAGATGGACATGATAGCTAAGGAACGAGGCGGGCAGGAATGGAAGAACAGTCCGGCTGACCTGCAATAATAGGGTTCCTTGAGATCATCTGACAGGGCCTCTAGCAGGCCGGAGCGTAAAGCGATTAAGCAGGAACTGGGAGAACAACGTCACTCTCCCGCACTTCTCCAACTAGGCGTTCGATGACCTGGTAGCAGGCTCCGCAGTCGCCCCCGGCAGCGCACAGATCGGTCACCTCGGCAACAGCCCTGGCACCCGCAAGAGCGGCGGCTTCGATAACCCGATCCGACACGGCGCGGCAATGGCAGACGATCATCGCCTACCCACCCAAATTATCCCCCTCAGGTCTTCGGCCTGCTCAAGCATGGTCGTTAAGACTACCTAATAGCTGTCATAAGGACAATCAAAACTCGGGGTCGAACCTGGCCAGACGATGGCGTCGCTTTGACACGCCATAGGTGATCACCCATACCATCGCAAACACCTACCCATCGCCAGAGGGAGAACCCAAATGACTGTGGCCGGGGGTTCGATCCATTTCAAGTTGCGCTCCGGCACCTCCTGGAAGGATCCCTTCCCGATGTACCGGATGCTTCGCGACCACGACCCGGTCCACCAAGTCCAGCCCGAGGAGGGGCACAATGGATTCTGGTTTTTGTCACGATTTGCCGACGTGCTCGAAGCTGTCCGCGACGCAGAAACCTTCTCATCTGCTCGGGGACTCACCATAGAATCGGGCACCGGCGTTGACCTCGGCGAGGCGACCCCGATCGTCTTTCTCGACCCTCCCGACCACACCGTCTTTCGCCGTCTCGTCGGTTCCGGGTTCACGCCGAGACAGGTATCTGAGCTCGAAGAAGACATACGAGCCTTCGTCGTCGAACGAATCGAATGCCTCCGCGAGTCGGGAAAAGGCGATGTGGTGGCAGAGTTGTTCAAACCGCTCCCCAGTTTCGTCGTCGCTCACTACCTCGGGGTGCCAGTGGCAGACCGCCCGCTATTCGACCTCTGGACCGATCAAATAGTGGCTGCTGCAGCACAGGGTCAGATCGGTGACCCTGAGTCGGGAGTCCTAGACCTACTGGCCTACTTCTCCGATCTAGTAGAAAGACGCAGAGTCGAACCGGGCGACGACTTAATCAGTCAACTGGTAGAGCTCGGTGAGGATGCGGTGTCGATCACCTGGGTCCTCGGCTTCGCCTTCACAATGGTGACTGGTGGCAATGACACAACCACCGGCCTCCTGGGTGGCGCCGCAGTGCTGCTGGCTGACCAACCGGACCAACGCCGCCTACTCGCTGAAGACCCCTCCCTAATCCCCGCCTCCATCGAAGAGTTCTTGCGCCTCACTAGCCCTGTCCAGAACCTAGCCCGCACAGTCACTCGTGAAGTCGTAATCAGTGGAACGTCCCTTCCTGAAGGGTCGAAAGTGCTTCTTGGCTACGGAGCAGCCAACCGGGACCCCCGCGAGTTCGGCGACAATGCCGAGGAGTTAGATGTGCAGCGCAGTCCAGCTCGAATTCTGAGTTTCGGCTACGGCGCTCACCACTGCCTCGGCGCCTCAGTCGCCCGACTGCAGGGACGAGTGACCCTCGAGGAGTTACTAGCCCGATGTCCCGACTACGAGGTAGACGTCGCTTCGATGAAGTACGCAACCGGCAACTACGTCCGGCGACCACTGAACTTGGCGTTCTCCCCGGGTAAACGCTCCTCCACGACCACCAGTCGACCGCCCAGAAATAAGAGGGCTGACAGCTCTGCTTAGAGTCGGTCCGAGTGAGGCAGGCGGCGTCAACGCCCAGCCATAATCTTGGTGATCTTCTGGTCAAGGACCTTCACCGTCTCTTCGTCAGTGGGCAAAAACGGTGGTCTCACAGTGGACCACGTCGGATCGTCAAGGCGACGGGCTAGCAGGCCCTTCATAACTGGGATCGGCAGGTAGCCCTGGAAAGCCAGACGGATAGCCAGCGCCGTTTCCATAGCCGGTCCAGCTGCCTCCCGGCCAACCTCTACGTAATGCCGGATCGCCTCGGCTACTGGCTCTGGTGCCACATTGGCCATCGCCGTGATGCATCCCGGTCCACCCATGTCCAGGGCGTCAAACAACGGCGGTTCAGCCCCCGGATAGACGGTCATGCCATCAATGCTGAACAACGCATCGGTATTGGCCCAATTGCCCGACGAATCCTTAATGGCCACCACGGTGCCGGGAAACTCGCGCCTCAGCCGAGCTGCCAGCGACACCGGGATACCCACTCCGGCCACCTGGGGGATGTGGTACAGCATAATTCGTAACCGTTCGTCATCAACCTTTTCGATCAGACTGGCAAAGTGGCGGAACAGTCCCTCTTCTTCCGGGTCCTTGAAGTAGAAGGGTGGCAGGACCATGCAGGCTCGACATCCCAAATCCACGGCATGGCGGGTCAGGTGCACCGTGCCAGGCAGGTTGGTAAGCCCGGTTCCAACCACTAACAGGTCCGGGTCAACCCCGCCCTCAATGAGAGCCTCAAGGGTCGCTGTGCGCTCCCGTGCAGCCACTGAAAGCGCCTCTCCGGTAGTGCCGAACACGGCCAGTCCAACGCATCCATCCTTCAGCAACCGACGGGCATGATCGACAATGCGAGGGTGGGACACCGTGCCGTCGGCCTCAAACGGCGTCAGAATCGGCGCCACCACCCCAGGCGCCAGTAACTGGTTCCCACCATCACTCATCGTCATCTCCTCCTTCTACTAGTCGCTGAACCCGACAGGACGATTCCTTGGACGGAGCATCGTGACACATCAGCGTCGTATCCTGCGTCGATGCCCGGCCAACAGAGCGCCACAGAATCGCCCCTTGCCGGCGATGCAATCCGCGCTGACTTTCGCAGCGACACCGTCACTCGCGCCACTCCGGCGATGCGCGAGGCAATGGCCAAGGCCGAAGTGGGCGACGACGTCTACGGTGAGGATCCAACCGTCAACGCCCTCCAAGACCGTCTAGCCGAAATGACTAGAAAGGAGGCCGGGCTCTACTTTCCCTCTGGCACGCAATCCAATCTGGCAGCGGTTCTCAGCCATTGCGGCCGAGGCGACGAGTACCTGATCGGCCGCAACTCCCACGTGCTCTTGAACGAGGCTGGAGGAACGGCAGCACTCGGTGGAGCAGTTCCGTGGATCCTTGAAGTCGACAAAACTGGGGCCTTTACTCCCGAAGCAGTGCATCTCGGTGTCAAGGAACCCGACCAGCACCACCCGCCTACCCGTCTCCTGTGCCTTGAGAACACATGCAACGGGCACGTTCAGACAGTCGATCACCTGGCAGCTTGTGCTGCGGCAGCCCGTGAACACGACCTTGCGGTCCACCTTGACGGGGCCCGCCTTTTCAACGCTGCAAACGCGGAAGGCGTTGGAATCGACTGCTTCGCCAAACATGTCGACACAGTTTCGCTGTGCCTATCCAAGGGGCTCGGCGCCCCGATCGGCACGGTCTTGGTCGGAGATCGGGGATCGATTGACCAGGCATTTCGACTCCGCAAGATGTTGGGCGGCGGCACCCGTCAGGTCGGACACTTGGCCGCAGCTGGCATGCATGCCCTTGACCACCATGTCGCCGGTCTGGCTGACGACCATGCCCGTGCCGCCCGTATCGCCAATGGACTGGCTGGCGTCAATGAGTTGGATGTCGTCCTAGCCACGAACATGCTTTGGATCACCCCGGCTGACGACCATCACGACAGGTTGGTTGACCACCTGATAGCCCACGGCATCCTTGCCTGCTTCTGGAAGCCGACTATGCGCTTTGTCACCCATCTCGATATCGGTGATGACGCCGTCGATCTGCTGGTATCCACGGTTCGGGACTTCTACGCCTGACCGGACCCCCGGTAGCCTGCCGCGCACGGCGGAAGCTCCGCCATGCGGCTCCAAATGGGCCGAGCTCGGAGGATTGAAAGAATGGCTGGTTCGCACGAGGGACAGGTGGTGGTCGTCACCGGCGCCGGAAAGGGCATTGGGCGAGCAATCGCCGAGCGTTTCGCCGGGGCGGGTGCGCATGTGGTCGTCAACGACCTTGATGCAACTCGAGTCAATGCGGTGGTGGCAGCAATCACCGATGCTGGTGGCTCGGCGATCGGCACACCTGCCGACGTGTCCAACTCAACTCAGGTAGGCACCATGTTTGACACCGTCGTCGGGACTCACGGCACGGTCGACGTGCTGGTGAACAACGCCGGGATGGTTGGTCCGATGCTTCACTTCTTCGAGGCCAACGAGGCCTGGTGGCGTCGTATCATCGATGTCAATCTGACCGGACACTTCCTCTGCTCCCACCGAGCGGCCCGCATCATGGCTGAGGCCAGAAAGGGCGTGATCATCAATATGTCCTCCGGCGGGGCTACCAGAGCCCACCGCTCGTTCACCGCCTACGACGCTTCCAAAGGCGGTATCGAAGCCCTGACTCGAGCCATGGCTCTAGATCTAGGCCCCTACGGCATACGTGTTTGCGCCTTGATGCCTGGCTCCATTGACACCGAGGGTATGGACCAAGAAGCCCGCCGTTTACGTGGTGAAAATATTCCACTAGGTCGGCCTGGCGATCCCGAAGACATGGCCGGACCGGCACTTTTCTTGGCCTCCGACGATGCTCGCTATATCAGTGGGGACGTACTTAAGGTCGACGGCGGGATGCTGTCCCAACAGCGCTCGGCGACTGTCGACATCGTGCCCCCGTCCACCTTCCCCAGCCTTGAAGAGGTGCTGGGGTCAAACGGCGACTGACCGGGAAGTCCTCGTGTCGCTGCGGATCGGAGCCGACGTCGGAGGTACCTTCACCGACGTCGTCCTCGACGCTGACGGCCAACTCCACTCCACCAAAGTCCTCACCACCTACGACGCCCCCGAACAGGGCATCCTCGACGGGGTCGACACTGTGGTTGCCGAGGCCGGGGTCGACCTAGCGAACCTAGACACGTTCATCCATGGCACCACGCTGGCCACCAACGCCCTGATCGGTCGGACTGGCGCGCGCACCGCCCTAGTTACCACTGATGGTTTCCGGGACACCATCGAAATGCGAACTGAGAGTCGCTTTGAGCAATACGACCTGAACCTGGTCCTGCCCACACCGCTCATCGAGCGGAAGGACCGACACGTGCTGCATGAACGCATCGGGGCAGACGGCACAGTGCTCAGACCCTTCGACGACGATGAAGCTCGCGCTCTGATCGATTTGCTGATCGACCGGCCCGAAGAAGAAGCCTACGAATCGATCGCCGTTGGCTTCCTCCACGCCTACGTCGATGGCTCGCACGAGCGCCGATTCCGCGACCTGCTCCTAGAGCGGATTCCCGATATCGCCGTATCGATCTCTTCAGAGGTCTCACCGCAGATGCGAGAATTCGAACGGTTCAACACGGTTTGCGCCAACGCCTACATCCAACCGCTAATGGCTAGTTACCTTCGGCGCCTTGAGGACCAGTTGCACGCAACAGGAGCCCGTTGTCCCGTCTACCTCATCCACTCCGGCGGGGGCCTACTGGATGTCGATGCAGCGATCCGATTTCCAGTTCGCCTCGTCGAATCGGGCCCAGCGGGTGGCGCCATCTTCGCCGCCGACATCGCCGCCCGGCATGACCTAGATCGGGTGCTCTCATACGACATGGGCGGTACTACGGCCAAGATCTGCCTGATAGAGGACCAGACACCTCGCACCGCAAAGACCTTCGAAGTGGCCCGCACCCACCGGTTTACCAAAGGCAGCGGCATGCCCATCTCCATCCCAGTAATCGAGATGATTGAGATCGGGGCCGGTGGTGGATCGATCGCCAGCGTCGACGGACTCGGGCAGATCCGGGTCGGACCCCTCAGTGCCGGCTCCGAGCCAGGCCCTGCTTCCTACGGGCTGGGTGGAACCGAACCGACGGTCACCGACGCCAACCTGGTGCTCGGCCGCCTTTCGGCCGAGACCTTCGGAGCCCCAGACATCGATTTGGACGACGCCGCGGCTCGTAGAGCACTCGACGTCTCGATCAGCGACCAACTGGGCCTCGAAGCCAGAACGGCGGCCATTGGCGTGGTTGAGGTGGTTGACGAGAACATGGCCAACGCAGCCCGAGTACATGCCGTGGAGAATGGCAAGGACGTGTCCGCCTTCACCATGATCGCCTTCGGCGGTGGAGCCCCCATCCACGCCGGACGGCTCTGCGAAAAGCTCGGCATCAACGAGCTACTGATACCGCCAGACGCCGGAGTCGGTTCGGCCATCGGCTTTCTCCGGGCTCCGTTCGCCTACGAGGCACTCCGCAGCCACCACGCGACGGTAGACGCCTTCGACCACAGTGCCGTCAACCAGATGCTCGCCGAACTGGCCAACGAGGCCCGTTCATTCGTGAGTGGGGCCATCGCCTCGACTGGTGTCAATCCCTCTGATGTCCCCCTCGAAGTCGAGCGATGGGCATACATGCGCTATGCCGGTCAGGGCTGGGAAATCCCCGTTCCGGTCGACGAGGCTTCGTTCGACCTGATGGGTGGCGAACTCTTGGCCAACCGATTTGAGAAGGCCTATGAGGAGTTCTTCGGTAGAGCTATCAGCGGTCTGACAATCGAGGCCATCGGTTGGTCAGTGCGGGTCACCACCCCCAGACCTCCTGTTGACCGGGTGGAGCGCATTGGCTCGGCCCGTGACCTCATCTCTGAATGCACCCGCACCCTTCACGACCCGGCCACATACGAAACCGTCGAGGCGACCGTGGTAGCACGCGAATCCTTGGTCGCCGGTGACCGACTCGTCGGCCCGGCCATAGTGATCGAGACCCAGACCACGACCATCCTGTCGCCACGCCAGCAGGCCGTGATGCAGTCCGACGGCTGCATGCTGATCACTCCCGCCAGCATCGAGACCGAACCAGAAGCAGGCCACCCATGAGCGAACTCCGCAATCAGGTGATGTGGAACCGCCTGATCTCCATCGTCGAGGAACAGGCCCTAGCACTGGTTCGTACCGCCTTCTCAACCAGCGTGCGCGAGGCCGGTGACCTGTCGGCTGGCGTGTATGACACTCGGGGCCGCATGATCGCCCAAGCGGTTACCGGCACCCCAGGCCACGTGAACACCATGGCCGCTGCGGTCGTCAATTTCATCGAGGACATTGGACACCACCAGATCTACGAGGGCGACTCCTACATCACCAACGACCCCTGGAAGGGCACTGGCCACCTCCATGACTTCACTCTGGTCAACCCAGTCTTCCGCAAAGGGACTTTGATCGGCTTCTTTGCCTGCACCGCCCACGTGGTCGATGTTGGCGGCCGAGGCTTTGGGCCCGACGCCACCGAGGTTTACGAGGAAGGTTTGTATGTCCCGATCATGAAGTTCGCCAATCGCGGCGTAGTCAACGAGGACCTCCTCAACATCGTGCGCCACAATGTGCGCGAAGCCGGCCAGGTAGTCGGCGACCTTTACTCCCTGTCGGGCTGCAACGACACCGGAGCCCGCCGTCTCCACGCAATGCTCGATGAGTTCGGCATCGACGACCTCGAGGAACTGGCCGAGTTCATCTTCGACAGAACAGCGATCGCCACCCGCGAAAGTATCACCGCCCTGCCACCCGGGATCTACACCAACACGATGCGTGTGGACGGCTACAACGAAACCATAGATCTGGCTGTCACACTCACCGTGACCAAAGACGACATTCACGCCGATTTCGCCGGTACATCACCAACTTGCGCCAACGGGGTCAACGTGCCCCTCACCTACGCCCACGCCTATTTCTCGTACGCCATGCTCGTAGCCCTCGCCCCCGAGATGCCGTCCAACTGGGCATCTCTGGCCGCCTTCACGGTCAGCGCCCCCGAGGGCTGCATCCTCAATGCAAAGCATCCACAACCGGTTGCGGTTCGACACGTCACCGGACACTTCGTAACCGACCTATGCCTCGGCGCCATCGCCGACGTCCTACCCGATGTGATTCCGGCCGAGGGGTCCGGAGCCCTATGGAACTTCCAGGTCAGTGCCCGTGCTTCCGACCCCACCTCCGACCTGCCGCCCCGAGAGGTGCTTATGTTCAACAGCGGCGGCACTGGGGCGCGTCCGGCGCTCGACGGCATCAACTCGACGGCCTTTCCTAGCGGAGTTCGCACGATGCCCGCTGAGGCGACCGAACAGTCTGGACCGGTCATTGTGTGGCGAAAAGAACTTCGTCCGGGTTCGGGTGGTGTAGGCCGCCAAAGAGGTGGGCTAGGCCAAGTCATCGAAATCGGACCGGCTATTGGCTACCAGATCACCGTGTCATGCATGTTCGACCGGGTGGCAAATCCGGCTCGAGGCCGCCACGGCGGTGGCGAGGGTGCTCCAGGAGCGGTACACCTCGACGATGACACTCCGTTCGATGCCAAGGGCAAGCAGGCTGTTCCCGACGGACACACACTTGTCCTCGAGTTGCCGGGAGGAGGAGGCCTCGGCGATCCAGCAGGGCGCGACCCCGATGCGTCGGCGAACGACGCCGCCCAAGGCTACGTGACGTGACCCCGGCAGGTCCGGGGCCGAACCACTCAGGGCCAACGCTGTCCGGATACGGCACAGTTATCGTCGGTGGCGCTGTAATGGGAAGTTCGTTGGCCTACTGGCTATCGGAGAACTCCGACCACGATGAAACGATTCTGGTCGTCGAGATGGACCCCACCTACCAACTGGCCTCCACCACGCTGTCGGAAGCCAGCATCCGTCACCAGTTCTCTGAACCGGTCAACATCCTCCTCTCGATGTTCGCCACCGAATTCATTGCCAGTTTCCACCACAACGTCCAAGTAGGCGGCGAGTCCCCGGACCTTGGTTTCCGTGACACCGGCTACCTGTTCCTCGCCACTGAAGACGGCATGGATGTCCTGCGGGAAAACCATGAAGTCCAACGTTCCTGTGGTGCAGATGTGAGATTACTGAGCCGAGGGGAACTGGCCGGAAGGTTCAGCTACCTTCATGTCGACGACCTCGCCGGAGGCAGCCTTGGCCTGCAGCACGAAGGAACGCTCGACGCCTACTCGCTGATGCGGGGCTTTCAACAACGAGCTCGACACAACGGCGTCCAGTACGTGACGGACCGCGTGACCGGCTTGCGCACAAACAACGCCGGTGATCGGGTGACTCATGTCGAGTTGGCGTCGAACGCCGCTGTCGCCTGCGACCGGGTCGTGAACTGCGCAGGCCCCCGCGCTCGATGGGTATCGGATCTGGTCAATCTTCCTCTACCTGTCGAACCCCGCATTCGCGGTGCTTGGGTCTTCGACTGCCGGACCCCTCTTGAAGGACCCACACTGCCGCTAACCATCGACATCAACGGTATGCACGTGCGAACCGAACCACCTCACTATCTAGCCGGTGCACCACCGATCGACGATGCGGCTGTTGATCCCGACGACTTCAAGGTGCGCGATGCCGAATGGGAGGAGGTGCTTTGGCCGGCACTCGCTCACCGGATCCCCGCCTTCGAGAGGATTGGCGTGACCCACAGGTGGGCTGGCCACTACGCCTACAACACACTCGACCAGAACGCTGTGGTTGGACCGGCTGAGGAGATCCCCAACTTCTATTTCTGCAACGGTTTCAGTGGACATGGACTCCAGCAAAGTGCAGGAGTCGGACGAGCCCTAAACGAGTTGATCACCTACGGCGAATATCGAACCATTGACCTGTCTCAGATGGGTCATGGACGAATAGTCCGCAACGAGCCCTTTTTGGAAAGAGCCATCATCTAAGAGACACCGACTCACCCCTCACCGAGGTAGGAGGCACGCAGTTCCGGATTGGCCATCAACGCTTCGGCGGTGTCATCGAGCACAACCCGTCCAGTCTGCAACACCCAGCCCCGATCAGCGATCGAGAGGGCCATGTTGGCGTTCTGCTCAACCATGAAAATCGCCACACCCTCGGAATGGATCTGCTGAATGAGTTCGAAATTCTGCTGGACCAATGCGGGAGCTAGCCCCATCGACGGTTCGTCCATAAGCAGAACTCGCGGCCGTGACATAAGAGCCCGACCAATGGCAACCATCTGTTGCTCACCACCCGACAACGTGCCCGACTTCTGCGATAAGCGCTCCCTCACACGCGGAAACAGCTCGTAAATCCGCTCCAAGTCTTCAGCGATACCACCTTTGTCGTTGCGTAAGTAGGCCCCCAACTGGAGATTTTCCTTGACGCTAAGCCGCTTGAAGAGGCGCCTGTTCTCCGGGACCATCGTGACACCGTTGATCACCCGGTAGCTGGTGGGTTTGTCGTTGACCACCTCGCCATCTAGAACCACCTCGCCAGAAGTCGGGGTGACCATGCCCAATAAAGTCTTCAGCGTGGTGGACTTACCGGAGGCGTTGCCACCCAGTAGGCAAACCAACTCACCTGGATAGATCGCAAGATCAACGTCTTTGAGGATGTGCACTGCTCCGTAGTGGGTATTGACTCGACGAAACTCCAATAAAGGCGTAGCGCCGTTTGTCGGCACGGCTTCGCTCATCGGTCAGCCTCCACGGGGCGGCCAAGATAGGCCTCCACGACGCTGGGGTTGATCGATACCTCGTCGTACGACCCCTGAGCGATCGGTACGCCGTGGTCCAAAACAACAACCCGGTCCGAGACATCTCGGACGACTTTCATCTCGTGTTCAATCATCACGATTGTGAAGCCCCAGTCGCTCCTAAGTCGGCCGATAAGGGCGGTGAGCTCGGCGGTCTCCATAGGGTTCATGCCGGCGACCGGCTCGTCAAGGAGCAACAGGCGGGGTTGAGTGGCCATGGCTCGGGCTATCTCAAGGCGCCGTCGGTTGGCATAGGAAAGAGCGAAGGCTGGTTGGTCCATCCGGTAGCCGACAAGACGATGGCCAAAGAAGCCCAAAATCTCCTCAGCTCGCTCCCGGATTTCCGATTCCTCCTTCTTGAAGGCCTTCGTTTGGAGCAGTGCCCCGAATACCTGCTGGCTGGTCCGACAGTGCTGGGCGACCATGACGTTCTCGAGAATCGTCATGTTCGGAAATAGGCGCACGTTCTGGAACGTCCTGGCGATACCTAACGACGTGACGATGCTGGGATCTAAGCCGACAATGGACTCTCCCTCGAAAAGGATTTCACCCTCGGTGGGGGCCACTAGGCCGGATATGAGGTTGAAGAAGGTTGTCTTGCCGGCGCCGTTAGGTCCGATGACGCTAACGATCTCACCTTCGTCTACGTGGAAATCCAGGCCTGACAAGGCATCAAGACCCCCGAAGGTCACCTTTAGGTCGCGGATCTCAAGAAGGTGCTCGCTCATTCCTCCGCGCCTCCCACTTCTCCCGTCGACACGGTGGCCGTAACGACGGTTCCCTCCTCTTCTTCCGATTCCAACTTGTCTCCCTGGAGCCAGGCATCCTGCAGGAACTCGTCCTGGTGGAGTTCGCGGCTACGCCGGGCGCTAGGTACGAGGCCCTCAGGTCTCTTCAGCATCATGAAGACCAGCAGGATCCCGTAGATCAGCAACTTGTAATTCTGAAACTCTTGGAGGAGACCAGGCTGCTTCGGACCACCCAGGACTCCGATCAGGACGAACGAGCCCACTAGCACGCCGGCGATATTGCCCATGCCGCCCACAATCACTACCACCAGGATGATGATTGACACGAGGATCATAAAGGACGTGGGGAAAATCGAGCCGACCTTGGCGGCCAGGACGGCTCCGCTGAAAGAAGCCAACACGGCACCTACGACAAAGGCCATGAGTTTGGCGTTCACCGTGTTGATTCCCATGGCCTCGGCCACCTGTTCGTCCTCACGAACGGCCATCCACGCCCTACCCAGGCGGGAGGCTTGCAGGCGCCAAGAGGTGTAGATGGCGATAGCGCAGAACACCAACACCAAATAGAAGACCGATCGGGGGTCCGTGCCCTTGACCGTAGCGAAGCCAAGGTCCACACCTGGGATGTTGGTGATTCCCTGAGCGCCACCAAAGTAGGGGCCAAGCCAGTCCGACATGAACAGAAGGCGGATGATCTCACCGAACCCGAGCGTCACGATTGCCAAATAGTCGCCGCGCATCCTTATGACCGGAGCACCGATCAGCAGGCCGGTCAACCCGGCGGCGATCACCACGAAGACCAAAGCCACACCAAAGTGCAACTCTGGAGCAAACCATGGACTGTTGGGCGAAGTCAGTACAGCGGTCGTGTAGCCACCAACGGCGAAGAAGGCCACGTAGCCAAGGTCGAGGAGGCCGGCAAGACCCACCACGATGTTCAGACCTAGAGCCAAGAGCAGGAAGATTCCCACGTTGGCCAGCAACTCATTCATGATCTTGCCGAGGAACATCGGAAGGACGATGCACAGCACGGCAACAACGACAAAGAGAATCATCGAGGCCTTCTGTCGCTCGGCGCCCTCCATGTCCCGGTAACGGTTAGTGGCTGCTTTCACCCGTCCCCGGGTAACCATCGACGCCGCACCAATCACCAATCCAACCACGATCGTCGACGTGACGGTCAAACCTCCCTTCTTCGCGTACAGCCAGTCGGTGAGCGACTCCAGACCGAAGCCCTCGGACAGATCCGAGATAGCGGCTTCGAGGACCGACAGGAAGAAGAGGCCGAAGACCACAAAGGCAGTCGTCCGCCGGACGACTGATGGCACCACGTGCAGTGCTGCACCGGCTAGGCCCAGCAAGGCTCCAGTGCATAGCCAAGCTGCGGCACCAAAGCCCATGCCGTTCTCGTAGGTAAGAAAGCGGAAGAGTTGGGGGCTCCAGTTGACCAGTGGGTCCCTAAGGTTCCAGTTGTCAAGTGCAACCATCAGCAGCGACAACACGCCGCCGCCGATTAGACCCACTACGAGACCGGTGACGAGGTCGTACAACCCCTGACGACGGTTCTCCACACCCTCGAGAACCAGGAGGGTCGACGACACCCAACCGATGGCTATAGGTACCAGAAGGACGAACAGGTAACCAAGACTGAGGTGGCGTTCGATGATGGCCCGCTTGTCGAGCTCAACGGGCATACCCACCAGACAGAGGCTGACGAGGACGAGGCCACATACGAGTCCCCAGCGGAGAACGTGAGGCCAATTCTGGTCCACGGCGGAACGGGGAAGGTCCATGGCTCGCTCGTTCATGCGCGATCCTCCGCCGACAAGCGCTCTCCGAAGAGGCCGGATGGCTTGAATAGGAGGACGAGGACTAACACGGTAAAGGCCACCGCGTCCTTGAGTTGTGAGACTCCCGGAACACCGAGAGGCTCCAGGATGACCATAGGAGCAATCGACTCCGCCGAACCCAATGAGATACCACCAGCCATTGCGCCGCCCAAATTTCCGATGCCACCTACGACTGCAGCGGTGAACGCCTTCACGCCGGGGAGGAATCCGGTCATGTGCGTGACGGAGCGGAACATCAGGCCCCAAAGGATCCCACCAACGCCGGCCATCGCCCCACCCACGGCAAACGTGGTGACGATGGTCCGGTTTACATCGATGCCCATCAGGGCAGCAATCTCCTTGTCTTCGGCGACAGCCCTCATGGCCTTACCAGTCTTGGTTCGCTCAACGACATACCAGAGGACAACCATCGACACAGCAGCCACGACGAGAACCAGCAGGCGGGTGCCGGCAATCTCAAAGGTCAGGATTGATCGCTGCTTCGACAGCCATTCCGGCAGCCGCGGGTAACTCTTTGATGCCGGACCGAACAGGCCAAGGACGAAGTTCTGGATAAAGAACGACACACCGATCGAAGTGATTAGTGGTATCAGACGTGGCGAATTGCGAAGTGGTCGGTACGCCACCCGCTCCATCAATACGGCGGTGAACGTGGAGAAGAGGATCGCCATCAGGATGATCAGAAGCAGACAGAGGATGAAGTTCTGCTCCCACATGCCGTTCGCCTGAAACTTCTCCGAGGCGATGAAACCGGTCATGGCTCCAACCATGAAGACCTCGCCATGGGCGAAGTTGATGAACCCGAGAACGCCATACACCATCGAGTAGCCGAGAGCGATGAGGCCGTACATAGAACCCTGAGAAAGTCCTGAGATCAGCAATCCCTTGAACTGATCGCCGGTCAAACCTCGGGCGTCAGGATTACGCCAGCGAGCGAAAGGGTTGTCGGCGTCGATCTGCTGCCAGATGAAGGCCAGCAGACCTATCACGATCAGGGCCACAAGAAAGACTCTGATAAACGTTAGAAACCGGTCGACGGCAGCGAGTCGCCTTGCCGACTTGGTTGTGAGTGAGTGTGTTGACACTTCGGCTCCGATTATTTAATACCTAGCGAACAACAGCGGTGAGAGTAGCCGACCGGCTGCTAAGACAACGATGTGTGGCTACCATCGCCGACGTGACCCCAGAGCCCCGCAGTACCCACCAAGCCCTGACCGACGAACGGAACGAGTCGGTCGAGATATGGATAAACGGTGAGTTCTTTCCGCGGCACGAGGCAAAAGTCTCAGTATTCGACAGTGGCTTCCTAGTCGGTGACGGAGTGTGGGAAGGCCTTCGCCTCCACCACGGCAGGTTCGCCTTCCTTGACCGACACCTCGACCGACTTTTCGCCGGGCTGGCAGCGACCGGAATCGAGTTGGGCATGTCCCGCGACGACGTCGTTGAAGCATTGAGGACCGCTGTCGACCACAACGGAATGCACGATGACGTCCACGTTCGCCTGATGGTCACCCGGGGCGACAAGAAGACGCCATCTCAGCACCCATCGAACTGCGTGGGTGGACCAAACGTCGTCATCATCGCCGAACACAAGGCGGCCGACCCAGCGGTGCTCGAGTCCGGCATCACTCTTTTCACTGCAACTGTCCGGCGGCCTCCTCCCGATACTTTGGACCAGCGCCTGAACTGCCACTCGAAGCTCCACGAGGTGATCGCGCTGATTCAGGCTGTTGAGGCCGGAGCTGACGAGGCCCTGATGCTGGATCCGACGGGTGCCGTAGCCACCTGCAACGCGACCAATTTCTTCGTTGTGCGCAACGACGGACTGTGGACGTCGACAGGGCACTACAACCTGAATGGCATCACGCGGCAAGTCGTACTCGAGGTAGCGCCGGATCTTGGCCTAGTCGTCCGCGAAAAACCCTTTTCGCTGACTGACGTGTACTCCGCTGAAGAGGCATTTGTAACAGGCACATTCGGGGGCCTGACCCCAGTGGTATCTGTCGACGGTCGAACCATCGGTGATGGCCGCCCTGGATCCATCACCGCCCGACTCCGGGAGCAGTACCAGGCGGCGGTTGAGGCCGACGTCGTCGGCTGACCCAACTCGCCGGACCAACCTGGGAAGCGCTGTGACTCTGCGCATCAACTGCTGGTCGGGACCCCGAAATGTCTCGACGTCGTTTATGTACGCATTTCGGCAACGGTCCGACACCATCGTGTTCGACGAGCCCATCTACGCCCATTACCTGCGGGTGACCGGCAGGAAGCACCCGGCTCGAGAAGAGGTTCTAACCAGCCAGAATCCTGATGGCTCGGCCGTGGTTCGAGACCTCATACTGGGCGACCACCAGACACCGGTGGTCTTCTTCAAACAGATGGCGCAGCACTTTGTCGAACTAGACCGACGCTTTCTTGGCCAGTGCCGGAATCTGCTCCTAATTCGCGACCCAGAACGGGTGGTCGCCTCGTTCGCCAAGAATGTGCCCGACGTAACTCTTGCGGATACGGGCCTACCTATCCAGATCGAACTCCTCGATGCCAGCTTGGCTGCCGGCGACCGTCCACTAGTAATCGACTCTGCAGATCTGCTCGCTAAGCCTGAAATGGTCCTACGCCTCGCCTGCGAACGTCTGGGCTTGAACTTCGACCCGGCAATGCTGTCATGGCCACCAGGCCCGAAACCGGAAGACGGAATTTGGGCCAAACATTGGTACGCCAGCACTCATCGGACTACAGGCTTCGAAGCCGGGGTGCCGAGTACTCAGGCACCACCAGACGAACTCAGGCCGGTGATCGAAGAAGCTCGCCCCCTCTACGAGCGGCTCCTGACGTTCGCTGTCCGAGCATGATCCACGGCGGTAGATAGCTAGTTGGAATACACAGTTCCGTCGATTCCGATCCGCACCCTCTGGCCAGTAGGTAACCGGTCGAAGCCCCCCTCAGGAAGGACCAGCACGGGGACGAGCACTCCATAGACCTCGTCGGCCGCAATCGCCCCTAGAGCCACGATCTCGTCGAACTCCCCCATCAGGATGGCCGCCGGGCCTGTCCCAGCACGCACCGCCTCACACAGTGCACTACTAGCAGAACTTGAACCGCGGCCAAACGGCATAGCAATGACGCGTCCAGTAACCGACTCACCGACTTGGGGATGGTGCCGGTCGATTATCCGGCCAGTTGCGGGATCGAGCCCACCCCAGAAGCTCAGCGGTTCATCGAGGCGCAAAACCTCTCCGACGGCTCCGCCCGGCACCATCGAGTGCTCGGCTCGAGTAAGTGGATCGTGGTCACTCATCTGACCAGATCCTCTCGTCGCGGACAATCTGGCCAGCGACAGCGGACTCCACACAGTCCTCGGTACTCCCGAACACGACTTCGAGCCCAAGATTCCCAGGGGCGTAGTAGGCCCACTTGGCCGAATCAGTCATCGCCGTGCGCGCCGCTACATCAATTATCGGAGTTACGTAGGTGCATGTATCGGTCACGATGCGGACTCCTGCGGTCAGCAGGATGGCCTCCCAACCCCGCAAAGAAACTTCGTTCAGCACCTCCCGGCTAGTCGCGGCATACAGAACCACGCCATCATGAACCCGGCGGCTGTCCAGAAGTTCGACCAGCCGTGCAAACTCCTCAACCGAATAGTGAGGAGTACCAAGACTGACCACATCCAGAGCACCGGCGGCCACCGTGCTTAACCGGTCTCGCGCTGAACGGAGGTCGGCTGGCGTCACCGAAAGAACCGAGTCCGGCCGACGACCCTGTAAAGCCGCCTCCAAAGTCGGGGCCTCTGGGGTCGAACCAACCACGTGAAAAAGCCCAACCGCTCCGGTAGACGCCGCAGCAGCGCCGAGAGCCTTAAGGCGGTCTTCGGACAATCCAGAAGGAAGGCCTTCCAAAACGGGGACTTCCTTACCCACCATGCGGCCCAGCAGGCCTCCAAGGACTGGATAAAGAACGTCTCTGTTGACCAGTTCGTCGGACACTCCGTCGAGATGGACTAGCACCGTGGCCCGCCGCGCTTCATCGAGATGAAGTCCGGCCGCCGGAGCCCGACCGGTCACTGCGCAGCAGATGTCGATGAAGTCCCCGTATCGGTGAGTCCGGGCGCCGAGGACTGAATTAGCGAACACGATGGCATTCGACTCAGCCCAAGCAACATTCTCCCCGAAAGCGGGTCGTTCACCCGCCTGATAGGGCGTGCAGGTCCATGTGGGACGGCAACCCATCTCCTCATAGCACTCCATCAGACGTCGGGCAGCTCGACCGTCGTCCGGATCGCCCCGATAGAGCTCCGGGTGTATTAGGTCGAGCGAAGAGACGTTTAGCGTGGTGGGAACCGTCACCTGGGCCCCAGCGCCAGCAAGTCGTTCAGCAAAGTCCAGGGTAGCCGGACCAAGGTAGAGGCAAGCGTCCACATGGGCACCGACCACATCGAGAAGGGCCTTGGCGCCCATGGCCTCGGCTGCACGGGACACAAGACGCATGGCAAACTGCTGCCCAGGCCCCTCTTCGCCAGCAAGCCGGGCCTCATCACGAGCACCGAGACGAAAAGTCAACTCAGATATCCCAGTGCTCGCCGGTGGGTCGGCCGGGAGTCGAACGACCCCTCAGCAGTAGGGGTTCTCCTCCGGCTCCTCGTCGGCAGCGGGAACCTCGCCGTCGATGACGAGCTCTTGGCCGACGAACAGAAGGTTCGGATCGTCGATGGAATTACGAGCCATGATGTCTTCGACCGTGGTGTCGTGGCGCTTAGCAATCTTGGACAGTGAATCACCGGCTTGCACGGTCACTATCAGAACGTCGCCACCCTTCTCCCCGTCGGATGACTCGGCGTCCGGGTCGGAGAGCAGGATGACCTGCCCGACGAAGATCTGGTTCGGATCACACATCTCGTTGATACGCACGAGGGCGTCGACCGTTGTGCCATAACGCTTTGCAATCTTCGATAGCGAATCACCTTGTTCGACGGTGACTGACTCGGGTACGTCCGACGGAGCCTCGGTAGGCGACAAAGTCGTGGTTGTGGTTGCGGCCATCTCGGAATCAGCGACAGACGTAGTGGTCGCCTCGTAGACAGCTTCGGTGGTTGAAGTGGGCGATGCCTGCACCGGCGCTTCAGTCGTAGTTGTTGCAAAGATGGCTGTGGTGGTAGTCGCCACAACAACCGGTTCGTCGTCTGAACCTCCACAGGCAGTGACCAACAGGACCATCACAGCCAAGAACACAGTGAGAAGTTCAGGCACTCGGCGCATGGCCGGAGCATAGGTCCAGCATCCCCCTCTTACTGGTACCCCTTTCGCCCTTCTACTCGTTGGCGAGCATCCGGGCGATCGAAAAATGGAAGTCCGGCCTGAGAACACCACGCTCAGTGATGATGCCGGCGACCAACTCGGCCGGGGTTACATCAAAGGCCGGATTCCATACCTCGACCGGCCCGGGGTGCGAAGTTCGAAGGTCCAACTGTTGGACCTCGTCCGGATCGCGGTTCTCAATTTCGATACGCTCACCGTCCGACGTCGCGATGTCAATGGTCGAGGTGGGTGCGGCCACATAAAAAGGCACACCAAACCGACTAGCCGCGACCGCATGGGAAAATGTCCCGATCTTGTTGGCCACATCACCGTTAGCTGCGATCCGGTCAGCACCTATGACTACGGCTTCTATCCGCCCTGAGGCCAGTAGCCCGCATGCGGCAGAGTCCGGGATCAATGTGACAGGCACGCCGGCCGCTGAAAGTTCCCACACGGTAAGCCGAGCGCCCTGAAGAAGAGGTCGGGTCTCCGCCGCGAAGACTTCGACCGGTTGGCCGACCATCGCCTTGCCGTAGACGACACCAAGAGCGGTACCGATTCCCGTTGTGCTAGGCGTCCGGCGTTGCAGTGCGTCAAGATCACGGAAGCATCGGCCAACTCTTTGGCGCCATGCCGTCCGATGGAATCACAGGCCGACCGATCCTCCTCAAAGATGGCAGTTGCCTCAGATAGGGCTGCCTCCCGACGCTCATCACCATTACCGAGATCAACGACAGCGGTGACCACCCGTTCAACGGCCCAGCGCAGGTTTACTGCGGTTGGACGAGCGGCAGCGATCCGTTCGACCGCAGGCCCTATCTCGGCAGGACTGGCTCCGCCGCCAGCCCGCAGTGACTCATCGATAGCCAACACCACTCCAAAAGCCCCGCAGGCGCCGATGGCCGGCGCCCCGCGGATTGCTAGTCGACCAATGGCGTGCACGATGTCATCCACCGACCGCAACTCGACGGTACGCACCTCGGTGGGCAGAAGGGCCTGGTCGAGTATTTCGACACGGTCGTCGACCCAGACGATCGTAGGTGGAGAATCAATTTCCAGCCTCAATTGCCCAAACCCTTCTCCAGTCCACTCCAAACTGAAACGTCACCGGGGACGTCTCCCCGATATGAATTGATGGAATCGTCGAGAACGTGGAAGTCCGATGCCTCGCCGGTGTAGATGGCGAGCACAGAGCGCAGACCTGTCGGTTGATCGAGGGTTCCCGCTGCGATAGCGACTGTGGACACATTGTCGGTGGACATCCAAAACAGCGTCGACCCGCACCGGTTGCAGAAGCCGTATCGGACCTCACTGGTGCGGCTATACCACATGAGGTTCGACTCGACGTCCAAGTGCAAGTCATCACGGTGGGTAGCGGTCGCCGCCATATGGTGACCGGTGATTCGACGACAAGGGGTGCAATGGCAGTGGACTACCTGACGAAGTTCACCCGTCACCCGGTATTGGACCCCGCCACACTCGCAGCGTCCCGTGGCTTGGGTGTCATTTCCTCTGGCCATCAATCGAGCGTCATCCATGCGCGCATCCTCGCACGCGTTCCACTGCGGTGATGGACTGGCGCCTTGCCATACCAACTTGCCGCCCT
The DNA here is from genome assembly GCA_002348705.1 of Candidatus Neomicrothrix sp. UBA2974. Lineage (GTDB taxonomy): Bacteria > Actinomycetota > Acidimicrobiia > Acidimicrobiales > MedAcidi-G1 > UBA9410. The sequence continues at coordinate 110,627 of DEAU01000022.1, forward strand.
ACTAGCCGCCGCAGCCTGGGCGTGCAGCAGTCTGATCGCCGCTGAGCCGGTCCGGCGCCTCGGCGGACCGAGATTTTGCCGACTTCGCATGCTCTACGTATGCGGGATGCTGCTTTTCCTCGCCACCGTAAATGGCGGCTGGTCAACCCTCGACCGGGGCGACTTCGGCCTAGTCGCCCTCTCCGGCCTGGTCGGCTTGCTTCTTGGCGATCTCGCTCTATTCACCGCTATGGCACGAATCGGCCCTCGACGCACCTCAGTTGTGTTCACTTCCAACGCTCCCTTAGCCGCAGTGGGTGGCCTATTGCTCTTCGACGAATCGTTCACCCCTTTGGCCCTGGCAGGAGCGGTACTCACCATTGTTGGAATCGCCTTGGCTGTTAACTACGGGTCGCGAAGCGGGACGCATTCCGACGTGTTTGAGCGGGTCGAGGGATCTTTGGTGGGCGGGGCAGCCTGGGCAGGCGTCGGAGCTCTCGGACAAGCACTCGGCGCATTGGCCGCGAAGCCGGTCCTAGAAGGCGGCGCCGACACGCTTGCCGTGGCAGCCACCCGAGCCGTAATCGCCACCGTAGCCCTATGGATCCTCGCACGCCCCGGGGACCGACTGGCTCGATCAACCGGGTATAGCCCTCTAGTTCCCGGCGATCACCTGCGGCTCGCAACGAGTGCATTCATCGCCATGGTCGTAGGCATGACTCTTCTACTGTGGGCGCTCGGACATGGAGATACAGGGGTGACGACCATCCTCTCAGCGACCACCCCGGTCATCCTCCTGCCGATGTTGTGGGTCCGCCTTCGCCAGGCCCCCGCACCGGGAGCTTGGCTGGGAGCCATTCTCACAGTCGTCGGAACAGGCCTCCTTCTATAAGCGGCCTCGGCCATGAGGATCTCAATCCGAGCGTTCGAGGACTATTAGGACCTCTTCTAGAGCCTTCCTCTGGAGATCAGGAACCCGAACGCCAGGGAGCGGATGGCCAACCGGGAACATGGCGAACGGCCTCTCGTTCTCCGGTCGACCTAAAAGCGTTCTCAGGAACGCCATCGGTGATGGCGTGTGGGGCAAGGCCGCCAAACCCATGTCGTGGATTGCTGTCAAGAAGAGACCTGCGGCGATTCCCACACTCTCCTTCACGTAATAGTTCTTTCTCGTCGATCCATCGGTCCGGAGTTCGTAACGCTGTTCGAAAAGGACAACAAGCCAGGGGGCCACCTCTAAGAACTCCTTGTGGTGATCAGTGCCGAGCGGGGCAAGGGACTCCTGCCATTCGGCATTCATACGGTTCTGAAGGTAGTTGGTGTGCTCCTCGGCCTCAGCGGCCTCACAGATGCGGGCCTTAGTCCTCGGATCGGAGATGGCTACAAACGTCCACGGCTGTTTGTGAGCTCCCGAGGGAGCTGTAGACGCTGCTGCTACAGCGACCTCGATGAGGTCCCGGGGCACCGGATCAGAGCTGAACATCCTCACGCTCCGACGCTTTGCGACTAGAGCCAGAAAGGCTTTGGCCCTTCGACTCATTTCGCCATCCTCAAGGCGCTGGTGCTCGTGGGCCACGAACGGGTGTTGGTCAGCGAGCTCCGGCGAGGGATAGGGATAGCGGTACAAGGGTTCTGTCTGGTCGACGTCCATCAAAACAGTCTCGCCGGTGCCCGGGACAGGAATCGAACCTGTACGCCCCGAAGGGCCGCGGGGTTTAAGCCCACTGCGTCTACCACTTCCGCCACCCGGGCGAGGTCCGCTAACGGTAGCCACCGTCTCGACGCAACGGCGAAACCTTGTCGGCATTTCAGGGACCGTCGATGCCTTAGGCGGCAAGCGCAGATTCGTCGACAGCCAACCAGAGATCAGCGCGAACGGTGTCGGCTCCGGCCGACTCCAGCCGATTGGAAACCAGAATTCCCTCGATCATGTCGGCCAGAACCGCTGACCAAGGCCGATTCCTGACTACCACTGAGACGATCGCCGCAGAACCCCGACGACGGATGGTCCTCTGGACACCGGCCAAGCTCGGTGGGCTCCGGAAAGTCGGCACCTCCAGACCCTTCAATCGTGCTTCTTGTCCAAGAACCCGAGCCGCCTCGGCAAAGCGGACAGAAATCGGCACAGTCGCCGGTCCAGTTACCACACTCGTTCCAGACCACTGCACCATGAGTGCATCTTGGCAAGGACCTGTGACAACCCGATCGGTGATTTTTGGTTCGCCAGCCGCGGAGTGGCTGTCGTCCGGTTCCCGGCACACCTTCCGGCCATAATCGGGTGGTGGACTACAACCTTTCCACGGACGCCGAACCACTGAACCCTGCTCAGCAAGCTGTACTTGATGAACTCGGCGCCTCGGCCGGCGACCGTCCCGAGTTCCCAGACGACCTCCGTCACCACCTGCGGGCTGCCCTTGAGACCGCTATCGAGCCCCACCTCGACAACCTCCCCCAAGGCTTAGACCTGTACATCAACAAACACCGCTTGGGAATGGTGCACGGCTGTGAGACCCGGTTCCTCGCCGAAGAGGCGGAGCCCTTCGAATGGCGGATCCCCACAGCCCGAGGGTCAGTGGTTCATAAGGCGGTCGAGTTGGCCATCAACTGGCGAGGTACGATCGAACCACCTCTTCTAATCGACGAAGCATTGGCCAGTCTCGAAGTCGACCAGCGAAACCTCAGTGAGTGGCTGCAGGGTCTCAGCGAAGCGGAACGAGCAGAACTGCGCTCCCAAGCCTTGGACACGTTCAGCAAGTATCTCGAGTGCTGGCCACCACTGAAATCAGCCTGGCGTCCAGTCACGGAAAGTCGTCTGCGAGCCGAGCTGTGCGATGGTCGTTTGATTCTCGATGGAAAAGCCGACCTGACGCTCGGCTCGGCCCGTGGCCTGAGGGCCGGCAAGGTGATCGTGGACCTTAAGACCGGTGGCACTAACGCCGGTCACCGTGAGGATCTCCGGTTTTATGCCCTCGTGGAAACCATCCGCATGGGTGTTCCACCCCGCTTACTGGCCTCCTATTACCTGGACCAAGCCACCCTCGTCCCTGAGGCAGTCACTGAGGACACGCTGCGGGCCACTTTGCTCCGGGTGGCCGACGGCGCTGGTCGGTTGGTCGACATCATCCACGGAGGTCGGCCTTCCCGCCGCTCTCCGGGTCCACCGTGCCGGTGGTGTCCTGCTCAGACCAACTGCGCAGAAGGCCTTGCATGGTTGGAAGAACAAGATGGGACTTAAACCTAAACCGTCAACTAATCCGATTGCCCCTCCGTCAATCACCGTCGAGCAAACGAAAACGTCCTGTGCCATGGAGAGTTAGGCCGCCAACCAACACTGATAGACCAGCAAAGGTAACCACTGCTCGGGGACCCAACACAGCAATGGCTCCACCCATTAGCAAGTTGGCGAATGGCGACACCCCGAGCACACCCATCAGATAAACCGCCATGACACGACCGCGGCGAGAGTCCTCTACCTGGAGTTGGACTGTCGAGTTCAGATTCGACGCCGAGGCGAGATGCATCGAACCGATCAGGCTGAGGCCCAGAAATCCCATCCAGAAAGTCGGAGCTAGGCCAAAAAGAGCTAGAGCGATTCCGTATCCACAAGTAGCTAGAACCTGGATCCGGGATCGACGCATCCGGCTTAGCTCACCAGCCACCAGTGGCGCGGCGAAGAGGGCACCAATACCTTGAGCCGCGCCGAGCATCCCAAACCAGAATGGAGATACTTCGAACACCTCTTCAGCAAAAACCACGATCTGTTGGACAACCGGTTGACCCATCGTCGACACCAGGGCAGTGGTGAGGATCGCTATTCGGATCCCAGGCGATGCAGCCACGTAACGGATTGTCTCCCGGTAGCCAGCCATCACAGAACCCATCTCACCCTCTTCCTCAACAAGTGACCTCGTTCCAGCACGAAAGAGGTCAGCAGGACGGACGAGGCTCAATGCAGTCAGAATCGGTCCGTACGCGAAGGCTGCAGCGGCTAGCGCCCAGCCGGGACCGGCAAGACCAATCAGCAGGCCACCCAAGGCCGGACCGAACGTGCGAGCAGCATTGAACTGAGTTGAGTTGAGAGTGATGGCATTGTGCAAGTGCTCTCGAGGAACGCATTCGGCTACGAATGACTGCCAGGTCGGCAATTGGATCCCATAAGCGAACCCACCCGCAAGAAGCAGGCCCATCCACGCCCATGGATTGCGCGCGCCGACGCCCCAAGCCAACGACATAGAGCCAGCAAGCAAGGCGCAGGCAGTATTGGTGCACAACAGCACCCTGCGCCGGTCAAACCTGTCGGACACGTGGCCGGCGATTGGGTTCGTGAGCAGCATCGGTATGAAGGAGGCGAAGCCTGCCGCCCCTACCCACGCTGCCGACTCGGTGATCTGATACACCACGAAGTAGGTAGTTACGTACTGAATCCACCGACCGTTGTTGGTCAGTGCCCCACCTAGCCAGAAAAGCCGATAGTTCCGGTAACTCATCGCCGGGAATCGACGGGTGCGCAACGCCGATCTCCGGTCTCCTGACACCACCTCGACCCTAGACCCCAGCTTCTTCCCGGCATCAAGCCCGGACTCTGTCCATGGGAGACTCGAGCCATGAGCCTCCTAAAAATCGAGTACCGCGACAGCGTGGCAATACTGACCTTCAACGACCCCGACCGCCGCAATGTGGTCAGCGACGAGATGAACGATGAACTTCTGGAAGCCTTCGACGGCCTGGAAGCCAACGAGCAGATCGGAGCCGTAGTGCTCACTGGAGCCGGGAGAGCCTTCTGTGCCGGCGCAGTGCTGGACGACCTCCTCGAGGCTGGATCGAGCGACGCCGATGGTGCTCTGCCCGACATATACCGAGGTTTCCTGCGGGTTGCCCACACCACGCTGCCGACCGTTGCAGCCGTCAATGGTGCTGCAGTCGGCGCCGGGATGAACATGGTCTTGGCATGCGACCTAGTGATTGCCGGACGATCGGCAAAATTTGACTCTCGATTTCTGACAATCGGAATTCACCCCGGTGGCGGACATACGTGGCGTCTCCGCAACATCACCGAGTTGCACACGACTAAGGCCATGGTGCTCTTCGGACAGGTCCTTGAAGGCGAGGAAGCCGCCCGGCGCGGAATAGCTTGGGAGTGCGTAGACGATGACGTGCTGATCAACGAGGCAGTGACCTACGCGGCAAAGGCGGCCGGGCACCCTCGCGACCTGATGGCCGTGACCAAGAGGACGCTCCATGACGCCGCTGCGGTCACCGAGTCAGCAGCCGCGGTGCGTCTGGAAATCGAGCCACAAGTATGGTCGATGCAGCAACCTGCCTTCACCGAGATGGTTGCGAAGCTAAAGGCCGAGATCGCCACCAAGCACAGCTAAGGCGAGCCTTTCTCAAAAGGACCTGATCGAAATGCCCCCGACCTAGTCGTCAAGCCAGACGGCCGTCAACTCGTCCCGCCGGAGGCGCCATTCTTCAGCAGTGACGGCATAGCGAAGGTGGTCCTCCCAAATCCCATTGATCTCCAGATACCGCTCGGCGAGACCCTCACACCGGAACTCAAGCTTCTCCATCACACGCCGGGAGCGACGGTTCCGAGGGACGATTGAGATCTGCAGGCGGTGCAACTCAATCTCCTCAAACGCAAAACGGCAGGCCGTAACCATCGACTCGGGAATTAAGCCACAGCCGGCTCGGGACTCATCCATCCAGTAGCCGACGTGGGCGTTGCGGAATGCACCCCAGACCACGTTAGAAAGGTTCAGTTCGCCAACGAAGCCCCGCCTTCTGTCAGGCCAATCATCGGACGACCCCTTAATCAACTCAGGCTCGGATCCATCCACAAAAACGCCAAAACCCCAGCCCGTCCCCAACTGCCGTTCCCGCCGCCTGCTAGCGCAGCGCATGGCGAAGGCCTGCCGGTCTTCGACCGGGTCGGGCTGGCCAAACGCACGTCGCGGCTCCCAACGGGTCAACCAGTCAGCGTTGCGTCGTCGAACCTCCTGCCAATCGGCAAAATCCTCCAGTTCGAGGGGTCGCAGTGTGATACGTCTTCCGTTAAGGACTGGCGCGTCGATCTGTTCCTCAATGGCCACGAACCTATCTTTCCCGCGGACCATGGCCGGCCGGCAATCCGGCGCTCAGTCAACCCAAGATCTCGTCTAGGGCCCCAAGCAGCATCGTCACATTGCGCTCACGTGCCGTATGACCCATACACCCAATGCGCCATACCTTGCCAGCCACAGGGCCGAGCCCACCCCCAATTTCAATTCCGTACTCGGAAAGGAGCCGGTGCCGGACTCCAGCCTCATCCAATCCAGCGGGGAGACGATCAGTTGGAATGACGACCGAAGTGAGTTCCGGCAGGCGGTGGTCCTCGTCGGCGAACAATTCGAAACCCCGCTTGACCAAACCTTCCTGCAACCGCTCACCACAGGCCCGGTGCCGAGCATGAACGTTCTCTAGGCCCTCGTCGAGAAGCACGCCGAGACCTGCGTGCAGGGCGTAGAGCATTGATATGGGTGCTGTGTGGTGATAGGCGCGAGCACCGTCGCCTGTCACATAGTTAGCAATCATGGAGAAGTCCAGATACCAGGACTGCGACTTTTCGACGAATCCTTCGATAGCCCGGTCCGACACGGTTACTGGCGACAGTCCAGGCGGGACGCCAAGACACTTCTGGGTGCCGCTGTAAGCCAAGTCAATATCCCACTCGTCGACCTCCAAGGGAATGCCACCCAACGAAGTCACGCAGTCGACAAGCAAGAGAGCGTCGCCCTTACCTGCCCCGATGGGCTCAATGTCATTGCGAACACCTGTCGAAGTTTCGGCGTGGACAAGTGCGATGACTTTGGGCGAGGGGTGGGCGTCAAGCAGGGCCTGCGGCTCAATAGCCGTCCCCCACTCGGTCTCAAGTCGAACCACCTCGGCGCCGCAACGTGACGCCACGTCGCACATACGCTCGCCAAACACGCCGTTGACGCCGACCACGACGACGTCACCCGGGCCGAGCACATTGACGAACGAAGCCTCCATGCCTGCGGAGCCGGTAGCCGACACTGGGAATGTCAGAAGGTTCTCCGTACAGAAAATCTTTCGAAGACGGTCATTGATTTCGTCCAGTAAAGCGATGAATTCAGGGTCAAGGTGACCGAGAACCGGACGCCCAAAGGCCTCGATGACCTCTGGGTAAGGGTTCCCTGGGCCCGGACCCATAAGGATGCGGTCCGCGTGAGACATGGCGGCAACCTTAGCGAACAGATCACTACTAGTGAGAAAGTTATTGCCTGACATGAAACTGGGCGAAGACCCACCAGACCATTCGCTCAGAGTTGCGATACCACAAGGCCATCCAGAATGTCGGACTCCGAAACCAGACACTCATCAAAGCCGAACCGACGCATCACCTTCACCAGGATCGACAAGCCCCCCACGATTACGTCGGCACGCTCCTCTTCCATCCCCGGGTTCGCGAGCCTCTCCTCACGGTTCTCGGTGGCCAAGGTGCGGAAGACGTCCTCGACAGCTTCGCGGGTCAAACCAAAATGGTGGATGCGGTCACGGTCGTAGTCGGCGAGCCCGATCTCGACGGCAGCGGTGCACGACACCGTCCCGGCCAGACCGACCAGCACCCGTGCGTCGGACAGCCCAGAGATCTCACGCACCACATCATCAAGGTGCGCATCAACCACAGACAAACAAGCCACTAGTTCCTCTGGCAGTGCCGGATCATGGTCGATCCACTGCTCGCTAAGCCGCACGCAACCCATGTCACAAGACAAAGCCCCCTCGATCTCAGTAGTCCCCATAACGAACTCCGTGGAGCCACCGCCGATATCGACTACCAGAAACGGGCCGTCGGCCGGGTCCAAGTCCCTGATGGCCCCAGTGAAAGAAAGTTGACCCTCTTCAAGACCGGAGAGCAACTCCGGTCGAGTGCCAACCAGTGCCTCCGCTGCATCGAAGAACTCATCACGGTTTGATGCTTCGCGAGCCGCCGATGTTGCGACCATCCGGCAGCGTTCGACACCAAGAGCCTCCATAACTTGGCGATAACCAGCTAGGACGCCCAACACTCGCTCGACGGCAGGGTCAGCGAACCGGCGCCTACTGTCAACCCCCTCCCCCATCCGGGTAACCATCATGCGGCGATCCAGCGTCCGAAAAACCTCGGTGGATCTGGTGGACTCACCAATCAGCATGCGGGTCGAGTTGGTTCCACAGTCGATTGCCGCCACGATCTCACCCATTAGAAGCGACTCCGTCAGACTCCGACTTTGATCGAACTATGCGTTCATGAACCCACTGCCCGACAGGGTCGTCGCCTCCGGCCAGAAACCAGGCATAGTGGGCGTGTAAGCACTTCACTCCCTGTCGCGTGCCACCTACCCCACCGGAGGGACGATGGCCGTCGTAGCCAGCCGGGATGGCCGCATCGCGCTCGGCCCTGTACCGGTCGTGAGCATCAGCCAGTTCATTGGGATCGCAGGAGGCCTCGGCGGCACGGACTCCGCCTTCTGACTCCAAAGTCCCCACCCGCGACCGCAAGTCATCGCCGACCAGCCAGTACCTCGTTGGCATCGGACGGCCATCAGCCAGAAGTGGGTGGTTTCGGATAACCACAGGGCCGCCCGCCTCATCGCGGACCACGACCTCAAAGGCGCCCTTAGGAATCCGACCCAAGAGTTCGGCGACTTGCTTTTGGTCCTCAGCGTCCATGGAGGAACGCACCCACTAGTCCGACCTCAGACCAGAAGAAGAATGATCAGGATGACCGCAGCCACAACCAACAGCGTCGGCACGAGGCGCTTTAGCACCGATGCTCCAGCGGCATCCAGCAAATCGACGGCCTCAACCGAAGGCGCGTCGACGGCCCGAACCGCAGCACCATCTTCCGCAACCTCACCCCCAGTGGTCAGGTCTTTGGCGACATCCTCTGCATCGCCCCTTGGATCCGCCGCGGCCTCAGATGAGGCAATTAGCTCACTGAGGTTGCCGGCAAACTGGCCCATCAACTTCTTGGATACATCGGCCATCACGCCGCGGCCGAACTGAGCCACTTTGCCTGTGACCGTAAGTTCGGTGGTGACAATGACCTTCGTTCCAGTCTCGGTCTCCTCAAGTGCCGCTGTGATGTCTGCTGAGGCATTACCGGCACCCCTAGTATCACGGCCCTCTGCGCGTAGTACAGCCCGGTACCCGGCATCATCTCGCTCAACAAACGAGGCCGCACCCTTGTACTGGGCGGTAATTGGCCCGACTTTGACCTTTACGACACCTCGAAACTCGTCCCCCTCTACCTCCTGAAGCTGGGCCCCGGGAAGACAGGGAGCGATACGCTCCACGTCGGTCAGTACAGCCCACACTTCATCAAGTGGTGCGGCTACCTCAAAGTCGTTGTTCAGTTCCATCTTCGAAGGTCCTCCAGCATGTCCACGTCGGTTGGATCTCCGGGACAAGCTACTTCCACCAATAGGTCGGGCCGCCCTGAAATGAGGTTCCGCGCCCCCTCGTCACCACCGACCGGCAAGTCGTCCCAAAGCTCCCGGCCGATCCTCGTGGGTGGCCGTCGACGCCCGTCGAATGTAGCGACGGCCAGAGGCGACGGGGCCGCCGCTACCGCTCGCCAAGCTTCCGATGGCACACCGGGACTGTCAGCCAAACCGACCACCACTGCCGCATGACCTACTAATCGTGCATGCTCCACAGCCAGTCGCAGCGAGCTAGCCTGACCATCCAACCATCGGTCATTGTGGAGGACTGTGGCTCCATCGGGAACGATCCCGGCACCAACTAGGTCGGCAGGACCTGCCACTATCACCAACTCGTCCAAGCCAGCCTCCGCAGCAGCTATCAGGGCGTAGGCGGCCAGAGGACGGCCAGCGGCGAGCGCCAACAGTTTGTGTCCGTCGCCGTCCCAGCGGGTTCCACCGCCGGCGGCCAGAACCACAGCGGCGACCGTGCCAGGCACAAACACGCTCGCTCAGTCGTGAATCGGGCCGTCGGTAGTCGACAGCGCTTGTGCGGAACGTCCAGTTCGAAGAGCGATAATCTCCGAGACAATTGAGATAGCTGTTTCTTCAGGGGTCCGGGCACCGATATCCAAGCCGATTGGTGATCGAAGACGAGCAATCGCCTCGTCAGTCACACCGGCCTCCCGAAGGCGGCCCAACCGGTCAGCATGGGTCCGCCGCGAACCCATGACCCCGATGTAGCCAACTGCAGTGGCTAGTGCACCGACGATCGCAGGGACGTCGAATTTCACATCATGAGTTAGAACACAAACGGCATCGCGCCGACGCAGATCAGGACCCACTTGGGCCAGAAGACGGTCAGGCCAGTCCACAACAACTTCATCAGCCAACGGAAACCGCTGCCGAGTAGCAAAAACCTCACGGGCATCACACACGGTGATTCTGTAGCCAAGCACTTTGGCCACCCGAACCAGTGCCGCTGTGAAATCGACAGCTCCGAAAACCAGCATTCTGGGAGGCGCTGCAAACGACTCGATAAAAACCGAAACAGCATTCTCTCGGGCCTCGCCGCGCTCGCCATAGTGACGGACGCCGCTGCGACCAGCTGACAACTCACCCAAAGCGTCGCGGGTCACCACGCGGTCAAGGTCGTCGTCACCGAGGGTGCCGTCCACCTCGTGGCCATCCCGGTGGGTTCGCCTAACGAGAAGTTTCTGACCTACACCCGGACCATCTACCACGGTGGCCAAAGCACACGGTATTTCGTCGGCCAGCAACCCGGCGAACCTGTCGAACAGCCCATCCATCTCATCAGACATCTCGCTCACCAATCCAACGGCTCAAGAAATAGGTGGATGGTGCCACCACAGGTCAGGCCTACGGCAAACGCCTCATCGTCGCTGTAGCCAAAGGCCACCATGCGGCGCTCGCCGGTGGCAAGGACTTCGAGGGCTTCGACGACTACCGCCCCTTCGACGCAACCCCCTGATACAGAACCGGCCACCTCGCCGTCTTCAGCTACAGCCATAGCCGCACCAGGCAAGCGCGGGCCTGATCCCTCGAGGTCGACGACACGCGCTAATGCCACCCTCCGACCCTGGTGACGCCAACGCTGGAGGTCGCTGAGGATCTCTCGCACTCCGTCAGGCTAGGGGCCGACAACGCCACGGGGACTACTAGAGAAGCTTGGAGATGGCCGGCCCAAAGTCCGAGGGACGCTCAACGAGCGTCAGGCCGCGCTGGCGCACTATTTGAATCTTCTCGGCAGCAGATTCGCCGCCGCAACTACATTTCGGGTATGTCGCAACTAGCCCCCGTAACGCCGGAAGGCAGCCATGAACCCACTGATGCTGCACTCAGGGCGGATATCCGGCGCCTTGGCACCCAACTGGGCAACACCCTGGTCCGACAGCATGGCCCCGACCTCCTAGGAGCCGTAGAACGGATCCGCACTCTGACTCGCCATCTCCGCGAGCAGCGCACAGACGAAGCTGTTACCACCGAACTGCACGAACTTTTCGATGACACCGACGTGGCCCACGCCATTCTCCTGGTTCGCGCCTTCACGGTGTACTTCCACCTGGCAAATGTCGCTGAACAGGTCCACCGAATAGAGGACCTCAACTCGGGTTCGCCCAACGCTGCCAACCAGTTCGACGAGACCATCCACTCACTAGTTGACAGAGGAATCCAACCATCCGAGATCGCCCAACTCATCGGCCGAGCCGAACTCCGCCCTGTATTCACCGCTCACCCCACCGAGGCATCCCGCCGGGCGATCCTGGACAAGCTGGCAACGGTCAGTCGGCTCTTGGAGCAACGAACCGAGCACCGGCGAACTGAAGCCGACCGTCGTCGAATCGACCGACGCATCGAGGAGATCATCGACGCTGTGTGGCAGACAGATGAGTTACGCCACGTGCGCCCCGATCCAATGGACGAAGCTCGTTTCGTCCTCTATTACTTGGACGTGACAGTGCGAGAGGCAGTACCAGACCTCTTCGACGAGATGGAGGCCACCCTGTCCTCCATCGGCATCTCACTCCCCCACGACCGGGTCCCCATCCGCTTCGGCTCATGGGTTGGTGGCGACCGAGACGGAAACCCAAACGTGCTCCCCGCCACCACCGACCAGGTGATCAACTTGCAACGCCGATATGCCATGGAGACACTGGTGGACGAGGTGTTCAATCTGGGCCTAAAGCTCAGCATTAGCACCCGAGTCCACGACGTCTCCGACCAGTTGGCCGCCGCCGCCGAGGCCGATCGCCCTTCCCTAGCGGACCTAGGCAGCCGCCTTGATCCATCAGAGCCCTACCGAATCCGATGCGAGGCAATCCGGCGGCGGCTATTGCATATGGTCGATGGCTCCACTGCCGGCCCGCCGTACACCACGCCAGAAGAACTCGACGCGGATCTCGGCCTCATCGAGGACTCATTACGAGCCAATGGCGGCGATCTGGTGGCCAATGGGTCGGTTGCTCGTGTCCGCCGCATTCTCCGGATGATCGGTTTTCACTTTGCCACTCTCGATATCCGAGAGCACTCCGACCGCCATCACGAGGCCCTCACCGGACTGTTTTCGGCCGACGGCATCAGCTACGCGGACCTTTCAACACAGGAGCGATGCGACCTTCTGGCTGCCGAGTTGGAAAGTCGCCGACCTCTCGCCCCTCCCCGCAACACCGACGACGGCGCCCTGGCACTGTTCCGAACACTGCGCCTCCTGATGGACCGTGAGGGCGACGCAATCATCGAGAGCCACATCATTTCGATGACTCAAGGTGTCGATGACGTGCTGGCTCCAGTGGTCCTAGCCCGAGAGGTCGGGCTAATCGACCCAACCCGCGACACGGCTCGGATCGGTTTCGTTCCCCTTTTCGAGACCATCGACGACCTCCGCTCCATTGACACGATCCTGAGAGCCCTCTTCAAGATCGCCCCCTACCGGCGCATCGTCGAACTACGCGGCGGTACTCAAGAGGTCATGGTCGGCTACTCCGACTCCAATAAGGACGGCGGCATCACAACCTCGCAATGGGAGATCCACAAGGCCCTCCGGGCCATCCGCGATGTCTCGGACGAGAGCGGCATCCCCATTCGAGTATTCCATGGCCGTGGAGGGACCATCGGTCGCGGTGGCGGCCCGACCCACGCCTCGATCCTCAGCCAGCCCCATGGCGTGCTAGACGGAGAGGTCAAATTCACCGAACAGGGTGAGGTGATCGCAGACAAGTACGGCCATCCAGATATCGCTCGACGCAACCTTGATCTGGCCTTCACCGCAGTATTGGAGGCATCGCTCGCCCACCGTGACCCCCGCCACGACGAGACAACCGTCGATCGCTGGCACTCGATCATGGACGGGATATCAGACGACGCCTACGCCGCCTACCGACATTTCGTCGAGAGTCCTGGGCTCGTCGACTATTTCACCACATCGACCCCGGTAGAAGAGCTCGGCGAAATGAACATCGGGTCACGACCCTCCCGGCGACATGGGGCTACGGCTGGCATCTCCGATCTGCGAGCCATTCCGTGGGTGTTCGGTTGGACACAATCACGCCAGATCATTCCCGGCTGGTACGGAGCCGGAAGCGGCCTAGCAGCCGCACGTGCTGCTGGTTGCGGCGATGAGTTGGCCCGGATGTGCAGGGACTGGCACTTCTTTCGGACGTTCGTCTCCAACGTGGAGATGACGCTGACCAAGACCGACTTGGCCATCGCCCGGCACTACGTGGAACGCCTCGTGGATCCATCGCTCCACCACCTCTTCGAGGCGGTAGTTGAGGAGTACCACCGCACTGTTGTCGAAGTGCAGGCAATCACCGGCAGCGAACTCCTAGCCGAGAAACCAATGCTGCGTCGCACGCTCGCCGTGCGCGATGCCTACCTAGACCCAATCAACGTGCTCCAAGTGGAAATGCTGCATAGATCGCGAGCCGGCGAGACGACCGAGGAGCTGCAAAGAGGCCTCCTGCTAACAATCAACGGCATCGCCGCCGGTATGCGAAACACCGGCTGAAGCCTTATTCCGTGGGCCCGTCAATGTCGTTAGCGCGGCCGAAAGCCAACTCACTCTTCAGCTAACACCTCAGCTAGAGCCCGGAGTGAGTCCAGCGAGTGACCCTCTAGGAACCGGTCGACGTGCGGCAGCGCAGCAGCCATTCCCCGCGCTAGAGGCTCATAACCAGGCGAAGCCTTCAACGGGTTCACCCAAACCATACGGTGGGCTACCCGACCAAGTCGCTCCATCTGCTCATCCATGACCTCGGGGTCCCCGCGATCCCAGCCGTCTGACAGGAAGACGACCGTCGCACCCCTAGCCATACCACGCATCCCCCATTCATCATTGAACGTCTTCAAGCCATCGCCCAACCGGGTCCCGCCAGACCAATCGACCACAACTTCAGCGGCTCGACGAAGGGCCGCGTCAGGGTCACGGCTGGCCAACTGTCGCGTGAGTCGCGTCAGTCGGGTGCCAAGAGCGAAAGCCTCGACGTCTCGCCGTCCCACCATTGCCGCATGCAGAAAGCGAACCAGAGCACGCGCGTAGGGCTCCATCGACCCTGAGACATCGAGGAGAAGTACAAGGCGACGCGGCCGATCACCTGGTTCCGCGAAAGCCCGCCGGACCGGCTCGCCGCCGGACCGCAGAGCAGCCCGAACAGTCCTGCGTATGTCAGGTCGACCACGCCGTGTCGCCGGCCGGAAACGCCGGGAACGACGTGTCGATCCGAAAAAGCGCAGACGAATCAAGAGTTCGTGGAGTTCGGCAAGTTCCTCATCAGAGCAATCCGCGAAGTCCTTAGCGCCGAGAATTTCGGTGCGCGACCACCTGACGTTGAGGTGATCGCCATCCGATCCATCCTCCTCAGCTCCTTCAGTGTCGGGATCGGTCTCAGCGGTATCGAATAAGAGGGTGACTGGGTGCTGCGTGATTCGCGTCCGATCCTCTCTCAGCGCTCCGGTCCAGTGGTAAGCGAACACTTGGTCGTACAACTCGACGTCCTCTGGGCGACAGAGGAGGGTTGCTCGGCCAGACCAGTAGACGCCCGAACGGGAGTCGGCACCTACCGCAGCGACCGCCCGTCCAAATGAAAGGGTCGACCCCAAAGGCACGTCGAGACCAGCTAGACGGAGCTCCTCAACGAAACGGACCAGATGACGGTCCAGGGTAAGAGCGCTGTCGCCGGCCATGATCAACCAGTCCGGCCAGGGCCGAACGACTCAGGCCCCACGCAGCAGTCCGACCACCTCACCGAAGCCACGAGCTCGGAGACGGTCCTGATCCTCGCGGTACTTCAACAATGCGCCGATGGTGGCATTCATCGCCTCGGCATCGAGATCGTCGACACCAACTAACACAAGGGCCTCCGCCCAGTCCAACGTCTCGGCGACACCGGGCGGCTTGTAAAGACCCATGCTTCGAAGTTCCGAAGCCACCTGGGCTATGTCGCTAGCCAACGAAGCAGGAACGTGAGGAGTCCGCACCCGTAGGATCTCTATCTCGCGTTCGACATCAGGATGCTGCACCCAGTGGTACAGGCAGCGTCGCTTGAGCGCGTCATGAACGTCGCGGGTGCGGTTCGAAGTGATGACCACGACAGGCGGTACCTCAGCACAGAATGTGCCGAGCTCGGGCACCGTGATCGCAAAGTCTGAGAGGATCTCCAAAAGAAAGGCCTCGAACTCGTCGTCGGCTCGATCAACCTCGTCGATCAACAAGACAGGTGGCACACCGTCGTTGGCTGCCAGCGAGCGGAGCAACGGCCGACGCACCAAAAAGCGCTCGTCGTAGAGCTCATCTTCGAGGGTCTTCATGTCAGTACCAGATGTTGCTCCGGCAGCCTCTGCGGCACGAATATGAAGGAGTTGGCGAGAATAGTCCCACTCGTAAACGGACTGCGATACATCAAGTCCCTCATAGCACTGGAGGCGGATGAACTCGCCTCCCGTCCATGCGGCCAACGCACGCGCTACCTCCGTCTTGCCTACGCCAGCTTCGCCCTCCAAGAGCAAGGGGCGTTGTAGCCGCAGGGAAAGAAAGATTGCCGTGGCCAAGCCCTCATCAGCCAAATAGTCCTGAGCGGCAAGGGCAGCGACAACGTCATCGACACTGTCGGGGCCGTCTGTGAAGGCCATGCCCTTCAGGCTACGGGGCCTCTCCGATGACGGCTCCGTATGCGGCCCGAACGTGTCAGGCAATACCTGACTCCTCGAGGCCCCGCCGAGTCAACACGCGGGCAAGATGGCAACGATACTCCACGCCGGCATTGAGGTCAGCTGGTGGCTCAAGGCCATCGGCGGCTACAGCGGCTGCGTCCGCGGCAGACCCTCCAGAGACCACCGCAGCCTCCACGCCAGTGGCTCGGACAGGACGACTATCCATATTGACGAGGCCCACCCCGCATCGATCTCCATCCACCTGCACGGCGGCCCCGACTATGGCCCAGTCCTGGGCTCGGCGGTTGAACTTTTGGAAGGACCACCGAGCTCCGGGGGCCTTCGGCACTCGAACCTCAACCAGCATCTCGTCGGCGGCAAGGTCTGTCTCTAGGAATCCAGTAAAAAAATCGTCAGCGAAAACCTCGCGTCGACCAGCCAGCCCTTCGATCACCAGACTGCCGCCTAGGGCGATGATGGCAGCAGGTAGATCTGACGCCGGGTCGCCGTGAGACAACGACCCACCGAGGGTCCCGCGGTGACGGACCTGCGGATCACCGACCTTGGAAGTTGCTGCTGAAAGAAGGCCGGCTTGGCTGCGAACCAACTCGTTGACCTCTACGTCTCGGTGGCGGGTTAGTGCACCGATGGCGAGCACGTCTCCATCCTCCCGGACATAAGACATTTCGGACAATCGACCGATATCAACGACAACGGCCGGTGCTGCCAGTCGGTATTTCATAAGCGGCAGCAGTGAATGCCCACCAGCCAGAAGCTTTGCTTCCTCACCATGCTCCTTGAGCTGAGACAGGGCGTGTTCGACCGAGGTGGCCCGCTCATAGTCAAAGGAGGCCGGGATCACGATTCGCCCTTTCCAGAACCAGAAGCCTGAAGGACGGCAGCCACTATGTTGTGGTAGCCCGTGCAACGGCAGAGGTTGCCCTCTAACCCCTCACGCACCTCCGCCTCGGTCGGATTTGGCACCTCGTCAAGGAGGGATACGGCGGCCATAACCATGCCCGGAGTGCAGTAGCCACACTGCAGGGCATGACATTCGTGAAAGGCCTGTTGCATTGGATGAAGGACATCGCCGTCTGCCAGACCCTCGATGGTCGTGACCTCAAGCCCGTCGGCCTGCACTGCCAGCATCGTGCACGACTTCACGGCCTCACCCGCAAGATGCACGGTGCAGGCGCCACATGAAGACGAGTCGCAACCTATGTTGGTGCCAGTCAGGCTGGCGCTCTCCCGGATGAAGTGGACTAGCAGCGTCCGTGGCTCGACGTCGTCGGACACCACCTCACCGTTGATGGTCATCGATACCTGCATCGACTCTCCCTCTTGCAACACCGAACTGTGTCGGACCCTCCGAACGGACTGCATGAACCGGGATTACACACTACTTCCAGCCAACCCATTACGACGTGGCTGAGTCGATGGCTGCCCACACCTTCTGTGGGGTAAGCGGGATGTCAATGTGTGTGACACCCATGTAAGACAGCGCATCGGCGACCGCGTTCTGCACGGCCGGTGTAGAACCAATCGCCCCCGACTCACCGATGCCTTTGGCCCCCAGAGGGTTGCAGGGTGTAGGCGTCTCCAACGGGACCAATTCGAATGACGGCAACTCTGCCATGGAAACAATCCCGTAGTCGGCGAAATTGGTGGTTAGTGGGTTCCCGTCTGCATCGTAGGAGACCTCCTCAAAGAGCGCCTGAGCCACACCTTGGGCGATGCCTCCATGCCGCTGACCTTCAACAATCATCGGGTTGATAATCACTCCAGCGTCGTCGCAGGAGACGAGACGATCTAAGCGGACCTGGCCGGTCTCAATGTCGACCTCGACAACAGCCAGATGGGTTCCAAATGGGTAGGTGCAACCTCGACGCTCCTTCGACTCGGCCACCAACGCACCTTCGTCAGCAGCAGCAGCTACGTCAGCCCACGAAAGGTCAACCGCCGGTGAACCGACGACGTGGAACCGGCCGGTATCGGCATCCAGCACGACATCGTCAACACCTGCCTCCAAGAGGTCCGCTGCTAATCGGCGAGCCTCTGAGACGACTATCCCGGCGGCGTCATGGATCGCCGAACCACCCAGCTGAGTCGATTTCGACGCCATGGTTCCGCTGCCGTGCTCGACAAGGTCAGTGTCACCTTGAATGAGTTCGACGTCGTCGGGGCTGATCCCGAGTTGGTCCGCAACGATCATCGAGAAAGTGGTTCGGTGGCTCTGGCCATGGCTGAGCGAACCGGAGAACACGCGCGCCTTACCTTCTGCGGTGATCTCAACACGTCCAAACTCGTCGCCGCCGGGTGCGGGTCCGGCAGTCATCTCGACGTAGGTGGCCACACCAATCCCCAACTGCTTCGGACTACCCGAGTCACGCCTCCTCCGCTGCTCGGCTCGAAGGGCGTCAAGGCCAGCAGCCCCGAGAGCCAGATCCAGACTGGCCTCATAGTCGCCAGTGTCATATTCGGTCCCCACTGAAGTGGTCACTGGAAAAACGTCGGCTGGAAGGTAGTTCCGGCGCCTTACTTCCACTGGGTCGATTCCGATCTCGGCTGCGAAGACATCGACCGCTCTCTCGATGGTTAGTGTGGCCTCTGGCCGACCAGCACCCCGATATGCCTCCAAAGGCGCCGTGTTGGTGACCACCGAGCGGGCTGTGGTCTCTACATTCGGAATGTCGTACACACCAACTGTCATAGGCAGCGTGAACATAGGAAGAAAGGCGCCTATACGTGCGTAGGCCCCTCCGTCCACAAGTACGTCTAGTCGGTAGTGAGTGAGATCACCGTCTCGGGTCCCCCCAAGGGTGTAACGGTGGATGTGACCGCGACCTGGCCCCATAGCGCTCATGTTCTCGGTGCGGCTTTCGAACCACCGGACCGGCCGACCGAGTCGCGATGAGATCCAAGGAAGTAGTGCCTCCTCCGGATATGGAGCGATCTTGGCTCCGAAACCGCCACCCACGTCTCCTACCAAAACCCGGATACCGGCAGCGACCTGCTCGCCGTATAGAGAGGTGAGCGCCCCCCGAGTCATATGCGGCGCCTGATTGGAAATCCAGAGGATGACTCGACCATCCTCCCAGGCGCAGGCTGCTGAACGGACCTCCAGTGGTGCGGCAGCTGTTCGCGGCTGAGCAACTCGGCCGGAGACCACCACCTCACAGTCAGAGAAGAAATCGTCGTCGGAGTATCCCGTTGCCATGCCAAGGTCCGTGAAGTCAACTGAAATGTTGGTACCCACGTCCTCATGAACCAACACCTCATTGGCCAGCGCCATCTCCGGGTCAACCACCGCCGGCAATGGGTCGTAATCGACCAATACTGCCTCAGCGGCATCTTCGCCCTGGGACGGATGTTCGCTCAGGACTACGGCTACCGCCTCGCCAACGAATCGGACCCTGTCTCCAGCCAAAAGAGGCCAGTTCAGCATCGACTCGGGAAAGACTGGTACAGGCCCGGGAATGGCCTTAGGGCCGTCGAGATCGGAGGCTTTGAATACGGCAACAACCCCCGGCATAGTGACAGCCTCCGAAACATCCACCTCTATCCCGGCGTGCGCCATGGTTGAGCGGACGTAGGTGGCATGAACTGCTCCGTCTAGTCGGGAGTCCTCGATGTCGGCCGTGTAGATGGCTCCCGACGTAAGGAATCCACGGTCCTCACGGCGCAGGACGCGGGTTCCAAGGATGCTAGGCATGGGAACTCCCGGACGTGGGACGGTCGATGGCTCGGCGCAAGGTAGTACCTACTTCCTAGTTTGGAGGAGTTGGGTACGCGGCCTTTTCCGATCAGTCGGCAAACGGCCAGATGCCCGGGACATCGAACTCCACCCGCGGAGTCGACTGTATGGCGTATGCCTCCTCGTCAGGACGGACCAAGCCGTACTCCTCGCGCGCGAGGCGCTCGATCTCCGCGTCGGTGTCCAAGGCATCAATTCGGTCTTCGTAGTCCCTGTTGCCGGCCTCGACCGCCTCAACTTCGATTCGCAACGCAGCGTTGCGGTCCCGTTGTTCCAACCAGCCTTGGAAAGGGACCACGCCAAGCAAGAGTGCTGCACCCGCCGACAGAAGGGCTACGGCCACAAGAGTCAGGCGGCGCAGAGCGGGCCGGCGCACGGCTCAGGAACCAGCGAGCGCCGACTGACCGCGGAAGGCAGCGTCGCTGCCCAGCATCTCCTCGATCCTCAACAACTGGTTGTACTTGGCCACCCGGTCGCTGCGCGCAGGTGCTCCAGTCTTGATCTGGCCGCAATTAGTGGCCACCGACAAGTCGGCAATCGTCGTGTCCTCCGTCTCTCCGGACCGATGTGACATCACTGCTGTCCATCCGCTGGCCATCGCACGGTCTACGGCCTCCAGGGTCTCAGTCAGAGTGCCGATCTGGTTGACCTTCACAAGAATCGAGTTGGCTATACCTGCATCTATACCGCGCTCCAGCCGGTTCACGTTGGTGACGAACAAATCGTCGCCCACCAACTGAACTCGTTCTCCCAAGGCACCGTGCAGGACCTCCCACCCTTCCCAGTCCTCCTCAGCCATGCCGTCCTCAATGGACACGATCGGATAACGGTCGCAAAGTTCAGTCAGCCAGCCTGCCATCTCAGCGGACGAAAGGGTGCGGCCTTCACCAGACAGTTGGTAAACGCCGTCGCGGAAGAACTCGGTGGAGGCGGCGTCTAGGGAAATGGCCACATCCTCACCGGGAGCGAGGCCGGCACGCTCAATAGCCTCAATAAGCAGAGTCACCGCCTCTTCATTGGATTTCAGGTTCGGGGCGAAGCCGCCCTCATCACCAATGGCGGTTGCCAAACCTCGCTCAGACAAGACGCTTTTGAGAACGTGGTAGCACTCAACCCCCCATCGGAGTGCCTCGGAAAATGAAGCGGCACCGACCGGCATGAGCATGAACTCTTGCAAATCAACATTGTTGTCGGCATGTTCACCGCCGTTGAGGACATTGAGCATTGGCACGGGCAGGACATGGGCATTGGCACCACCGACGTAACGGAACAGAGGTGTCCCAGCATCGTCGGCCGCGGCGCGTGCGACAGCCAGCGAAACCCCCAGTATTGCGTTGGCCCCAAGGTGGCCCTTGTCGTCTGTGCCATCAGCGTCGCAGAGCGCCCGATCGACTGCCCTCTGGTCAAAGGCGTCGAGCCCTCGCACTGCGGCTGCCAACGTCCGGTCAACGTTGGCCACCGCGTTGCCAACACCCTTGCCAGCCCAACGGTCACCTCCGTCGCGCAACTCAACCGCCTCAAACATGCCGGTCGAGGCGCCGCTTGGCACCATGGCCCGGCCTGTCGCACCCGACTCGAGGACAACCTCGACCTCCACCGTGGGATAGCCCCGGCTGTCTAAGACCTGCCGGCCAGCCACCACGGCGATAGCACTCACGCGACCACGCTACATGCGCGTGCCGTCCGCCAACCGTCGGTTATACAGATCCCCTAGCGTTTCCTTGGGTGTTCTCGTGAGCCCGGACCTCTGCCGAATACCGAGCCACGGCGGTCCGGAGGGCCTCTTCTGCATCGATACCCGCTTTTTTGGCCACTGCGGCCAGGCCTAGCAGTAGCTCACCGAACTCCCGCTCCTGGGCCGGAACCGCGACTTTCGGAGCGGGCAGCTCCGGAGCGCCATCAAGGCTGGAAGCCCTTCGCACAACCTTCTGCGCTAAGGCGAGAGCTGGCAGGGTGGCTGGAATGCCATCCAGCACTGATTCCCGACCCTTCTCTGCCTTCTTGATGATGTCCCAATTAGCCAGCACATCGGTCGCGCTGTCCACAGAGCCGAGACCGGCCCCCGCCTTCCTCCCTTGTTCGGACGGAAAGACGTGCGGGTGCCGGTGGCGCAGCTTGTCATGGATTCCTCTGGCTACATCAGCCAAGTCGAACCGGCCGTCATCAGCCGCTATACGGGCGTGGAAGACCACCTGGAACAAAAGGTCTCCTAGCTCCTCCTCAAGCGCTTCCGACCCCCTGCCAGTTTGTGCGTCAAAGCAATCGAGCGCCTCAAGAACCTCATGGGCTTCTTCCAATAGGTGGGGACGTAGTGAAGCGTGGGTCTGCTCCGCATCCCACGGGCAACTGAGGCGCAACAGTGCAACGAGGTCGACCAACCCCTGAAGTTCAGAGGCTACGGGTGCAGCAAGTCTGGGTACCCAGAGCGAGGTCAGATGGTCCGGTCGAACCAATGAAGGCATCTCGTCCCATGCCACCTCAGCCACCGACTCGTCGTCGGTGCCGAGCCTCTGGAGAACCACGACCGGTTCTTTCGGCGGGTCGTGGACAGCGGCTACCACGTCAGCTAGAACGGCTGCTGTATCTGCCTGAGCGACTAGCAGCGGACCTCGCTCGCCAGCGGCGTCGACCGAAAACCGGTGGGCGTCAACCACCCGCACCCCTGCAGCTAGGGGGTCTACGCCCAGACGCACCCAAGCCAGGTCAAGAAAGGACAGGGCAGGTAATAGGTCCACGTCGACCCTGTCGTCAGTCAGTAATAGTTCAACGGTGTGTTCAGCCACCAAGGGTGAACCGGGCACTGCGTACAGCACTCTCCCGCTGCGAATCGCACCGGCGACGACTTCGTCGACCACTCGCGCATATACCTGCCCAAAATGCTGCGCCTCCTCGTAGTGACGATCAAGAGATATCGCTTCACCCACAACGTCAGCTGACGGGTGCCGAGAGGTCCGAAGGTAACGGTGCTCGTGTTCGAAGATTGCTGCGCGTGTGGCCTGTGTCCACAGCTCCGGTCCGGCTGGACCAAGGCCGACCACTGTCACACGCGGTCGTGGTTCGACGGCATCCGGCCGTCGATCGGTCACGAGCCCAACCGTGCCAGAGACGGCGCCAAGGGGCCAGCGGGTGGTGCCACACGGCCCACCACGGGATCCCAGGTGCCGAAGCGGGATTCCACTTCGACGATCCGCGTTAGCCCCGCAACCTGGAGCAGGGCGGCCGAAAGTCGCTCTCCCAAATTTTCAAAGGCGACCGGCTCGACGGGTCGTAACTCGTCTATACGGATCACGTGGAAACCGAACTGGCTGGGCACTGGGCCAACCACTGTTTCGCCAGCGGCCAGGGCTCCTAACGCCGCCCGCTCAAAGGTGGGTACAAACCGTCCAAGCGACACGCAGCCCAGGGTCCCACCCCGCTCGCCAGAACCCGGGTCCTGGGAAACGGATCGCGCAAGGTCCCCGAAGTCCTCGCCAGACTTCAGTAGGTGCAATACAGCGTGGGCGTCATCCTCATAAGACACCAGAATGTGGCTGGTGCAAAGGTCGTGGGCCAACAACCCGGAATGGGCCTCGTACGCAGTCCGAACACCAGAAACTCCTGCCTCGACCAAGTCGAGCGCCGCCTGCCAGCCGATGAAGCGAGGCAAGGACGGGTCTCCGGGGTCCATTCCAGCGGTGATCAATCGATCGCGCGCCGAGGTTAAGTCTGAGACTTCGGCGACAACGCCGTATTCGGCGAGTAGGTCGACAAGGGCCTCAAAGCGGACAAACCGATCGACGACCCCCGCCGCCGTTGACGCGTCCAAAGAGTCCACACTGACTGGGTCGCCGGTTGCCTCGGCCACGAGATTCACGACCTCTTCACGAGCCAAGGTGGACTCCCCGACTCGTACTGCGCTGATTGATGATCCACAAGCGACAACGAGGACAACGAGAACAGTTGTCCATAAGAGTGTCGAGACAACGGGGGCGCGACGGGAATGGGATCGCTTAGTCATTAGATCGGCAGGCTACGCCGGCGACGGGTCGGCCAGCACTAGGTCTTCAAGCATGCTGCTAAGCGCATCGGCGAGATTTCGATCCTGCTCCGTCCGCAGGGGCAGCAAGAGTTGACGTTTTTCCTCCTTGTACCGGGCGCCCTTGTAGAGACGATTGAGCCGTGCTTGTCGGCTTAGGGGCAGCACGACCGGAGAGCAACGGGCGACCAGTTCGGGACCACCGAGGCCAGGACCTTTGGCCACTGTCACCTCAGTGATTCCCCTTGCGGCGCATGCGGACCTCAGCCGAGCCACCGACAACAGGGCTTCGACAGGTGGCGGCGCTGGCCCGTAACGATCCTCCCATTCAGAGCGAACCGCGTCGACCGCTGCGGGTTCCGGCCGGGTCCCTGCCTCGGCCAGCCTCCGATAAGCCTCAAGACGCAGGTCGCTCCGAGCGACGTAACTGTCGGGAAGATGGGCGTCAATCGGAAGTTCGACCCGGACCTCAATCACGTCGGGAGGGACTCTGCCGGCCAACTCTGCAACCGCCTCAGTAACCATCTGACAGTAGAGGTCGTATCCCACTGCCGCAATGTGGCCGCTCTGGCCAGTTCCTAAAATGTTGCCGGCGCCGCGGATCTCGAGATCGCGCAAGGCAATCCGGTAGCCGGATCCCAACTCGGTTGTCTCACCGATGGTTCGAAGGCGCTCGTGCGCCTGTTCGCTCAACGACCGCTCGGGCGGCGTAAAGAGGTAGGCGTAGGCCCTCTGGCCAGCCCGGCCCACCCTCCCACGGAGTTGGTGAAGTTGTCCTAAACCCAATAGATCAGCCCGGTCTACGACGAGAGTGTTCACCGTCGGCATGTCAATGCCTGATTCGATGATGGTGGTGCAGACCAGCACGTCGTACTGACCATCCCAGAAGTCAAGCACCACCTGCTCAAGAGTTGCCTCATCCATTTGTCCGTGGGCAACAGCCACCCTGGCCTCGGGCACCAGTTCACGAACCCCACCAGCGACCTGTTCGATGTCCTGAATCCGATTGTGCACGAAGAAGACCTGTCCCTCACGCAGAAGTTCTCGACGGATGGCCTCTGCCACCGGTCGTTCGTCGTAATCTCCGACGTAGGTGAGGATGGGCTGTCGGTCAGCCGGCGGCGTATCGAGCAAGCTGAGGTCACGTATACCGGTGAGCGACATCTCCAATGTCCGCGGAATGGGAGTCGCCGTAAGGGTGAGTACGTCCACCTCGGCTCGCAATTTTTTGATGGCCTCCTTGTGGCTGACCCCAAACCGCTGCTCCTCATCGATGACCAGCAAGCCAAGTCGCTTCATATAGACGTCTTCAGACAGCAACCGGTGTGTGCCGATGACCACATCGACCGAACCGTCGGCCAATCCGGCGATCACCCCCCGAGCTTCACCTGCGGTCAGGAATCTACTGAGCACCTCAACACGCACCGGGTAAGGGGCGTAACGTTCGCGAAAGGTCTGGCCATGCTGTTGGGCGAGCAAGGTGGTCGGAACAAGCACCACTGCCTGACAACCATCCTGTACGGCCTTGAACACGGCTCGGACTGCCACCTCGGTCTTGCCAAATCCGACATCGCCGCACACCAGACGATCCATCGGAACCGGGCGTTCCATGTCACTTTTCACGTCCTCGATGGCCTGCAATTGATCCGGCGTCTCTTGATAGGGGAAAGCCTGCTCCAGCTCCCGCTGCCACGGAGTGTCCTCGGAGAAGGCACGGCCCTTGTTGCTAACTCGCTGCTGGTAGAGAACGACCAGTTCCTGGGCGATCTCAGCAACTTCAGAACGAATCTTGCTCCGAGTCTTCTGCCAATCAGATCCACCCATCCGGCTAAGAGTCGGTATCTCTCCACTGGTATGGGGGCGGATTGCATCAATCTGGTCGGTAGGCAGATAGAGGCGGTCATCGCCCCGGTACTCCAGCAGCAGATAGTCGCGTTCAACGCCACCCATGGTCCGGGTCGCCAGGCCAGCAAACCGGGCCACCCCGTGATGCTCGTGGACGACATAGTCACCAATCTGGAGATCCTCAAAGACCCGGACGGCGGCTTTGCGGCGAGGACGGGTACGACGTCGGGTCCGACGGCGCCCAGTGAGTTCGGACTCAGTGACCAGTGCCAAACGGCTGTCGGGAAGAACAAAGCCCCGCTCCATAGGAGCGACAATCAGCGAGACCCCGGTCGGCACGTCAATCGACTTATCAATGACATCCGCCTGAACGATTTGGGTGACGTCCACCTCGGCTTCCAGCAAACGTCGTGAAAGTTGCTCAGCCGTCCCCTCTCCATCAGCAGACACCACGACCCGGTAGTCCTCGGCTAGCAGACGCCTGATACGCCCCAGCGGTCCCTGCCCATCGGCGGCCGCCTCCGCGCCTCCGACACCCCTGCCCCACCCTGAAGAAACGACTGTTTCGACACCAGGCCCCTCAGGAACCGAGTCGATGGTCCAAATCGGAGCTCCCGTGTGAACAGACAAGCGGTCCCAGTCCGTGTGCAGGCGTGGGAAGGCAGCCCCGTCGGCTCCCCAAGTCGCAGCGAGCGTCGAGGCAAGTTCAGCCTCTTCCGCCCGTATATCGGCCACCCTGTCACGGAGACGGCGGAGATCCGCAGCTAGGACTAAAGCGTCGTCATCCACGAGGTCGAATAGGACCCTTTCCTCACCGGATAGCCACGGCAACCAAGACTCCATGCCATCAAAGAGTTCGCCATTCGCCAAACGGTCCCAATGGTCCCGGCCCCACGGCTGTTCGGCCATCAGGGTCGCTGCCCTAGCCCGGACCTTGACGTCGGGAACCAGTTCCCGGCAAGGGTGCAACTCAACCTCGGACCGAGGGATCGTAGATCGCTGGTCAGCAACGGCAAACTCCGCGAGCCGCTCCACCTCGTCGCCCCAGAGGTCGATGCGCACTGGAACCTCATCGGTGGAAGGCCAGATGTCAACGATGGAACCTCGGACGGCCATCTCGCCGCGGTGCTCCACCTGGTATTCGCGCCGGTAACCGGCCGCCACAAGGCTGGCCACGAACTCGTCCCGGTCGATGACGTCGCCAGGCCCGACCCGGACTGGCTCGGTGACGCCGGCCGCCGGACCGAGACGCTGGACTAAAGCGCGCCCAGAGGCCACTACCACCGCCGGACGATCTTCGAGACTGGAAAGGCGCTGTAGGACACGGAGACGTCGACCCATGGTTTCCACTGCAGGGCTAACCCGCTCGAACGGAAGGGTCTCCCATGCCGGGAACAGTTCGACTTGAAGTTCACCCAGCATCAATTGAAGGTCCGTTGCAAGTCGCTCAGCCTCGGCGCCGGTGGGCACAGCCACAACCAGCGGCGAACGCCCGGTTCGACGAGCAAGGCAAGCCACTACGACGGCCCAAGCAGGCTCGGCCACCGCCAGCGATGCGGTCCGACGACCGAGACAGGCTGCGACAGCCGGCTCCTCGTCGAGCAGAGCAGGGAGTTTTTCCAGCAGGGTGGTCAAGGTTTCGGATCTCAGCGAGTTGCCGAGATCATGATCGTGTGTTGAATCGCGCCATAGCAGCTTCAACGCCATCGGCGAGAACGGCCTCCACAGCGTCTGCCGCCTTGACCACTTTGGCGCCTAGTTCCAGCGCTTCAGCCTTCGGCGGGCGCCTCAGCACGTAGTCAGCACCCTTCTGTCTTTCGGGTGGCTTCCCCACTCCAATTCGGACCCGCAGAAAGTCCTTGGTCTTCAGGTGAGTGGCGATTGACCGCAAACCGTTGTGGCCGGCTAATCCACCACCTTCTTTGATGCGTAGTCCACCGACCGGGAGGTCCAACTCGTCGTGGACGACGACTAGGTGTGTCAGGTCATCAATTCCGTGGCGGCGAACGAGACGGTGTACCGACTGTCCGGACTCGTTCATATACGTCTGCGGGAATGCGAGAGCGACGCGTAATCCACCGATACGGACCTCACAAGAAAGGGCCAATTCCTTCGACTTCCGCAGTTGTCCATGGTGGCGATCGGCAAGCACCGCGATCACCTCGGCACCCACGTTGTGCCGTGTGCCGACGTGCTCTCCGCCCGGGTTGCCTAGACCGACGACCAGGAGGGCCGCCGGTTCACCAATCCGCTCAGTTCGGGACCGCCGAAGCACAGCGCCCGAGCCAGACCGCTACTCGTCGCCGGCCTCGCCGACGTCACCGTCGTCGCCAGCCGAGTCCGCGGTGGCCTCTTCGCCGTCCTCGCCCTCCTCAGCACCCGCCAACGCCTCCGCCTCAGCAGCCTCCTCAGCAGCCATGGCCTCAAGCGTTGAACGGGTGATCATGCCTACGGCCACCGTCTCTTCGAGATCAACATCGGTCGTAACGCCCGACGGTAGGGCAATATCAGCCACCCTGAGCGAGTCGCCGATGGTCAGGCCAGAAATGTCAACCTCAAGTTCGTTCGGGATGCTGTCGGGAGCCGAGTTGACGGTCAAGGTGAAGAGGTTCTGGTCGACCATGCCGTCGGCGTCGGTGACCTCCTTGGCCTCGCCAACCATGACAATGGGGACGTCGACAGTGACATCCTGCTTGGGATCAATTCTCAGGAAGTCCACGTGGGTGACGTCGCGACGAACTGGGTGACGCTGGATGTCCTTGACAATCGACATCTGGCGGTCACCCCCAAGATCGAGGTGGATAACGGCGTTCACACCAGCATCGGTGGTAAGGGCCTGACGCAAGTCAGGCCACGCGACGTCGATGCTGACGGGGTCCTGACTAAGCCCGTAGACGACGGCAGGAACACGGCCCTCGCGGCGCAGTCGACGGCTGGAACGGGTGCCGGTGATACGTGAGGTGTCGGCGGTGAGGACAATCTCGCTCATGGAAGAGGCTTTCTTGGCGACCTGCTAAAAGGCCCACAGGTGGACCACCCAGTAAGGGTGGATTCGTGGGGACCGAGAGACAAGCCTACCGGGGCGCTAGTCAGGCCGGTCGGCTGGCTTGAGTTGATTTAAGACAGACGATTAGGCCCAGACAGAAGACCAATTCAAGTGGCCAGAGCCTGCGAGTCAGGACAAGTTGTTGCCGCCGAAGATCTCGCTAACCGAAGCGTCTTCAAAGACTGCATCGATAGCTCTGGCTATGAGCGGCGCGACAGATAGGACTTTGACGAGGTCAGGGTCAGTGCCGTCAGGTAACGGCAAGGTGTCAGTCACTACGACCTTTTCGATGGGCGACTCGGCAATTCTCTCTAGGGCCGGATCGGAGAACAGGCCATGGGTGGTGGCAGCAATTACTCTGATAGCACCCCGTTCTGCCAGTTGTTCGGCCGCAGCACAGATAGTGCCTGCGGTGTCAATCATGTCATCGACCAGCACACAGACCTTGCCTTCGACATCGCCGACAACCTCCTTGGCCTCAACGGTGTTGAAGGCGGAGTGGCTCCGGCGCTTGTGAACTATGGCCAAGTCGGCGCCCAGTTGCATGGCGTACCGTTCTGCCACCTTGACCCGACCAGCGTCGGGAGAGACGATGGCTAGGTCGCCCTCGAGCGACTTGAGATGATCTACTAGAACGGGCATGGCTGTCAGGTGGTCGACGGGGCCATCAAAGAACCCCTGAATCTGACCAGAGTGAAGATCGACGCCTACCAAGCGACTGGCCCCGGCCTCCTTGAATAGATTGGCTAACAACTTGGCGGTTATTGGTTCTCGGCCTGACGATTTCCGGTCCTGGCGTGCATAGCCGTAGTGCGGGCAGACAACGGTAATTCGCTTAGCGGAGGCCCGCCGAGCCGCGTCGACCATAATAAGTTGTTCCATCAGGTTGTCGTTGATTGAAACGCCCGGACTATGACAGTGGGTCTGGATTATGAATACATCGCAACCGCGAATGGATTCCGAGAACCGGCAATGAACCTCGCCATTGGCGAACTCGGCGAGATTGGGTTCGCCCAGCGGCTCCCCCAGTTCTGCAGCAATGGCCTCGGCCAACGGTCGGCTAACCCGCCCTGAGACCAAGTACAGCTTCTTGTGGGTGACCAGTTCCATGAGTTGTGTCGGGCTCCGGTCTCGGCCTCGGAAGGCAGTTTTACATTGGGTGAGTCTTCATCCGATCATACGGTGCAACTAGGCGCGCGGATCAGCCGATTGATTATCAGACGCGCGTTCTTACGAATCCGGGTGGTCGCTGACCTATGGCAAGGTCCATCGGAAGCATGGCGGGACCGACTTCGCTCTCATCCATTGGGGTGACAACGAGCACCAAGACCGCCATCCACCGGTCCATAGCTGGGTTCCGCCGTCCTCGTTTGACAGAACAGGCCCTATTGTCGGCATATCGTTTCTTCCACGAATGCGGACCAACGTCGGGCCTCCAGTCGAGACCTCCGCCCCAACTTTCCGGACATCGGACAGAAGGCCGCCCAGGTCCGAACCGAGCTCCTCGCTCGGCGAGCCCAGGACGTCCGGTGGGATGAGGGACGTACGTTCGGCCTGGTCTTTGACGGTGGCGAGGAGGTACGGGCGGTGGCCGACGAGGCAGCCCGCATGTTTCTCCATGAGAACGCCCTGAACACGAAGGCCTTCCCTTCCCTAGCCGGAATCCAGTCCGACCTGTGCGCCTGGACTGCCGACCTGCTCCATGGTCCGGAAGACGCGGCGGGCTTCGTTACCAGTGGCGGAACCGAGAGCATTCTCTGTGCCGTCGAGGCGGCCCGGGAACGGGCCCGGTCCGAACGGGACCTTCACGATCCTGAGCTAGTCCTCGCTGAGAGCGCTCACGCTGCTTTTCACAAGGCTGCCCACCTTCTCGGTCTTCGCACACGATTGGTGCCCCTGATGGACGACCGCACCCCCGACCTCGATGCAATGACTGACGCGGTGACCGACCGAACAGCCTTGGTGGTGGCCTCAGCTCCCCAGTACCCGCAGGGAGTGGTCGACCCGGTCGCCGAGATCGCCGCTATGGCTGACCGGGTGGGTGCCTCCTGCCACGTAGACGCTTGTATGGGCGGCTTCGTCCTGCCTTTCGCTGTCCTCGAGGACCCGGAAGCTTGGTATGCGCCCCCCTGGGATCTCGGGGTCGACGGAGTCACAAGCATCTCAGCTGACATCCACAAGCTGGGATATGCACCAAAAGGAGTCTCAGTCCTTCTCCACCGATCGCGTCAGCTGCGTCGACACCAGATATTCGAATTCGACGGTTGGCTGGGCGGCCGATACGTTACGCCGAACCTTCAAGGCACCCGTTCAGGCCTACCTATGGCCGCCGCCTGGGCCGTAGTCCGCTACCTGGGTGCGGAGGGATACCGGCGTCTGGTTCGCGCAACTCTGGAGGCGGCCGACCGGATCCGAACCGGCATAAGAGCTATCGATGGGTTGGAAGTCCCCGGCGATCCCCGACACCACCTGTTGTCGATCACCGCCACCTCGGTATCGGGTAATGATCAACCAGTGCTGGACATGTACGCCATCGACGACGCTTTAGCTGCTCGCGGTTGGCACCACGACCGACAGGGACCTCCTGATGGCCTGCACCTGACGGTCAGTAACGGCAACGTACCTGTGGTCGAGCAGTGGCTAGATGACCTCGCTGAGGTGGTCGGAGAAGTGCGCTCAGGGGGTGTTACTTCATCTGGTAGCGGCGCCTACGCCACCCTTGAATGACTGCCAAACAAACGCTTTTAAAGAAACGTCTCTGTCTTCAGCGGAAGAGGTCGGCGGCGTCCTCAAAATCGACAAGCCAGGTCCTGCCTCCACCTTCAGAGTGATATGACGACCACCCCAGAAGTTGGCGGGCACGCTCAGGCAATTCGGCGGCACGCTGTCGGTCGACGTGCAACGGACTGGCCTCTTCAGGTCGCAACCACCCGGCCACATAGCTCACGTGCATGCCGTATCGCTGAAGAGTGGTGATGTTGGCGCCGGCTCCATGAGCGACCTTGCCGGAGTAGATCATCCCGGCGCCAGCAGGCATCTCGGCATATGCCACCTTTTGGTCAGTTAGGTCGAAACCGCGCATGATGCCCGGTAAGAGCATCTGCGTGCCCGGGACAACCACCGTCGCCCCGTTCTCCTTCGTGAAATCGGAAAGGGCAAACATGCAACTCACAGTGATTTCACCTTCGGCGTTGATGGCCTCCGGCCAGTTGTTCTCGTCCCGATGCAGATACTGGGCGTTCTCGCCGGGTCCAACGGCCATAACCTGACCTGTGTTCAGCCAGTAGGAGGTGCAGGCACCAAGCAACTCGGCGTCAGCCACCTCAAGCAACAACGGGTGCAAGAGGGCATGATCGACAAACGCCCGACTTCGCGCCGCCAGGCCGCAGAAGCGGACGGTCTGACTGCCATGAAAGACCTGCCACGTCTCGAGGCCACTCTTGGAGCCGGGTGCAGTCGCTTCCATGGTGGGCGCAAGGTCGTCGATGATCGCTTCCCGTGCCTCGTTGGTGAGCATGTCAAGAACGATCACAGCGCCATCACGGTGCAGGTGCTCCAACACGACGCCGACTGACTCAGTCCGGTCAACAGTGGTCAGGTTGGCCATGGTCAGCAGCCTCGCCGCCGCGTTCACCCCGACGCAAGTGCGGCAGATGTCCACCCGGGAAACGGCGATCATGCGAAAGCACGTCCTGTTAGATCGCGTTGATTTCCTCAGGAATGGTTATACACCACAATGCCCGCGATTGGCCGGTTGACAGACGTGGACCCGGTTCCCGGCCTCCCGTGCCCGATCATCCGCCTATAGGGCTCTGGGCGGTAAGACCTCCATCAACAGTGAACATGCTGCCAGAGACAAAAGCTGCGTCGTCCGACACCAGCCAGGCCACCATGCCTGCCACATCGTCAGGGCTACCTAGGCGTCCCACCGGATGACGGGCCACCGATTCAGCCCTCCGGGCCTCTGGGTCGTCGGCCTGCTGAAAGGCCGCATCCGCCATCTGAGTAGTGATCCAGCCGGGACACACCGCGTTGCATCGCACCCCGTCTCGGCCGTGATCGACAGCGATGGCCCGTGTCAGGGCGTGGACCGCTCCCTTCGAAGCGTTATAGATGGCAAACCCGTGGTCAGCGGTTTCGCCCGCCACTGAGCCGACGTTCACAATGGCCCCGCCGCCATGCTTACGCATATGGCGCACCGCTGACCGACAGCACAGGAACACGCCCCTAACGTTGACGTCCATCACGCAGTCGTAGTCGGATTCGCTCGTCTCGGCGATCGTTCCTTCAACCTGCACACCAGCGTTGGCGACCAACGCGTCAAGGCCGCCATTGAGATCCATTGCAGAGGCCATCAGGGCGTCAACTGCTAACGAATCGGTCACATCGGTGGGCACCCAAGTGACTCCACCGACCGAAGGTTCGCTTCGGCAGCCCGCAACCACCAGAGCGCCTTCCGCCAACAGTCGATTGGATATGGCCGCACCGATCCCTCTACTTGCCCCGGTGACCACGATCGATTTTCCGTCCAACGTTCCCATGACTGCGGCCTCCGACCTTTGTGGTGGCACCAACTCGCCGAATGTAGTCCTACCTCGATCGCACTCTGAGCTAGGCAAAGCTGCGCACTGAGATCCTCTGGGTTTTGGTTCCGCGGCTACATCAGTGACAGATATGCATCTACCTCGGCCGGGCTGACTCGGTCCGTAATCGAGCGGAACTCAGCCCGTTTGACATCAGCGAAGTAGTCGACGTAGTCACCGTCTCGACCCGAGCCAAACCCATCTCGAAGGACGTCGTCGGCTACTAGGCCATCACAGGCGTGCAACAGCGTTGGCGGCAAGGCCTCAATCCCCCGAGAGCGGATCTCGGCGAGGGGCAGCGTGTAGAGGTTGTCGACATTTGGGTCACCCGGGTCGGAGGCACAGGCGACTCCGTCGAGGCCCGCCGACAGCAGAGCGGTGAACGCCAGATACGGGTTGGCAGAACCGTCGGGAATCCGACACTCAATTCGCCCACCCTCCGGGACCCTGATCATCTGGGTCCGGTTGTTGCCACCGTAAGCAGCGTAGGCCGGTGCCCAAGTTGCCCCTGAGTCTGGCGGGCCGACCCCGATGCGCTTGAATGAGTTAACGGTCGGGCAGACGACGGCTGTGAGCCCCTTGGCATGGTCAAGGATCCCGGCGATGAACTGGTAGGCCAGACCACTGAGACCGAGACCACGCGGGTCACTGTCATCGTGAAACAGCGGCTCGTCGGCATCTGCCGACCACAAGCTGAGGTGAGTGTGGAGCCCGTTACCGGTCTTGTCGGCAAATGGCTTCGGCATGAACGTGGCGTAGAGGTCCCGCTCTCGCGCGAGAGTGTGCAGCATCAGACGCAGGATGATGAGCCGATCCGAGGTGGTCATTGCATCGGCGTAACCGAAGTTTTGCTCGAACTGGCCGTTTGCATCCTCGTGGTCATTTGCGTAGTTGCCCCACCCCATGGCATCCATATGCCGCGAAACAGTAGTGAGATGGTCAAGGGCGGTGGTCAGGCCCCGGGCGTCGTAACAGGGCAGCGCTGAAGTATCCCGCTCGTCGGCGGGACGAAGGGAACCATCGGGCTCACGAGCCAGCAGGGAGTACTCGACCTCAACTCCGGACTTCAGCACCAGATTTTTCTCTGCGGCTCTGGCCAATGCCCGCTTGAGGATGATCCTCGGGGCGTAAGGCCATTCCTCGCCATCAACCGTGGGGTCGCACTGCATAGCTGCCACGTTGGGCTGCCACGGGAGGCGCACGTACGAGGCAGGGTCAGGCAGAGCGAGGATATCCGGGTCGGCCGGGGTCTGGCTGAGCGGACCAGCGGCAAAGCCAGCAAAACCTGCTCCGACCTCAAAGAGATCGTCGATAGCCGTCACCGGGACCAATTTGGCACATGGCTTGCCATGCATCTCCACGAACATGGCATAGATGAACTCCACACCATCTTCAGTGATCCGCTCCTTGACCTCGTCTGGAGTAGACATCTCAAGCTCCTCTCATTGGACTTTGTCCCCGTAAAGCGTCATTACTTAAGTTCGTCATCGATCAGTCGTAGACCCAGGAATCCAAGTCGTTCCGGCTAACGGCACTCCTGCCATTGCTGCTGCCTCAACGGTAAGGGCTGCCATATCCTGGGGTTCCAAATTGTGGACATGAGACTTACCGCAAGCCCGGGCCAGCGTTTGAACTTCGAGTGTAAGCACCTTCAAGTAGTTGGCTAGTCGTCGCCCAGCTAGTACAGGATCAAGTCGCGACGCCAGATCCGGATCCTGAGTTGTGATTCCCGCAGGATCGTTGCCCGCCTGATACTGGTCCCAGAATCCTGCAGCGGAACCGACAGCCCGGTACTCGTCATCAAGGCTGGGGTCGTTGTCACCGATAGCTACCAAAGCGGCCGTTCCAATCGACACCGCGTCAGCCCCTAGCGCCAGCGCCTTAGCCACGTCGGCTCCAGAACGGATACCTCCGGCCACGACCAACTGCACACCCCGGTGCACCTCTAGTTCCTTGAGGGCCCTGACGGCTTCAGGGACCGCTGCCAGCGTAGGAATCCCTACGTGTTCGATAAACACGTCTTGCGTGGCTGCGGTACCACCCTGCATACCGTCGACAACAACCACGTCGGCTCCAGCCTTCACAGCCAAAGCGGTGTCATAGTAGGGACGGGCCGCTCCAACCTTGACGTAGATCGGTTTACGCCATCCTGTGATCTCACGGAGTTCCTGAATCTTGATCTCCAAGTCGTCCGGACCGGTCCAATCGGGATGGCGACATGCACTTCTTTGGTCTATGCCCTCGGGCAACATCCGCATAGAGGCGACTCGGGAACTGATCTTTTGGCCCATCAGCATCCCTCCACCCCCCGGCTTTGCTCCCTGCCCAACCACCACTTCAATAGCGTCAGCCCGGCGCAGATCATCGGGATTCATGCCGTACCTCGAGGGCAAATACTGGTACACCAGCTTCGTTGAATGACTCCGTTCCTCATCGGTCATCCCACCGTCACCGGTGGTGGTGGACGTACCGACGGCAGACGCTCCACGACCCAGAGCCTCTTTAGCGTTGGCCGAGAGGGAGCCGAAACTCATACCGGCAATCGTCACCGGGATATCAAGACGAATGGGCTCAATGGCATGCCGGGAACCAAGCACTACGTCGGTTCCACAAGCCTCCCGATAGCCCTCTAACGGGTAGCGAGACATCGAAGCACCAAGGAAAACCAGATCGTCAAAATTAGGCACCTGACGCTTGGCCCCAAAACCCCTTATGGAGTAGATGCCTGTGTTGGCCGCCCTTCGGATCTCGGCAAGAACATCGGGACTGAACGTGTACGAGGGTCGAAGATTCCAGTCGCTGCTCACGGCGAGGCCTCCAAAGCATCGACGTCGTCCGGATGAAAGTTGTACAGAGCGCGGGCTGAACCGTAACGACGGAAATCAGCAGGATCAGCATCCATCTCGACTTCGGCAAGTCGTCCAGCCAGAAATTCGAGATGCTCGGACCGCATTTCCTTTTCAATACAGTCGGCTCCAAGGCTTGCAACCGTTCCCCGCACGAATAGCCGAGCTTCATAGATGGAATCCCCGAGGTCAGCCCCTGCATCGCCCAACACGACCAGGTTGCCGCCCTGGGCCATGAACGCACTCATATGGCCAACGTCTCCACCTACAACAATGTCTACGCCCTTCATGGAAATCCCACACCTAGCTGAGGCATCTCCGTGGACTACTACAAGGCCACCATGCCCAGTTGCTCCTGCGCTCTGACCAGCACTGCCACTCACAGTCACGGTGCCCGACATGATGTTTTCAGCAAGTCCGGTACCAGCATTGCCATCCACAAATACGTTGGAGTGTTGGTTCATTCCAGCGCAGTAGTAGCCGACTGGTCCGTCAATTCGCACTGTCACTGCAGAGTCAAGACCACACGCTAAGGCATGCACTCCCTGCGGATTTTCGACGACAAAGTCCCCCGTGCTAGCGGACTGAAGCTCCGAGTTGACCTCCCGGAGGCTGCTGGTGCTGAGATCCAGAACGGTCATGCCCTGCTCCAAGCAAAGATTTTGGCGGGGTCAGGCTCCCAGACGACGGCATGGTTTACATCGGGAAGTTGCGCTATGGCACGGTACTCGGATGCCATTGCAACCCAATCGTCGGTCTCAGCCATGACAGCGGGCTTACATGCGATTGGATCCCTCACCACCGCAAAGCCATCACGGGTCCCTACGCAAAAGGTGTAAAAGCCATCCAAGTCATCGATCCCGCGTCCCATCGCCTCTTCAAGAGAGTCTCCCTCGGTAAGGCGCCATGCCACGTAGCCCGCAGCCACCTCAGTGTCATTCTCGGTCTGGAAAGAGACCCCCTTGGACTCAAGAACCTCCCGCAACAAATTGTGGTTGGAAAGTGATCCGTTGTGGACCAGACAGGTGTCCTCACCAGTCGAAAAGGGGTGTGAACCTCCCGTGGTAACAGCCGACTCAGTGGCCATCCGGGTGTGGGCGATGGCGTGGGTGCCGCGGCGATCAGCTAGGCCATAGCGCTCGGCAACCAGCTTTGGGTCCCCTACTGCCTTGTAAAGCTCGATGGCATGACCAAAACCCAGCACGGTCACCTCTGGTACGTGGTCAATTATCCACTGCCGTGCATCGCTGCCCGACGCTCGCGTTTCAATGACAGCGTGGTCCAGAATCGTTCGATGGGAGACTTCGCTTTCGAGGTTTTCGGATAAGCGACCACAAACCTCGGGCCAGTCAATATCAACGCCTTCAGCCAGAACCGTTAGTCGAGTCCGGTCGTCCCGATCGTCGCCGTAAATCGCGAACCCTGCGCTATCAGGACCCCGGTCACGCATTTGCTCAAGCATGAGGGCCGTTAAGCGCCCCAACTCCTGTTCATGACGCTCTGTCTTCAAGAACAGTCCAACGATCCCGCACATCTTGACCTACCTCAAATTCCCTGATCACTTAGCTGGCCGGGGAGGGCTCGAACCTCCAACCTCCTGATCCAAAGTCAGGCGTTCTGCCAGTTGAACTACCGGCCACCGGCTAGCAAGAGCGTACTGGCCGGAATCTTTCCGGTCGCCTGACGCGCTCCAACTGTCGAGCGTTCGTCCGCGACCGGACCGCTTCACTGGTCAACGCCGTTAGCCTGCGGCGCGTCATGGGATCCTTGATCAAAAAGCGCCGGAAGCGCATGCGCAAGAAGAAGCACCGCAAAATGCTCAAACGCACTCGTGCCCAGCGCATGCGGGGCAAATAAGCCGTAATCAGGATGACGTGGTGGACGGAACGGTCCGCACCACCCGACGACCATCACCTGGATACGACCCCTCTACGAACCACGTGCTCCCGCTTCCGGCGAGCTGTGGGCGCCGACCTGTGGCATATCCGAGCTCGTCTCGCCATCGAACAAGGTCCGGAACCAGGTCAACTGCCGCCGGCTCGAGGTCGTTGCCGTGGTCCCCAGTCGGACCACCCATCTCGTCCCACCGGCGATAGACAGCTGGTGTCGAACAACTCACCGGCGGGGTCAGCAATGTAAACGTCCGGTCTTCAAATGGCAGCGACTCGACCACCTCGCCAATGCCAGTCACCCGTGCCCGACCACCGACGAGGCAGAACGCCACATCGGCTCCAATTTGCGATGCGGAAGGCACATTGTCAAAGCCAGCCCATCGCAGGACTGCCGCCGCATCTGACGAGCCACCCCCCAAGCCGGCACCAGCAGGGATCGACTTGGACACCACAACATCAGCCGATCGCCCAACCAATCGAAGCGCCTTGGCCACTAGGTCATCAATACCGCCGCGCACCACAAGGCCCGAACCATCGGTCCGATCCTCAATCTGCACGACCGGATCGAAGCACCCGTCAGTCGGTCCGGGTGTCAGCACTAGTTCGTCGAACAAGTTAACCGACGCCATCTCGGCGTCTATCAGGTGGTACCCGTCGTCACGCCGGCCTAAGACCCTCAACGACAAGGTGAGTTTCGCTGGTGCAGCCAGAATTACGTCGGTCAATTGGCCACCTCTCCAGCAGCAGTAGCCAAGGCTGCCCACTGATCTAGGTCTAGTTCCTCGGCGCGAGAGGTCGGGTCCACACCAGCTGCAACAATCCTGCTCTCGTCAAGTAGACCAGCCAACGATCGCCGCAGCATCTTGCGACGCTGGCCGAACCCGCAGCGCACGAGAGCGAAAAAAGCGTCCTCATCAACTTCAACAGCCGGGATGTTCCGACGAACCACCTCAACTAAAGCGGAATCCACACTGGGACGCGGCAAAAAGACCGTAGGCGGTACTCGACCCATCATCCGACTGGTTCCGTGATATGCCACTTTCACGCTGGGTAGACCGTAAGCCTCTTCTCCCGGCACGGCCACAAGGCGCTGCGCCACCTCCTTCTGGACCATCACCACCAGACGTCTGACAGCCGGAGCGAAATCTAGTAAGTCGCAAACGAGTGGCACTGAGACGTTGTAGGGCAGGTTTGCCACCACAGTCCACCGGATACCCGAATCGGCTCGGGCCTCGAATAGTGCCGGCCAATTGACCTCTGTGGCGTCCGCGTGAACAACCTCGACCCGGTCACTGCATCCAAACTCGGTGACGACTTCGGCCAACACGTCAGCCAACACGTCATCAATTTCAATTGCCACCACGGAGGCGCCAGCCTCGGCAAGCGCGAGGGTCAGACAACCTAGGCCAGGGCCGATCTCCACCACACGGTCCCCAGGACCCACGCCGGACAATTCCGCAATCCGCCGTACCGTGTTTGGCTCAACCACGAAGTGCTGACCCAGAGATCGTTTGGGTCGGATCTCATACCGGTCGAGCAGGTCGCGGACCTGCGTCCTTGTCAGGGTCATCCGATTCCGAGCGTACGGACTCGTGGGTCAACTAGGAGAACGCTCCTCCGAACAGAGAACTGGTTTGCAGGTAAGAAGGTCAGGGGAGGTAACGGCCACAGACCGGCCACTGACCTCGACCCCGGAGGTCGTAGAGGGCCTGAGCCATGCGGTCTTGGTCAACGGGTGCAGCGCTGGCCGGGTCCACCCCAACTAACCGCTCATAATGCAAACCTGCGATCCAGTCCCAAGTCTGGCGACTGAACTGATAGGCACCCCGGTATTTCCCAGTCGGACTAACCGCTGTGTAGTCCCCCGTAGCCTCACAGAACCGCAGTGCCTCCCACTGGATGTCAGTCGGCCCATCGGGATGGGGTTCAGTGTCCCATGGGATCGTGGTAGTCGGCCCAGGCGTCGACATGGCCTCCTCGCGACGACGAAGTTCCTCATCGCGCAGCCTCTTCCGCTCGGCCTCCCGCTCCGCTTCTTTGCGCTTAGCGGCCAATAGGGCATCCAGAGCTTCCCGCTCGGCATACTCATCAGCGGCCACTAGGCGGGCATTGGCTAGCGCCTCAGCCTCGTGCTCGCGGGCAATGGCGACCAGGCGGTCTTGGACCTCCCGGCTCGATCGGGCGAGGTGCCACTTCTCGGCCCGACTGCTGAGTCGGACGACGTCCAGTTGATAACTGGCGGCCTGGACTTCGGCCACCACCAGTTCGATGGACTCGACGCGGGACGCAGATTCCCCAGAGCCAGTCGCGGGCGCGTCGGAGCCAGCAGTCGTTGCCATTGCCGTTCCCGTGAACGCGCCAGGAGACGAAGGATCCTCGAAAACGAAAAGCGGAAGCGCGGCCAGCGTGGCTAGTGCCACGACAACCACACGCCACCGTTCAACGTTGGAATCAGCGCGCAGAGCTCCGTCCCCTTCCCCTCCGGACACGACCGGCTCAGCCGAATCGCCTACGCGACGTTAGAGACGACCCGGGGACGCGCGCAAGGTCGGGGCGTCGAATATGCCATGGTCGTAGGTCACGGCACTCCTATGGCCTCTGCTGATTTGCGCAGGCCGAGAAAGAGAATTTAGACGCACAGAGAATAGAAGGAGCGCACGTTGGCTGTGGTGGCAACTGCTACCTCTTCAACCGACCGGTTCATCGCCTCGGCAATTGCAGCGCCCACCAAGCCCACGTGCTCTGGCTCGTTGGTCTTTCCCCGGTAGGGCACCGGCGTCAGATAGGGCGAATCGGTTTCCACCATAGCCTTTTCCAGCGGACAAACTCTGACTGCGGCCCGAACGTCGTCGGCCGAACCGAAGGTCACGATCCCGCTGAAAGACAAGAACGCCCCCCGGGCCAGGGCGGCATGAGCCTCTTGAGGTCCACCGGTGAAGCAATGAAAGACTGTTCGCTCTGGAATCCCCACAGTGTCCAGAACTTCGAACGTCTCTTCCCACGCCTCGCGAGTGTGGACGACTAACGGCAAACTGCGTCGATTGGCTAGATCGATCTGGGCTGCAAATACCTCCCGCTGGACGACGCGGGGCGAATAGTCGTAGTGGAAGTCAAGTCCAGCTTCGCCAACAGCTACCACCTGCCGCGAAGCCAGCAGATCCTCCAAACCGTCAATACCAGCCCAAGCCTCGTGGGGGTGCACCCCGACCGTCGCCCATACGTCGGCATGGCCTTCGGCAGTGGCGATAGCGGCCCGACTATCTGCCAGATCACAGCCGACTGTGATCATGCCAGTTACTCCAGCATCACGAGCTCGAGCCACCACCTCGTCGGAGTCCGCGCCGAGGTGGCAATGGTTGTCGAACCAGGGTGAACCGGTCACTCGGTATCGACCCCTTCTTCCTCCCGATCATCGCCGGAGAGGAGAGCCTCGAGGTCGACTTTGGCGAATAATGGAATCGGTTTCGGCACCGGCGCACCAACAACTGGTTCGAGCCGTTCCCAGGACTTGACAGGTCCCAACACGTCATCAAGGGCCGCAGTACTGAACGGCAAGTAGGGCGAAAGAGCTACTCGCACACCGGCTACTGCGGCCAAGGCCGTACCCAGCACCACCCGGGCTCGCTCCGCGTCCGACTTGACCAACTTCCATGGCTCGGTGGTATTCAGATAAGCATTGACCTCTGCGGCGGCATCCATACCAGTGCGGAGCGCTGCCCGAAGTTCAACCCTTTCGACCTGCTCCGTCGACCGAACAAGCGCAGCGTCTACCGATTCCAGAACGGCAAGATCGCCGTCCGTGCGCCCTTCGGGCGAAGGGACGACGCCACAGTTCTTGTGGACCATCGAAAGGACCCGATTGACGAGGTTTCCCCAGGTAGCAACCAACTCCTCGTTGATGCGGCGGCCAATCTCTTCAACCGAAAGATCAGTGTCGCTCTGCTCGGGTAACGCCGCCGCGAGGGCGTAGCGCATGGAATCAGCCTCGAACAGTCCGAGTCCTTCGCCGATCGTCAGGCCGACTCCTCGACTGGCCGACGCCTTTCCGCCTTTGAACGTGACGTATTGGTTGGCCGGTACGTCGTCGGGCAGATTCAGGCCGCCGTATCCAAGCAGCATTCCTGGCCAGATAATTGTATGAAAAGGGATGTTGTCCTTGCCGATGAAGTAGACGGCTCGAGCCTCGGGGTCCTCCCACCAATCCCGCCATGCCTCAGGATCGCCCTGAATCTGCGCCCATTCTTTAGCAGCAGACAGGTAGCCGATAACCGCTTCAAACCAAACGTAGATTCGCTTGCCGGGGCCGAGGTCGTCGACCGGTAGTTCGATGCCCCAGTCAAGGTCGCGTGTGATTGCCCGATCTTTGAGTCCTTCATCGACCCAACCCTTGGAGAAGTTGAGGACGTGGCGACGCCAGCCTTCCCGAGAATCCAGCCACTTTCCAAGTTCCTCAGTGAAGTCGGACAGTCGGAGATAGAAGTGCTCTGTCGATCGCAATTCCGGCATCGAACCGCTGATCTTGGAGCGTGGGTCGACCAACTCCTCAGGATCCAAGGTTCGGCCGCAATCCTCGCACTGGTCGCCTCGGGCCTCCACATAGCCGCAGTGAGGACAAGTCCCCTCGATGTAACGGTCAGGTAAGAACCGCTCGGCTGCGGCATCGAAGTACTGGTCACTGGAACGGCGGTCAATGTGGCCGTTCGCGAGGAGTCTGAGAAAAAGGTCCTGCGTGACTGCGGCGTGGTTCTCGGTCCCTGTCGACGTGTAGAGGTCCCAGCTGATTCCAAGGCGCTGCCAATCGGCGACGAACTCGGCGTGGTAGCGATCCACGATGTCGGCCGGGGCG
Source organism: Candidatus Neomicrothrix sp. UBA2974 (assembly GCA_002348705.1). Classification (GTDB taxonomy): domain Bacteria; phylum Actinomycetota; class Acidimicrobiia; order Acidimicrobiales; family MedAcidi-G1; genus UBA9410. Next base: position 153,566 of record DEAU01000022.1, read on the forward strand.
ACACCCTCGGCGTCGGCCCGAACAGTTATAGGAGTGCCATGCACGTCTGAACCGCTAACCATAAGAACACGGTTGCCCACCAAGCGTTGATGGCGGGCGAAGATATCGGCCGGCAGGTACGCGCCAGCCAAGTGGCCGAGGTGGCGGGATCCCGAGGCATAAGGCCATGCCACCGCGACCAGCACGGCCGTACCGACGCGCCGGTCGGTCGCAGGGGGGTCGGCCATGATCCCGAGGCTACCGGTGGGCTTCGAGGGCTAGCCGGTAGGCCCGACGACGGGACACGCCTAGTCGTCGGGCCGCCTCGTCCGCGGCATCCCGTGTGGAGGCACCAGCAGCCAGTGACTCGCCAAGGACGGCTAGGACTCGGTCGTCGGCGGCGCCATCTGGCGGCGGTGCCCCCTCAACGACGAGGACGACCTCACCTCTGGGTGGCTCAGCGGCCCACACGGCGAGCTCGGCCAGATTGCCTCGGACGAACTCCTCATGAAGCTTTGTCATTTCGCGAGCTACTACGGCCCGGCGATCGGCTCCCAGCATTTCAGCGAGGTCCGAAAGAGTGGCAGCAAGTCGGTGGGGAGACTCAAGCACGACCATGGTCCGCTCCTCGACGGCCAACTCGGCAAGGCGGGAAGAACGCCCTCTGCCCTTTCGGGGGAGGAAACCTTCCATGCTCCATCTCTGAGTAGGAAGTCCGCTGGCTGCCAAGGCTGCTACTGGCGCCGAAGGACCAGGCACCACTTCGACCGGCAGGCCCTCCTCCACCACTCGGCTCACCACTCGCTCTCCGGGATCCGAGACTGCGGGCATCCCTGCGTCAGACACCAGCGCAACAACAGCGCCGGCAGCGATCCGGCCCACAACGACGTCTGCCGAGCGTTCTTCAGTGTGTTTGTCGAGACGCAGAAGTTCCGACCCAACAACGGAGGCATGTCGTAGGAGCCGACCAGTGCGCCGAGTGTCCTCGCAGGCCACCAGGTCGGCGACAGTCAGCGCCTCTACAGCGCGTGGCGACAGATCCCCGAGGTTCCCGATCGGAGTAGCGACCAGGACAAGACGACCACTCATCGGGACGCCCATCTATCGGCAGACTTAGGTCCGTTGCCTGATCGAATGGCCAGCTCGTCACCGACGACTAGACCCCAGCGCTCAAAACTTCCCGCGTCAGCCTCCAAAACCGCCCGCGCTCCCCGAACTACTCGTCCGAGACGGAAGCGGTTCATACGTTCTGTGCGGAGAACCCGCATCTCTGCATCCAAGTGGGCGACGTCCATAGCGAATCCCCTACCAAAGGTATGAACCCAGCGAGCAGGACGAACTAAGAGAGCCCCTTCGAACGACGTCCGTCCGAGGAGCCCCCGGCTAGGAATAAGGGGTGCGTCAGCTAACTCAAGGCTCGCCAAAACTTGGTCCCCTCGCACCAGCCATGGCATGTCGCGAATGGTAGGCCCCTTACCCAGTAGTCAAGGCGCCAACAGGTTCTGGGCCGGAGGAAAACTGCTCTCGTACCCATAATTCACACGTTGAAGCGGAACTCCATGACGTCGCCGTCCACTGGTCGGTACTCCTTGCCCTCGCTTCGCACTAGACCAGACTCTCGCGCCTTTGCCCAAGATTGCTCATTGAGGAGTGCGTCCCATCGGATGGTTTCAGCCCGGATGAAGCCGCGCTGGAAGTCTGTATGAATCCGTCCGGCGCACTCTGGCGCCGACGACCCGGCTCGAAAAGTCCAAGCCCTGCTCTCCTTCTCGCCAGTGGTAAAGAAGGTTCTCAATCCCAGCAAGTGATAGGCGGCACGAACGAAGACCAGTAGAGCGCCGTCACCCAACCCTAAGCCCTCGAGCATCTCCACCCGATCAGTCTCAGCCAGCAATGCCGCCTCGGCCTCCAGCTGAACACACATTCCGATCACCTCGGCGCCATCCATCTCAGCAACAACCGGAGCAAGGATCTCGTCAGGATCCATCGCCTGCTCCTCGTCGAGGTTGACGACAGCCAGAACCGGCTTATCAGTCAGCAGGAAGAACGGCTTCAGCTCAGCGCGTTCAGTCTCGCCAAGGTCACTCCGATACAACGGCACGCCCTTACCAAGTAGATCCACGGCTCTAATCAGCGCCGATACGGCCGGTCCTAATGACCGGTCGCCCTTGGCGGCCCGTTGCAACTTGTTGAGCTGTGTCTCTGCGGTGTCCAGATCGGCCAAGGCCAGTTCGACCTCGACGACACGAAGGTGCTCAAGCGGGTCAGGTGAGCCGGGCACGTCCCCGTCTCGGAAGGCTCGTAGCACAAAAACGATGGCGTCAACCTCTCGGATCCCGGCCAGAAACTTGTTTCCGAGTCCCTCACCTTGCGAGGCTCCTTCTACAAGACCTCCGATGTCGGCAAATTCGACGCTGGCGGGAACGACCTTGAGCGAAGCGCTCATCTTGGCGAGACGGTCCAGACGGTCGTCAGGTACCTTGGCCACACCAATGTTCGGATCGGTGGTCGCAAAGGCATAGGGAGCCGCCAGAGCTCCGCCTCCAGCTAGCGCGTTGTATAGCGACGACTTTCCAGCGTTGGGCAACCCAACAAATCCAAACCGTTCCACCGACTGAAGCCTCCTCGCCGATCCGACTCTTGACCCTGGGCACGGACCGAAGACCGACTGGTCAGGCTAGGGGCACCACGAGACCCCAGCAGACCTAATAGCCGGTGACCACAAATGCTAGGCAACGGTCCCAGCAGTCCCCCGCTACCCTGAGCACTATGTCAAAGCGAACCAGCAGGCAGAAGGCCAACGCCCGCCGCAAGAAAGCCAACCACGGTCGCAAGCCCAATCTGGGCCGCAACAGCTAACACAACCTCGCATTCCGTCCGATACCGATCCAATCTCGGCAATTCCGAGACAGACTCCGCTATCTAGCTTTCGCCCCCCTGCTCTCGCAGCGGCGGTAGCGTCCCCGTGTGCTCGGGCTAATAACCGGAAGTGGCTTCGACACCATCTCCGAGTTGGACGATGCGAAACCCGAGGTCATAACAACTCCCTTCGCTGACGTCCCTATCACTCGAGGTTTTCTAGACGGCTCACCGGTTGTGGTCCTGCGTCGTCATGGCCTGGGCCACCGAATCCCACCCCATCGCATCGACTATCGCGCCAACATCCTGGCTATACACGACGACGGTGCGACCTCGGTAGTTGCGACAGCAGTCAGCGGCGCCATAGACGCGACGCTTAAGCCAGGAAACTTGGTTCTCATCGACCAATTCATCGATGCAACCCACGGGCGACTTGGGACCTTCTTCGATGACGAAGTCCGACACACCGACATGACTGAGCCCTACGACCCAGTGCTCCGTTCAATTGTCTGTCAGGCCGCCAACGAAACTGGGGTTCCAATAGTGAATGGCGGGACCTATGTATGCACCAACGGGCCGCGGTTCGAGACACCTGCTGAAATCCGCATGTACCAGACAGTCGGAGCCACCCTCGTTGGCATGACAGGTTGTCCGGAGGTGACTTTGGCACGCGAGTTGGATCTGCCATACGCATCAATTGGCGTCATATCGAATGCTGCCGCTGGAAATAACGATGCACCGCTTGGACTCGACGACATCCGGACCGTCCTAGCGGCGATTGAGAAACCGGTCCGATCACTACTGGCCGAGGTCGCCGCCCGCCTCCGTTAGTCAGAACAGTTTTAGTCAGAACAGTTTCAATCTAGGCGCCAGCCAGACGTTCGGCACGATTCTGGACCTCTGCTCGCGCCCGCTCCACGTCGACCGTCTGCACCACCCGGGCCTCGACTACCCGTTCTCCCTGCACCCAGACGTCCGTGACTGAACGGGACGACCCGGCCCAGACAAGATGGGCTAAGAGTTCATCGGTACAGGTCACCGGAGTGAAAGACGGATGACCCAAGTCGATCCGGATCATGTCCGCCGCCATACCAGCGACCAAGGAGCCCACGTTTTGCAGCCCCACCGCATTTGCTCCCTCGCGGGTCGCCATCTCCAAGACCAAGCCTGCCGGCAAAACCGTCGGATCCAGAGCATTGACCCGAGCTAGTAGCGGCGCCACCTTGACTTCTTCCCACAGGTCAAGGGTGTCGTTGGACGCCGGCCCATCCGTGCCCAACGCCACAGTGACCCCCGCATCGAGCATGGCCGCCACCGGAGCCACCCCCGACCCCAGCTTCATATTGCTAACTGGGCAGTGGGCCACTGCCGTTTCAGTGCTGACGAGGATGTCAATGTCCTCAGCGTCGACCCAGACACCATGCGCCATCAACGTCCGCCCGGCGAATACATCGTGATCAGCGAGAATTTGCACAATGCTCCGCCCATACTCGGCCTCAAGCGCAGCGCTCTCCCCGCGAGTTTCAGCGACATGTAGGTGCAAGACGGCGTCAATGGAACGGGAAAGTTCAGCCAGGTCGGCCACGCGCCCCACACCGAGGTCATAGGCCGAGTGGGGAGCTACCCCCACGGTGACCCGCCCTAGAGGGTCGTGGTGCTCCGCGTGAAAAGCAGCTATGGCGTCCAAGCGGTCGCCGTCGCTTCCGAAGGCATCGCCATGAAGAACCGACAGAGCGGCGGGTGTCATAACTAGACGACCTCCAGTCGCGCGCACCGCATCCACTAGGGCGTCCTCGAACAGGTACATCTCGCAACTGGTGGTTACGCCGGCTGCCAACATCTCAGCCGACCCGAGGACCATCCCCCACCAGACGTCCTCAGGTGTCATCCGGCCCTCGCGCGGCCACATGGCCTCGGTCAACCATCGCTGAAGAGGCAAACCGTCACCCGCTCCCCGGACCAGGGTCATCGGCGTATGGGCATGTGCGTTGATCAAGCCTGGCATCAGCAGGCCCCCATGGTCGTAGACAGTCCCATCCACGTCCGGGGCGCCACCAACTGGCCCGACTCGGACAATCCGTCCGGCAGACACGTCAACCGCACCGGGTAGGTGGACTTTGGAGTCGCCGTCGCAAGTGACAACTGCGTCGGCGACGTGACGGTCAATAGGGGCCGAGTTGGGCACAGGCCGACGTTAGCCATCATGCAGAGGTCGCTTCCTGACCGGTCGCCATCACTGAAATCCGAGCCGATTTCGTTTGGCACCGAACGCTATGTGCGATCGGTCACACAAGGGAGTACCGTCTTCACTCTCGCGGGCGGCGTGGGATCGTCTCGCGGACTAACGATCCAACGACGAACCGGAGGGGTTCATGAGTAAGCGACTCATCCGCCTGCTCGCTGTGATGCTGGGATTTGCCCTAGTCGTCTCGGCTTGCGGTAGCGATAGTGACGATGCCGCACCCGCGGCAACAACTGCGGCACCCGCCGCGGCCGAAGATCAAGG
>DEAU01000022.1:159192-160985 GCA_002348705.1 Candidatus Neomicrothrix sp. UBA2974
CCCGCGGCAACAACTGCGGCCCCCGCCGCGGCCGAAGATCAAGCAACTACTACCGCAGCGCCAGAACCGCCGGCGGAGCCAGTGACGGTTGGTCTCGTATTTGATATCGGTGGCCGTGGTGACCAGTCTTTCAACGACGCCGCTTACGCCGGCCTCGAGCGCGCCGCCAACGAGTTGGGAGCGATAATTTCCGACGCTTCCCCGAATGCGGATGGTTCGAACCGAGCTGAACTACTGCGCCTCTCGGCAGACGTCAACGACCTCGTGATTGGAGTCGGCTTCCTCTTCGACGCGGCAATGGCCGAGGTGGCGGCTGAGTATCCAGATACGCACTTCGCCATCGTCGACGGTTTTGTCGACGCTCCGAACGTGGCTTCCCTGCTCTTTGCCGAGCATGAGGGTTCGTTCCTCGTCGGTGCGGCTGCTGGTCTCAAGACAGCTGCAAACAAGATTGGCTTTATTGGCGGTGTGAACTTCCCGTTGATCAACAAGTTCGAGGCCGGCTTCGTTGCTGGTGTTGAGCAAACGAACCCTGACGCAGCCGTGATGGTCGAATACGTCACCGAGCCGCCGGACTTTGATGGGTTCAACGCCCCTGACCGCGGTCGGGAAATCGCCCTTTCGATGTATGAGAAGGGCGCTGACATCATCTACCACGCCGCAGGTGGAACTGGCGCTGGCCTATTCGAGGCTGCCAAGTCCTTCTCGGAGGAGTCAGGTTCGAAGGTCTGGGCCATCGGCGTGGACTCCGACCAGTACCTAACCTCCGACGAGTCGGTCCGCGACTACATCCTGAGCTCGATGCTCAAGCGGGTCGACGTCGCCGTCTACAACACCATTCGCGCAGAAGGTGAGGGCTCCTTCCAGGCTGGTGGACAGACGTTCGACCTGTCAGTAGATGGAGTGGGGTATTCGAAGACGGGTGGCTTCGTCGACGACATCGCCGGAGAGTTGGACGCTCTCAAGGCAAGAGTCGTCAACAAGGCGATCACTGTCCCAGATGTACCGGGTGAGCGGGCCGTAGTCATGCCCGACCTCGGTGGTCGTGTCATCACGATTGCCGTGGACAACGCCTACCTGCCGTTCGCCTATATCCCAGCCGACACCGGAGTAGCCGAAGGCTGGGATTACGACGCCATGGACGAGGTCTGTGCCCGTTTGAACTGCGTTCCAAGCTTCCAGGAGTTCGCATGGGACGGAACGATCATCGCAACCGGCGAGGGCCAATTCGACATGGCCGGTGGTGGCATCACCATCACCGAGGAGCGAGACAAGGTTGTCGACTTCTCGATCAGCTTCATTAGTACCGACCAGAAGATCCTGGTACCTAAGGCAAGCGACGAGGTCGGTTCACGAGCCGACCTTGAGGCGTCGGATTGCAACGTCGGTTCTATGACCGGAACCACGAACTATGACCTCTCCGCCGAGATCGTTGGCGAGGACCGGATCGTGGCATTTGAGTCCTTCGCCTTCGCCGTCCAGGCCATGATCAGCGGCGACGTATGTGCCGTGATCATGGACGACGTGGCGGGGCAGGGCTATCAGGGCGAGAACGCCGATCAGGTGGACCTACTCCCAGAGTCTCTGCAGTCCGACCCGCTGGGATGGGCATTCACCGAAGGCAGCGACCTCGTGGCTCCGTTCAACATCGCCATCCAGGCAATGAAGGACGACGGCTCGCTGGCAGCCCTGAATGCCAAGTACTTCGGTACAGCGTTCACCATCACCTACGACGACATCGGCGACGGTGCCTACGCCGAGGAAGAGTCGGCGGCTTCTATGCCGGGTGAGGG
>DEAU01000038.1:0-37708 GCA_002348705.1 Candidatus Neomicrothrix sp. UBA2974
CCCTGCGCGTCATGCAGGTGCTCTAGCCAACTGAGCTAACGGCCCCGGACAAGTTCAGGCTAGCGCTCGACCTCAATGTGGCACACTCGTCAGTCGGACCTCTCAGGAGGCCCGGAAGGACCAAGTGCCACGATCAAGAAGAGCTCCTCCGATCAGCAAGACCCCTCCCAAGGCAATCACCGGCAAGCCACTGCCTACCGATCGGTCGAGAGACGTGACGGCATCGAGTGCTCGGACATCAGAGATTTCAACGCCGGCCACTGCCAGCAACACCGCGCCGGTGGCCAGCAGGAAGAGTTTGTGGATCAATCCTCGCTGACCCACCCAAAGGGCTCCGGCGATCCCAGCAGCGACAAGACCCGTGACCAGAACAACGACGGCGTCCACGGGTAGATCCCAGCCAATGAGATTGTCGACCTCTCCATCGATGCGGTCGGAGACAATCCATGGCAAGAATGTTCCCATGATGGCCAGGACGCCTCCGATAGTGGCCGCCATAGCGGCCAGGCCGTTGCCGGCCGGTCGCTCCCTTCGACGAACTTCCGATTCACTCCCTGGCGGAGCCAACGGCGGTTCGTCTCCAGGATGGACGGCCTTGATGCCAAAAGGCGGCGTATGCGGCAGGGCATGGCCCCCGGCTCCAACGTCAGCGGCCGCGCCGTCTTTATCCCCGGCATTTTCGACCTCGTCGGTTAGTTCGTCGTCATCCATGGGCTCCCCCGATGTTCATCGGCCGCCCCGGCCCTCTCTTGCGGACCGCCCGATTTGTCGAGCACCGGGCGGGATTTGAACCCGCGGCTTTACGGCTTTGCAGGCCGTTCCCTTGGTCCACTCGGGCACCGGTGCGTCGCCCCGGTCGGGGCCGGAGCCGCGACAATGGTATCGGTGGACCTGTCGGGTTAACCGGCCCGCTCTTCTGCCAACTTCACAGTGCAAGTTCCTTGGGCGAGCGCAACGATCCTCTTCTCACCATCTTTTTCGTTTTCAACCCGGATAACCACTACTGCCGAACGCTGAGTCATAGCCTCGATGCTCGCAATAGCCTGACAGGTTCCACCAGATACTGGCTTGAGGTAGTTGACTTTGAACTCGGTGGTGGCCGCCCAAGACCCAGGGGGCATCACTGGATACAGCACCATTCCGAGGCTGTGGTCACAAAGGGCGGCCAGACATCCACCATGCATATTGCCCATGGGCGTCATGTGCTCATCTTTGACGTCGAACTCGACTACGAGATAGCCGGCACCCATTTCTACGTGGCGGATACCAAGAAACCCGTCGATCCCGCTGTCAGAAACATGGCCGGTCAAGTTCTCGATGAACTTGGGATGCCGGATCTCCAAGTCAGTCATCATCCCTCCAGCGGCGGTTCGGCGCAAAGTAGCCCAAGGCTGACCCCGCCAGATGACCTACGCTACGCGGCAATCAGGAGATAGTGGCGCCGTTCTTGTTCCAGACTTCGTCATTGACCTGGAGTTCACATTGATCGCTTTATTTGATATTGATACTCCCAACTATTGGCGCTCGGTGACCTTCTCTGCGCATGACCACTGGCCCTTGCGATCCGTCACCCGAACGGTCGCTCAGTCCAGCGGAGCCGCAGGCCCACCAAGCGCCATGACAGGCAAGGACAGTGTTCGTCCGGCGACCCAAGCCGTCCTCGTGTCATGACTAGCGCTGATCGACAATCCATGCGAACCGCCATTCAACTAACGGCTGAGTCCGAGCCCTGGAAGAATCTGATCGAATGGGTTTCCGAAGCCGAGCGTCTCGGCATTGACCACTGCTGGGTAGCCGAAGCTTGGGGCGGCGATGCAGCGACTCCTATCGCTGCCCTTTCCCAGCACGTAAGTCACATGACCTTTGGAACTGGCGTATTCCAAGTGGGCGCCCGATCCGCTGCAAACACGGCGATGACTGCTTTAACCCTTCAACGAATCACCGACGGACGGTTCAGCCTGGGCCTGGGAGCGTCCGGTCCTCAAGTAGTCGAAGGACTCCACGGGACGCCCTTCGCTGAGCCCCTAACCCGGATGCGAGAGACAATCGAAGTGGTCCGCCTTGCCGAGGCAGGGGAAAAGCTGGCCTTGGACGGCAAGCAGGTCCATCTTCCGCTTCCGGATGGTGAGGGCAAGGCTCTCCGCCTCTCGCTAGACCCTGACGGACGGCCGCTACCCATCTATATCGGCTCACTATCGCCGAAAATGCTCGAGCTCACCGGCGAACTAGCGGACGGCTGGCTCGGCACCAGCTTCGTGCCGGAAGGATCTGCGACGACATTTGAGTCGCTGAGAGTTGGCGCTACACGGTCCAATCGGAAGCTAACCGACCTCGATATCTGCCAAGGAGCTGAGGTGGCCTTTGCCCGCGACGAACACCACTTAGCTGAAATGGTTGATGCCCGACGTCCCGGACTCGCCTTTAGCCTCGGCGGAATGGGCTCAGCCAAGACAAACTTCTACAACGACGCCTACGCCCGACAGGGTTTCAGTGAAGTGGCAGCCGAGTCCCAACGCCTCTGGCTGTCCGGCGACAGGAAGGCTGCAGCCGCAGTCATTCCCGACGAAATGGTCCTAGCTACAACCCTGATCGGTTCGGAAGAGCGTGTTGCCGAGAGATTCCGAGTTTGGCAAGACACCGGTATAACCCACGTGCGCCTTTACCCGGCCGGCAAAACCCTCGGCGAAAGGCTCCACACCCTTGGACGAGCTCTTGACCTTCTTCACGGCTGACAGGGTTCGGTCCTTGTGTCGAGAAGGTAAAGATGACGACGTACCCGTAGTGTCGATGCTATGAGCGACCAGGAATACGCCCCGAGCTCCTATGGACCCAGCGCCGACCACGTTGAACGGTATCTAGCCACGGATGGCGAGGACGGCTTCGAGTTCAACGGCGCCGAGTGCATCATCCTCACCACCGTCGGCCGGAAGACCGGCAAGGTGAGACGGACTCCGCTCATCCGCGTCCACGATGGCAAGAATTACCTGGTCGTGGCCTCTCAGGGGGGTGCCAGAAAGCATCCCGTCTGGTACCTCAACCTGCTGGCCAACCCAGAGGTCACCATCCAAGATCGAGCCGAGGTATACCACCTCGCAGCCCGCACGGCGACGCCGGATGAAAAAGCATGCCGCTGGCCTGCGGCGTTGGCCGCTTGGCCTGCCTACGCCGACTACCAAGCGAGGACCGAGCGCGACATTCCCCTGGTGGTTTGCGAGCCTCGCTGACTGCCTGTCACCAATTGGGCGGATAGGCGGCTGGCTCGAAATCGGGCGGCCACACTGTGTATTCATCCCAAGAGGCCCGCGAGAGATCCGTTCTGTCGAGGATGGCCGTCGACAGGTCCGCCCTGCGTAGGTCTATGTCCCCAAGGTCGCGGCCCGAGAAGTCCACGCCAGGTAGCACCGTGAAGTACAGAGACACATTGCTGAACTCGACCGCCGAAAAGTCCAAGCCGTCGAGAACAGAACTGATCAGGTTGACGCCATCAAGTGCTGTTCCGGCGAGATTGACACCCCTCATATCTGATTCCCTAAGCACCGAGCTGCGGAGGGTGGCTCCCGAAAGGTCCGCCGACTTCAAGTCCGCCCTGAAGAAAGATGACCGTTCCACGGTGGTCTGCCGAAGGTCCGCTTTGGCTAGAAGAGCATCCTCGAAGTCAGCATCAATAATGATTGCCCCCCTCAGATCGGCGCCGCGGAGATCGACTCTGTGCAAAATCGCCTCCGTCAGGTCGACCCCGCGAAGGTCAGCGCCGTAGAAGACCTGATCAGAGAGATCCTGACCGGAAAAGTCCCGGCCCCTGAGGTCCTCTCCCGCGTAACCGATACCTGCAAGAAGTTGAGGATCTAGCCGGGAGTTGGCGAGAAGTTCACCAAATGCGTCAGCATTAAGGGTTGTTCCTTCCAAGTAGGAGGGTTGACCAGAGATCCCGACGAGAATCGCCCCTCGTAGGTCGGCCCCGGCGAAATTCGTTCCCTCCACCGAAGCCCTAGTCAAGTCGGCATCGTGGAATAGCGCTCCGGAAAAGTTGGCGCCGCTGAGATCAGCGTTGCTCAGATTCGCGTCGGCTAGATCCGCACCCTGTGAACTTGTTGCCGACAGGTCTGCGCCCGAGAGGTCGGTCCCGTTTAGAACCGTTCCTGTTAGATCCGCACCCGACAGGTCGGCACCGGAGAGATCAAGTTCGGCAAAATCCATCAGTACGAACCTCCCGCCGGCCAGGTTGACCCCGGCCAGCGATACCTTCCAGCCACGGACTTCATTTAGGTCTGTTTCAGCGAGTAAGGCTCCCGAGAGTTGGGCACCGGTTAGATTCACTCCGTTCAAGGAGATAGCCCCGAGATCAGCCTCTTCGAGAATTGCGTTGGTCAGGTCAGCGCCATCAAGTATTGCCCCAACGAGGGAAGCACCTCGGAGCGACGCTCGCACCATTGATGTCCCTCGGAGGTCGAGACCATTGAGGCTCGCTCCCCCTAGCTCGGCGCCATCGAAGGTAGCTACCATCTGGCGGGCTTCGAAGAAATTAGACGGCTCTCCAGTTATGGCCACGTAGTCTCCGCGGAAGGTGGCATGGCCAAGGTCGACACCGCTCAGATCTGCGCCAATCAGGTTCGACACAATCAGCGAGGCACCATGTAGATCGGCGCCACGAAGATCCGCCCCTCCGAGGAAAGCGCCATCCAAGTTTGTCTCTCTGAGGGAAGAGTCACGAAGGTCGGCGTAGAGCAAAGTGGCATCTCGAAGATTCGCACCCGACAAGTCCACCCCGGATGCCAACACGCCGCTGAGGTCGACTCCAAAGGCCTGAACCCCAGCAAGGACCGCTCCGGTTAGATCAGCGTCAACCAGAGAGGCACGATCAAGGACTGCACCGGACAAGTCGACTCCACGCAGGTCCGACTCGACGAGATTTGATCCCGTCAAATCCCGTCCAACGAGATCCACCAGGCGCAGATCCTGGCCCGATAGGTCCGCATATCTATACCCCGACCGGTCGACCGTCATATCGGACGGTGCTCCGGTCGAGAACAGGCCACAAGACGCCGTGGCCAAAAGAGCTGCCACCGCCATGGCGGATAATCGGATGCGACTCATAACTGATCCTTCGTCAACGAGCGGCGGGCATCTATGACTCCGGTATCGAAGCCGGCGAGGTGTAAACCGCCGTGGAAGCGAGCGTGTTCAACCTTTAGGCATCGATCCATTACGAGGCTTAGGCCAGCCTGAAGCACTGTTCGGGCAGCTTCTGGACTCCAGAGTCCGAACTGAGTCCAGAAGACCCGCGCTCCAACGTCCGTTGCCTCATCGGCCACCTCCGGGACGTCGTCGAGGCGTCGAAATACATCTACAAGGTCGGGCACCACTGGCAAATCGGACAATGTCGGCACGCACGGACGACCGAGGATCTCGTCGGCCATCGGATTCACGAAGAAAACCTCGTAGTCGGTGCGTAGCAGATAGGTGGCGACAAAGTTGCTGGGCCTCGCACGATTGGCCGACACCCCGACCATGGCCACAGTTTGGATTTCGGCTAACAGTCGACGACGTTCGTCTGCGGTTGGCGGTGACCAGCCGTTTATAGGTGGATTACTTGTCATCCGACCCTTTCTCCGACCGCTCCAACTAGGGCCTGGTCCAGGTCCCACAAGATGTCTTCGAGGTCTTCAAGGCCGACCGAGAGGCGAACCATGTCGGCCGAAACCCCACCGGCTGCCATTGCCTCCTCGGATAGTTGCTGGTGGGTGGTCGATGCGGGATGGATGACCAACGTGCGGGCGTCTCCCACATTGGCAAGATGGCTGATCATTCGGAGTCGCTCGATAAACGCTGCCCCAGCCCGACGACCATCGTCGCCCCCAACCCCAAAGGTGAAGACCGCTCCCGGACCGTCGGGCATGTAGCGGTCGGCCAACGCCCGATAGGGCGAGTTGGCCAGACCCGCATAGGACACCCAAGACACGGCGGGGTGTTCGTCAAGGAAGCGAGCCACTGCCTGTGAGTTGGCCACGTGTTCGGCCATGCGCTGCGGCAGTGTTTCCAGACCTTGAAGGAGGAGGAAGGCATTGAATGGCGAAAGGCTTGCGCCAACATCCCTCAGTTGCTCGGCGCGCAGTTTTGTGCAGAAAGCAAACTCGCCGAAGTTCTCCCAGAACCGGAGGCCGTTGTAGCCATCGTTGGGTTCGGTCATCTGCGGAAACCGGCCGCTATCCCAGTCGAAGCGACCTGCCTCCACGACCACGCCACCGATCGACGTTCCGTGACCACCGATGAACTTCGTCGCCGAGTGCAACACGATGTCCGCTCCGTGCTCCATTGGTCGGCAGAGGTAGGGCGTAGCGAAAGTGGAGTCCACGACTAACGGCAGGTTGTGGGAGTGGGCCACGTCGGACAGGGCGGCTATGTCAGCGACGGACCCCGACGGATTGCCGATGACCTCGGTATAGAGAAACCGTGTGGCATCATCAATTCCTGCAGCAAAGGCATCCGGATCATCACCATCCACGAATCGAGCCTCGACGCCGAAACGTCCAAGGGTCGCATCAAACATGGTGTAAGTACCTCCGTAGAGAGCAGATGACGAGACAAAGTTGTCACCGGCGGAGGCCAGCGCTGCAGCGGTTAGGAACTCTGCAGCCTGACCCGACGCCGTGGCCACCGCACCGATGCCCCCCTCGAGACTGGCCATGCGCTCCTCGAACGCTGCTGTAGTCGGATTGGAGATCCGGCTGTAGATCGTTCCGTACTTCTGGAGTGCGAAGAGGTCAGCGGCATCGTCCACGTCCTCAAAAACAAAACTTGTCGACTGGTAGATGGGAACCGCACGGGCACCGGTTGTCGGATCTGGCCTACCACCAGCATGCAAGGCGCGGGTTCGAAAGCCCCAGGATCGGTCGGCCATATCGTCGAATCTAGGCGTCAGTCGGCACTAGAGATTTGCAGGGTGCATTCTTCGTAGGGCAAGAGATCGGCGGCCGATCGAAAAGCCATCGCCGGCAACGACTCGATGTTCATAACCAAGCGACGCATCCGAATATTCTGTCAGCAGTATCCGCCTATACCTGTTCGATGCCGGTAGCAAGCGGTCGGTCGGTGTGGCTCCACTGTGACCAGGATCCGACGAACAAACGGCCTCGACCTAGTCCGGCATACTCCATGGCCAATAGGTCATGGCAGGCACTGACTCCCGAACCGCAATAGGCAACAGCAGTCCTTGCATCGTTGACACCAAGCGAGCGATAGCGGTTCTCTAGTTCTGCCGGAGACAGGAATCGTCCTGCCTCGGGTCCGTCGGCCGCCAGGTTCTTGACATAGGGGGCATTGACTGCTCCCGGCACGTGGCCCGCCCGGGGGTCCATCGGCTCCACCTCACCCCTGTACCGCTCGGCACTACGGGCATCTAGCAAGATTCCGCCTTTGGATGAGATCATCTCGGCAACCTCGGACATCGTCACCAACGCATCTGCTGGCCAGGGAACCGCCGGCACCTCCTTGGGAGGTCGGGTCGTCGCCTTCATCTCCAAAGGACCGCTCCAAGCGTCGATACCTCCGTCGAGTAAGGCAGCAGGCCGGCCGAGGATCCGCAGCATCCATACCAGCCGACCTGCGGCCATGCCGCCTGCGTCGTCGTATGCGATCACCGGGTCTTCGGGTCCGATCCCCAGGGAACCCATTGACGCAGCGAAGTCCGATTCAGTGGGCAGGGGATGCCGACCGGCCCCCGGAGACGGCTCGGAAGTTAGGTGCTCTTCTAGATCAACGAAGACTGCCCCGGGGAGATGTCCAACCAAGTAGGCGTCGCGCCCAGATCGACTATCGAGGTACCACCGGACGTCACAGATCACGTAGTCGTCGATTGTCGCCAGCATCGAGTGCGAAACAATCGGCGGAAGGTTCAAGCCAGTCGACACACTCAAATCTTCTCATTCCGAGAGCCTCTTGGGGACAATAAATGCAATCGTCTCCAGACACTGGCGAGGTAAGAATCTCGGTAATTTGCTTGTAGTTTACTTACCTCTATAGGGTCACGGAATGCCGAACTCCTTGTTGGCCCCGCCACTGCCGACGCTTCTCAACCAACAAACCGATGCGTTCAACCGCAACCGGAAGGACATGCTTGAGCATCTGGCCGTCATAGGGGACCTCCTTGACGAGGGCGAGTCAGGTGGAGGCCCGGAAGCGTTAACCCGTCTGCGCTCGCGGGGCAAGATGCCTATCCGTGACCGCATCGCGCACGTTCTCGATCCCGATAGCCCGTTTCTCGAGATCAGCCCACTCGCCGGCTACGGATCTTCCTACGCCGTTGGCGGCGGCTTCGTCGTGGGTATCGGCGTCATAGCCGGCGTCGAGTGCGTCGTCTGCGGCAACGACCCCACAGTCCTCGGCGGAGCGATGACGCCATACATGGCCAAGAAGTGGATGCGGGCAATCGAGATCGCCCGCCACAACCAGATTCCCTACGTCAGTTTCGTCGAATCGGCGGGCGCCGATCTAAGAGTCCAGACCGAATCGGATGGAAAGGCGAAACAGCGCCGAGCGCGCACCGAGCATTTCGCCGAAACGGGCCGCTTCTTCTACGAGATGATCGAACTCTCAAAAATGGCCATCCCGACTATCTGTGTGGTGTTCGGTTCATCGACTGCTGGCGGCGCGTACCAGCCAGGAATGTCGGATTACAACATCTTCATCAAGGAAAAGTCCAAGGTCTTCCTAGCGGGACCACCTCTAGTAAAGATGGCTACCGGCGAGGACGCCGACGACGAAACCCTCGGTGGTGGCGAACTCCACGCTGAGCGATCCGGCTTAGCCGACTACCTCGCCGAGGACGAGATGGATGCCCTCCGAATGTGTCGCGAGGTGGTATCCCACCTCGACTGGCGCAAGGCCGGACCTGCGCCGTCCTATGCCTTCGAGGAACCTCTTCACGCCGCCGAGGGTCTCATGGGTCTGGTCTCGAAGGACCTCAAACAACCGGTTGATGTCCGAGAGATCATCGGTCGAATAGTCGATGGTTCCCGATTCGAGGAGTTCAAACCCCGCTACGGGTCATCAATCGTTTGTGGCTTCGCCACCATCCATGGATACCCGGTTGGCATTCTCGGCAACAACGGCGTCATCTACCCACAATCAGCCGAAAAGGCCGCTCACTTCATCCAACTCTGCAACCGTCAGGACACGCCACTGGTCTTCCTGCAAAACATCACCGGCTTCATGGTCGGCGCCGATTTTGAGGAGGCTGGGATCATTAAGAAGGGCTCGCAGATGATTAACGCTGTGACCAACTCCACGGTCCCCCACCTCACTGTCATCATTGGTGCCTCCTATGGAGCCGGCACCTACGGAATGTCAGGCCGGGCTTATGAGAACCGTTTCACCTTCCTGTGGCCCATGGCCAAGATCGCTGTGATGGGGCCGAAACAAATCGCCGGCGTCATGTCGATTGTCCGACGTGGCCAGGCGGAGCGCAAGGGAATCCAATTCGACGAGGAAGCCGACGCTGAAATCGTGCGTAAAGTCGAAGCCGCTCAGGAAAAGGGCTCACTGGCGCTGGAGGCCACCGGCGCCGTCAGTGACGACGGGATCATCGACCCGCGAGATACACGCACCGTTCTCGGTTTGTGCCTTTCGGTGGTGCGAACGGCGCCCATCAAGGGCGCCTCCAGCTATGGGGTGTTCCGCCTGTGACCACTCAGTTCCGCAACCTTTCCCGTCTTTTCGTCGCCAATCGTGGTGAGATAGCTCGACGAATCTTTCGCACCGCCCGGAACATGGGCCTACCATGCGCTGCTGTTTATGTCGGCGCCGATGAGGAAGCTCCGTACGTGAGCGAGGCAGATATCGCCGTCCCTCTCGACCACGGCGGTTACCTCAACGCCCAAGCCCTTATAGGGGCAGCGCTTGCCACTGGGTCCGACGCCGTCCACCCGGGATATGGGTTCCTAGCTGAAAGTGCTGCCTTCGCCACCGCAGTAGAAGCAGCTGGCCTGATCTGGGTCGGCCCAACCCCCGAGGTAATTGCCTCGATGGGCGACAAGATCTCTGCGAAGAAGGCCGCTATGGCAGCCGGCGTGCCCACTCTCACCTCAACGACCGACCCGACAGCCGGAGACTCTGTGGGCTACCCACTACTCGTCAAGGCTGCTGCTGGAGGCGGTGGCAAGGGCATGCATCTCGTGATCCGCCCTGAGGACCTAGTCGAAGCAGTAGCTACCGCCCAGCGGGAGGCTTATTCCTCATTCGGTGACGACCGGGTGTTCCTTGAGCGTTGCTTGCCTAGGTCCCGCCACATCGAGATACAGATACTCGGAGATGTCCACGGCTCGCTGATCCATCTCGGCGAACGGGAGTGTTCGATCCAGCGCCGTCACCAAAAGGTCATCGAAGAATCGCCGGCCGTCTCGCTCGACAACGAGACGCGGGACGCCATGGGCGCAGCAGCAATTAGTCTCTCCAGCCAAATCGGCTATCACTCGGCAGGCACCGTCGAGTTCCTGTTAGACGACGACACGGGCGAATTCTTCTTCCTTGAAATCAATACCCGCCTGCAAGTCGAACACCCGGTCACCGAAGAGATAACCGGCATAGACCTGGTCAGAGAGCAACTACGCATCGCTGCCGGCGAGCCGCTGGGCTTTGACCAAGACGATGTCATCGCCGATGGACACGCTATCGAGGTCCGCCTATACGCCGAAGACCCTTCGGCTGGCTACCTGCCGTCCACCGGCACAGTTGAAGCGTGGCGCCCTCCTGTTGAACCCTCTGTGCGCTGGGATTCCGGCGTGGAGGAGGGAACCGTGGTCGGCGTCGACTTCGACCCCATGCTGGCCAAGGTCGTAGCCCACGGACCGACCCGACGCGAAGCTGCCGCCCGCCTAGCCCTGGCGCTCGAACGCTTGCACCTAGGGGGAGTGAAAACCAACCGGGACCTCTTGGCCGCGACGCTGCGCCACGAGGGTTTCCTCGCCGGCGACACCACCACGGACTTCCTTGACCGGTACTCACCGGAGAGCCAGAGCGGACTAAACGAACGGGACGCCCGCTGGGTCGCTGCAGCGGCGGCGCTCTGGTTGCAGGGCCGTAACCGCGATGAGGCTCAGGTTCTGGGTCGAATTCCCAGCGGCTGGCGCAACGCTCGACTCACCGACCAGAAAGTGACCCTCAAGGCGAAAGAAGGCCTCCACGACGTGAGGTATCGGCTTGAGCGAGAAGGACACTTCACTGTCAACGTCGGCGATACCGACTCCATCCTCGCAAAGATTCACTCTTGGTCACCCGGCTCGATTGACGCCACCATCAACGGAATCCGCCGGACTGTTCCAATAACTGCAGTCGCGGCGCTTCCCCTCGAGGACCAGGGAGAGGTCGTTCACCTCACGGCGGCAGGAACCACTAGTCCGCTAGAGGTCATGCCTCGCTTCTCGCCGCCAAGGAGCACCTCTCCCACCGGCGGATTGATTGCTCCCATGCCGGGGCGGGTCTTGGAGATCCGCACCTCGGTTGGCAGGACGGTTGTGGCCGGGCAGTCCCTCCTCGTGCTAGAGGCCATGAAGATGGAGCACCACATGACCGCTCCTGTGGACGGGACAGTCATCGAGATACGGGTGGTCGCCGGCGACCAAGTGGACAACGGTGCTTTACTTCTCGTAATCGAGCCGGTAGCCGAAGAGGGTGGAGTTGATGGCTGACCCAATCCGCATCGCCAACTGCTCCGGCTTCTATGGGGACCGCCTCTCGGCAGCACAAGAGATGGTTGATGGTGGCCCCATTGACGTACTAACCGGGGACTGGCTGGCCGAACTCACGATGCTGATCTTGGCCCGAACCCGGGCCAAGCGCCCCGGAGGCGGACACGCCGCCACCTTCGTGAGACAGATGGAGCAGGTCATGGGCACCTGCTTGGAACAGGGCATCCGGGTAGTCAGCAACGCTGGGGGCCTCGATCCGGAGGGCTGTGCCGAAGCTATTGCTGAAGTCGCTGACCGGCTTGGCCTGTCGCCGTGTATCGCATATGTGGGCGGTGACGACCTCCTCCCCCGCATCGACGAACTAAGCGCCGCCGGAATCAATCTGTTCGACCCGATCGCCAACGGATCCCCCGCCCGCCCCGAGAATCTCGTAAGCGCTAACGCCTATCTGGGTTGCTGGGGAATCGTGGAGGCTTTGAACCGGGGCGCCAACATCGTTGTAACCGGCCGCACAACCGACGCGGCGATCGTTTGTGGCCCGGCCGCTTGGCACCACCAATGGGCTCGCGACGATTGGGATTCGCTAGCCGGAGCTGTGGTCGCAGGCCACGTCATCGAGTGCGGAACTCAGGCCACCGGCGGAAACTATTCATTTTTCACCGAGGTCAGCGGTATGGCCCGGGTCGGCTTCCCATGGGCCGAGGTGGCCGCCGACGGCTCGGCTGTCGTCGGCAAGCACGAAGGCACCGGAGGAGAGGTTTCAGTCGGCACGGTGACCTCACAACTGCTGTACGAGATCGGCTCGCCGGCGTATCTGGGGCCAGACGTTACGGCCCGCTTCGACACCGTGAAACTCGATCAGATCGAACCTGACCGCGTGCACATTCATGGCACAAAGGGGGAACCGCCTCCGCGCACCCTCAAGGTGTCAATGAACGAAATGGGAGGCCACCGCTGCGACCTTTCGATCGCTCTAACCGGGTTAGACATCGACGCCAAGGCCGCTCTCGCAGAAGAGGCATTTTGGACCGCCTGTCCGCACGTGCCCGAGGACTTCGAGTCGGTGGTATCCCGCGTTATCCGAACCGACAAGTCAGACCCGGATTCCAACGAGGAAGCAGTCGCCCAGTGGTGCTTGACCCTCAAGGACTCCGACGAACGCAAGGTCGGACGAGGGGTCTTCAATGCCATGACCGAAATGGCGCTAGCCACCATCCCTGGGTTCTTCTCGTTGCGCAGCGGTGGCTCCAGGCCTTTTGGCATTCACCGGGCAGGACTTGTGCCCGCCGATCTAGTACCCCAGCACGTCGTAGTCCTAGACGGGCCGTCCGGACCGAGCCGCACCGTCGTGGACTCGGTAGCACCGGATGGTTACGCGGCGGCCGAGGGGCTACCTGGGCCCGAAGCGACCGCACCGGACGGACCGACGGTTCCCGGCCCACTGGGACTGGTAGTTGGCGCCCGCTCGGGCGACAAGGGCGGCGACGCCAATCTCGGCGTTTTCGTCCGCGAAGACTCCGCCTGGGCGTGGCTCGACAACCATCTCACTGTAGAACGGCTCCGTGTGCTGCTGCCTGAGGCAGCCGAACTTGAGATCGAGCGGTATCGCCTCCCAGCGGTCCGGTCTCTCAACTTTGTGATCCACGGCCTTCTCGGAGAGGGCGTGGCAGCCTCGACTCGGCTCGACGGACAGGCCAAGAGCCTCGGTGAGTGGCTGCGGGCCAGAGTTGTTGACCTGCCCATAGCCCTGCTGCCCAACGAAGCGCCAACCTGGGAGGGCGAACAGGCCAGATGAACACTGTCAACGAGTCGACCGAACTGCAGCGTCGACTCCGATCTTTGCGTGCACCTCGGCCAGTCATGGACCGTGAACGGGAGGCACAACTCACCGGGCGTCAGCACGAGGTACTGGAACGGCTCAGCGACCTGTTCGACGACGGCTTCGCCCACCTGACTATGGCAGACATCGCCGCCCACCTGGGCTGTTCGCTACGCACTCTGTACGACCTCGCCCCCAGTCGAGACGAGATGGTCCTCACAGTGATCGACCGCAATCTGCGAAGCATCGGTCGATCGGCCATCTCCATGCTAGAGAAGGACCAAGCGCCGTTGGATGCCATTCGGGCTTACTTGACAGCGGCCAATGAGGCCGTGGCGACAACCACTCCAGCATTCGCTAGAGACCGCGCTGCCACCCCATCCGCCAACCGCCTCGTCACCGCTCATTCCGACTACCTGGTGGCCGTGACCCGCACACTCCTGGACCTCGCCACCGAACAAGGCGACATAGCTGAAGTGGACACTGCTGCTGTAGCTCGAGTGGTGGCCGGGCTCGGCGCACTGTTTGCCCTTCCCGAACACCTTGAGGAGATTGACTCAACTCCCAAAGAAGCCGCTGACGCCATGGTCGATGTGATTCTCCGTGGACTGGCACAATGAGCATCACGCCTTTAACCGTCGCAGACGTGGCGGCCGACCTAACAGCCGAACAAGAGGCACTGGACGCCGTGGTAGTCGCCCTACCGGAGGAGGCTTGGGAGACGCCGACCCCCAGCCCACGCTGGTCTGTGGGAGACCAAATCGCTCATCTCACCTACTTTGACGGAACAGCCGCCCAAGCCATCTCCGACCCCGAGGGCTTTCGTTCGGCCGTTGAGTCGCTTCTTGGCGTAGCCCAGGGCGGCGACGCCGCTCTCGACGAGTTAACCCTTGGTCCGCTTCGCGACCTTTCTGCAACAGAGCGCCTACAGGCCTGGCGTGCCGGCCGAGGACGTCTGGCTGCAGCAACTACCGGACTTGCCGAAGACGCGAGAATTCCTTGGTATGGACCTTCGATGGGTGGAAAGTCATTTCTGACTGCACGACTGATGGAGGCCTGGGCCCACGGACAAGACATCGTCGACGCGGTCGACGGGCACCGGCCACCTTCAGATCGTTTGCGTCACGTCGCCCAACTTGGAGTCATCACCCGGAAGTGGTCATACATCAACCGCCGGATGTCGGCACCTGACGTCAAAGTTGATGTGATGCTCCAAGCACCATCCGGTGTCACTTGGACCTGGGGACCCGGGGATGCGGACGACTCGGTTCGGGGTTCCGCAGTGGACTTCTGCCTGGTTGTAACCCAGCGGCGCCATGCAAACGACACAGCGCTGGAAATGGTCGGTGATGCCGCCCGCGATTGGATGATCCAAGCTCAGGCCTTTGCCGGACCACCTACCAATGGTCCCAAGGCAGGGAGGTTCTGATGCCACTCGTCACGAGTGCCAAGGAAAGCGGAGTAACGACCATCACTTTGGCCGACGAGAACAACCGAAATGCCCTTAGTACGGCACTAGTTGGTGAACTGGTGGCCGCCCTCGACGATGCCGAGGCTGATCCCGAGGTTCGAGTCGTAGTGCTCACCAACCAAGGGAATGTGTTCTGTTCAGGTGCCGACCTATCGGAGCGGTTGGGTGGCAGCACCGCGCACGCGGGGTCGATCGCATCAACACCTGCACAGGTCGATCCGACTGCCCTGTTTTCACGTTTCCGCGCGTCGCCGAAGATCTACGTGGGTCGGATTGCTGGACACTGCGTGGCCGGCGGCATGGGCCTAGCTGCTGCCATGGATCTGAGTGTTGCCATTCAGGACGGCAAATTCGGCTTCACGGAGGTACGGCGAGGCGTGGCACCAGCCATGATCTCGGTGCTTTGTCTACCCAAGATGCGTCCGGCCGAGGCCGCTGAGTCCATGTTGCTCGGCAAGCGGATGACGGGTGCCGACGCTGCCCGTATCGGCCTTATCAACCGAGCAGTTACGGCCGACGAGCTCGACGTCGTCGTCGACAGTTTTGTGTCCGACCTGCTGGCCGGTGGTCCCGGTGCCCTAGCCGCCACCAAGAAACTATTGAACCGGGTGCCAACTATGCCGGTAGAAGAAGCCTTCGCGTGGACATCCGAACTGTCATCTGACCTTTTTCGCTCCGACGAAGCCCGCGAGGGGATGCAGGCTTTCCTCGAGAAGCGCTCCCCGAACTGGAACGTCTAGCGGAGGCCAAACCGATCACAGCCTCAGATGTCAGCCTGCGAGAGCGCAGCCACGATGTCGAGAACGGCATCTTTTCGGTCGCTAAACGATTGCATGGTGCCATCGCCAGCGAACATTGGGTTGGGACTACCAGCAAAACCAGGGCTGAGGGAACACTTGCTCACGACCACAGTCCGCGACCCGGCGACAACCACGCGCACGCTCGCTTGGAACCGTGATCCGCATGACCCCTCTAAAACCGCCGAGCTTTCTGGCCAACGGTCCTTATTCACTGTTGGAGGACTTTGCGTGGCCGATTCTGGTTCACGGCATGACTCGATTACTTAGGTCGACGATTTCGGCATCGACCCAGCCAGCGGCGACGAACTCCTCCACGATGGCCTTCGCGTACCGCCAAGCTCCGAGAGCCTCCAGATGGCCGTTAGGCCAGGGAGACCGCAACTCGCCCATCCCATCGATGCAGCCGGGCTCTATCTCGTCACAGGGGGCAGATTGAAGGAACCGTCCGCCTGGTGACACCGCCGCCCATGTTGAGAGGAACCTGACTTTCCCACCGGGATAGCGCTCGGGCATGGTGCGAAAGACATGGTGGGTCCCGGAAAGCAAGTCTCCCCGACCAACGGGCTGATCAACAAATAAAACCCGGCTCCCCGTGCGCGCCGCCACCTCGACGAGCCGTTCACTGTCGGCGAGGTACTTCTTCTGGTAATCGTCGCCACTCAGAGGATTTCCATCGGCGTCAGCCATGCATGGGGTTAAGGCGTTCCCTCCGTGATCAACCACATAAACGTGGGGACTCCAATCTTCGAGGTTCTCGAAACCAAGTTCGTCACCGCGGTCTGCGAACCAGTCGCACAGTGCGGTACCGCCGTGGTGGCGTCGCTCGACTTCGGCGATCCGGCCAAGAATCCACTTGAGATAGGGAGAGATCTGGTCGGTAATTGAATCCCCTGTGAGAACTATGCGAAGTCGCTCTTCAGGTTCCAATCGGATGGGCGAAGGAGAGGTTTTGGCCAGAGCGGTGGTCGGCGTCAGGTCCGCCAACGACGTGCTCGGAGATTGAGTCGTTGACGCGGCAGGCTGTGTCGTAGTCGTCGAGGTTGTCTTCGGCGGGACCGAACTACTTGACGAGGTCGGCACCCTGCTAACTGTCGAGGCCGACGCCGCTTGTAAGGAGGAACTTGGCGCTGCCGAAGTCACTACTGCCTGGGTGTCCAAGGGCTGTGCGGTAGGACGGGCACCTGTCGCAGTCGTGAAGGAATCCGAGCCGTTAACAGTGGAGCACGCTGCTGCGATTGAGATAGCGAGCCCGATGACTTGGGACCTCTTCAACCGGCTCCTCATCCGAGGATCTTCCCAGATCGCCAGCAAACTAAAAACAACAGGAGCCCCCTGCTATGCAAGAGGCTCCCGTGGAGCGGACGACGAGATTCGAACCCGCGACCCTCACCTTGGCAAGGTGATGCTCTACCAGCTGAGCTACGTCCGCGTCAGTGGAAAACGATAGCGGAACCGGTCCTGTTTCAGGCCCGGTCAGGGAGCGTCTGGGCCAGCCGGTCCGTCGTCCGACGGCGGACGGAGGTCGACCTTCAACGTTAGAATCCCATCCTCCAAGGTGGCCTCTGCATCACCCACGATGCCGAAATCAAGGAGGTCGGCCTGCGCCTGGTCAATGAAGCGCTGACGTTCCTCGCCACCGACCGGCGGAAGCGTGCGGGTCCGCACCGCTGCAGCCCGCTCGCGGAACCGCTGGAGCATTGCCTCGACTTCGAGATCCGGCTCAGTCATCAAACAACCTCCGTCGACTCGATATCAGAATCGGTTACGGCCAGCCGCTCAACCGTCGACGGGCGGGTTCGCCACCAAAAACCAGCGGCTCCCACCACCAGAACCGCACCGAGGACTCTTAGCAGGACGACGACCTGGTCGATGCGCTCACTGGCAGTCCGCCCGTCCGCGTCGACTACAGGAGGAACCGTTTCGACAGTGGTTACCTGAGCCTCCACTGGGCCGGCGAAGGTGAACAGGAACGACGCTGCGAGAACAAGCAAGCTCGCCAACCGAACCTGCCCGCGCTCCAAAGTGTGACCGCTGCTCCGCATGTGCCAGATCGTACCTTTGACCGCTTCAGCGGCTGGGTCACGCCTGGTGCCTAGGACACCACCACGAGGTTCGCCCTCCAACTGTCACCCTTTGCAAGGCCACCCCATCCCGAGGACATGAGCCTCCGTGACCACGCTGCTCAAAGAGGTCGCCGGTATGGCTTCCGCCCCGTCGGCCCATCTGGTCAAGCGTCCGCCGGATCGTCCGATGGAGGCGCCGAACCTCGTCGTCGACTATTGAACCTGCCAGCCTTAACGGCGACAGACCTGAACGCCATAGGACCTCGTCGACCAGCAAGTTTCCTAGGCCAGCCACCCTCTTCTGGTCCAACAGGCGAGCCTTGAGTGGCCCCTGTCCCCCGGTAAGAGCTCCGCGGAGTTCCTGAAGACTCAGCGACAGGGCGTCTGGTCCAAGGGCTGAGAGATCGGGATCCAACTCGACGCTTCCGAGGCGCCGCGGATCATCGATCCATAGTCGACCACCAGACCGGAAGTGCAGACTGAACCGCTCCCATGCGGGGTCAGCACGGCGTCCGCCCCACTCCAGATATTCGATTGCCGCACGACCATCGACCAGTAGACGCCCAGTCATTCCGAACCGCAGGCCTAACGTCGGTCCACCCGAATCAAGCAGGAGCACCTTGCCGACACGTCGGGCTGCCATGAGGCGGCGACCGGTCAAGGCTTGATCAAATGCCGACCCGTCAAGACCGCCGCGAAGGATCCGGTTATCGGGAGTGTCGACGGCAACCACTGTTCGACCAACGACCCGCTCGGCTAGCCGACGATAGGCCTCAACTTCAAGGATTTCGGGCACCTACGAATCTCTTCTTCCGACTCAGAGGAAGTGTGGATCAGACTTCGGTGGCAGCTATGGCCCGAGCAATGTCGTTGACAAGATCGTCGACATGCTCCAACCCACAAGACACTCGCACCGTCCCTTCACCGATTCCCGCGGCAGCCAACTCTTCGGACGTCAAGCTCACGTGAGTGGTGGTCGCCGAATGGCAGATAAGCGTCTCTGGACCACCCAGAGAAGTCGCCTGGCGGGCGATTGACGTCGCCTCAACGAATCGCTTACCTGCTTCGCTTCCTCCGATCAGGTCAAAGGTCAGTAAGCCGCCCATCGAGCGCATTTGTCGAAGTGCCAACTCATGCTGCGGATGGGACGACAGCCCTGGGTAACGAACCTCCGAAACCTCTCCACAACCCTCCAAGAACTCCGCCAGGGCAGCAGCCGTCTCCGATTGCTGTCGGAGGCGGGCCCCTAGAGTTCGCAAGCCGCGGTGGGCGTTGTAGGCATCGTAGGGAGATGCGTTGGCCCCGTGCAGGGTCGCGAACCCCCACAACCAAGAAATCAGTTCTTGGGAGCCGGCCACCACACCGAGAGTCGCGTCATTCGCGCCGGCAATACCCTTGGTAGCTGAGTGAAGCACCAGGTCCACTCCGTGGGCTAGCGGATTCTGAACCATCGGGGTGGCAAACGTCGAGTCGACCACTGTCAGGGCCCCGACGATCGACCCCAGATCGTCAAGGTCAACGAGGTCGAGGCGCGGATTGGCAGGCGTCTCAGCGAACACCAGCATCGTGCGCCCGGGAATCACCGCCTCGGCAAACGCCCCGGGCACCGTGCCATCCACGAACGTCACGTCGATACCCATACGCGGACATACCGTCTGGAAGAAAAGTTGGGTACCCGCGTACAGGTGGTTTTGAGCGACTACGTGATCGCCTGACGAGCACAATCCAAGAATCACCGCGCTTATCGCACCCATCCCCGAACTAAATGCCCGGGCAGCTTCAGCTCCCTCCAAGTCAGCAATGGTGTTTTCGAACGCATTGATTGTCGGGTTGCCGTATCGACTGTAGAACCGCTCCGGCGCATGGGCGGTGGCTAGCCGTCGACCCTCGTCGAAACTGTCGAAACTGAAAGTGGAGGTCGGGTAGAGAACCGGAGCTAGAGATGCCTCTCCATCTGTTCGCCCGCCCAGTACTGCCGCCGTCTCTGGGTGGACTGGGCCAGCGCCGCCGTCGGAGACAGGTACTTGGGATTCAGTCATGAGTCCTCCACCTCTCGCAGAAAACCACCGAGGTGTGCGCCAACCTCATGTTGGGCAAGCAAGAAGCCATCGTGACCGTCGGGACTCTGGATCACGTGATAATCGCACCGACCACCAGCCAACCTCACCGCATCGCGGAGCTCGGTCTGCTGCTTAGCCGGGTAAAGAGTGTCGGAGCTGATACTCAGCGTCAGACACGGGAGATGAGCCAGGCGGCGGACCGCCGACTCCATGCTCCCTCGATCTCGTGCAAGGTCATGAAGGTCCATGACCCGGTTCAACACCAAATAGCTATTGGCGTCAAAACGTCTCACCAACTTCTCCCCATGGTGATCGAGATACGACTCGACCTGAAAGCGGTCCCATTTCCCATAGAGGGCTCGCGGATCGAACAACTCCCGCCGGAACCGACCATCGAAAACTTCGACGCTCCGATAGGTGATCTGGGCTAATGACCGGGCTACCGCCAGTCCAGCGAAAGGCCCGTCTCCCTTCTCAGCGTCGTAGTAGTCGCCGCCACGGAAACGGGGATCCAGAACGAGGGCCGTCCGACCCACTGCACTCCAAGCAATCTGCTGAGCGCTGGCCGCCAGTGTGGTGGCAATCGGAGCAAGACATCGAGCGCGGTCGGGAAACATCACACCCCACTCAAGGACCTGCATACCTCCCATCGACCCGCCGACTACTGCCAGCCAGCGATCGATCCCAAGATGGTCGGCTACCGCCGCCTGACAACGAACAATGTCGCGTGTGGTCACCGTCGGAAAGTTCGACCCGTAGGGGCGGCCAGTAGCCGGATCCACTGACGCTGGACCAGTGCTCCCCTGACAGCTGCCAAGGGAGTTCACGCAGACAACGAAGTGCCTGTCAGTGTCGATGCCGAGGCCGGGGCCTACCACACTGTTCCACCATCCTTCTGAGGCATGGCCACTCCCCGCGGCACCACAGACGTGGCTATCGCCGGTGAGGGCATGGCACACCAAGACGGCGTTGTCCGCCTCAGGCGACAGTTCACCCCACGTTTCGTACGCCATCGTGATCTGGGACAGGGTCTCGCCGCTCTCTAATGTGAATGGGCGACCACCACCGACATCTACAAATCGCCTGTTGCCAGTTGGATCGCCGGGTCGCCAAGCACCGGTGACTGGAAGATCGGGCGCGTAGGCGCGCGGGTGCACAGGAACGTCGGCACCAAACCCCTCCGTCGTAGTCATCTCGTGCGTCATGGAACCGCTCTCTTGCTGGTTCGGCCAACGCGCTCGGCGCCGACAGCGTGACCCGGAGGTCAGCCGGCGGACACTTCGTTGCCTCGTCGGGTCGTACCCGTCGAAACCACATCCCCACCGTCTCCAGTGGGCGAGCACCTTGGGTGTCCGTCCCAGGTTGCCGGACCCGGCAAGCCAGGCCTCTCGTGATGTCTGTCAATCAGTGTAGGCGGCGATAGCCGCATTGCCGCCAGATGACTCACCCCTGGCTTGACAGGACTCAGGCGGCCTCAACAGCCGGATCCCAACCCGTCAGGTCGTCGAGCCGCACGTCGTTAGAGAACACTTCGACGATGGGCTGTTTCATCCCTAGGCGACGCAGCAATTTGCGCACCTCCAACTCCTCATTCCAGAGCACGAGACTGACAACCATCCCCGACTCACCAGCACGAGCGGTCCGACCGGAACGATGGACATAGGTCTTGGCGTCCGACGGTGGGTCGTAAT
Source organism: Candidatus Neomicrothrix sp. UBA2974 (assembly GCA_002348705.1). Classification (GTDB taxonomy): domain Bacteria; phylum Actinomycetota; class Acidimicrobiia; order Acidimicrobiales; family MedAcidi-G1; genus UBA9410. The sequence continues at coordinate 21,586 of DEAU01000038.1, forward strand.
GGATGACAACGTTCACGTCATCCACATGGATCCCCCGCGCAGCGACGTCGGTAGCCACCAGACATTGGATTTTTCCGTCTATGAAGTCAGCGAGAGCTTTTTCCCTCTGAGCCTGACGGAGGTCGCCATGAATAGCCGCAGCTTTCACGTCCTCGGCGACAAGCTTTCCGGCCAACTTGTCGGCACCCCACTTTGTCCTCGAGAACACGATGGTGCGGCTCGACGAACGGATGATGCGAGCCGCAACCCGAACTCGGTCCATTTCGTGGACGGCCAAGAACCTGTGCTCCATCTCAGCCACCGTGATCTCCCGCGAGGCGACCTCATGGGTGACCGGATCCTTTTGGTAACGGCTAATGAGCGAACCCACCATCCCATCTAAGGTCGCTGAGAAAAGCAGCGTCTGGTGGCCCTTCTCAGCCCGGCGCAGGATCCACTCGACCTGGGGCATAAAGCCCATGTCAGCCATACGGTCGGCCTCATCGATGACGACGCCCTCAAGGTCAGCCACCGACATCTCGCCCTGCTGGATGAGGTCGATGATCCGACCCGGGGTGGCTACGACAAAATCCACGCCCTTATGCAGAGAAGCGACCTGCCTCTCTATGGGCGCACCGCCGTATATGGCCTCGATGCGCAGCTCGCGGCACTCTGCTAGTGGCTCCAGTTCTCGACATACTTGAACAGCTAACTCTCGGGTCGGAACCAGCGCGAGGCCAGTAGGACGCTTGGGTCCGCCCTTGGGAAGGCATTGCAAAAGCGGGATGCCGAAAGCAAGTGTCTTACCAGAGCCAGTCTTGGCCTTTCCACAGACGTCGCGACCGCTTAAGCCGTCGGGAATGGCGAGTTTCTGAATTTCGAAAGGGGAGGTGATGCCCCGTGAGGACAAGGCGTCAACCAGATCCTGATCGACGCCCAGATCCGCGAACCGGGTATTCGTCATTAAGTGCCTATTTTCTCGGCGGCCACGCCACCGCGTCGTCACCCGCGCCTTGGCGGGCCCGTCACCGCTCTACCCGGGTGACGAAATTCCTCTGGTGTCGGCGAGTCAGCGGCCGATGGAACCCGAAGGGATGGACAGAGTCTACCGGCTTAGAAGCTGCGCTCCGGGATTCACTGCCCTGACCAGCTTTCGACTCGACCGTCACTGACTCTTACACCCTCGGCAGCCAGTAAACGACACTGCTCGGCCTCGTGACCGGGGGCGAGGCGACCCGCGGAGTTCACCACCCGCCACCAGTGGTACCCCCCATGGTCTCGCAGGAAACGTCCAACAGCCCGATGCGCTCCCGGATAACCGGCTTCTGCAGCCACCTCGCCATAGGTGATGACCTCACCAGGCCGCAGAGCGTCAAGTACCTCGGCCACAGCCGACTCGAAAGACGTGAAGTGCTCGCAGAGGTCAGAGATGGTCGACCACCTCAGTCGCGGCATTCGGACCCTCTTGATCTCCTGCCGAGACGAGGCGACCAGCCCGAATGGGCTCGGCAAATACCGTCATTCCGCACAGGTCAGGTCCCGGGGAAGTCTGCCTATCACTCTTGAAAGATCGCTGGGCCAACATGTCAACGATCGGTCGCACTCGCTCCGGTGCCACGGCCGCGCAGGGCGAAAACACCTCCGACCACGATGGCCAAGAGAGCCATCCAGATATTGACTCGAACGCCAACAAGCAGAGATGCAGGATCGGCTCGGAGCGCCTCGATCCACAACCGTCCTAACCCGTAGCCGGCTACCCAGAGGGCGACGATGTAACCGGGTCGGAGGATTCGCCGTCGCTCGACCCCAACCAGCGCCACTGCGAGAGCCACGTTCCAGAGCCCCTCATAAAGAAACGTTGGGTGAAATGTGGTCGAAGTCGCGTATTCAGCCGGTCGGTGAGTGGCGTCGATCTCCAGAGCCCAAGGGAGGTTCGACGGTCGACCAAAGACCTCCTGGTTAAACCAGTTGCCCAGTCGTCCGACCGCCTGGGCTACAGGCAGGGTCGGCACTATCACATCAAGCGCCAAACCCATGCCAAGGCCCCGTCGGCGAGCCACCAGTGCACCAACGACCACACCGACAATTAGGCCGCCAGGAATTCCGAGACCTCCCTGCCAGACTGCTGGAACATCCTCCCAACGTCCGCGAAACGATCGCCAATCCGTCAAGACGTGGTACAGGCGAGCTCCCACCAATCCAGCGGGAATCGCCCAAAGGGCGATGGTCGACACAATCTCAGGGTCGCCACCCCGAGCCTTTAGGCGGCGCTGGCTCCACGCCACTGCGATAAAGGCCCCTAAGGCGATCATCAGGCCATATGCCCGCAATTCGAGGGGTCCGATAATTAGCGACGAGCTCGTCGGACTAGGGATCGAAGCCCAGAGTGTGCCCACCACTGTCAGATGTCCTCCTTCCTCAGCTAAGTCAGGCTGAGAACGATCCGGAGGGCACCTCGAACAGGTCCCGCTTGCCAGCAGTCACCGCCCCCAACTGCGACCGGACCACCGGCAGCAACTGCTCAGCGTAGAAGCGAGCCGCTATTACCTTGGTAACCAGAAAGTCGCTTTCCCCCTCGCCAGCTTCGAGCCGGCGCTGAGCTCCGAGAGCGAGTCTGGCCAACAGCCATCCACCGACCAGCTGTCCAAACATTCGCAGATAAGGGGTACTCCCGGCCATGGCGTCGTTGGGGTCGGCCAGGCCATTCGCGACCAACCACGCCGTTGCCTCTTCCATAGCCGCCAATGCGTCGGCTAGGCCAGTGCGGATGGTGGCGAAACCCTCGCCAGCGGCAAGCAACTCGGAATCCAGTTCGCCCACCTCAGCCAGCAGGTCGGCCATAACCCCTCCTTCTCGCATCGGGAGCTTGCGACCTACTAGGTCCATGGCTTGTATGCCATTCGTGCCCTCGTAAATCGGCGAGATCCGTGAATCGCGCCAGTGCTGAGCCGCCCCTGTCTCCTCGATGTAGCCATAACCGCCATGAACCTGAATGCCTAACGACGTCATCTCGACACCCACATCAGTGCACCACGCCTTGGAAATCGGCGTAAGAAGCTCGGCCCGGTCTGCTGCCGCCTGACGAACTGCCTGTTCGGGATGGCGAGCAGCTACGTCTAGGGCAGCAGCGTTGAGGTACAGCAAGCACCTCATAGCATCGGTGTAGGCCCGCATGGTCAGCAGCATCCGACGGACGTCAGCATGTTCGACAATGGCGGATTGCTCACCGGCCGGACCACCAATCGCCCGACCCTGTCGACGCTCGAGGGCGTAGTCGGTAGCCAACTGAAGGGCCCTCTCACTAACCGCGAGGCCCTCAACGCCTACCCCTAGGCGGGCGTTGTTCATCATCTTGAACATGTAGCGCATGCCCTGGTGCTCCTCGCCAACCAAGTAACCAACAGCGCCATCGCCAGCGTCGCCGTATGAAAGGAAACATGTCGGGCTGGCGTGAAGTCCAAGCTTGTGCTCGACCGACAGACACTTGTAGTCATTGCGTTGGCCCAATTCGCCTTGATCGTCAATGAGGTACTTGGGAACGATGAAAAGGGAGATTCCCTTCGTGCCAGGCGGGCTATCTGGAGTCCGTGCCAGAACGAGCTGGATGATGTTTTCAGTCAACTCATGCTCACCGAATGTGACGAAGATCTTGGTACCGAAGATTCGATAGGTCCCATCGCCCTGAGGAACTGCTCTTGTGGTCAAGGCACCGACGTCGGATCCGGCCTGCGGCTCAGTGAGATTCATGGTTCCAGACCAGACGGCAGACACCATCTTCGGCAGGTAGGTCTCCTTTTGCCCCTCATCCGCGAAGGCGTATAGGGCGTCCAGAGCACCAACGGTGAGCATCGGTCCCATAGACCAAGAACGTGACGCGGAGGCCAACATCTCGGTCATGACGGTCTGCAGAGCACCGGGAAAGCCACCACCGCCGTAGTCAGGGTCTTGGGCAATCGCCGACCACCCGGCCTCGACGAATTGGTCCCATGCGTCACCAAACGCTGCGGGCACAGCAACCACGCCATCATCGATTGTGCAGCCCTCCTGGTCGCCGATCCGGTCAACCGGAGCTATGACCTCGGCCACGAACCGTCCTAACTCATCAAGGACGGCGCCTACCGTCTCAGGGTCAACGTGCTCGTAGCCCGGGAGGTCACAGATCTCCTCTAGGTTGCTGATCTCGTCGAGGACGAGACGAATGTCTTCTAACGGCGGTCGATAGTCGCTCATGTAACGAACTTACCGTCCGGTCACTTGGCTATCTCGAGCGGGCGGCCAGACCATCGGAGCTTTGCGTCAATCACTACCGTTCATTACGTGAACGAATCCCCGACGGCCATCACTAACCTCCTTTATCGCTATGCGGAACTCATGGATGCCGGCCAGCTTGAGGCATGTGCCGACCTATTCACCCACGCCCGAGTACTGCTAGGCGACCCGGCTATCGGTGAACCACCCGTGGTGAACCGGGACGGCTTGGTCGCAGCATGGCGGGCCATGGTGCGGATTCACGAGGACGGGACACCGAGAACCCGACATCTGGTAGCGACCCCGATCATCGATGTGGACGAGGAAGCAGGCACCGCCACCTGCCGGAGCACCTACACGGTGTTTCAGCAGGTCGGGCCAGGACCGCTACAGCCGGTGATAAGTGGTCGGTATCTGGACCGATTCGCCAAGGTCGATGGCTCTTGGCGATTCGCCGAGCGCGCATATGTCATGGATCTGATCGGCGACCTCTCACAGCACGTCATTGGAGATCTCCCGAACACCAGCAAGGACGCGGGGCCGTCATGATCGAACTATCGCCGCCTTCGCTCAGGCCACAGGGTGTCCGATGTCGACCTCTTGCACCCGAACCTCCGGCCTGTCTGCAGAACCTGGTCCACCGTCACCGGTCATCCAGTGGCGCCGGCACCGCAGTTCGTATGTAACCGACTGGTCGTCGGGATCGTCGACCACAAAGAGTCGACCGTCGTATACCTGTACGCCATTGTGAAGACGGGCGTTGTGGGTGGCCCGCTCCCCACACCAACAACGGGCTTCTACCTGGACCTCAACCCGCTCGTCAGCTAGTTCCAACAGGCGCCGAGTTCCGTCAAAGAGTTCGCCCTGAAAGGTGGTAAGCAGCCCGAAGGCGAACACATCAGCACCTAGATCATCAACAATGCGCGCTAACTGCTCGATCTGCGCGGGCAAGTAGAACTGTGCCTCGTCACATACGACGTAGTCGACGCGTCCCCGACGCGAAGCAATCGCCAAGGCCATTTCGAATAGGTCCAGTCTGGGGCCAACCTCGATGGCGTCAGCTGATACTCCCAGTGCGCTAGAAACCTTGCCGTCGGTTCGATCCAGTTGGCTGCAGAGGATCCCCTGCAGGCCTCGCTGGCTCAGGTTGTGATGTATCTGCAGAGCAAGGGTGCTCTTGCCGGAGCCCATGGTCCCGAAGGAGAACCTCAAGCTAGCCATAAGCGGACTCCTAATCCGGTCGCCGGCCTGGGCGCGTCGCTGCTCACGAACATCCGCTAGTAGCTCCACAATCGGCGCAGACGTAGCAGGAGCCAGCCCGCTGCATGGCCACACCGCATTGCATGCAAAGTGGGGCATCTGCCGATGAGGGACCGTCACCGAGAGCGAGTTGGGCAGCGAACTGCGAAGCCGAGGGAACAGTAGGTGGATCTGCGGGTACGTCGCTCCCCTGCCTAGTCGGGGTGACGGCCTCTTCGACACCAGGCAAAGTTGGCTGGGCCCGCTCGCTGGTGGTGAGGATGTTCAATTCGGCCCGTTCCTCGGGGCTCAGGTACTCCAAAGCCAAGCGCCGAAATAGGTAGTCGATGAGACTTGAGGCAATTCGGAGTTCCGGGTCGTCGGTCATCCCGGCCGGCTCGAATCTCATGCCAGTAAACGCCTCTACAAACGCTCTCAGTGGCACGCCGTACTGGAGCCCGTGACTGAGAGAGATGGCGAAGGCATCCATGATCCCAGCCATCGTGGAGCCCTGCTTCGATACCCGCACGAAAACCTCACCCGGACGACCATCTTCATACTCGCCAACGGTTACAAAGCCCTTGCAGTCGGCCACTCGGAACTCGAAGGTCCGGGACGCACGGCTCCGGGGCAGACGACGACGCACGGGTTCGGCCAAGTCGGCCGCCACCTGTTTGAAGACATGGCCTAGGTCGCCATTGGCGGAATCACCAGCTTGGCCGGTCGACAGCGGCTGGGCGACCTTGCAATTATTTCGGTAGATGGCCACCGCCTTGATGCCCAACCTCCAAGACTCAAGGTAAAGCTCTTCGACGTCATCGACTGTTACCTCCTCGGGCATATTGCAGGTCTTAGAGATGGCGCCGGAAAGGAACGGCTGCACAGCGCCCATCATTCGGATATGGCCACTGTGATGAATACTGTTGTCGCCCATTGAGGTGGCGAACACGGGCAGGTGCTCAACCTTGAGATCTGGACACCCGAGGACGGTTTGGTGTTCGTCGATCCAGGCGAGGATCAATGCCGCTGTTTGGTCGTCGTATCCCAGGCGCTTAAGAGCCCTGGGCACAGTGCGATTGACAATCGACATTGTGCCGCCGCCGACGAGACGCTTGTACTTGACGAGACTTAGGTCAGGTTCGATGCCAGTGGTGTCGCAATCCATGAGCAAGCCGATTGTGCCGGTAGGAGCCAATACCGTTGCCTGGCTGTTGCGCACCCCTACCCGCTGGGCTAAGGCGCATGCCTCGAACCAAGCAGTCCGACCGGCTGCCACCAGCACTGGTGCCGCAGTCTCGTCGAGCAACTCGGCAGCCTCGCGGTGCATCTCCAGCACACCGAGCATCGGTTCTCGGTTGTGCTCGTATCCCTCGAATGCTCCCATGCGGTCAGCGATTCGTGCCGAGGTGCGGTAGGCGTGTCCAGTCATGAGTGAGGTGATCGCTGCAGCAACCGAGCGACCGTCATTGGAGTCATAGGGAAGCCCAAGCGCCATAAGCAGGGCTCCGAGGTTCGCATAGCCAAGGCCGAGTTGCCGAAAAGCCCGAGTGGTCTCGCCGATGGATTCAGTTGGGTAGTCGGCGTTGCCAACAAGGATCTCCTGCGCGGTCAGAACGACCTCAATGGCATGAAGGAACCCGTCAACATCGAAGCCACCAATGGCGTCCGTTTCGTCATCAGAGGCACCGAGAAACTTGAGCAGATTGAGGCTGGCCAGATTGCAGGCAGAGTTGTCGAGGTGGACATACTCACTGCAAGGGTTACTGGCCGTTATGCGACCGGTGTTCGACGCCGTGTGCCAACGGTTGATGGTGGTATCGAACTGGATGCCGGGATCGGCACATTCCCAGGCAGCTTCAGCCATCTGTCGAAACAAGTCCCGAGCCCGGACCGTCTCAAGAACGGATCCGTCGGTTACGGCCCGCAGATCCCATTCATCGTCGGCCACTACGGCCTCCATGAACTCGTCGGTAACCCGAACCGAGTTGTTGGCGTTCTGATACATGATCGAATGGCTGTCCACACCGTCGAAACCCACGTCGAAGCCAGCCTGCTCAAGAGCACGGATCTTTCGTTCCTCGCGGGCCTTGCACCAGACGAACTCCTCGACGTCCGGATGGCCGACGTCGAGGACGACCATCTTGGCGGCCCTCCGGGTAGTACCTCCACTCTTGATAGTGCCTGCCGAGGCATCAGCACCCCGCATAAAACTGACGGGTCCACTAGCCATACCGCCACCTCGCAGGGACTCCTTCGAAGATCGGATTGCACTGAGGTTGACCCCCGCCCCGGAACCGCCCTTGAAAATCGTTCCCTCCTCGACGTACCAATTCAATATCGACGACATCTGGTCGTCTACAGAGAGGATGAAACAAGCCGATGCCTGCTGGGGCACCCCGGGAACCCCGATGTTGAACCAAACCGGCGAGTTGAACGCAGCCCGCTGAGTTGCGACTAGGTATCGGAGTTCGTCAGCAAACGTGGTGGCCTCACCATCATCGATGAAGTAGCCATCGCGGAGCCCCCAATAGGCGATCGTCCCGGCGACCCGGTCGGCTACCTGACGCAGCGAAGACTCGCGGTCCGGTGAGCCCTGAGCACCCCTAAGATATTTCTGGGCGAGGATGTTGGTGGCGTTGAGAGACCAATCAACGGGAACCTCGACATGGTCCTGTTCAAAGGCCACCGAACCGTCCCGTTGATCCACCAGGCGTGAGGTACGAACCTCCCACTCCACCTCGCCATAGGGGTCGGTACCAGCCTCGGTGAAATGACGGCGAATCCCCAAAACGCCTCTCTCGGGAGCCATCGACATGGCCTGTCACCCCTCTCCGGCAGACCAGACGGTCCGCAATTCTGCTGACGGTGGTAGGGCGACCTCTGGTGCTCTCCGGTCGCTCCGGTTCGTGGCAGGAGCCGGCGAGCCCAGGTCAAGGAGATCGGGTCGAAACCTGTCCGGTAATCCACTCCATCGTCCCAAACTCCGACCGCGACTTTTCACGATCAGGGATTCAGCCGAGCCGACCGCCTCCTGCCACTGGAGTGAAATCTACGGATTCCACCCTGTGGACGAATAGAGGGAAGTGCTGGGGATTTCTCGGTGGAAGACCATCAAGTTCTCCACAAGCGGGTCTGCCAGTCGATAAACCTTCCCACCCCTCTAACACTCAACTCCGGCGATGGGGATACCGTCATAACGTGGATCGTTTGATCGCCGAACTGACGCCTAGAGGCGACGAGACCCCAGACCCCGTTACTTCCTACCTCACCGACGACCGTCCAGCTCCGCCGGGACGGCCCTGGATCTTGATCAGCATGGTGGCGTCGGTCGACGGAGCCACGACGGTCAACGGTCGATCCGGTGGCTTGGGCGGACCAGGCGACCGACGGGTCTTCCAAGCCCTAAGGGGATCGGCCGACATGATCCTTGTGGGCGCCGGCACAGTGCGAGCCGAGAGCTACCGCCCGCCCCAAACCGCAGACGACCAGATCATGGCGCATCGGGTCGCACAGGGTCGTGCACCTCGGCCCAGGCTGGTCGTCGTTTCAAGCAGCCTTGAACTCGAACCAACTGCCCCGCTCTTCGCCGACCATTCAATCGAAGACCCTCTGCCTCTGGTGGCTACGGTCACCTCAGCACCACCAAGTCGCCGCGAAGCGCTGACTGCGGTCGCCGAACTCGTGGCTTGCGGGGCGAACCGGGTAGACCTGACAGGCCTCTTGGCCGTGCTGGACGATATTGGAGCGGGCGTCGTCCTCTGTGAGGGCGGACCCGGCCTGAACCACCAACTGTTAGCCGCCGGCCTAGTCGACGAATTGTGCCTAACCATCTCACCAAATTTGGTTGGAGGGGTCGGAGGCGACGTCCACAGTCTTTTGGCAGGCAGTTCCCTGCCGATCCCAGCCCGTCTGCACCTAGACCGGGTGCTCTCTGAGGACGACTATCTGTTCTGCCGGTATCTGGTTTCCTGAGAAACCATGTTCTAAAGCACCTGTCCAACGAGAGGTGCCTCAAGAGGGCTTCCGACTCCGTTCCCTGTCGATATTGCCCCCACTGAAATCTTGGCAGAAGTCAGCCCACGGACAAAACGATCTGCTGGCCGGCCTCAACTACCGGACCGCCGTTGGCCTCAACCAACCGGTCCACAGTGCGTCGAATGTCGCCGCCTGCTGGATTGACCTCAGCGGCAATCGACCACAGCGTGTCACCAGGCTGCACGAGGTAAGTCACCGGCTCAACCGCCGCCTCCACCACCCGAATCCCTGGCGTTCCGGTAATCCGACCGGCCAACTCACCGCCGGCCAATGACAACGCTGCAACCAAGAGGCCCATCACTGCGGCCACTAGAACTCGGCGTCGACGATAGACGGCCCGACCAACGATCCGGGGGGGTGCTGCGGGCACCTCCAGGGACACGGCAGAACGCCGGACAGCAGTAACGACGGTCGGTTCGGCTGCTAAAACATCGGCAAACAGGCGATGTACCGTGGCCATCCGCTCACCGCCCCATTCGACAATCTGGCCATCAGCATGGATCCCAGAGCGGCCTGGAGAACCCGAAGCCACCAAATCGCCATCGCATGGCACTACCCGCAGGAGGCTCGGGCCTTTCAGATCGGGAAACGTCGCTTCGGACCGACTGGCACCCAATGCAGCAGCACCGTCGGGATTGGGCGAGAGGTCGAGAGCAAGTTGTCCGGTCATGTTCTCCATCCTGACGATTGGGTGTGACAGTTCCCGCCCGGGTTCAGACCCACCTCCAATAGGTCCTTGACACGGAACGTCTGTTCGACGAACATAGATTCGGCGTACAGGCGTTCGATCATGATTCAAAGTGTATCGAACATATGTTCGCTGTCAAGCCGAATGGGTGAGGATTCCTGAAAACACTCAGGGCGCGCCGCTATGACGAGAGACGAGGAGAAGGGTCGACATGACTGATACTGGGCTCACTAGGCGACAACAACAGATCTTGGAGTTCATCGACCTGCAGATCCGAGACCGGGGCTATCCCCCCTCAGTCCGCGAGATCGGTCAGGCCGTCGGTCTTACCTCTCCATCCACCGTGCACTCTCACCTAGCAACCCTGCAGGACCGAGGCTTCATCCGCCGTGATCCCAGTAAACCTCGCGCCCTTGAGGTGTGCCTCGATCCGTCAACCGGTGCTGCTGTGGAACGGGGCACGGTCCGCCACGTACCACTGGTCGGTGACGTAGCCGCCGGCACCGACGTTCTGGCCCACCAGAACATCGAGGAGTCTCTCCCTCTGCCATCTGAATTCACCGGCGAGGGCGAACTGTTCATGTTGCGGGTTCGGGGCGACTCGATGGTCAATGCCGGCATCCTTGATGGCGACCACGTAGTGGTCCGGGTCCAACAGACTGCCAATTGTGGCGACCTGGTGGTCGCCGGCTTCAACGACGAAGAGGGAACGGTGAAGATATTCGACCGGGATGGTGACGAAGTATTACTACGACCAGCCAATGACACCCACTCGCCCATCCGGCGACCAGCTGCCGAGATATCGATTTACGGTGCGGTGGTCACCGTCCTCCGACGGGTCTAATGCCTGACAGCGCGTTACCTGGCCAAGCCGAGGCCCGAATGCCTCAGATGCCAACCTCAAGAAGGTCGCTTAGCGCCTTGTAGCACCCTTCGATCGAAGATCTCTCGACCCTCTCTTCGGCGGTGTGGGCCAACGTCGGCTCACCCGGACCCAGATTCACCGCAGGAATCCCGTGCTCAGCGAAAAACGCCGCGTCGGTCCATCCAAGCTTGGCTCGCACCTCCAGACCACTCCGCTCAGCAAGTGCCCTCAGCAGAGGATGCGACATCCCCGGCAGAGCCGCCGGTGCGTGGTCGACCAACTCCACGGTGTCTCCTTCCTCGAGATGTGGAGCGAGGAACTCCCGCACATGATCTTCAGCCTCGATGCCAGACCGGTCAGGGGCGTACCGGTGATTGATCCGAAGCATGGACCGGTCAGGCACTACGTTGCCGGCGACCCCACCTTCAACGTGGACTGCCTGTAACGCTTCGCGATAACGACAGCCTTCTACTTCGAGTTCTCGATGCTCGTAGCCCTCGAGACCCAACAACAGATGCGCCAGACGGTGCACGGCGTTGCGCCCCATCCACGGCCGGGCCGTATGGGCCCGAGTGCCAGAGAGGACTACCTCGAAACGCATAGTCCCCTGACAGCCGGCTTCCAGAACTCCGCCAGTCGGCTCCCCGAGAATTGCCACATCGCCGATCAATAACTCAGGTGCCTGCTCAAAAAGCTCGCGAAGGCCATTGTGGGCGATGGCCACTTCCTCCCGCGCATAGAAGACCCATGTGACGTCGATGGCTGGCTCGGTCATCGTCCGAGCTAGCTCCAACATGACGGCTAGGCCACCCTTCATGTCGGCTGCCCCAAGCCCCCACAAGGTGTCACCGTCATATCGGGAACCTGACGTATCGCCGGGAACCGTGTCGGTATGGCCGCCCAAGACCAGTCGATGCTCCCGCCCTAGGTTGGTCCGGGCAACAAGATTGTCGCCGATGCGGTCGACGGAGAGGCCTGAGACGGTTCGGAGTTCATCCTCGAGGTGTGCAACCAACTCGGCCTCGTCGAAGCTCACAGACGGCATGTCCACCAGTTCGGCGGTAAGGGCCAGCAGGTCGGTCATGGTCGGAATCCGGTCGTCCGATCGATCAAGTTGCCACGCCGTGCGTCCGCAGGATGCCATTCAGGGTGGACTTTTCGTGACGCTCATCCGGATCGAGCCACTTGAGCACCAAAACGCAAGGCAACCCATACTCGCCACCGCCGAAAGTCCTCGAACGACTGGCCTGAACGGCTACGCACCAGTCGGGGACCACGCCACGACTCAACTCATCGCCTGTCTCGGCGTCGATCACTGGAATCGACCCGGTGAGGACCGACCCGGCGCCTAGCACCACACCATCGCCGACCCGTGCTCCCTCAGCCACGATGCACCGGCTACCAATCAAACAGTCGTCGCCGATGACAACGGGGCTGGCATTAGGCGGCTCTAGGACCCCTCCGATCCCCACGCCCCCTGAAAGATGAACGTTACGGCCGATCTGCGCACACGAGCCCACAGTGGCCCAGGTGTCGACCATTGTGTTGTCTCCTACCCAGGCCCCAATGTTCGTGTAGCTGGGCATCATGACGACACCTGGACCCTGATAGCTGCCCCATCGAGCCTGGGCACCGGGAACCACCCTGACCTTGCGGTCGATCCAACCGGTCTTCAACGGGATCTTGTCCGCGAACTCGAACGGACCTAGCTCAATGGTGGCCATCTCCGCCTGCTGAAAAAGCAGAAGTATGGAAAGCTTCAGCCACTCATTGACGACCACTCCTCCGGCGCCATCAGGCTCGGCAACACGGACCACTCCCCTATCGAGCAAGTCGATGGCCTCGTGAATCGTCGCTGTGACCTCGGGGTCGCTGGCCGACAGGCCGTCGCGGCCCGCCCAGAGCTCCTCGATATGGGAGCGCAATACCTCGTGCGTGGATGCGGTCTCAGACATGGGGTTGAGGCTATCGGTGGGCCCGCGACCGTCAGGTCAATCCGGCCCGCATTCGGACCAGATCTAGGCTGTCATCCGGCACCACCGCAGCAATCCGCACATAGCCGGCGCCACCCTTTCCAAAGGTCTTCCCCGGGGTGGTCAGGACACCCAGTTCCTCAGCAAGACGGAGGCACAAAGCAGTCTCATCACCGTCAGGAGCCTCCACCCACAAGTAAAAGCCGCCCTCGGGCATATCAGCCTTCAGATCAAGGGCAGCCAGAACCTCAATTAGCGAATCAAGCCGTTGGCGGTAACGGTCAGCCTGCACATCGACGTGATCCTGGTCTTGCAACGACGCCACACCGGCGATCTGGGCAGGGCCAGGAACAAGGAGCCCCTGATGCTTCCTAGTTTCGCGGAGATACCAGACCAGGTCCGGATCCCCGGCATAGAAGCCGACTCGGAGTCCGGCCAGATTTGACCGCTTCGACAACGAGTGGACGGCCAAGACCCCGGTCATGCCGTGCTGGACGATGGACCGAGGCTTCCCCGCCCAGGTGAACTCGATGTAACACTCGTCAGAAACCACTGGCACATCGCGGGCCCTTCCCCAATGGCTTGCAGCTTCAAGGTCATCGAGAGCGCCGGCTGGATTGCCAGGAGTGTTCACCCAAAGGCAAAGGGCCCTTTCGGCATCCGCTTCGTCGATCGATGCCAGATCAATCCGCCAGTCCGCATCTAAAGCCACCGGAACTGCTCGGCAGCCAGCCAGGATTGCCCCCATTTCGTAGGATGGATACGACACGGCCGGATATAGGACGGTGTCCCGGCCAGGATTACGAAGGCGCAGCAGTTGCGGCAAACTGGTAACCAGTTCCTTGGTGCCTACACACGCCCCCACCTGAGTGTCGTCCAGTACAGCACCGATACGGCGACCGAACCACTGGACCACGGCATCGAGAAGATCGCGCGTACCGATCGACGGCGGGTATGGACGGGCGGAATCCGGATCGCTGACCAGCGCGTCAACCACCACTTCAGGAACCGGATCGCAGGGGATGCCACGCGAGAGATCCACTACCCCACCAGCAACGCCGTGCGCAGCAGCCACCACCTCGGGAGGCACATCAAATGGGTAGGCCGGAGGGACGAAACCGGTCATCCCGGGCAGGCCATTCATGCCAGCAGCCTTTCAGACCGATATAAGGGAAGATCTAATCGGATCACTGGGCGTCCTTTTCCTCTACTTGTTCCCGGTCGGTTCATCAGTTCGGAAGTTGGACAGGCGGCCAGCAGAACCTTCGTCGAGTCGCACCATGATCCTCCAGCCGGCCTCGTCGTCGTTCGTAGCTAGCACCTCGCCCTCTCGATGGGCCATGGCCAACATGTCGCCACGGTCATAGGGGACAAGAAGTTCGACGACAACTGTCTGCTGCCGCAGCCATCGACCGATAGTCGACAGGAGGTTGTCAATCCCCTCGCCGCTGACAGCTGACACCAGCACAGAGTTCGGCTCCCGCCGCACGAGACGACGTGCAGCGTCCGGCGCGATATCAGCCTTGTTGAAGACGAAAATCTCAGGGATCTGGCCGGCTTTGATTTCATCGAGTACCGAACGCACAGCAGCGATACTGCCCTCCGGGTCGGGGTCCGAGGCGTCAACCACGTGGACTAGGAGATCGGCATCAACCACAACGTCAAGAGTTGACTTGAACGACTCGACCAACTGGTGCGGCAGTTTCCGGACAAAGCCCACGGTGTCGCTGACAAATACCGCCTCACCACCCGGAAGTTGAAGCCGACGGGTAGTGGCATCCAAGGTGGCAAAAAGACGATCCTCAACTAGTACTCCGGCATCGGTGAGCCGGTTCAAAAGTGTGGACTTACCAGCATTGGTGTATCCGACAATGGCTACCGACCGGTTGCTGGTGCGACGACGGGCCTTGGACTGGGTAGAACGATTCTTTCTTATCCGCGAGAGATCCTTCTCTAACTTGCTGACCCGGCGCATTAGCCGGCGACGGTCGACCTCTAGTTGAGTTTCGCCTGGCCCCCGGGTACCAATCCCACCACCCTGCTGACTGAAGACACGGCCGGACCGGCGAAGTCGGGGCAATCGGTAACGAAGCTGAGCCAGTTCTACCTGCGCTTTTCCCTCCGGGCTGCTGGCATTCTGGGCGAAGATGTCCAGAATCACTGCCGTGCGATCAAGCGCCGTGCGGTTGAGAATCTCCTCGAGGTTGCCCTGCTGGGCCGGGGTGAGCTCGTTGTCGAAAACCACTGTGTCGGCATCGACCGAGTCCGAGACGTTCCTCAACTCATGTGCCTTGCCCTGCCCAACGTATGTCGCTCGATCCGGGGCGTCACGAGTTTGAACAACTCGGGCCACCGGATCTGCGCCAGCCGTGTCGACCAGACGCGCTAACTCGTCCATGGAAGCCTCGGTCGCCCCGGAATCACCCCGGTCCAGGGTGACGCCAGCGAGCACAATTCGCTCCTGAAAGGTCCGGTCGATAAGTCCGGTCGACTCACCTCCAAACTCACCAAAAGCGCCACGGTGTTCGGCGAGCGTTATCGGATTCCTCTCTGCGTCATCAATCGGATCACTGTCCGAACCTCCGTATGGGGGCTTATCCACCGGTGAGCACCTCATCTGGATCGATCTGGTAGTCGGCGCCACGAACAGAAGGTCCCGCAAGAAGCACCGGGTCACCCAAGGTGACGGTGGCCGATCCGCCGGCCATCGACACGTTGACCTCTCCGTCAATCAAACCCCAAGAGTAGGCAAGATGAGCTGAAGCACAGGCCCCGCTACCACAAGCATCAGTAAGTCCAGCACCGCGCTCCCAGGTCCTCAAACGGATGGTTGAACGATCCTCAACGGACAGGACGTTGACATTGCAACCGACCGGGAGAAAAAACTCCTCCAACGCTGGTCCAGCATTGACTAAATCCACTGTGTCTGAATCGTCCACGACGAGTACCAAGTGTGGGTTGCCGAAGCCCGCGCTGCCTGCGGCCTGGACCGAGACCCCTGCAAGTGACAGGTCAAGGCCACGGTAGGACGGCCCAGGACCTGCCGATCCCATCTCCACGGTTGCCCATACCTCATCCGCATCCGCATCCGCATCC
>DEAU01000038.1:38031-42439 GCA_002348705.1 Candidatus Neomicrothrix sp. UBA2974
ATCCGCATCCGCATCCGCATCCGGAGAACCATTAACCACAATCCGGCGGGAACCGGCCACTGTGTCTACAACCACGACAAACGGACCCTCTGAAGGAGCAGACCGGCGAAGTAACTCGTGGCCGAAGCACCGGAGTCCATTTCCACTTACCTCCGCCCGGCTTCCATCGCTGTTAAACAGGTGAAAGGCCATCCGACCATCGGCAGTCGGCGTTCCAAAAACGAGGCCATCAGCCCCGATTCCGGTCGTGCGGTCACAGAGTCGACGGGCGAGACCGGATCCCTCATCGAGAACGTCATCAGCGAAGGTGACGAGGAAATCATTCCCAAGGCCATGGAGGTAGGTCAGATCCACAGAACCAGTCTTGCCTACGGACGACCACGAACGGCAGTAAGTTTCGCAACACTCAGGGAATCCACTGTTGAGGGGAACAAGCGTCGAACCGGTCGAGTACCTCTTGGACGGCAGCCAAGGGGTTGTCGTCAACTTCGATCCACTCAATACGGGGGTCACGACGAAACCAGCGTTCCTGACGTCGGGCAAACCTGCGAGTAGCCACCACAGCGTCGGCCACCGCTTCGGCGAGAGTGCACTTACCCGCTAGGTATGCCAGCAATTCCCGGTATCCAAGTGCCTGTGACGCAGATCGCGACGGTCCACCGGGCAGCGCTGCCAGCGCCCGAACCTCGTCAAGGAAACCTTCGTCCAACTGGCGTTCGTATCGCTCAGCGATGCGACGGTCTAGGAGTTGCCGGTTAAGACTTAGACCTATCTGGGCGAACGGTGTCGGCGGATAAGAACTGAGGCCGGGCCCGAACGAAGAGAACGGTCTTCCTGAACCAAGGGTCACCTCAAGCGCCCGGACGATGCGCCGACGATTGGAAGGCTCCATCCGTCCTGCGGCCACTGGATCAAGTTCTGCCAGACGTCTGTGGAGAGCCGCAGTGTCCGATTCAGCTTCAATCCTGTCGCGGAGATCGTCCCAACGGCCGGGGATCTCTAGGTTGTCTACGACGGACCGGACATGTAATCCGGTACCTCCGACGAGAACGGCGCGGATATGCCGACCAGAAAGGTCTGCTATAACCCGGCGAGCTGCCCGCTGGAACCTTGACACCGAGAACTCCTCAGTCGGATCAACCAGATCGACGAGGTGATGCGGCACTTCAGTCCGCTGAGAGGCAGTGGGCGATGCCGTTCCCACGTCCATACCCCGATACACGGCCATCGAGTCCATGGACACCAACTCAGTGCCCGGCCGATGTCGAGCTACCTCAAGGGCTACTACCGATTTGCCCGAGGCGGTTGCCCCGACAACGACTAAATGCCCGTTGGGCTCCAACACTCAACCCACAGCGACGGGGATGCGGCGACGGTGGCGAGGAACTGCGGTGACCTCGACTAACTCACCATGGAGATAATGGTTAGCTGCTCCCACTATTCGCACGTCGGCGTAAGCACCGGTCCGCAGACCATCACCAGCGGGGAGATGAACCAGTTTGTTCTGGCGAGTCCGGGCAGTGACCTGGTTGGGCTCGCGTTTAGCTGGCCCCTCAACCAACACTTCCTCTACCCGACCAATTCGAGCGTTGTGAGCCAGACTGGCCGATCGACGCAAGACCCGCTGCAAACGTTCGAAGCGGTCCACGCAAACGTCGTGGTCGACAAAATCTTCAATCATGCCGGCCGCCTCGGTGCCCTCCCGCGGAGAGAACACGAAGCAGTAGGCCGAGTCGTAACCGGCCTCGGCCACCACCTCGAGGGTCCGTTCAAAATCATCCTCCGTCTCACCAGGAAAACCCACGATCAGATCAGTGGTAACGGCTAGGTCCTCAATTCCTTTTCGAGCATCGGCTAACCGATCGAGGTAGCGCTCAGCTGTGTAGCCGCGGTGCATGGCCGAAAGGATCCGGTCACTTCCTGATTGAAGCGGCAGATGGAGGTGCTCGCATACTTCCGGTGTGGTCGCCATAGCCGCAATAGTCTCTGGTCGAAGATCCTTCGGATGGGGGCTAGTGAAACGCACCCGGCGGATGTCTTCGACAGCGCCCACGGCAGCTAGAAGGTCGGCGAAAAGAGGCCGTGCTCGGCGGTCGCTGGCTTCGGACCAGGTTGTCCCTGCCTCGAATCCGTCAGCCAATCCCGGGGCGATCGACCGGAGACGTAAGGTCAGGTCGCGACCGTAGGAGTTGACGTTCTGTCCGAGAAGAGTGATCTCAGTGACTCCATCCACCGCCAGACTGCCTACCTCGGCAACGAGCTCGCCGAACGGCCGACTGATCTCGGGTCCCCGGACCGAGGGAACAATGCAGAATGCACAGGAGTTGTCACAGCCGATCTGGATCGTCACCCAGGCCTTGTGGCCAGCATCTCGTTGGGCCGGTAGAGCTGACGGGAAAGCCTCGGCATCCTCCCGCGCTGTCTCTTCCAAGATCTCCATAATCGGGCCACATTCCCGAGCCTCGGCCAGTAGTTCGGCGGCCCGGTGAACGTTGTGGGTGCCAAACACGACATCGACGTGCCCAGCCCGCTCCTGAATTCTTTCGCGATCCTTCTGCGCCAAGCAGCCACCCACAGCCAACTGGACATCTGAACGGCGCTCCTTTAGGGCCTTGAGATGCCCCAGAGCGCCGTAGAGCTTGTTGTCCGCGTTCTCGCGGATGCAACAGGTATTCAGGACAATGACGTCGGCCTCATCTTCCGACACGGCCGGCACCATCCCTTCAGCCTCCAGAAGACCGGCGATCCGCTCACTATCGTGCTCATTCATCTGGCACCCGTAGGTGCGCACTACATACGACCTCTTTAGAGCGGCATCCACAGTGAAGATGCTACGGCCCAGTCACTAAGCCGCCTCCGAGGCGTGGACGGGACCGGGGCAAACAGATTCTTGGGCAGGCGATTGCCGCCCAGTGGATCTGTCAATCGTCGAGCGATATAGGAAGGTCGTCTACTTCAGTGAACTCCTCTTCCGCAACATCGATAAGCGGGTCTCCAGAGTCTGCTACCTCCTCTTCCGTGGGATTCACCTCCCGCCATACTCGATCAGTGATTTCGACCATGACTTCGGGATTGTCAGCCAAGAATTTCTTGGCATTCTCCCGACCCTGACCGAGTTGCTCTCCCTCGTAGGTGTACCAAGCACCCGATTTCTTGACGACGCCGAGGTCGACACCGAGATCGACCACCGACCCCTCACGGCTAATGCCCTTCCCATACATGATGTCGAATTCGGCCTGCCGGAATGGCGGGGCGCACTTGTTCTTGACCACCTTGACGCGAGTGCGATTGCCCACCACTTCGACACCATCCTTAATGGCTTCGATGCGGCGAATATCCAGACGAACCGACGAGTAGAACTTCAACGCCCGACCACCCGGTGTGGTCTCCGGCGAGCCAAACATCACCCCGATCTTTTCCCGCAACTGGTTTATAAAAACGCAGATGGTCTTGGATTTGTTCAGGTTCGATGTGAGCTTGCGTAGAGCCTGAGACATCAGGCGGGCTTGAAGGCCGACATGACTGTCGCCCATTTCGCCTTCGATCTCCGCCCGAGGGGTCAGGGCGGCCACTGAGTCGATGACAACCACATCGAGGGCCCCGGAACGGATCAACATGTCAGCGATCTCCAAAGCTTGTTCGCCGGTATCGGGCTGCGAGATAAGTAGCTCGTCTACGTCCACGCCAATGGCCCGGGCATAGGTCGGATCCATCGCGTGCTCAGCATCGATATAGGCACAGATGCCGCCGTTACGCTGCGCTTCAGCTACCACGTGTGTAGCCAGCGTGGTCTTTCCCGAACCTTCTGGCCCGTAGATTTCGACGACGCGGCCACGAGGGATACCACCGATGCCGAGGGCCAGGTCTAGAGCCAGGGCCCCGGTGGGAATTGACTCGATAGACATGGCGCCCTTGTCGCCCATCTTCATCACCGCGCCGGCACCGAACTGCTTTTCGATCTGTCCGAGAGCCAAGTCGAGAGCCTTGGTGCGCTCGGCTCCCGCTTCAAGGTCGCCACCACTCATCGTCCTGCCGTGCTTTGCCATCTCGTCTCTACCTCCTGTGGATTGGTCGGCACGATTGCCGTTTCCGGTCTGTCGTCGTGGTTCAGGGTCGTCGGTGGTGAAGTTAGGGGGAGCCTGTGACAGCCGAACCGAGAGGAAACCCGGTGGGGCGGCCTAGGGCCGTTTGTCGGACCTTCGGAGATCCTTCTGTCGAATGACAGTAGCGTAATTCCGAACAAGCGTTCGATGCAAGTATTGCATCGACACTCGGCCTATGGAGTCTTGAGACTGGCCGCTACCGTCTCCTCATGAGCGATACGAACTCCACTCCCGAGGCCAAACGGGCCGCCCACGCTGCCGCCAATCCGGACCTCGCCGACCGGCTTGATTCCCTAGCTTGGAAA
>DEAU01000011.1 GCA_002348705.1 Candidatus Neomicrothrix sp. UBA2974
TCGGTGTGGTCGTGGTGGTGGGTGTGGCGTTGTCGGTGGGCTTCAGATCGGCACCACCACAGGCGGCGACCAGAGTGGCGGCCAGGGCGACCGCGACGACGAGTGGACGGCGCATCAGCCGCGTCTGCGTCGACGCTCTCGGCCCCGGCCGTTTCCGACGGTGGCGGTGGCGACCGGGGGCGCGACGTCAGGCACGGGGAGGTCACCGTCTAGCACGCCCCGGATGTGGGCAATGTGGTCCGGGGTGCTCCCGCAGCAGGCCCCGATGAGGGCGATGCCGGCATCCCGGAGGCGATAGGCATGGGCTGCCAGAACCTCAGGCGTGGCGTCGTAATCGAGCACATCACCCTTCCAAACAGGAATGCCGGCATTGGCTTTGGAGACCACCGGGATGTCACCGCAGGCTGCTCGAATGGCTGCCGCCGCGGCCTCGGTGTCGGCAAGATTGGCGCCGCAGTTGGCACCGATGGCTGCGACCCCTAACTCGGCAAGACGTGAACCGGCCTCTTCGCCGGAGACTCCCATCATGGTGTGGCCCGCCGTGTCAAAGCTGAGGGTGGCTACTATCGGTAGGTCGGTTTCACTTAGCGCCCCCAACACGCCTGCCTCGATCTCGGGGAGGGCACTCATGGTTTCCAGCCACAGGATGTCTGCGCCACCGTCAGCTAGTCCGGCTGCCTGTTCGGCGAAGGCTTCGGTGGCTTCAGATGAGGAAAGTTGGCCCAGTGGCTCGATTAGCTCGCCAGTTGGTCCCATAGACCCAGCCACGAGGACTGGCCGCTCGACTTCGTCGGCTGCAGCCCGCGCATTGTTCGCGGCAGCGGCATTCAGTTTACGTACGCGTTCGTGCAAGTCATGGAGCTTGAGTCGGTGGCGATTACCACCAAACGAATTGGTGAGAATTACGTCGGACCCGGCCTCGATATAGGCACGGTGAATGGCTTGGACTCGTTCAGGATACTGAACGTTCCAGATCTCGGGAGGATCACCTGAGGTGAGGCCGACGTTAAACAACTGCGTGCCCATTGCTCCGTCAAGCACGAGGTACTCGCTAGTCCTGAGGGTCTCTTCCAAGTTGACCATGGGTCGAAAATAGGCGAAAGAGGCCGGAGAGTGTTCGACCGTCGGGAAAGCTTCTGACGGTTCAGCTGCGGAAGTGTGCTGGGTCAGTCCGAAGCGAAGCGTTCGGCACAGGTTCGGCCGGCGTTGGTGAAGACAACGTTCATGGTCTCGTCACCCATCATCGTCAGATCGAGAACGGAATAGTTGTCGGCCACGATGTTGACAGCGCATTCGCAGGCGTCGGCAATTGTCCGGCCGGCCTCTTGGAGGAGTGACTTTGACTCGGCCTGTGCATCTAGCCCAGCTTCACATTGGCCATGTATGTGCTTTGCCACGTCCTCCTTGAAGGCAGGATTCGAGCCGCAACTCGTTGTGAATAGGAGAACTGCTACGACTGAGACGAGGGCTTTAGTTCGCATTAATCCGAAGAGTAGGGCTTCGGGACGAGTAGCGGTGGGAACGAGCCGAGCTGCGGCCAGCTACTTGCTCGCTGCCCGGTAAAGCGCGAGGCTGGTAGGGACGGGGCAACCGGGCGTGCGGATCCGACGGAAACTTGGATGACGCTTATAGGGGGTGGCCCTGCCCGGGACATCCCGGGGTGCACCCGCCTCGAGTTGGAGGCGGGTGTTCCGCGTGGATCCGGGCAGCATTAGATCCGCTGCGCCTACGCTGCCCCAGTGTCCCGTCGAGCCGATGTCCTTCAACGCGAGTTGGATGACCGAGCTACGCGCCTTCGTCCGCCTGAATTCGCCATGAGGCCCGACGTACTCGGCGCGGCCCGCCTCAGCCGTTACAGCTTCAGTCGAACCATGCTGCGTCGGGCTGTCGCCGAAAGTTGGACAGCTGGCCGGTTGCGACAGAATTTTGATGCACAGGGTCGAGGAGAGTCGATCTACTGGTTGGATACTGGCCGCCACCGATTCCATTTCGTGGCTTTCACCACGACGGTCGAGGAATCAGCTCATACCGACCGTGTGATTGCCGAACGATGGGAGGTGGCAGCTGCATTGGTTGAGGGCGATGTCGACGGCGACCTCCTGGCCATGTTGCGCCTACAGGTGCCACAACAGGAACGAGGACGCCTCGATCCGAGAATTCTCAGCCTGACTCGCGGAAATCGCAGTGTTCGCTTCTTCGGCGCACTCGTCGACGAACTTGCCGCTGGGCGTCAACCGGATCCGGAGAAGGTCGGAGATGCCGGCTACATCCTTCGGAGTACTGCCTTTTATGCCAACGGCAAATTTGGTATGCGTTCTTTTGATGGTTATGGCGACGATCACCCGTTCCGGGTTCCCTATAGGGCTCAGTTTGTGGCCGCCTGGCTATTTCGAGAATTGGGTTACGACATGGTTGAGCACTGCGCACGGATCCAAGGAGGTCCCGATGCGGTTGGCTTCGACGAACGGTGGTGTCGGTTCTTCGGTTTGGGTAACGCGACTGGGCTCGGTCTTGTGCCATATGCCTTGAAACATCCTCGGGTCCTAGATGCATGGGTGGGCATGCGGGAATTGGCACTGGCCGATGTCCGGGCCATGGCTGGCGAACCAGAGACGTCCAGAATCCTTGCCAAATGGATTGACCGGGCAGGTCGGCACTTCGACTCAGGTTCCGCAGACGATTGCACTCCATTTCTCAACTCGCGGGCTCTCGTTCCGGTCGTGGAGCAGATTGCTAAAGCTTGGAACCGGTATGCGGGCGAAGGTCTGCCATACGACGCTCTCTACCGGTGGGCCGAGGGTCAGGGCCCTGAAACGTCGGAACTCGTGGTCTCTCTTCTCATCGAACTCCATGCCGGCGATGACGAACTCTTTGACGATTTCCTCTTGGTGGACGAGCACTCGGAGGTGGACCCGGCTGCGACGGTGGAGGATCTTCGGTCGATGTTTGCCGATCGGTTCGGTTGGTTGGACGAACTCGATCTAGAGGCCGACGAGGCATCCGCCTTCTGGTGGGTAGTCAGCGACAACACAGAGGAACCTCGACGGGCGTCACGGACCCGACTGGAGCCAGAAGGCCAAGATGTCGCAATCGACGTGGCGCTCCGACTGTGGCGACTTGCCTTGGATCTTAACAATCGGGATGGCGGTGAAGTCGTTGCGGCATTCCTCGCCGAGAGGCCTGAGCACCGGGCGGCGGTGGATCGGTTAGTGGCCAGCGACCGTCGATATGGAGAGATACGGGACAATGCTTGTGCCGCGGATTACCTGCCGCTACAGATTCAGCGCTTCCAACTGGCCCAGTACGGGATGGACGAGTTCAAACCGAAGTCGACTGACTGGCTTCGGGTCACCCTGTTTCAGGGGGCGCCGCGACTCTCTGATCTTGGACCGGGCTTGACAGACGACTGGGCATTGCCCGTGCGGCCTAGAGCCCACTGACGACGGACGAGCCCACGAGGAGGCAATCGTGATAATCGATGGACTGCAAATCAACGATTGGACCCGGGAAGTGATTGCCGAGGTGCGATCCGGCGGAGTCAACGTGGTGCACGCCACGGTTGGCGTGTGGGAGGACATGGCCAGCGCCATGACCAGAATCGGTGCTTTTCGGCACCTCTGCCGCCACAACGCCGACCTGATTCGTATTGTGCGGTCGGTTGAGGGGATCCACGAAGCTGTAGACGACGACGTTCTTGCTGTGGTTCTCGGGTTCCAGAACAGTTCCATGTTGGGTGACGACCCAGAGATGGCCGGGATCTTCGCAGACGTGGGTATCAGGGTCATCCAACTGACTTATAACATCGCCAACCACCTTGGCTCGAGTTGCTGGGAGCCCCAAGACGGCGGGTTGACTCGTGCCGGCTACCGCATGGTCGCCGCTCTCAACGACGCTGGCGTGTTGGTCGACATATCACACGTTGGAAACGTGACAGGACGGGACGCCGTGGAAGCATCGGTAGCGCCGGTCGCCATCACTCACGGGAATCCGGTGTCGTTTTGCGACTCGCCTCGCAACAAACCCGATGAACTGGTAGCAGCAGTGGCAGAGCGAGGTGGGGTGATCGGTTGCACGCTTTACCCACTTTTCATTGGCGGTGCCGACGTGACTCGGTCTGAGTACTGCGACATGGTGAGTTTGCTTGCCGAACAGATCGGCGTAGAGCATGTAGCGATCGGTTCCGACGCCGTGCTCGGTTGGGAACCCGACGCTCTTGGCTGGATGCGAAACGGACGGTGGGACCGGCCCAGCACTCGGACCCAATCGCCATCTTTCCCGCCGTGGCCAACTTGGTTTGATGGCCCTAAGGACTTCGGAAACCTCGCTGAGGGCCTTGAGGAAGCCGGCTTTTCGGCCGAGGAAAGAGACTTGGTGCTTGGAGGTAACTGGTTACGACTATTCGGCGAGGTGTTTCCCTCGTGACCGAAGGTGGAAATACTGTTGGCACGGTTCTGGTTGCTCCGCGAGAGGTTTTGGATCTCGTCTACCGCTGTGCGCGGGTCGCCGGCCTAGATACTGGTTCAGCCGACCGAGCGGCTCGAAACGTTACTGCGGCCGAAGTCGGCTATGGGTCCGCACTTGGGGTGTTTTGCCAAGCTCTTGGAGATTCCGGCACACTTAAGCAATCTTTCGTGGATGGTCCAGACGTGTTGGCCATTGCCGAAGTAAAGGCCCGGCTCTCAGGCTCGGCAGAAGCTCGACTACCGGCACCAACGCCGGTGGCTGCCTTGGCTCTGGTCGTCGATGAGATCCGAGGCCGTGGGCTGGGAGTATCGGGGATTCCGGACGACGCCGACGGCTGCACAATGGTCGATCGGTTGGCCGTAGGTGGACCGGCACAGCTCCGGACAGTCGACAGTGTCGCCCATACCGCAGCGTCCCGCGAAGGTGTTCGAGTCGACGCCATTGCGTTAAACCAAGCAACCGAGTTTGCCCATGGCTTTCTAGTTCCCGAAGCGATCCTCGACGCAGCCGAGATTTGAAAGGTTGACGGGTCTGGGCTGGTCGGCTTAATTGGCGGCCAACTCCAAGACGCGTTCCCACAGATCGTCCTCGACCTCGACGGGGTTAATCACCGTTCTTCCAGCGCCGGGAAGTCGCGCCCCCGGCTGGTTGGTGATGCTTGCCCCAAGCGCTCGCAGGTGATGGTAAAAGTCGACTCCGCTGTAGCAGTCGGGATCGACTATTACGTAGAACTGCCCGAGGTCGTGAGGTGGTCCCTCTGGGGCTTTCAGAGGCGGGACATCGACACTGAGGCGACTACCAGTTAAGGCACTCGCCAGGACCTCAACGAGTAGGCTGATTCCGTAGCCCTTGTAACCGCCGGCCGAGACCAGTGAACCGGCCAGTGCCTCCTCTGGGTCGGTAGTCGGTTTTCCATTTGAATCAACCGCCCAGCCGAGGGGGATTTCCTCGCCAGCTGCAGCGGCCATAGTGATATGGCCGAGGGCTACGGCACTTGTCGAAAAGTCGAACTGGAAGGCAATGCCACCGTTCCCATCGGGGACAGCCATGGCAATGGGGTTGGTTCCCAGAACCGGGATTGATCCACCTGGGGGCGATACCCGCGGTGAAGCGTTGGTAGTGCCGATGGCTAGAAGCCCTTCGTGAGCGAACTGTTCGGTAAAAAAGCCCAGCGCGGTGCAGGTATGGGTGTGCTCAACCGACAGGCCACAGATCCCGTTCTCCCTAGCTGCCAGAACGGCAGTGTCGAAGCCGGATGCGAAGGCAGATTGGGCAAAACCGAGTCGGCCGTCGATTCTCACCGCACCGGGGCGGTCCACAGAGACGACTGGTTCGGCGTTTCCATTGATACGCCCCGAGTCGAGTTGAAGGCAGTAACTCTCAAGGTAGTAAAGGCCGCAAATGCGGTTGCCATTGCCCTCGGCGACGCTAACGGCGCGGGCGACGTGGGAAGCTACCCGATCGATGGCGCCGTGGTTGACGAGGCAGCGGTGCGTGGTCGTTTCGATCTCGTCGAGGCTGTGTTCAGACATGGACGCACGGTAGGGGACGCCCCTTCGTCACAATATGGTCGGCGGTCGTAGTGTGACGAGAGTGACGACTTCGACGCGCCTCCTACCTGGCCTGCCTTCGGGTCTGGCCGAGGCGCTCGGGCGTTGTCGCGGTGGGCAGGCCGTTGCTCGAAGCCTTCCTGCAGCGTGCTACACAGACCCTCGGGTTGCTGCCGTTGAGGAGGAGGCGGTGTTTCGCCGAGGCTGGGTGGGTGTGGGTCGATGGGACCGTTGGACGGATCCGGGCGACTATGCAGCGATCCGGGTTGGCGGAGTTCCTGTAGTCATGGTCCGCGGAGACGACCAGGTCTTGCGGGCGTTCGCGAACACCTGTAGCCACCGTTTTACTGAAGTCATGGAAGGGGAGGGGACCTGTCGTCGAATGCGATGCCCCTTCCACGCTTGGACCTATGCGCTTGATGGAACTCTTATTGGGGCACCGAGCATGGGGAACGCTGAGGACTTCGATCCGGCTGATCACGGACTACACGAATTTTCTGTAGCCGAGCGCCTCGGCTTCACCTTTGTCAGCCTCGAGGATTCGCCGCCGGCGATTGACGACTGGCTAGGAGACGCTGCTGGCGTACTCGCCCGATGGGAGTTGGATTCGATGGTTACGACCCGCCGAAGGGAGTTCACCGTTGATTGCAACTGGAAGGCCTTCGCCGAGGTCTTCAACGAGTACTACCACCTGCCCTACGTGCACCCGGGCAGCATCGATGACACGTACGACGATCCGGACGAACCTGAGGCCGTTAGCGGTTCGTGGGCTACTCACTTCGGGAGCACTCAAGGTACTGGCGGACTGCTCGAGGAGAATCAGCACAAGGCTCTTCCAGTTATCCCCACACTCGATGACCGCGAAGCTGGCGGTGTTCGCTATTCGTGGTTATTCCCCTCAATGGTCATTGCAACAGGTGCCGAGGGTCTCTGGATGTATGAGGTGCTGCCCGACGGGCCTGACCGCTGCAGGTGTGCTCAGGTGGTTTGCTTTCCGCCCGCCACCGTGACTGCTGAAGGCTTCGCTGGAGTGGCTGAGTCTTACTATGAGCGATTCGACGTCGCCATTGACGAAGACATCCCAATGCTTGAACGCCAGCACCGCGGCATGGCCACGCCAGCTGTCCGGCAGGGACGATTTTCTCACTTGGAGCCCAATGTCGCTCGGTTCGCCGGGTGGTACGCCGACCGCCTCTTGTCTGTCGGCTGATCACCCGGCGGTCATTGGAATCAGTTTCCCTGTTGCACGTCGACCGAAGCTGGGTGCCATGATCAGCAGGGATTTAGGAGACAGGCGATGACGCCACCGACATTGAGTCGTTTTCAGGGATCGTTGGCAGTCCTCTTCTGTGGACTGATGTTTAGTTTTGGTCCTTTGACCTTTCGGGCGCTACGGGAAGCTGACGAATGGCAGTATCTCGGCCACCGGAGCCTTTCGGCCGGTTTGGTCTCTGCTGCGATAATCGTGATTGCGGGACGGAATCCGTTTAAGGCTGTCATAGACGCGGGGTCTCGCCAGTTCCTCGCTGGCCTGTTCATGGCCGCCATGTTCAGCTTGTTCGTGATCGCACTAAGCCGCGTGTCGGCGGCCTTCGTGCTCTTAATGCAGGCGACAAGTCCCCTTTACGCGGCAGTGCTGGCCCGGATCTTTCTTCGAGAACCGGTTCGCAGGGACACCCTGCTAGCCATCCTGATAGCTGGCGCCGGCGTCGTAATCATGATCGGTGGCAACATTGGTGAGTCGGACGCCATTGGGATTGTGCTGTCGATCTTGCTGGCGATCACTTTGGGTGGTTATGCCGTCCTTATTCGCAGTTCTCCTGCCCAGGATCCTGGAGTTCCCGTCCTGGTCGGAGGGTTGTTGGCCGGGATGGTCGGCGTCGTGGTGTCTGCTGTGATCGGTCCTGGAGTGGCTGTTCCTGGCTTTGACTTGCTGATGGCATTCATCACGGGAGGCCTGCTGATTGGGGTGTTCGCGCCGATCTGGAATTACGCCCACCGCTTCGTCCCTCCGGCTGACGTAAGCCTGCTACTGATTACCGAGGTTGTGATGGCCCCCGTGTGGGTCTGGGTATTTCGTGACGAGCGCCCAACGACCGAGACTTTGGTCGGCGGGGGGCTCGCTCTCATCTCGGTAATCTGGCTGGCGCTTCGCGCTGCGCTTTCTCAAGACCAAGACCTTCCCGATGGGAGGGGGCGGGCTCGAGGCCTGCATGTGGGGGCAGCTCCGGGTTCCAGGCGATACGAGTCAATGTCTTCTGACGACAAATGACCGGTTGGGCACCCCGATTGGCTGGACCAAAAGCGAAAGATCCCGCTCTACAGAGCGGGTTCTCTCGGTTGCCGCTTCCCGGGGGTAGCAGCGCTCAGTGGGTTGGACTGTGGCCCCAAGCCTAGGGCTTGGATATGCCGATCGGCTCAGATCTTGCGAACGTTCAAGGCCTCGGGACCTTTGCGGCCAGGTCCGACCTCGAACTCGACGGCTTGGCCCTCATCGAGGCTGCGGTAGCCCTCACCCTCGATGTTGGAGTAGTGGACAAAGACATCGTCCTGCCCGGGCACGGTTATGAATCCGTACCCCTTTTCGGCGTTGAAAAACTTAACGGTGCCGTTCGGCATGTGGGGAATCGCTTTCTTTATTCGTATAGAGAACGCCGGATCTTGACAGAACCGGTAGGCGAAGCCTACGAGCGAGATCGGGCAACCCGTCGGTCAGGCTTCTCCCACACCTCGTTGGCCAACGAAGTATCCCATCCCGTAGTCGTCAGTGGAGAAAGTGATGGTGCTGCCTTCTGGGAAATAGAAGAGATCACCTCGAACGGCGGTGACTGTCTGACCGGTGTCGTCGGCAATGTTGAATTGCCCATCGATGACCAGCTTCATTTCGTGGTACTCGTAGGTGTACGTCATCGACTGGCCGGCCTCAAGGCGGAATACCCCGGCAGTTATCGGCTTGTCGGGATCGTCGGACACAGCAAAGTCATCGAGAAAGGCATTCGCTTCAAACTCGTCCATAGCTGGGAGGTCCCGTCCGATTATTGATCCTTTGGGCTGCATGGCGGGCATGGCGGGTCCTTACGTTCGGCGTCATCAAGGACGATTGGTTGAGGAAGGCAGCCTGCCACAGCCCAAGTGGTCACCGGGCTGATTGAGGGCTCCGGGCGCCGATTATGTTGGCAAATATGGCGGTTCGACTCCGGCAGGTAGCTCTTGTGGCCCGCGATCTCGAGACAGTGGAGACCGATTTGGTTGCAGCGCTTGGCGTTGAGGCGTGTGTGCATGACCTGGGTGTAGAACAGTTTGGTCTCAATAATGTCTTGTTCCCTGTAGGGGAGCGTTTGCTGGAGGTTGTGGCTCCTTTTCGCAGCGGCACGTCAGCTGGCCGGTTTCTGGACCGCAGGGGTGGTGACGGCGGTTACATGGTCCTGTTCCAAGTTGACGAACTAGAGATAGTGCGGGAGCGGATAGCCGACCTCGGTGTTCGCGTGGTTCTAGAGGCTGTCGGACCGGGAGTTCTCGGCCTGCATCTGCATCCCAGCGATGTAGGTGGAGCGATCGTGAGTGTGGACCAAACCGACAGATGGGATGATTGGCCGTGGGCTGGATTCAACTGGCGCGACCACGTTCGCACCGATGTCGTTTCAGACCTCGTGACCGTGGAGGTTGCCGTCGTCGATCCGGAATCGACCGCAACTCTCTGGGCGGCGTTGCTGGGCCTCAGCGTTGACGGGACGACCATTAGCGGAGACGATGACGGGTGTGAGGTCCGGTTTATTCCGGTTAGCGATAGCGGCAAAGGTGTGTCCGGTCTCGAGTTTCGTGCCACCCACCACGCTGACCTACTAGTGGGTGGCGTGTCGATGGCCCTTCGGCCTGCCTGACTCCGGCGAGATACGGTCGAGAAGACTGGAACATGGTCGCCTACACCACCGAGCTTCCACTGCGTTCTGAGCTGGATGCCGCACACGCGGAAGCCATGGCCCACTTCTCCAACCCCGGTACTTGGTGGACAGGATCCGAACGCCTGGCCATGGTAGATGAGGTGAGGCGGGCTCGAACGTTCAAGCAGTTGCCACCTTGGCAGGTGCCCGTCAAGCAAGTCAGTTCGATTGATGGTGCCCACACCCTCCCCGCTGCCGCTGTCGACGCGGTTTGGCGGCTTACCAACCATCCCGGCACTTTGACATCTGACTGGTATCAGTCGATCGCGGAACGGGGGCTTCAGCCGCTGGCATACGTCGAGTTGGTTTCGTTGGTTTCTCAGGCCAACTGTGTGGATCGGTTCGCCGACGCCCTCTGCCTAGAGCGAATGCCGCTACCTGAACCGATAGCCGGAGAGCCAAGCCGTGAGGTGCCTGAAGGCGTCGAGGTCCGGCTTCATTGGGTGCCGACGGACGACGTCGGTGGGCCCAACGTCTGGCGTGCACTTTCTGGAGTCCCGGCCGAGTTGGCTGCTCGGTCCCGGCTGTCGACACCGCACTACCTTGAGGGCAAAGCAGTATTCGGGGATGTGGTATCGGACCGATTCTCGTTACAGCGGGTTCAGATCGAACTGATTGCTGGCCGAACGTCAAAACTCAACGAGTGTTTCTACTGAACGACCAGCCATGCTCTGCTGCTCAGTCTGAGCAGCGAACATCATGATGGTGAGATCTCTCTCGACGGTGTGTCGGGTTCAGTTGACGGGGACGGAGGAGTCCTCCACGGTGCAGCGCTTGTGCGTCTGGTTGAGGCAATGTGGGATGAAGAGCCGAACGAAATGGCTGCAGCCCGTGAAGCGTTGCTTGAGGTGGCGGGGCCCGACGTACTTGTAGACGCGGTGGCCGTAAGTGCCAACTTCCACATGATGACGCGGGTGGCTGATGGCACCGGTACGCCTCTAGATCCCGAGACCGATCAGATCTCACTGTCGTTGCGAGCGACGATAGGTGTGGACGATTTCGCGTCACGCCGTCACGTGGCGATCGATTGAGTGGTTATTTCGGTCAATCCACCCGACGGTCGTTGAGAGCCTGACGTATGCGGGCGATGTGTTCGGGCCCGATTTCGCAGCAGCCGCCGACCATGTCGGCACCCATATCCACCCACTCCATGACGAGACCGGTGTAACTGTCAGAACCTAGGTCTTTCCGGGAGTCGGGAAGTGGGCTGCCGTCGCGCCCGCGCCAACCGGCGGGCATGTCGAGAAAGGCATTGGCGTAGGCGCCAATAGAACGTTCGGTAGCAGACCGGAGAACTGGCAGTGCCTCCGAGACTTGCTCGGGCGGACAGCAGTTCAGTAGGTAGGCGTCGGCGCCCACTACGTCGCAGGCCCGATCGAATGCCGTGCCATCAAGGAGGTGTAGGCCAGACCCCCCCTGCAAAGTGAACGACGTCCACACCTCCTTGCCCGTTGCGCGGGCAGCGTCTGTGGCAGCCCGAGCTTCGTGAAGGGCGCCCATGGTTTCGCAGAGGAAAAGGTCAACAGCGTCGTCCAGATGATCGACCATCACTGCGTACTCGTCGCGCAACTCCTCGTAACTGGCGTCGGGTGAGGGGTTGTAGCTGTGGCGGAGCGGCGGCAGCGATCCAGCGACGCGGACCAAACGGTTGGCTTCTCTAGCGGACTCGCGGGCCAACCGTCCAGCAGCCCGACACAACTCCTCGGCACGAGCCTCGAGGCCGTGGGGACGGAGACGGTCAGCATAGGTTGAGTAGCTGTTGGTTGTTAGTACGTCACATCCGGCATCCACGTAGTCCCTGTGGATGCTGCGCACAAGGTCCGGGTCTTCGAGCATCGCCCACGCAGACCAGAACTCTGGCGACCGGGGTGAGCCCCGGCGGATCAATTCTTGACCCATGCCTCCGTCAAGCAGCGTGGTCATTAAGTCCTCCGGGTCGTTCGCATCGTCGACTGGGAGACACTAGGTCAGGGCAGTCGGCGGGCCTAGTGTGCCGCCGGTGGGTGCGTTGTTGGGTGCGCTGAGTTCTCTCTGTGTTGGGGGGTCCGAGTTTTTCGGGCGTCGTAGCTCACAGGTGACTGGAGTGCTGGCCGTTGGAGTTTTCGCCCATGGTGTGGCTTGTTTGGTGTCGCTAGCCACGGTGACGGTAATTCCGAGTGCCTTCTCCATGGACGACTTCCTGATCGGCGCCGCCTCGGGAATCGGGTTCGGATTCGGAATGATCCTTTACTTAGGTGGCATGCTTCGCAGTTCTTCGACCATTGTGGCGCCGCTGGGAGCTGTACTCATGGTGGTGATCCCAGTTGGGTATGCCTCGTTGTTGGACGGGGTGCCATCCATTCTGGTGGTAGTTGGCGTGGCGTTGGCGGTCTTAGGCCTCGTTCTGATCACCAAGGGGGTGGGTGTGGTCGGTCGGATCAGACCAGGACTGTTATGGGGAACCGGTGCCGGCGTCTCGTATGGGCTTGGCCTGTCGATTCTTATGGAGACTGAAGGGGCCAGCGGTTCTTGGCCAGGGACCGCTCAACGTTTGGTCGCATGTCTGGTCGCAGTGGCTTTGACTTTGAGCAGGCGCAAAGTGCTGGTGCCGCAGATAGGTACACGGATCTGGGCCGTCCTGTCCGGGGTGTGTGGTGCGGCAGCGTCGCTGACCTACATCCTGGCTGTGCAGGACAACCCGCTGCCTGCCGCGGTTACCGGTGCCATGTTTCCGGCCGTCAGCGTGGCCCTCGGTCGGGTGGTTTTCGGCGACGAAGTCCGGCGGTCCCAAGGGCTTGGGCTTGTCTTGACCCTGACCGGTGTGGGGGCTGTCGTAGCTGGTTGATGTGGTCAACTAGCCGACGACAGTCGAGAACATTGGATCTTGGTTCCTGCAAGTTGAGGACCACGGATGGTTTTTTCGCTGAAAGGTCTGCTTGGAACGTCAGGCTGACCGGAGAGGGAAGATGCCGATCAGCACTATCCGAACTTAGGAGAGCGCTTTTCTGCGAAGGCGGCGATTCCCTCTCGACCGTCTGGTGTGCCCATTGCTTCTACGATGGTGGCCGCCTCTATCTCGCCAGCTTCCTCTAGAGAGTGCTCATACCCCTGATAGATCACCCGCTTTGCTTGGCCGAGAGCTCCAGCCGCTCCTTCGGCGAGGGAGAGCGCCATATCGGCTGTGGCAGCGTCGACCTCATCATCGGGGACCACCCGGTTGACCAGGCCCCACGCTTCGGCCTCGGTAGCGGACAGCACCCGATTGGTCAGCGTGAGGTCAAGTGCACGACGCAGTCCTATGTGGCGGGCTAGGAAATAGGTGGAGGTGCCATCAGGTGTTACACCGGCTCGGGTGTAGGCCATGGTGAATTTGGCCGACTCGCCGCAGACCACGAGATCGAAGGCGCTGGCTAGAGAAAGTCCGGCGCCGCCAGCAGCTCCCCGGATACCGGCAACGTAGGGCTTTGGCGTCCGATTCATTCGATAGATGCCGCCGTGATAATCGGTCAGCATGTCGCCGGCCAGGTGGGGCAGTCCGTCACCAGCGGCATGGAAGAGCTTGAGGTCGCCTCCGGCGCAGAAAACCTTTCCCTCAGCGGTGACCGATACGGCACGCACAGTGTCGCTGAGTTGCACTTCAAGGGTGACGGCGCGGAGATCTCGGGAGAACGCAGGACTTACTGCGTTAGCTCCATCGGGATTGGTGAAGCGCACATGGGCGACGCCGTCGCGCACCTCGTAGGACATTGTGGTTAGGTCCATAGTGGACTCCTGTCAGGCTGGAAGCGGCTCTATTCCCGCAGATGGGACGGGATATTGCCAACACGGCCCGAGGAGAGGACTCTAGAGGGTGGCGATGATCGCCTCCAGATCATCGACTGTTGTCCGTGGATTCACAATGCAGAACCGCATGGCCGGTTCTCCATCGAAGGTGGTTGTGGTGAGGAGCGCTGTGCCGTCGAGGAGGAGGCGTTCACACCAGGCCTGGTAGTCATCAAATTTCCAGCCGCGGCGCCTGAAGGCCAAGACCGAGAGTTCCGGCTCGACGAGAAGTTCGAGGTGGTCCGCGGCGACCACCAGATTGCGAGCGGTCCGTGTCACGGTAAGGGTCTGTTCGACGGCATCGCGGTAGGCGTCGGTGCCGTGAACAGCTAGTGAGAACCAGAACGGCACGCCTCGTGCTCGGCGTGTCAAGACGTGGGCATGGTCGCACGGGTTATAAACGGTTTCGTCGATGATTGGTTCGAGGTAACCGGCATGCTGGGTATGCGCTGCACGGGCTTGGGCCGGGTCCCGGTAGACAAGCGCTGCGCAGTCGAACGGAGAGAAAAGCCATTTGTGCGGGTCGACGACCAAGGAGTCGCAGCGCTCGATTCCGGTGTACCGGTGACGGATCGACGGGGCGACGAGTCCGGCGCCGCCGTAGGCGCCGTCGACATGCAGCCAGGTGCCAGTGACGCAGCAAGCTTCGGCAATGGAATCCAGGGCGTCGACTACGCCGATGTTGGTGGTCCCCGCAGTTGCTACGACAGCAAATACTTCGGTTCCGCCGGGCCGTCTGTTGATGGCCTCCGAGACGGCGGGCCCGGTAAGTCGTAGTTCGTGGTCGAGATCGGCCGGAAGAATGTCAACGTCCATGACCTGAGCGGCCGAAGCAACCGATGAATGTGTGCTGGCCGCGCACACCATGGCCCATCGGGTCGGTGGCGGTCGCCCTTCGGCCTCACGTATTCGGCGGGCGGTGTCCCGCGCGGTGACCAAAGCCGAGAGGTTGGCCATCGTTCCTCCGGTGACAAAGCAGCCGTTGGCGCCACTAGGAAGGCCGGCCAGATCGGCGATCCAGCGCATAGCTTCATTCTCGGCATGGATCATTCCGGCGCCATCCAACCATGTCGATCCGCACTGGGCTGATGGGCCGACCACCATGTCGAACGCATTGGCGGCGGTGCTGGGGGCGTGGGGAACGAACGCTAGATACCTAGGGTGGTCGCAGGCGATGCTGGCCGGGGCCAGGTGGTCTGTATAGATCCGCAGGGCCTCGTCGACGCCTAGCCCTCCGGGGGTGATGGTTGGGCCCACTGCTTCCGACAGTTCTATGGCCGATGTGGCCGGGTTCAACGGAGGTTGCGTGCTCATCCGAGCTCTGACGTGGTCAAATACCGACTGGAACATCTCCTCATGCTCGGAGTCGAACCCGTGGAGTTTCATCGGGCGGAGGCTAGGGCCGATTTGGGATATCAGTCCGTTTAGGCGAGGCGAAGTTCGTGGTGGCTGCCGTCGGTGAAAAGTTCAATCATCGCTGAGCCGCCGACCACCTCGACCGGTTCACCGGTGATGCCCGGTCTACCCAAAATCCATGGACCGTCAGCGGGCAGGGAAGTGATTTGCACTGTCGTCTGACGACCGGCCAGCGAAATGTCGCGGTCCCGGGCGGCTAGGTGCAGAGTCGTGCCGTCCCATGTGGCGGTACTTAGCGATACATCTGGGAAGTCAACGCCTGACACTGTCGGCTCGCCGAACCGCCTGTCAGGGGGTCCGTTGAATATGCGGCTCCATGCTCCCGGTGCGCAGGTCCAGCCGGCCATCACCCGGGCGTTTAGTTGACCACGAGGATGTGGCTCGCCTAAGCCGAAGCCATATGTGTGTTCTCCGAGGTCAGCCTCGACGGTTGGCTCGTGACAGCCGTCGAGGACGGCCCATACTCGATCCCGTATCGCCCCGTCGTCGAACTCAGAGGTCTGCATGGCCAGTAGCGAGGCGAAGCCGGGATCAGCCAGCATTCCCGGCGCTTCCGGGGTTGGCGGATTGTTGCCGTCAAGCCCAGCGAGTGTCACGGTCATCTCCCACGCCGAGCGAGCCATGTCGGGTCGCTGAGGGGCTAGATACCAGATAGGCGCCAAGAGTCCCATCGGACTTGAGACATGCTGGTCCACTACCGGGTCGTAGTAGAGGTCCATGTCCACAGCTCGGCCGTCATGCCAGGTGATGTAGTTGTTGATGGCGTGGTTCCACCAAGGGTCGAACACCTCGTGGTGGTTGGTGCCGAGCAGGTTGTCGTGGAGCCTCAGACCGAGGCCGGCGCCGCTCAGTCAATAGGGCCAGATCTTGGTGTTCTCGCAATGGACGCCGATAGGGCGTTCCCGCCACTGGTTGGAGAGGTAGCTGGCGATTCCCGAGTGAGTCCAGGAGAAGGTGTGCTCGCCGTCCCGGATAATGTCGAATGGCTGGTTCCAGCGGTCGTCGCCGGTGACGTGGCGGTGCAGACCGAGCAGTAGGCAGAAGAACCCCTTGAAGAACAGCATTCCGTCTGCCGCGATGGGGTCCATCTGGACGCCGTAGGGAGCGATGCCATTGGCAGTCCAGCCGGGGACGTCGTATTCGCCCCATAACTCCTCGGGGATCAGAGTCCGCCAGTTCTCGGGGTACGAGCCACGGTCGGGGTCTGGGCCGAACTGGGTTAGCCAATCGGACGCGGCCCACCAGCTGGTATGACGTTCAACGAGTTGATTGAGGAGCTCGGCGTAAACTTCCCGCCAAGCAGGGGTGCGGTCGGCCATCAGAGCTATCGAGTAGGCGGAGTCGACGAGGTCGAACCGATGCCATGACAGCATCGGCTCACCGGTGCGATCGTCCCAGTGAGGGTGGGGGGAACCTTCGCGGCTCCAGTCGTCCGGCGTGGTGGCTTTGCGATACAGGTACCGCAGCCAGCCCAAGGACCGGTCGTCGAGCGGCTCATGCAGCTGCAGGCTCATCTGGTTAGCTCCTCGAAAATCAGGCTGCAGCAGGTCAAGGCTCCCTCGGCCTTAGCCAACTCGGAGGCATCAACGAGGTGGACATCGAGACCCGAGTGAGTAAGTCGTTCGGCAGTCCGGGGAAAGGCTGAGGCGGCAAGGACGGTGTCACCAACCCGAACCACGTTGGCAGCCCCTGGCTCTGACGGGTCGACGGCGATGCACCGGTGGTCAACGAACTGAGTGACGTCGACCCAGTCGGGGTTCACAATAAGAAGGTCGTCACTTGCGGCGGTTACGGCTGATTTCAGGTGGAGGCAGCCGTTGACCGTCGCCGTATGAACCCGGTAGCCATGGCCGATCAAAACGCCACGAAATTGGTCGATGGCGGTTCGGTTGCTGCGGCTGCTCAGGCCGATCCAGACGTCACTCCCGGACACCAAGACGTCGCCGCCGTCCACGATGCCGGGCGCCTCGATGGCTACCACGTCGCGGTATGGGGCCAGGGCGCGTTCGATGGTGGGGCGTTCGTCGCGGCGCGACTCGGCGCCGGGACGGGTGAGGATCGCCACGTCGTCGAGGACGACGGCCGCGTCCTCGACGAACACCGAGTCGGGTAGGTCCGGTTCGGCAGGGAGGCGTTCGACCCGGCAGCCCAAGGCGGCGAGCGCCGCCTCGTAGGCGGCGTGCTGGGCGCGGGCGACGTCGACGTCGATGGGGGTGCGTTCGAGGTGGGTCAGCTCGCAGTCCCCAATGGCGGGGCTGACCTGGCGGGTGATGGCGACCGGCACCTGGGCGACCGTAGTGCGGTCACCCGGGGCGGTCGGGGTCCAGTGGGCCGTCCGGGACGGTCCTTCGCTCAGACGTCGGGGTGGGCGGCGAAGTAGGTGAACTGGGGATCGCTCCGCAGGATCGGTGCCAGGGCCTCCATCATTCCGTTCTCCACGCGCCAGGTGAGGTAGGCCTCGTGGTCGGAACGCTGGTCGAACGTCTCCCACAGGACGACGTCGTCCGGAGCGTCGGCGTTGCTGTAAGCCTCGATGGACTGGCAGCCCTGCCACGCCCGGGTGTCCCCGAGGATCTCCTTCAAAAGTGCGAGCATCTCCGGCCCCTTGCCCTCCTGGCACGGGAACAGGACATGGATCTTCTGGGACATGGCATCCGCCTCTCGTCAGAGCGGACTCGCCACTCGACCCCGCTTGTCGTCGAGTCCACCTCGGCAGGTGACGTAAGTCAAACTTTGGTTTCGGAGAGGTCAAGGTTGGCGTCCTGATCTGGAGCATGCTGGGCTCTGATGCACACTCATCAGGCTCTCCTTTACCAACCGAGTTTCCGAAGCGGCTGCAGATGAATTCATCATCCACCAAAACCAACTCTTGTTTGAAGCCCGTCGCCTGTGTTCTCGGAGCGCTATTGCTGACTCTCAGTTTCACGGCATGTTCAGGTAGTGCTCAGACGGCGATAGTTGCCCCGGAGACAACTGGTTCGCCCTCGTCTGCCCCGAAGGTGACAACAAAAAGTATGTCGACTGCCACGCCGGCGGTTCGGTCAGAGGTTGCGGAGACGTCCACGACGATTCCGCA
>DEAU01000043.1 GCA_002348705.1 Candidatus Neomicrothrix sp. UBA2974
CCTGCTTCAGCCAAGTCGGCCGCTATTTGGTCGCGGAGCACATGCTTCTTGATCTTGGTGCCCGACATTGGCCAGTCATCGACGAACCGAAAATATCTTGGGACCTTGAACGTGGCGATTGACCCTAGGCAATAGTCCGTCAGTTCTTCGTCTGTAGCGGACTCTCCCGGCGCCAACTGGATGAAAGCGGCCGGGACCTCGGCGTACCTGGCATCAGGGGCGCCCACGACCTGTGCCAGAAGTACTGCCGGATGGCTGATCAGGTGGCCTTCCACCTCAGCGGCAGCGACATTTTCGCCACCCACCTTGAGCATGTCCTTGATCCGCGAGACATAGGTCAGCCTGCCTTCAGCGTCGAGTGTCCCCAGGTCGCCTGTGTGGAACCAGCCTTCTGAGTCAAAGGCAGCAGCCGTGGCTTCCGGGTCCTTGTAATAGCCGGTGAAAACCGACCAGCCCCGGTAGATGATCTCGCCGAGTTCGCCAGCGGGCAGGTCCTCGCTGGAATCCGGGACCACGACCCGCGCGTGAATGCCCGGTATCGGGTGTCCGCCGGTGGTCGTGCGAACCTCGAGGGATTCGTTGACCTTCCCCATGCTGAGAAACGAGGAACATTCGGTAGCGCCGTAGCTCGAGACCTGTATGGCGTGTGGAAGAACCGCTTGCATCTGGGCAAGGCGCTCGGCCACACCAAGTAGGTGAATGATCCGCAGCTTGCTGAAATCGGCCTGCTCGAAATCCGGGTGGTTGAGGACAGCAAGCCAGATCGTCTCGAAGGCCGGGATCGCGATCGTGCATCCTTCATCCTGAAGTTGCTCAATGGACCTGCCGGGATCAAAGTTCGCTGTGTGACAGTAGGTCGCGCCGGCGGCCAGGCAGGTGAAGAAGAAGGCCATGCCGCCAATGTGATGAAGAGGCAGCGCCGACCAGACCCGGTCGTCCTCCGTCAGTTCGAAACGAGTTTCGGCAATAGTGAACCCATGGCGGACCAGTGCTTCATGAGGAAGCATCACGCCCTTTGGATTGGCGGTTGTCCCCGACGTGTACATGATGATCGCCGTGTCTCGAATGGCCACCGAAGCGCTCCGGGAAAGAACCAGTTCGTCTGGAGTGGAACCTCCCCCCTCCAGCATCGATACGTAATCGGAGGCCCAGTCACGGGAACTGTCTCCGTCTATGACGATGTGGCGCAGCAATGGTGCTTCGGCAAGATGAAGCTCAGGCTCCATTGCTGAAGCCAGTGACGGCAGCGCCTCCTCCAACATGTCGAGCGGATCGGGCATCTCGAGCAAATTGTCGGATGCAACCAACGCAGTCATGTCGGAATTGGAGATGACATGCTTTAGTTCCCTGGCCTTGAAGCGCGGGTTGATCGGAACCGATACAGCACCCACCTTGGCGATTCCAAAGACGAGGGCAAAATAATCAACGCCCTGAGCGATCAGTACCCCTACCTTCTCGCCAGCCCCCACTCCGAGAGCAAGTAGACCTCGCGCAAGGTCATCGGCCCGGGACGCCAGTTCCGGGTAGGTCGCTCTTTCATGCGGAAACGCAAGAGCGGTGTGGGACCACCGACTAGCAGCCGAATCAAGGCTGTCAGCAAACGTCGATGCCCGACTAGGACCAAGAAGGAAATATGAGTCGTCGAAATTGACGCCACCACTAGCCATCCAGGCTCCCCTTCCCAATCCGACTAGAGAGATAACCGACCTCGGCTAAGAGTTCTGGAGCAAAAACTCCAGGTGCCTCGCCACTACCCGCCACCACCCACTTCATTGTCTCGGGAGAAAAAGAAGAGCAGGCACAGGTCGAACACAATCCAACCAAGGGCGTGAGCTCAACCAACGGCGTCGAGACGCATGGGATCGTCAGGGTCTCGAATCTCGAGCAGTTCGATGACATTGCCGTCCGGATCGCGGCCATAGGTGGCCATCAAAGCGCCGGAACTACTGGTCATCAGAGGGGGGCAGTGGAAGGTCATGCCTACTTCAACCAGGCGCTCATACTCAGCGTTGACATCCTCAACTTCTAGGCAGAAGTGCGTATAGCCGTGATCGCAAACCGGTCGATTTGCCTCCGCTGCGACCGGTACCGGATTTGAATACTCGAATAACTCAATGTGGCTGTTTCCGGCACTGAGCATCACCGTTCGAGCCACTGAACCATCTAGGCCTACCAGTTGGTCGATGAGAGAATTATCTGCCCACTCATTCTGCCGGATCACCTCGAAACCAAAATTGTCGCAGTAGAAGGACGCGAGGCGATCTAGGTCAGGCGTCGACAGAGCAACATGGTGGACTCCTCGAATCATGGGGGCCTCAACTTTCCTAGCGAATGGAAACCTGGTTGAACCGTGTAAGCATGGCAACACTATTTACTTGAGAGACCTCGCGACCGGGAGACGACCAATTGAGTGACTTCGATGTCATCGTCATAGGCGCCGGAGCCGCCGGTCTCGCTTCTGCAGCACTGCTGGCCAAGGAGGGGCAACGCGTTCTCCTCATTGACCGGGAAAAGCACCTCGGGGGCCGAGGGATGGCCGCTGACGACGACGGGTACAAGCTAAATCTTGGCGCCCACCTGCTAGAAGATCCGGGCTCCGGACTTACCAGGATCTTCGAACACCTTGGGATGACCCTCGGACACGGACCTTCGAATACTGACATGCCGGTCTGGGACCATGAATTGAAGGCCTGGGGTTCAATCCGAGACCGATATTCGCAAGCCGGAGACAAGGATGAGTTGAAGGCAGTCATCCAGGCGCTCTTGGACACCCCTTACGAAGAACTTGACCGCCTCGACGATCTTCCGATGCGAACCTGGCTCGGGAAGCACACCAAAAGCCAAGGTGTCATAGATCTCTTCGAGTTCATCACCGTCATGGAGTGCATGACCGAGAATTGGTGGGATCATGCAGCCAGCGACAACCTGTTCAACCGGAAGATGCACTACGAGGAAAGGCGAACGGCCGCGTATTCCTTCTGGCCAATCGGCGGTTGGGAGAAATTGTTCGACGACCTCCGCAACGCCGTCGTGTCAAATGGTGGTGTCGTCGAGCTGGGACGATCGGTCAGTCAGGTCCTGATAGAGGACGGTTCGGTGCGCGGGGTTTCCGTGCCGAGAATCGGTGCGGCGCTAAGGAACGAGATCTTTCATGACGAAGAAATCCGTGCTCCGAGAGTGATCTCGACGCTTCCAGTCTGGAATGCGCTAGACGTCGTCCCAGC
Organism: Candidatus Neomicrothrix sp. UBA2974; assembly: GCA_002348705.1. GTDB lineage: Bacteria > Actinomycetota > Acidimicrobiia > Acidimicrobiales > MedAcidi-G1 > UBA9410. The sequence continues at coordinate 3,225 of DEAU01000043.1, forward strand.
CTCGCAACTTCCGGACTGGTACGTGAATCAAATTCGGACGCTGGCCGAAGACCGATGGCGCGTCTCCTACGCCCATCTTTCAATCGCCACCAATGAACCAATTCCCGTCATTGATCGCCAAGAGATCTCGACCTGGCTTCACGCTCCAATCAGCGGGACGAGCGGTTTCATGTTCGAGCAGACAGCCCTTGACCCCTCAGTCGCACCTGAAGGCAAATACCTCTATGTCATGGGTTCCATGCTCCACAAGTACGACCGTGGGCGGGACAAGGAATTCGTTAGGGAAAAGTTTGAGGAGTTTGAACAAGAGGTGGAGATCATGTGGCCTGGTCTGAAGGACCCGGTCTTCAAACGTCGAACCTACGTATTCGACCCTTCATTCGGAGTCATTCAAAAACCGGGGCTCGTCGGAAAGTTTCGTCCACACTGGAAGGCCCCGAACATCGAAGGTCTGTATTTCGCGAGCGAGACCTTTCAATCAAGGGGTATCGGCATCGACAGAGCGGCCCGGGCCGGCCTGTCTTGTGTAGAGGACATCCTCGGAAAACGCCTGTGGCCGCTGGAAATGGGTTGGCGCTACTAGACCCCTGGCTCCTAGAGCAGAACCACCGCTTGGCCGGCCATGACAATGTCGCCGGAATCGACTGTGCCGCGTACGAGTTGGACTTCGCAGGTGGCCAAGTCGCCGTCATCGACATGATCCACGTCCGTAACCGAACCAATGACCGTCAAATGGTCGCCGGCATATACGTTGTCGAGAAATCGTACCTTTAGCCCTCGGAAATTAGAGATACCGCCGCTCCAAGAAATCAGGGCATTAGCAACATATGCCATGTTGTTCGGACCTTGATTTATCGGCCTGCTTCCCAATCCCAGACTATTCACCGCTTCAACATCCCAATGGATTGGATTGGGATCCTGAAGGAGAGCGGCCATGGTTTTCATCTTTTCGGCGTCCACAGTTCCCACTACATAGGGGGGAAATTCAAATCCGACTGACGGTTTATTCTGACGCATCGGTCAACTCCCTCGGAAAGATAAACGAGTTTCTCGAAATCCCTACCAGTTGATCATCCTCGTGAATGTTGAGTTCAAAGTCGACTAGGTCAAAAGTGCCCAGTTTCTTGCTTTTCTTCCTCTGAGCTGCAGTGACCTGACCTGAAATGACATAAGTAGAACCCGGTTTCATGGCCCTCTTGAGCTCTATTTCTGCCTCGCCGAACATCACGCCATCCTCGGAAGTTGCGTCAAAGATTGCAAAAAGCTCTTCGAGAGAAACGCCCATGGAATTCAAGGCTGCGTAGTAGCAGAACATTGGATGGGCAAGGTCATTGTCGTTGTTCCTAGCCCCCACCACGTCGTTGGTCAGCCAATTCTTGTAGGGCTCCAGTAGATATTCTCCGCCAGGAAACCGATAACCAACCTTACTTTGTAGTTCTTCTTCGCTGATCAACGCGACCTCACTGTTCAGTTCTCCGGCTATTCTGACTCTGCGTCATTAACCTAATTTTTTCGAGCTTTTTCGACTCGAGTTCTCACCCAAGCGCATTCCAGAGAGCCGAGAACCGAGTATCGCAGACCAAACGACCGGTTGGTAACGTGATCCGGTGGCATCTTCCAAAACTGGAAAACGCAGCCCTGCTCCCGCGGATCCTAGACCCGAGATTCGAGAAGAGAACGGGAGACATCTTCTCGTGGGGGGCCGTTGTGGCCACTGCGGTCTAGCAAGCGCCTACGCCCCGCCGATCTGTCCTTGTGGTCAGGTCGGTGGAGTGGAGCCATGCACCTTTGGACCATCCGGAACGGTCTTCAGTTCCACCGTGCTTGAAATCCCGGTGCCGGGAAGAACCCCTCCTGTATGCCTCGCCTACGTCGATCTGGACGAGGGCCCGAGGATTCTTGCTCATGTTGAGCTGGACAGCGGCCCACCGCCCGAACCGGGCGCGAAGGTCTCCCTCAACGTCAAAAACGACTTGGGGGACTTGGTCGTCTCCATCGGCAGCACCCCGGTGCTGGACAACCACGGTGCGCACAATGACTGAAGTGGCAACGATCTGCGGGGTCGGAACAACCTTGTTCGGTAAGCAACCGCAAGCCACAGCCAGGGAGTTGGCCTGGGAGGCAGCAAGCGAGGCAATTCTCGACGCTGATATCAATCCAAGGCAGATCGAAGCGGTCTTTGCTGGAACAGTCTTCGGTGATCCCGGCGTGGTCGCTCGCTCGCTGCAGCAACTCGGCATAGACGAAGTTCCGATCATCACTATTGAGAATGCCTGCGCCAGTTCGACCTCGGCATTCCATGAGGGTTGCGCCGCTATCGAATCCGGAAGGTACGAAACCATTCTCGTCTTTGGGATCGAAACCATGACAGCGTCCTTCGCAGGCGCAATCTCACCGATCCTCTCGGACCCTGAAGGAGCACAAGGGTTCGCTATGCCAGCCCTCTATGGGATGTCAGCGACCCGCTATCAACATGAATTCGGGGTGACAGACGCACAGTTGGCCTCAGTCTCGGTAAAGAACCACCGCCACGGAGAGCACAACAATCGCGCGCAGCATCAGAAGACGCCCACTGTGGAAGAGGTCTTGGCCAGCCCGACCATCTCATCTCCCCTGACCCTCCTCCAGTGCTGTTCTATCGCCGACGCAGCAGCAGCAGCAGTTCTTCGACCCGCCGGTAACCCGCAAGGCGTTCGAGTCAGATCGTCCGCACTCAGAAGCGGCGCACTATGGGACCAGCGATCTGAATTGGTCTGGGGGTGGCAGATTGTTTCCGACACCGCGCACAACGCCTATGAGCAAGCCGGCGTATCCGTCAAAGACGTCGACGTCTTTGAGGTACACGACGCCTTCACCATCGGAGAGATCATCACCACTGAGGCCCTTGGCCTCGCCGAACTAGGAGGCGGGGGGAGACTGGTCGAATCTGGCCACACCACTCTGGGCGGCAAACAACCGGTGAACCCATCGGGAGGACTGCTGAGTCGAGGACACCCACTCGGGGCAACAGGTCTGGCTCAGATAGCTGAAATCTGTTGGCAGTTGCGTGGTCAAGCCGGTTCACGGCAGGTCGAAGGCGCCCGATTGGGCCTCGTCGAGACCATGGGAGGCGGAACGGCGGGAATTGACGGAAATGCCTGTGTCGTCACGGTCCTAGAAGCTCCAGAGTCACCAAAGGACATCGTCCAGATATGAGCAACAAAGTCGACGATGAAGTACTGAGGCCTGATCGGATTGACGACCCACATCCCTATTTCCAGCTCATGCGCGAGAACGACCCGGTCCATTGGAACGAGAAGTACCGGGCCTGGTTCATCTACAGGTACGACGATGTCACCGAAGCGCTCCGTGAAAGCCGATTCTCTTCAGCAAGGATCCAGCCGGCACTGGACCGCCTGAGTCCGGAACAGCGAGCCGAACGCCAACCCACCTACGACGTCCTCATGGATTGGCTGGTCTTTCGAGACCCGCCGGATCACACCAGACTCAGAAAGCTCGTCAGCAGAGCATTCACGCCACGCGCCATCGAGTCCTGGCGCCTAAGAGCTACCCAGGTAGTCGACGACACCCTCGCGGAGCTGTCTGGGAAGGAGTCAGTCAACCTCATTTCCGACTTCGCCTACCCAATTCCAGCGGTTGTCATTGCCGAGATCATGGGCGTACCGCCAAACGACAGAGATATTTTTAAGGAGTGGTCCGACGCTGTCATGGTCCTGGTCTTTGGTGCTCGCGGTCTTGAGGATCGTCGGCTCAAAGCACAGCACGGCCTCATGGAACTGGCCTCCTACCTCGGCGATCTGGTCAAATTTCATCGCTCCAAGCCTGCAGACAACATCATCGCCGACCTAATAGCTGCGCAAGAAGGTGATGACAGGCTTTCGGATCAGGAGATCGTCGCCAACCTCGTTCTCTTCCTATTCGGTGGGCATGAGACGACCACCAACCTGATCGGCAACGGTGTCAACGCCCTCTTGAACAACCCGCAACAGTTGCAGAAGTACCGACGCGACCCAGAAAGCCTGACGAAATCCATGGTCGAAGAAGTGCTTCGGTATGACGGACCTTCGAAGATGGAGGTTCGGACTATCTCTGACGACATCACCATGCGGGGAAAGACGCTGCGGAAGGGAGACATGGCATACCTGGTGCAACACGCCGCCAACCGAGATCCAGAACATTTCGAGGAACCCGACATCTTCGATATAGAGCGCGAACCGAACCACCACATCGGTTTCGGTTTTGGAATCCACTTCTGCCTCGGTGCGGCACTGGCAAGGCTCGAAGGTTCGATCGCGCTTGAAAGACTGCTGACCTGCTATCCCGATTTGTCAGCCGACGGCGAGGATCCCCACTGGATTCCGACGATGCTCAGTCGCGGGATGGAAAGTTTTCCCGTCTCGCTGGGAGAAGCCAGAGTGTGAGCACAAACCCCTTTCGCCTTGATGGCCTATCAGCTCTAGTAACAGGCGCGACTGGCGACATTGGCCAAGCGATAGCAAGAACTCTTGCTCGTCAAGGAGCCTCCGTCGTGCTGTTGGCCAGATCCGCAGATCGCTTGGAGGACGTCGCAGTAAGTATCCGGGAGACAGGTGCAGAGGTTCATACAACGACCTGTGATGTAACTGATGCTGAGCAGATCGCATCGGCAGCCGCACAGATCGAATCCGACGTCGGGGTTCTCGACATCGTGGTCAACAACGCGGGTGGAGCACGTTTCTTAGCCGACCCACTGGACATCAACCTGTCCGGCTGGACAAAGACCGTCGACCTAAACCTCACCAGCCCTTTCAGCGTTGCAACCACCTTTGGTCGAACGATGGTCGAAAGGGGGTCCGGAGCCATTGTCAACGTCGGTTCCGTCTCAGGGCTTCGACACCTTCCTGGAATGACGGCCTATTCCGCGGCGAAGGGTGGGCTTTATTCGCTGACTCGCGCATTAGCCAGAGAGTGGGCGCCGGACGGGGTTCGAGTCAATGCTGTGGCACCCGGCTACATAGACACCAGCGGGTGGGATGCCTTTGATAAGGACGAAGTGGAGAAGTCGGCAGGTCTGAACATTCCGCTCGGCCGTTGGGCAGAACCTTCGGAAGTAGCCGAACCTGTGGTCTTTCTCTCTTCCCCAGCTGCGTCCTACATCACCGGCGCAGTTCTAGTGGTCGACGGGGGGATGCTCTCTTAGCGATCCACCTGACATCTACCAAACGCTTGGTTGCCTAACCCCCGGATGTGTGATTTCCTTTCTGCTGCGCTAAAACGCAGCCGGTCTGAATAACAACCACTTCCGATATTCAGCAGCCAACAGCAAGCCCTTACATCTAACCGCACAACCAATAACAGGAGCGAGAATTCAGACTAATGGACATCCTTGCCTCAACGTTCTTTGACTGGGGAGTCAATCTCCAGTTACTCGTTAGCGGGTTGGCCCTCGGGGCCATCTACGCGGTAGTAGCTCTCGGATTCGTCCTCGTCGAAAAGTCGACGGCCGTACTCAATCTCGCTGTTGGCGAATTCTTGATGCTGGGCTCTTATTTCGGCGTTGCCTTCTTCATGGAACGCAAGACCAACATCTTCATAGGAACCCTCGTGATCACCCTCGTGATGGCCCTGTTCGGCCTCGCCATCCACTACGGGATCATGAGACCAATGGTCGGTCAAGGCTTCTTCGCAATCGTGCTTGCCACCATTGGCATTGCGACCGTCATCCGAGCCGTCGTCCAGATGTGGTTTGGTCCTCTGGAAAAGGGCAACCTGACCGCTTTGCCAACTGGGACCATTGAAGTCGCCGGAACAAGCATCCGATGGGTGGACATCATTATTTTGCTCGTGGTCCTCGGATCCGTAGGTGCTTTCCTGGTCTTCTATGCCCGAACGCGCACGGGACTACACATGCGAGCTGTGGCTAGCAACATCGAAGCAGCAGCAGGCGTGGGGATCGATCCCGATCGGGCCTACGCCATCACCTGGGCCATGGCTATCGGAATTGCCGGACTAGGCGGGGTCATGCTCGGCCACTTCACGCCATCGGTCAATCCTGCACTCGCTGCAATCGGCCTCCGTGCATTTCCAGCCGCAGCCATCGGAGGATTCACCTCGGTAGGAGGCTCAATCATCGGCGGCCTCATTGTCGGAGTCATCGAGCAACTTGCAGGAGGCCACTTCGGCACCAAATGGCGTGAACCAGTCGCCTTCGGAATACTCATCCTGGTTCTCATCTTCAAGCCAACAGGCCTCTTCGGCCAGAAGGACCTGGAGCGGGTATGACCAGCGTTACCGAAACCGCCACCCCGGCTTCACGGCAGATCCTCGCCAAGAGGACGCCAACTTGGATGCGCGCGCTTCCCTTCTTGGTGGCTATCGCTTCACCAGTCATCCTCGACAAGATCAGTTGGAATCCCTTCGGCGGTTGGAAGCTCCTCGTCGGGTTCCTCGTCCTAGTAGGAATCGGATGGTTCGCGTGGTCGAACGCGGAACACGACCCGGACGACCCACGGCTGTCCCTCAAACTTTGGCACCGAGCCGATCAGCGGGCACTTGCAGCAGTGACCTGCTTCGTGCTTATGGCCATCCCCTTCATCCTCAGTACCGACTGGGAACCACCCATGGACTTTCCTTGGAACAGTTGGTTCAGGATCGTCAACTACATCATCTTGTTCGCGTTGGGAGCCGGCGCCTTCAACCTGCTCGTCGGTTATACCGGACAGCTATCGATGGCACACGCCGCGTTCTTGATGATTGGCACGATGGTCGGAGCTCAAGTTGGCCTGATCTGGGAGCAGTCGTTCTGGCTCTGCCTGCCGGTCGCTGCACTTGCCGGTGCGGTCCTGGGCGTATTTTTCGGAATCCCGGCGCTCCGCCTCCGCGGCCTTTATCTCATGTTGGCGACCATCGGCGTCCACTTCATCATCCTTCTTGTCTGGAAGGAATACATCGTTCACCAGTTCGGATTCTCCGGCATGCGGTTCACGACGCCCAACCTTCCGTCTTGGCTGCACTGGATCCCAGGAATCAACCCTGAAGACGGAGAATTCCTCATCAACTCGCAGTTCCGCTGGTTCTGGGTAAACCTCGGAATAACAACTGTCGGGCTGCTGTTCATCGTCAACGTTGTCAGAAGTCGCGAAGGCCGCGCATTCGCCGCAGTCCGGGACCGAGACATTTCAGCCACCCTCCTCGGAATCAACGTTCCGAGATCAAAGTTGGTTTCCTTCGCCCTTTCCTCCGCTCTGGTCAGCGTTTCCGGCTGCATGCTCTCCTACTACAACCGTGCGCGAAGCGAAGACTCGTTCCACCTTGAACTGGTTCTCGACTACGGCATCATCATTGTCGTCGGAGGGTTCATGGGCATTCAGGGAGCGATCTTCGGATCAATCTTCTTCTTTGCACTCCCCATGTACTTCGAGTGGATGCGAGAAGAGTTGCCGATCATCAGCGACATTGATTTCTTCAGCCGTTACGCAGGAGAAATCGACCTCGCCATCAGAGGCATTCTGGTCGTCGTCGTACTCGTCTGGCGACCCGACGGCCTAGCCGGACTATGGCAAGCCATGAAGAAACGGGCGCTACTAAGAATGCAGGCACCGCGGAGAGGAGTCGTTCAATGAGCAGCTCTCTCAAGATCGACGGACTCAGCGTGTCCTATGGACCAATACCGGCGCTCCGAAATGTCTCCATCGAGGTACCTGAAGGGGGCTTTGTTTCGGTTCTGGGATCCAACGGAGCTGGCAAGACAACCTTGGTGCGAACTATCACCGGAGTCCTCTACCTGCAAAAGGGAAAGGTCACGTCTGGTTCCATCACACGCGACGGCCAAGACATGACCAAACTCAAGACCCGAAAGATCGTCACGGGTGGGGTCGCCCAGGTGCCCGAAGGACGCATGCTGTTCCCACAGTTGACGGTAGAAGAAAATCTTCGTTGCGGAGCCGCCTCACGAAGGGATCTCGCAGGGATCAACGACACGCTTTCCGAGGTATTCGACCTATTCCCCCAGTTGCCGCCGCTCCAAAACCAACTCGCTGGCTTGCTCTCAGGCGGCGAACAACAGATGGTGGCGGTCGGACGGGCCCTCATGGCCAAACCGTCGCTTCTCGTCTGTGACGAACTCTCGCTGGGACTCGCTCCCCTAATCGTTCGAGACCTCTTTCTCTTGCTTGACCGGATCAACAAGGAAGGAGTCGCCGTTCTCGCCATCGAACAAAACGCCCGAATAGCGCTGCAACACAGTACGTATGCCTACGCACTCGAGGTGGGAGAAATCGTGCTGGAAGGCCCCAGCGACGAGTTGCGCGAAAACCAGGAGGTCCAGGACCTCTATATGGGAGGTGGCGGAGACAGTCGAGAGGCCTACGCCGCCATCCGCCGCGAGGTGAATCGATGACAAACGAAACGGTCCTCCAAGTAAATGACCTGACCGTCCAGTTCGGGGGCGTCGTGGCCTGCGACAACCTCTCGTTGGAGGTCCATCAGGGCGAATTATTCGCTCTTATCGGCCCTAACGGAGCCGGTAAGACAACACTCGTGAACGCCGTGACCGGGATCTACGAGCCAAAACCCGGCGCGTCAGTGAAGTTCCGTGGACGCAACGGTGAGATGACTGATCTTCTGGCCTATCGACCCCACCAGATCGCTCGAATGGGCGTTGCCCGCACTTTCCAGAACCTCGGTGTGTTTGATGCCCAGACGGTCCTGGACAACATGATGCTCGGACGCTTCATGCATGAGAAGACGAACATATTTCACTATGGACTTTTCAGTTCCGTCGCAGTCAAAAAGGAATTGGCGGCCCGAAGGGTCTGCCAATCGATTGTCGAACTCCTTGACCTGCAGGACGTTCGCGACGAACTGGTCAGCGAACTTCCCTATGGCGTTCAAAAGCGAGTCGAACTCGGTCGGGTCCTCGCCATGGAGCCGCACTTGTTGATGCTTGATGAGCCAATGGCAGGAATGAACGCAGAAGAAAAGCAAGAGATGGTCCGTTACGTCTACCGGATCATGGATGAATTCAAGACTTCTGTCTTCATGATCGAGCATGACATGGGAATCATCATGGCCATCGCCGAACGAATAATGGTCCTCGAATTCGGTAGAGAGATCGCGACAGGGGTGGCCGAGGACATCCAGAACAATCCAGCCGTTATCGACGCCTATCTAGGGGCGGAGCACTAGTTAGAGCCCCATCTAAAAACTTCGGAGGGGAATGATCGTGAGCGCCGACACGCCTGCTGTCGAGCTGGAGAACGTCTCGCTCATTTTTGGTGGCGACCACCCATCTGATGAGCCAGTGGCGGCACTCCATGACATCAATCTTTCTATTCCCACCGGCCAGTTCGTGGCTGTTGTGGGTCCTTCAGGCTGCGGAAAGACAACGATCCTGAACATGTTGTCCGGACTCATTCCACCTACCAAGGGTGCAGTTCGCCGCAACGGGACCGAAGTTGACGGCCCCAGCAAGGACATCGGCTACATGCTTGCTAGGTCTGCACTAAGTCCATGGCGAACCGCGAAAAGAAATGTCGAATTAGGTCTGGAGATTCAAGGAATCCCCAAGAACAAACGCTCTGAAAAATCGATGGAGTTGCTTCGCCGACTTCGCCTGGAAGACTTCGCAGATTCATTTCCTTCACAGTTGAGCCAAGGAATGAACCAGCGTGTGGCGATAGCTCGCACACTGGCTCTTGATCCAGACCTCTGGTTGATGGACGAACCATTCGGCGCCTTGGATGCGCAAACCCGTCTGACCGTGCAATCCGAGTTCATCGAACTCTGGGAAAGCGAGGGCACGACAGTGATCTTCGTGACCCACGACCTAGAAGAAGCGGTGCTTCTGGCTGATCGGGTGATCGTGATCACTGCCAGACCCGGTCGCATCAAGTCCGACACGATTATCGACCTTCCTCGCCCACGGATTATCGACGAACTGCGGTTCGACGAAAACTTCAAACAAGCCGAGGAGCGAATCTGGATGGAGTTGCGTGATGAAATCGTCTGAGGGGTCGCCACGCGAAGCCGACATGGCCACAAGCCAGGACACAGAATCGACACCCGTAGTCAGCCAGGACGAATTGAGAGGAATGATTCCTCAGGAATCGATCTGGCATTACCGGATACGGAAATTCGATGTTCGCACCCAAGTTGGCCGACTCGCTGTCATCTTCAGTTTGTGGTGGCTTTGGTGGTCGGAGACGATCTGGGACGGCTGGGATGCCATCTCTCTCTTCGGCATCCAGCCATTTCCGAACGTCAGCCCGGTCTTTCGAGCCTCACCAGGCGCCACATGGGAATATCTCATCGAGTTCTTGCCAGAGAGTCTCTTCTGGCAGGACGCGTGGGTGACAATAAAAGAGGCGTTGATCGCGTTCATCATCGCTTCAGTCCTCGGAGTTGTAGCCGGCATCGTTTTGGGGAACTTTCAACGAGTCGCAAAGATCTTCGGTCCCTTCATCATTCTGATCAACGCAATGCCCAAGATCGCCTTTCTTCCGCTGATCCTGGTGGTCTACGGGGTCGGCGAAATGTCCAAGGTTGTCCTAGCGGTCATCATTGCTTTCTTCATCGTCCAAGTGCCGACCCAAGCAGCAGTATCCCTAGTGGACCCCGATCTGGTCACCGTTGCTCGGACCATGGGGGCCTCCAACCACCAGATCTTCCGCATGGTGACAATCCCGGCAATAGGCCCCGCGATCCTCGGGGCCATGCGACTGGCGGCGATCATCTCAGTCCAGGGAGCGGTGTTCGGTGAAATCTTCGCCTCTAAGCGAGGCCTGGGCCAAAGATTGATCACTTCGGCGAACATGCTCGACTACAACGGTCTATTCGCCATCGTGTTCGTACTCGCCGTCTTCGCCCTGATCCTCAACGGGGCAATCGGCCTAGCTGAGAAACGCTTTTTACGCTGGCAGGTCGGCAGCCAGTCAGCTCAAGTTGTCTCTCTGTAGTGGAAAATCTGCAGCCCACCGTCCTCCTCGACGGGATCATCTTCGGGGAAGGGCCCCGCTGGCATCGAGACCGACTCTGGTTCTCAGACATGTGGGGTGGACAAGTCATGTCCGTCGACCTGGAGGGCAACACGGAACACGTTGCGAGTTTCGATCATCCCAGCGGTCTCGGCTTCATGCCCGACGGATCGCTTCTGGTGTCGGTCATGCACGAACGTCGCATCTACCGAATCCTCCAGGACGGGATCGAAGTTCATGCTGATCTGACGAAAATCGCCGAAGAGATGACAAACGACATGGTTGTCGACGGCAAGGGCCGCGCCTACATCGATACCGATCTGAAGAATGTGGCATTGGTTGAACCAAATGGGCAGTCACGGCTGGTCGCAGAGGGAATGCGAGGACCAAACGGCCTGGCAATCACTCCCGACGGTAAGACTCTCATCGTCAACGAGACGAGAGGCGAGGCGATCAGATCATTCTCGATCCAATCTGACGGATCTCTCGGACCCGCTCAGATATTCGCCGAATTGCCCGGAACTTTTCCTGATGGCCTCTGCCTAGATAGCCAAGGAGCAGCTTGGATCGGTAGCCCACCATTGGATGCCGAACACTACGGAGACGGACAGTTTCTGCGGGTCCTCCCGGGAGGTGAGATCACCCATCGCATCACGACCCCCGGCCGGTGGGCAATAGCGCCAATGCTCGGCGGAGCAGATAGGAAGACGCTGTTCCTTACGACAAGTTCTGTTGAAAACGTCGCACTCCTCAAGGCAAGCGGCAAGGCAGAAAAAGGCCAGATCGAAGTCGTTGACGTGGAAGTTCCCGGCGCCGGCCTACCTTGACTCTGCGTAGGGATTAATCCACTCGGGTTGCCCCCGACCCGATACCCCAAAACGCTGTATGACCTCGGCGTTAACTTCATTCATCTCTGTTACCTGAACGACTCCCTAGGAAAGAGCACCAATGGCTAGGAAATTCAAGAAGTTGGTAGCCAACAGCTATTCCCGAGACTTCCGGTCCGTCGCCGAAGTAGTCGAAGCTGAGTTGGTCGATCCTGGAGACGGACAGGTTCTCGTCAAGAACCACTTCGGCGGGGTCAACGCCTCTGACATCAATATCAGTGGGGGTGTTTACTTTTCCGACGGCGTCTTCCCTATGGCCCTCGGCTGCGAATCGGCGGGAGAGGTAGTAGCTGTCGGTAATGGCGTCGTTGGTTTCGAAGAAGGCGATTTGGTCGTATCCCCCTACCTAGGAAGCGCATTCACGGAATACCTCTATCGAGAACCGGCAAGACTTGTAAAGGTCACTGACATCTCTCCTGGAACCATGAGCGCCATCAACGCAGGATGCACAGCATCTATTGGCCTTGAGGTCGTCGGCGAGATGGGTTCCGGAGAGACCGTTTTGGTCACCGCCGCTGCAGGTGGAGTTGGGAATTGGGTCGTTCAACTTGCTAAGCGGGCCGGCAACCACGTCATCGGTACTTGCAGCACGGAAGCGAAAGCCGAGCGATTGAAGACGTTGGGTTGTGACCGTGTCATCCTCTACCGAGACGAGGATCTCGGCACAGTGCTGAGAAGCGAGTACCCCGACGGGATCGATCTGATATTCGAACAAGTCGGCGAGGAGACATTCGACACTTGCATCGACAATGTGGCGACACGGGGACGGGTCCTGATATGTGGCTTCATTTCTGAATACCAAGACGGTCCGCAAGAGGTCCTGGCGCCGCGGGTGTACCACAAACTCTTGTGGAAGTCGGCCCAGTTGAGAGGTTTCCTTCACTCGCACTGGCCGGATCGTTTTCAGGAGCACCTCACGCGCAACATCCAGTTGATCGAGGACGGGAGTATTGACCCCCAGATCGACTCCAAATCATTCGTTGGAGTGGACGAAGCCGTTGACGCCGTCGAGTACCTGCACAATGGCAAGAACACCGGGAAAGTTGTCGTGCAATACCGCTGAACTGCCTAATCAACCTGGTTTCAGACTCAAATCTTGGGGTCTACTGCTCAGCTACTTCCTCTTGGAAGTGGTTCGGGAGTCCGGCAAGACCAATCCGAGCCAAGTCGCCTGGATGAGGCTGAGGAACGCGATCCGCCTGTATGTCTTCGAATCTCAGTTGCGCTATGGATTTAGTGACCTCATGGGTGAAGACCCAGAATCTTCCTGCACGAACTGCCTCAACAACATGGGTCGCTACAGAAGCCGGCTCTATCCCATGCTCCGCGATGATTCCGCCAAAAGATTCCTGAATGATGTCGTCTGACCCGTCGACCTCTACCCAGCTCGGGCGTAGCCGAGCAATATCGGATATGGCTGTCGAAACAGCATTAGGGCACAGGCATGAGACACCTATCGGAGTGCTCTCCAGTTCCCGGTAGAGCGCTTCGGTTAGTCCCACTACTGCGTGCTTACTAGCCGCATACATCCCGAATCCGACGTTGGTGGACAGGCCAGCCTGTGATGCCGTGTTCACGACGTGCCCTATACCGGATTCAACCATGCGGGGCACGAATGCCAATACCCCGTGGGCGACACCCAACACGTTGATATCGACGGTCCATTTCCACTGCGAGGGAGTGCTCTGCAGGATCGGAGCCGCCGAAGCGACACCGGCGTTATTGCAAAGAAGATGCACTGCACCGTGCCGGCTCCAGACCGAGTCGGCTAGCCCAAAGACTGCCTCGGGATCTGCGACATCACATAGTCGACCGTCGACTCGATCACCCACACTGGCCGACAACCGTTCAACTTGAACAGCTAATGCCGATTCGTCAACATCGGACAGAACGACCGTCATACCAGCTTCAAGAAAGGCCTCTCCCATCGCAAGCCCGATCCCCGATGCGCCGCCGGTCACAACGGCTATCCGGCCATCAAGATCTTCAAGCATGTCTAACGAACATTGCCCTGTCCTCCATCGACAGGAATCAGTTGGCCCGTAATGAAGTGTGAGGCATCTGAAGCCAAGAAGACCATCACTGGACCCAAGTCCGTATCCGGATCTCCGTATTCCTGACCAAGAGCAATGCTCTGTTCGTTCCGCCAGTACTTAACATTCAGCTCTTCGTCGCTCAAGCCTTCTTTGGCTGCCAGGAACATCGGGGTTCTGATAGCTGGAAGAACCGCGTTGACCCGGATGTTGTCCGAACCCCAGGTTCCCGCTGCTGTTCGTGTCCAGGCGTGAACTGCGCCCTTGGTCGCCGAATACGCGGCAGCACCCGGCTCCGGGCGTTGACCAGAAATGGAACCGAAGTTGATGATGGCCCCGCCGCCAGCTTCTTTGAGGTACGGGTGCGCTGCCTGGTTCGTCAACATGGTGCCACGAACATTCACAGCAAACAGTCGGTCCCAGTCGGTGGAAGTGACATCGCTGGCCGAGTTACCTGCATGGATGGCCGCCGGGTGTGCCAGAGCATCTAGTCCGCCCAGCGAATCGACCGCCGCCGCAAACACCTCCGTTACCTGATCGCCGTTGGCTACATCTACCGGAAGGAAGGTGGAAGTCCCTGGGCCGGCAGCATCAGCGCAAACCTGACTTCCAGCTGTCTCGGCTATGTCCATGCCCACGACCTGAGCGCCAGCCTTAACGTATGCCCTCACAGTTGCTGCGCCCATACCGCTCGCGCAGCCAGTGACAATTATCCGTTTCTCTACGAGTTCCATAATCAATGTTCTAGCTGATTAAGACCCGTCACCCATCAATCGTTCCGCCCACCAGCCATCAAGTCGTTTCTGAAAGGCCGTAGCCATCTTCGATGGCAGGTTGGTGAAGCCGTGCGGTGAATCAGGGAAGACGGCGAGTTCTACCGGTTGTTCTTCAGCCAGCAGGCGGGCTGCCAGGAATAACGAGTCATCACGAAAGTGATCGTTCACGCCGACGGAAATCAGAGAAGGCGGGAGACCGGACAAGTCAGCGTTCAACGGCGAAATGTCTGGATCCCGACGCTGCTCCTCTGACATACCCGGTGTGAAAGCCTCAATGAACATCCGGATTCCTTGCGGGTCCAGTAGGTCCTCTCGGCCGCCGTTGTCACGCTGACTAGGTGTGCCGTTGAGGTCATAGATCCCGAAGACCAGGTTCAGTCCGTGAACCCGATCAGCCAGACCGTGACGTTCGCGAATCCGGTTTGCAGTCACGAGTGCCAGATGGGCGCCTGATGATTCTCCACCGATAAATACTCTTTCTGCGCCGAATTCTTTCGCTCCCTCTGAAAGCAGCCAGACAGCGGCGGCTTCGCAGTCGTCAGCAGCAGCCGGATACGGATTTTCTGGCGCCAACCGATAATCAACGCTGACCGCTACCAGACCGTGTTTGCGGGCAAGAGCCTCATTTTGTGGGTCGCCCATCTCAGGCCCACCAAGAATCCAGCCTCCACCGTGTATGTGGAGAAACAATCCGCGAGCAGCACCCTCCGGCAGAAAGACTCGCAGCCGCAGAGCACCGCCCGGGCCTTCAATCACACTTTCTCTTGCCAACTGCGAAGGTTCTAAGGCCGCTTGAGAACTCCTCTCTGCAAAAAGTTTCCGGGCGTTACCTGCCTGCGCGAAGAGGTCGCCGGCCGGATCGACCTGAAAAGGTTTGGGAGCCTCACGGATAAGGCCCAGAACCGAGCGTGCTTCATCGCGGTGCGACTCGATCTCATCGGTCCAGAGCCTCATATGCATCCTCCGCTCATCCAGGAACTGGGATAGTTGCGCCAGTCAACTCGTGTTCCAGAAACCTCCGCGCAGTCAACTGTGCAGTGTTCCGCCTTAACAGGAGCGAAGGACAAAGCCTTTGTACCCGCCCTTGGCGACTTCGTCGCACTTAGCCCTGTAGTTCTGCAGGCCTCCTAGATAGAAGGCAAGTCCGGCTGGCTTGCCGGGGATGTTCTGTCCGGTCCACCAGGACTTGGTTGAGCCGACAATGAGATTCTTCGCGACTTGATCAACATGCTGGGTCCAGTCATTCTCAGCGTCAAGGTCAGAGTCGATGTGGTTTAGTCCGTGTTCGGCCATGTACGCCACACAGTCCTTGATCCAGTCGACATGCTGCTCGATGGCGATGATGACGTTGCTAAATACCGAAGGGCTACCCGGACCCGTGATCATGAATAGGTTCGGAAACCCTGATGCCACGAGACCTAGAAACGCAGTTGGTCTAGCCGCCCACTTGTCCCGAAGTGACAACCCAGCGATTCCCTGGATCTCCATCGCCAACAACGGACCGCTTACGCCGTCGAAGCCCGTTGCATAGACAATCACATCGAGATCAATCTCATTGCCACCGGCGCGAATGCCGGCGGGGGTGATCTCCTCGATTGGCGATGTTGCCGCGTCTAAAAGGGTGACGTTGTCCCTGTTATAGGTCTCGAAGTAATCGATGCCGACAATCACGCGCCGTGAGCCGATGGGATGGTCGACAGCGAGAAGTTTCTCAGCCACCTCCGGATCGTTGATGGCCTCGCGGTTCTTTTCGGCGACAAAATCAGCGAGCATCTTGTTGGCTTCCAGATTCGTGCCGGTATCAGAGAAAGCCCTGTTCAAAGCAACTGGACCACCAATCCGCCATGCGTCCTCCAAGAGTTCTCTGCTGGTTTCGGCATCCAAACCCAGCAGGGCAGGCGGATCGATAGGGAAGCCAGACATGCCAACCGCGTTGGACAGCTTCTCATCCAACCTTTGACGAAAAGCGGCCCTCAGTTCATCGCGCTGGGCGTCATCGAGCAGGTGGTTCTGGGCTGGTATCACGTGTTGAGAGGTGCGCTGAAATACGTAGAGGTGCTCAGCCTGTTTCGCAATCTGGGGGATCGCCTGGATCCCGGTCGACCCGGTCCCGATCACACCGACCCTCTTGTTCGCCAGATCGATACCTTCTGCCGGCCAAGCGTTGGTGTGGTACTGCTCACCGGCAAACGTCCCAACGCCGCTGATCTTCGGCGTAAAGCTCTCAGAAAGCGCGCCCACTGCGCTCACCAGGTATCGGGTCGCAATCTTGCCGCCGGTCGAGGTGCGAAGTAACCACTTGTTCTGCTCTTCGTCGAAACGGGCCCGATCGACACGCGTTCCGAACTCGATATACCAGCGCAGGTCGAACCGGTCAGCGACAAAGTTCAGGTAGCGCTCTATCTCAGGCTGGGTGGGATACCTTTCGGTCCAGTCCCACTCCTGGTCAAGTTCTTCGGAAAACGTGTACGAATAGTCCCAACTCTGAACGTCGCACCGAGCACCCGGGTAACGGTTCCAGTACCACGTCCCACCAACACCGTCACCCTTTTCATAGGCCTTGACAGAAAGTCCGATCTCGCGCAGACGATAGATCGAGTAAAGACCAGCGATTCCGGCCCCGATGACGACCGCATCGAATTCTTCGTCTGCCATCAGAACAACGGTCCTCCGTCTCTCACCTGATCACTGGAGGCTAGAGGCAGAGAACGGCCTCTTTACCCGCAGGCCACGAGTCAGTCAGGGCCGATCTCAAGATGGCCGGTCACCGGCAAGAGTCACTCTCTCCATACGACGTCTCTCGTAATAGTCGTAGACCGGATAGTGCTGGGCGCAACGGTTGTCCCACATGGCGAGGGTCCCCACCTCCCAGCGAAGCCGCATCTGGTACTCCGGACGGTGAACCTCGCAAGTCAGTTGGCGATACAACTCTCGGCTCTCGCCGTTGGGGAGCCCATCGATGTGATCCACAAAAGCGCTATTGATATAGAGGGATTTCCTCCCCGTTACCGGGTGTGTTCGGACCATTGGATGATGTTGGGGCGGAAACCGTTTCAACTCCTCTTCTTTTTCTTCTGGGCTCATCCCATGAATGAAACTGGACTTCCTCACCGAGTGGGTCGCCGTTAGTCCATCGATCAGCGATTTGACCTCACCATCGAGACCTTCATAGACCTGTTCCATGTCAGCCCAGACGGTGTCTCCACCTACCGAAGGCAGAATCCGGGCAATCAGGAAAGACGAATACGGTGGACGCTCACGAAATGTGGCGTCGGTGTGCCAACGTCCGAAGGCCTTTACGTCTCGATTCGGCGCTTCGGAAACCGCGGATTGATATTCGCGATTAAACCGAGGAGCTCCAGGGTTGTCGAGCACCGAGATGTCCTCTGACTCGCCGACGTCCAGATAGGGATGATGGTCGACTTCACCGAAGTTGAGGGCAAAGGCCAGTTGCTCATCCGAGGTGATGTCCTGATCTCGAAAAACCAGCACCTTCCAATCCATCCAGGCCTCGTGGACCCGCTTGATCGCTTCGTCATCAAGTTCGTTGATGCTGAGGCTGGAAATCTCTGCGCCGAATAGCGGCGTCAAGGGCTGAACGACGAACAGTTCATAGTCGGTATTCGGGGCTCCCACGTCTTCGTGGGCGGAATGGGCGGCATCCGGTCCTTCTTTTTCCACGAGTACAAACCTACCAATGTCGATTCTCGGGCATCAAAAGCCGTTCGCGTAGACCTCGTGCTCTATTGACCGCAGTTCGGCAAAGCGAGAACGCAAGTCGTGACGAAGCCCCCGATCTAGAGCCAGGTTGACCAGTTCATGCGGGTCCTCCTGAAGGTCATAGAGCTCATGGTCATGCTCGTCGAAGGCCGTGTCGCGTCCGAACAACATCCCATCACCGGTGAGCTTGGCACCTGCGGCATCGTGGCCACCGCCGATTCCGTAGTAGCGGCAGTACTTGTATCGACCGTCGAAGACCCCCGAGCTCGCGTAGCGGGAACGTTCGACTCCCTGCCACCAGGCCCATTCCTGAGAAAAGAGCACAAAGTCTCGGACCTTGGAGTCGGAATCTTCGAAGAGCGTCGCCATCGAATTTCCCTGCAACGTGGGAGTATCGGCAGCGTTCACACCGGCGAACTCGGCGATCTCTCGTGCCAGATCGACTGCGGAAGTCAGCGCATGGGTGGTTGTTCCTGGCTTTGTGACTCCGGGGGCCACGATGTAGAGGGGAATGCGCATGGTCTCTTGGTAATTCCAAGGGCCCTTGGAGCGCAACCCGTGAGAACCACATTGATCGCCATGGTCTGAGGTGAAGATGACGACGGTGTCGTCCCAGCCGCCTATGTCATCCATCGCGTTCAGGATCATGCCAAGGCTTTGATCACTGAGTTCATGGAGTTTGACGTAGTAGTCAAGTTGTCGAAGCCAGATGTCGGGATCATCGCGTTCGATGCTCATGAAGGGGTACCGGTTCATCCACCCCGTCATAAAGCTCCGGTGAACCTCTGGCTTGGTGTGAAGATCATCATCGAAATTCGCAGGCAGTTCGGTGAACCATCGGTCTATTTCGTGGACGAAGGGTGGAAAATTGTCGGCACGCCCCCAGTCTCTCGAAGCCAAGATGCTCTTAGCGAGTTCATAGGTATCTGGCTCTCGTTCCCGGTACCACGGTTGATCGATCGGGAACCACATGATGTCGTGGGGATTGACTAGCCCGACAGTCAAGAACCAGGGGTCGTCATCGTTTCCGTGGGCTCGAATCCAATCTGCTGCGCTCCGGGCGATGGGTTCGTCGTATTCTGTTCCACTCCCGGCAAGGCCCCAGAACATCTGGTCGTTGCCTTCCCAGTCGCTGAAACCGTAGGCCTCCATATCGGGGTCAGGTCGACCCTCAAGGTGCCATTTTCCTTTGTAGGCGCTGGTATATCCCTGCTGCCTGAGCAGCTTTCCCAACGTCAAGGCATCAGTAGGCAGTTCAGTGTTGGTCGGAAAGGAGGAGTTCTCTGAAACACCATGCTCCGCGAGGTATTGGCCAGTGAACAATGTGGCTCGTGCCGGCGAACATGGCGAGGTGTGGGTGTAGTGGTTTGTGAACTCAAGGCCATTGTCGATAAGACGCTGCCGAGCCGGAAGGTCCACGCCCTCTGGCAGCCAGTCGCGTTGTCGCTCCTGATCGCTCACAACTAGGAGAATGTTTGGTCGGGTCATTTGGCCAAAATACCAGTGGGTCTCGACATCGGTAGAGTCCGAGACCGTCGTCAGGTTTAGGACACTCCATGGAATCCACCGAGCGCACTAAGAACTTTCCTCAGATCGGTTTGATGCTGCCCTACGAAGGCGCTGTCTCAGCCGAGGGTCTCGTTGAGGTCGCCCAGACCGCCGAGTCTGCGGGACTTGAATCTGTCTGGGTAGGCGATCACATCGCCTTCCCGGTCGAGATGAATTCAACTAATCCAACAATGTCGACCGGCAAGTACCCCTACCCGTTGGACAACCCGCGCCTTGAGGCGTTCACGGCCCTGACGTTCGTCGCTAGCGCCACCACCTCAATAAAACTCGGCGTGAATGCGTGTGTAGTGCCATATAGGAATCCGCTGCTCCTCGGAAAGGTCGTATCAACGCTCGACCACCTTTCCGGCGGCCGGCTAGTGCTGGGGGCAACTCTCGGCTGGTGCAGGGAAGAGTTCGAGGCGCTTGGCATTGAGTTCAACACAAGGCGCCAACGGCTCGACGAGAGCATCGAGATTCTGCGCCTCCTCTGGGAGGAAGAACAGCCTTCCTATGAGGGGGAGGCATTCTCATTCGAACCACTGCACCTGCAACCGAAACCTCAGCAATCCCCGATACCCATTTTTTTTGGGGGGCATTCGAAGCCAGCGATGCGGAGAGCGGCTCAGATTGGCGACGGTTGGCTTTCCGTCCGCTTATCCCCTGAAGAGTTGCGGGAACACGTCAAGTTTCTACTCGAAACTCGGCAGAACTCGCCTCGGGCTGACCAGGCGTTCACCGTCAGCACGAACTTTCCAGCACGAGTCGGGACCAACACAGATGGAGCCGACCTAACCGATCGTGAAACAACTAGTCGGGCCTTGAAGGAACTGGGCGATTCAGGCGCCGACCAGGTCATCGTCGTCGTCACCTCACACGACTCCGACGAACTGGCGGAAGCAGCCAACCTCCTGGGATCGATCCGAGAAGAACAACAACACTGAGCGTCTCGCGGGTATGGCAGAAATATGACTGACTCCGCGAGGAAGTCATTGATTAGCTGCAACTTCGGATTTAATAAAACTCAGATTCCAATTTGATGTCGAAGTTGATCAAAACGAGCCCGAATCACTACCCTTCGCGAATCTACCAAGCGTTTGGTCAGCAGTGTCCAGAGCTGGCACGTAAGTAGCCAGGCGCAATGTCAGGTAGGAAGTTCTCAATTAACTAACTGAGAGCACACCGATAGAGGGGATAAGTCTTCATGATGAAGAGATTGTTTGTGGTCCTCGCCGCGTTTGCCATGGTGGCATCCGCGTGCGGGTCCGATGATGGCGACTCAGCCAGCGGAAGTTCAAGCGGAAGTTCAAGCGCTTCTGCTACGACGGCTGCTCCGGCGACG
>DEAU01000012.1:0-295 GCA_002348705.1 Candidatus Neomicrothrix sp. UBA2974
TTCGAGTGCGACGTCGACCGTTGCATCGACGACCTCAATGGCTGTCCCCGAAGTGACTATGGATCCAGACGAGACGACCCCCAGTTACGACTATCGCCTTGATGACGCCAACGTCTTGAACCACCTGCGGCCCGACAACGAGGCCTGCATCTTCCACGCATTAGGAGATTCCACTCTTGAGGCGCTGCGAACTCGCCCCATGTACCCAGCAGAGTCTGATCGTTCGATGCATTGTTTCGGGCATGGGGCAGAATCTGGCCAGTTGGTGGACCCGCCGCAGCCCGGTATGGATCCG
>DEAU01000012.1:699-72783 GCA_002348705.1 Candidatus Neomicrothrix sp. UBA2974
GCCCGGTATGGATCCGCCGCAGCCGGCAGGCAATGTCTGGGAAGGGCCGACGATCTGCACCAGCAATGGAGTCTTCTACCAACCTCCAGCTTTCGGTGTGGCTATCGGCCAGCCACTTGCCGACCCGACGGCCGCAGTTCTCGACGATGGGCGAGTTCGTCTCTACGCATTTGCCCAGGGGGTAGGCATCGTTAGCGCTGTGTCGAACGACGGCCGAATGTTCACCGAGGAGACAGGAGTCAGGATCTCAGGGACCGAAGCGGGCCAACCTCGAATCTGGCGCCTACCGGACGGCCGTTGGCGGATGTACGTGAGCAAGGTCAGGGAAATCGCCTCATTCACGAGTGACGACGGCCTTAACTTCATCAAGGACCCAGGCGACCGACTGACAGCCCAAGCCGCCGGTCTGGCGGCAATCAGTAGTCCGTCCATCGTGGAGATTGAGCCGGGCCTATGGCGGATGTACTACTCCACTCTGGCAGTCCCGGGCACGGGACCGGGTGGCAAGAGATCTGGCAGCGCCACCTCTACCGACCTTCTGGTATGGACCGTCGACCCCGGGTGGCGCTTGGGAGAGGGAGCGCCATACCTCACGGACTCGGCCGAGCATCCTTTCCCGGTGGTTGCCGCCGATGGCTCGGTCTCACTGTTCTATGGCAAGTTCCGTGCTTCGCCGGGAGGCGCTCCCGATGGATTGTGGCGCGCCACCTCAGACGACGGCCTGACCTTCACCAACGAGGCGTATACAGGTCTCTACTTCGGCAACGACCCAGAGGTACTCCAGTTACCCAGCGGTGAGAGAATTATCTACTACGGGGACTTCGATCCGTCGATAGGGGGCAAACTCCTCTCCGCCACATGTGAGCAATGGTGACTGCAGGAATAGGGCTGTTATTAGGGACCTGACCCATCGGGCCCCGACCGGGCACTACCGTCACGTATGTGACGGTCCCCTTGGAGTATCGAGCACTGGCCGACCGCTTCGAGGCCATCCGCGCCAAGGCCGGTCGAACTCCCGACGCCCTTGTGCCTCGTTCCATCATGAGAGGCATCGCTGCCGGCCTCTCTCGGGAACCTTCGCTCAGACGCGTCGATCCGATGAAGAGCCACCAGCAGCGTTCTCTATGGGGTCGTCTCGCCGACGAGGCAGCAGCCAGACCCGAGCAGGTCGGCTTCATCCTCCTTGGCGATGGCGGTCGTGCTGAACTTGCCGAGCGTCTCGGAGTACCCCACCGGACTCTGACTGCCCGACTTGACGGATGGCGCAGGGCCCGACCTCGTCTGGTCGTCCCTTACAGCGGTCGCCGAAAGGCCGGTGGGGCACCGCTGGTTGCTGTCCAGATTCCCACTGCGTCCGACCTGGTCCTTTGGGCAGCCAAAACCCGCTCGGTTCTCGACGGAGTGGACGGCCGTCCGCCCCACCCGCTGTTAGTCGCCGACGCCGCCGAGCGTCTGGCCATGCTGGGCACCCGGGGGCCAGCTACTGACAGTTGGCCTGACCTAGATGACGCCATCGAGGATCTCGGGGAAGCGATCGTTCGACGGGGTGGCGAGCCGCCTAGCAGACGTCTGAACACTGGCCGTCAACGTTGATCACCGTTCGGAATTTTCAGAACTGGGTGTACCTCAGCCATAGGTCACAGCGCCGTCTCCGTCCGACTCCGCTCCCGTAGCCTTGAGAAGTGACCACAACTCCGATCGTTGACGTCACGCGCACTGGCACCCGTCCGGACCTGAGGAACGTCGCCGTCATCGCCCACGTCGACCATGGCAAGACCACCCTCGTCGACGCCCTGTTGCGCCAGTCCGGGGCCTTTCGTGAGAACGAAGAGGTTGCCGAGCGAGTCATGGATTCCTTAGACCTCGAACGAGAGAAGGGAATCACAATTCTGGCTAAGAACACGGCTGTCGTCCGAGCTGGAGTAAAGGTCAACATTGTCGATACTCCGGGCCACGCCGACTTCGGTGGCGAGGTGGAACGGGCCCTCAACATGGTTGACGGAGCACTCCTGCTGGTTGATTCGTCCGAGGGACCCCGCCCTCAGACTCGTTTTGTACTTCGCAAGGCACTTGAGTCCGGTTTAGCCATCGTCCTGGTGGTGAACAAGATCGACCGGCCCGATGCCCGTCTCGACGAGGTCGTCGACGAGACCTACGAGTTGTTCCTTGATCTAGACGCCACCGAAGACCAGATCGACTTCCCGATCATCTACACCGACGCTCGGGCCGGAACGGCGACTCTGGATCCCGACGTATCGGGGACGGACCTCAGTCCGTTCTTCGACGTGGTTCTTGAGCATGTACCGCCGCCCACCTACGACGAAGCGGCCCCTCTGCGGGTCCATGTCACCAACCTTGACGCCTCTCCCTACCTAGGCCGAATTGCCGTTTGCCGCGTCGACAGCGGCACCTTGCGGCGTGGAGCTGCTGTCGCATGGTGCCGGATCGATGGCTCGATCCAGCGAGCTCGTATCGGCACCATTACCGTGACTGAAGCCCTTGGCCAGGTCGATGTCAATGAGGCGGGGCCCGGTGAAATTATCTATGTATCGGGCATTGAGGACATAACCATCGGCGAGACCCTTGCCGACATCGACGATCCGCAGCCACTTCCCTCTATCACGGTCGACGAACCGACACTGTCGATGTCGCTGGGTGTTAACACCTCTCCCGTGGCTGGAGCCGACGGTGACAAGCTCACTGCCCGCCAAGTCAAGGCTCGTCTGGATGCCGAACTGGTGGGAAACGTAGCGATACGGGTTCTCCCCACCGACCGACCCGACGCTTGGGAGGTCCACGGTCGTGGCGAACTCCAGATGGCCGTTCTCGTTGAGACAATGCGACGGGAGGGATTCGAACTCACCGTTGGTAAGCCCGCCGTCCTTCTCCGAGAAATCGAAGGCACTCTCCACGAGCCCACCGAACGGCTGTCGGTCGATGTGCCGGAGGAGCACATGGGTGCTGTCACCCAACTCTTAGGTGAGCGTCGGGCCCGCCTAGTGGAAATGACGAACCATGGGACTGGTTGGGTCCGCCTCGATTACGTGGTGGCCGCCCGTGCCCTAATTGGTCTCCGAACAGAGTTCCTTACCGAGACCCGGGGAACCGGACTATTCCATCATGTCTTTGAAGGCTGGGAGCCATGGATGGGCGAGCTTCGGACACGACCGACAGGCAGTGTGGTCGCTGATCGACAAGGAAGTGCTACTGCCTACGCCATCACTGGGCTACAGGAGCGTGCCTCGATGTTTGTAGGTCCAAATGAACAGGTTTATGGCGGCATGATTGTTGGGGAGAACCCGCGGGCTGAGGATATGGACGTCAACGTCTGTAGGGAGAAGAAGCTCACCAATGTTCGCGCAGCAGCCTCAGACGACACCGTCCGGCTCACCCCACCCCGGAAACTCACCCTTGAGCAGGCACTTGAGTACATCGCCGATGACGAGTGCGTCGAGGTCACCCCTAAGGCCATACGACTCCGAAAGGTCGAACTTGATGCCGGAGCACGGGCTCGAACCGTCAAACGCTTGAAGAACTCGAGGGCCTGAATGACTGCTTTGGCAGATCATCGGTTGAGGCCCGAGGATGAGTAGCGTCGTCACAGTGCAGCGACAGCCTGGCGTCCTCTTTCTCTGTGTCCACAATGCCGGGCGGTCCCAAATGGCGGCCGGCTGGATGCGCCATCTGGCTGGCGACCTAATCCGAGTCTTTTCAGCCGGTTCCGCGCCTGCCGAGACGCTGAACCCGGCTGCCGTTGAGGCCATGGCCGAAGTCGGCATCGATATCTCTGAGGCCGAACCAATGGTTTGGACCGACCAGATGGCCAGCGATGTCGAGGTAGTCGTATCGATGGGTTGTGGCGACCGGTGTTCGACCTATCCGGGGACCAGACTCGTTGACTGGGACGTGGCCGACCCAGCAGGCCAAGGTCTGGAGATGGTGAGGGCGGTTCGCGACGAGATCGAGATTCGGGTCCGCGGGCTTGTCGACGATCTGGTCAGCGACTCCGACGGAGTGACAGAAAAGAGAAAATAATGGCCGTGAACGTGATGGGCACGACGTTGCAGGAGTGCGGTGTCGATCCCCTGACGGGCTTCTATCGCGACGGGTGTTGCAACACTGGTGCCGATGACCTGGGTGTCCATACGGTGTGTGCCCTCGTCACCGAGGAGTTCCTTGTTTTTTCGAAGTTGGCGGGCAACGATCTATCGACGCCCCGTCCGGGTTTCCCCGGACTGAATCCCGGTGACCGGTGGTGCATGTGCGCGTCACGTTGGCAGGAGGCCCACGAAGCTGGGGTGGCACCACCAGTCCTGCTGGCCGCTACCCACATATTGAGTCTTGAATGGGTAGACGCAGAAGCCTTGCGTGCCGCCGGGGTCGACCGGCCGGACTGACGCCGGGTCAGTGTCCGGACTGCCGGTCAGGATTCATCAGCCAAGGCAACAATCCTGTCGACAAGTGGTTCGAGGGCATCACGCCAGTCGGCGATTAGGCCCACGTCACACCAGTCCCATAGTTCGCAGTTCGGGTCCGAGTTGATCCCCACAACGGTTCCCGCATTTCGGAGCCCCACCGTGTGATTGAAGCGACCCGAGGTGCCGACGGCGATGCAGAGTCGGGGAGCGATTGAGTGCCCGGTGATCCCCACCTGCCGGGCGCGAGGCAACCAGCCAGCGTCAGTCACCTTGCGTGTGGCACACAATTCGCCACCCAAGCGCCTAGTGAGGTCCCGAACCGTATCGAGGTCTTCGGGGCCGATTCCCTGACCGACGCTCACCACTATGTTCGCGTTGGCGAGCAGGTCGCTGTCATCGTCTCGGTGTCGGCCCACCTCACGGACCGCTGGTGGTTCACCGACTGTCGGTAGAAGATCGGAGGCAAATGGCCCGGTTGGCCGGGGACTCATACTCGTGAAGACTCCAGCCCGAACAGTGGCCATCTGGGTGATCGACGAGTAGGCGATTTCGGCCACCATTCGGCCTCCGAAGGCAGGTTTGAGGGCAATGAGTCGTCCATCTCGGGCCTCAAGTCCTACGGCGTCTCCGGTTAAGCCAGCTTCGAGACGGACGGCTAGGCGCGCGGCCACTTCACGCCCCCAAGCCGTTCCAGTTGCCAACACCGCCCATGGGGGCCGGTCGGCAAGTGGCTCGGCAAGGAGCTGGGCCACTTCCGCTGGCGAAGTGGTACCGGCGTGGCGCAATACCCGGTCGGCGCCCTGACCGCTTAGGGCTTCCCAGTCGTTGATCACGTCCACGGTGAGGATCGTTCGCCCTCCGATCTGGTCAGCAAGGCTGGCGGCAGCACCAAGGAGTTCGGCGGTAGGGCGGGTACGACCAGGTTCTCCAAGCACAACGATGTCCCCTCCATCGCCTGGGCCGGAAGGGCGTGCAACCTCGCCAATCGGGCCGTGAACGTTGTCGACCAGGGCACTGCGATCGACGAGGACTTCAACGATCCGATCGAGGTGGACGTCAGTGGCGCCATCAAGGCGCTCAGCCGCTCGCTCCACGTCCAGTACCCGCACCTCGCCAACGACCGTCGGACTGGCTGCCGCGCCCCATGGACCACTGCCAAGCTCGTCGGCACCGATACGACGAATC
The DNA here is from genome assembly GCA_002348705.1 of Candidatus Neomicrothrix sp. UBA2974. Taxonomy (GTDB): domain Bacteria; phylum Actinomycetota; class Acidimicrobiia; order Acidimicrobiales; family MedAcidi-G1; genus UBA9410. The sequence goes on from DEAU01000012.1 coordinate 6,303, forward strand.
AGGCTCCCATCCACCTCCGCCCAGGCTTCGGGCTCCTTCACCTTGCAGGGGTCACAAAGTCGCTCGGCACAGGACACGACGGTCGGCAACGAGGTCTCGACTTGAAGCCATTCATCGTCGTGTTCCAACAGGGCGGCCACCATTCCGCGATCGACTTGGTCACCGCCCAGACTCAGTTCCCGGGCGCCCACCAGCAACGGCAATCCGAGTAGTTCGGCAATCTGCGCAGGGACTTGGCCAGTGTCGGCGTCCACCGAGTTACGGCCGCACATCACCAAGTCCCATGGGCCGGTCGCCACTAGGGCCGCTGCGAGGGCGCGGGACGTGGCCAGAGTGTCGCTGCCGGCGAAATCTGATCCAGTCACGTGCAGCCCTGCGTCGCAACCGCAAAGAATGGCTTCACGTAGCACGGTGTCCGCTGATTCCGGTCCGAGTGTGATTGCCGTGCAGGTCCCTCCAGTGGCCTTAGCTAGATCGCAACCGGCGCGGACTCCACGTCGGCAGTAATCGTTCATGTGGAGGGCTAGACCGTCTCTGATTAGGCGACCGTCTGCTCCCAGTCTCATGTCCTCGAACTTCGGGATCTGCTTGACCAGTGCGGCAATCCGCAACGGTTGTAACGGACCCCGGGCCCGTGCAGTGGTATCGGACTCAACGGATCTTTCAGTCACGGGCGTTTACCGTACTGGCACCACCGGTAGCGTTTGGTTGTGGCCAGCTTCCTTAGTGAGTCGTTCTTGGTGGACGGTGACGACCTGGGAGATTTGGTCGAGGCCCTGCGAGAGGTCAGCAACTCGCCCGGATCATGGGTGAATGTGGAGCCGGACGTGGATGACTCAATGCGCGCAGATGTGCCTGGACTGTTCCAGTGGTTCTCAGCCCGAGGCCCTCAGATTCCCGTAGGGACCTTTGTGGCTGGATCTGACCGAGACCGGCCCTCGATCGGCCTAGACCACGGGACAGGACGTGGCGCTGGCAACAGGCTGGCATTGGCCGGCATCGCGATCGCCGAGCCGTGGATGCTGCGCCAAGATCACCCCAAACGAGGCCTGGTTTGGGAGTTCGCCGCTTCGGCATCACCTCCCGCCGGTCCAGTGGCTGACCTATTGGTCCAGGGGACAGCGCTGTTTTGTCCGCTTCCGACCGACGGTCGATTTCGAGTGGCTGTCCATACGCCGCGTTCCTGAAAATCGTCCAGCCCATACCTCAAGCTTCCCGAACCGCCTGCATGATCAGCTCGATCACCCGTTCGGCATGCGCTCGGTAGGCAACGCGGCAGTTGGCTGGTTCAGCGGCTCGCGGTCCCCGTTCATCGATCACAGTCATACCCCGGGTAAGAGTGCCGTCGATTTCGACGCGGACGTTTCGTTCGGCGACCTCGAAGAGGTCCGGGTGGGTGACAGCTAGTACCGCGCACGGGTCGTGGATTGGACCATCTACCACTTGTTCCTCTGCCAGGTGGAAAACGGTGTAGAACTCCAACAACTGCGCCATTGCGTCGCCGACCTGGGTGCCAAGAGCAGCGCACACTTCACTATGGGCACTGCCCATCCGGACCTGGTGAGTGAGGTTCAAGCCCAGCATGGCTAGAGGGGCGCGGCTGCGGAACACCTCGGCAGCAGCCTCTGGATCGGCATAAACGTTGAACTCTGCGACTGAAGTCACGTTGCCGACACCCACAGCGGCGCCGCCCATCAGCGTCACCGACGCCACACGGTCAGTCAACTGAGGGTCGGCGCGCAGAGCGAGAGCAACATTGGTGAGCGGCCCAACCGGCACGAGATGTATGCCTTCCTCCGCTCGGGTCGTCTCGATCAGCCAGTCGACTGCGTTTTCGGAGTCTGGACCCTTCTCCGGATTCGGTAGGACCAGATCCCCGAGGCCTGTCGCTCCATGGACGTTGTGAGCGAACGCCTGATCACCGACCAACGGGCCGGCTGCGCCTGAGTGGACCTCGACTTCAAGGCCAAGGAGTTCGCGCATTCGACAGGCGTTGGCTGTGGTGTGTTCCAGTTCCACGTTGCCTGCCACCGTGGTGATGCCGACAAGATCAGCGAAGCGGGCTGCGGTGATGAGGGCCATGGCGTCATCGACGCCCGGATCACAGTCCAAAATCACGCGCGGTCGGCTGGCCATGGACAGAGTGTGCTCGTTCAGTGGTCCCAGCGCTCAGATCCGCTAGGAGTAGTTGGCCAGCCACCCATCTGTCTGGACACGGCACTGGCCTCAGGCATGGAGGTTTGGGCTCCGGGGCGGGTGGCGGCCAGCGATCCTGCGTGGACGGCAATCCGAGTGGCGTCGGCGATGTCGTGTCCGTGGGCGATGGCCGTAGCCAGCGCCCCACAGAAGGCATCGCCCGCTCCCGTGGTATCGACAACATCTACATCAGGAACCGGTACCTCGAGGTGGTGTTCTGCTGTCACCACTAGAGCTCCTTGGTTACCTCGCGTGACGACGACGGTTTTGACGCCCAGACTGCGGGCCATGGCTACCAGACCGTCCACGTCTCCAGTTGATTTGGCGCCGGCCAACTGGGTTAACTCGATGGCGTTAGGTACCAGTACGTCGACGTAGTCCAGAACCTTGGGTGAGAGGCCGTTGGTGGGAGCCGGGGCGGGGTCCAGAATGACAAACCCGCCTGCCATTTGGGCCGCACCGACAACAGTCTCCAATGGAATTTCCAGCTGCAAGAGAAGCACTTGGGCTGACTGAACGCAGTCGGCGGCGGCAGTTACATCGGCCGGAGACACCCGGCTGTTGGTCCCCGGACTGACCACGATGGCATTGTCACCGTTGGCGTCCACCGAGATCAGGGCTATACCACTAGGGGCTTCAGCGTCCATGACTAGGTGGGTGGTGTCGACTCCTGCGTCCTCCAGTGAAGCTCGTAATGCCACTCCGGCATCATCAGCTCCGATCCGCCCCACGAAGGACACGTCCCCGCCCATCCGGGCGGCGGCTACAGCCTGATTGGCACCCTTTCCGCCTGGGATCAGGGAGCGATCCCCGCCTAGGACCGTCTCACCTGTCGCTGGGTGATGGGGAACGCGAACTACTACATCCAGATTGGCTGAGCCGACCACGACCACTGTCGGCACCACGCGATTCGTGTCGGCTTCCACCCGGTCAGCATGGCACCTCGTCAACCGCTGAGAGGCCTTGAGCTCTCTTTCCAATGAATCGACGAACCAGAGTAGAAATGGTGGCTTGGCGATCAAGGAATCGGGCTACATCCCCAGCAACCAGATCAGCCGACTCATTAGCGGTGTAAAAGCGGTTCCGCCAGTCAGCCTCCGATGCCAGAAGGATTTCTGAGACGGCGTCGGGGTCGGGTCCGGTCGGAGATTGTTTGTTGAGATTCTGTCGATAGGCGGCGAACCCGTGGTGGTGCCTGGCGATTTGAGTGTGGTTCCGGTAGCGGGCTACGAAGGTGCGGTGGTCTATGTCCAGAGACCGCGTAACCAGTGACACCATCAACACTCCGTCGGTGGAGTCCTTGTCAGGGTCGCCCCAGACAGGGTGGCGTTCCATCAGCAGGTCATGGACCGGCGATCCTTCAAGGGGTCTGGTCGTCCCGGGCAGCGACCAGACCAACGTTGTCCAAGCTGGTGGACCGGATCGAATGCCCCGTTCGGAAAGGAGGTGGAGGCGAATCCGGTCGACCACGTCGACAGCGATGATGCCCGTCGATTTGGCCAAGGCGACCGGATCTGCCGGGTAGGTGGACCAGGCCGTACATTGCACCGAGATGCCGGGTTCCTGGACCTCTCCATTCTCCATCGCCCGATGATGACCCGGAGGCCAACTATCTACCACACTCGGCCGATGCTGCACATTGAAGATGCCGACCGAGTCCGCCTCCTTCGCCTCGACCGTCCGGAGGCCCTCAATGCCCTGGATGAGGCTCACTACGACGCCCTAACCGGCGCTCTGATCGACGCATCGGAGTCGCCAGAGGTGGCCGTAGTGGTGTTGACCGGAACAGGCCGAGCTTTCTGTGCAGGAACGGACCTAGGGGAAATGGAACGACGCAGTGATCCCGAGGCCAGTTTCGTAGCTGGGCGTTACGGCTTCGACGGTCTTTTGGATCGGTTGGCGGCCTTCTCTAAGCCACTGGTGGTTGCGGTCAACGGGCTTGGTGTCGGGATCGGGGCTACGGTCCTCGGTCACGCCGACTTGGTCTTCATGTCCACTGAAGCCCGATTGCAGTGCCCGTTCACTTCTTTGGGCGTAGTGCCTGAGGCGGCGTCGACCTACTTGTTCCCGCGAATCCTCAATCGTCAGGACGCGACGTGGGTGCTCCTTAGCGGAGAGTGGATCGACGCCGAGGAGTGTCTGCGGATGGGTCTCGCTTGGAGGCTCTGTGAACCAGATCGCCTTCTAGACGAGACCATGGATCACGCTCGACGTCTGGCAGCGCGACCGATTGCCTCGTTGGTGGCTTCCAAGCGCCTTCTGAACGCACCGATTGCCGAGACGATCGGTGAGGCCCGCCGGATGGAGGATCGCGCGTTTGCTTCATTGTTGGGCGGTCCCGCGAACGCCGAGGCCCTTCGGGCGTTTGCCGAGAAGCGGCCGCCAGATTTCACCGGAATGTAGAGATCAGCATCGGGCTCCAACTGCATGAGGCGGGCTGGGCATTTTTCGCCGGCTTGCGGAAATTGTCACGTAACTCCGGCTACCGCTTTGTGGCTCGCCAAGGAAGAGCAAAGCCTGTCGCCGCGCCGGGCTAGGACCCGATCGCCTGTGTGGTTCGACTCGTCCGAACTAGACAGTGCTGACAGCGTTCATTTGATGGCGATCGGAGCCACCGGGCTACCTACACCGCCCACGAACGGCTCTGGGGTAGCCGTGAGAAAAAATTCGTAGATTCCGTCAGCAGCGCAGTCCGCCGATAGTGCCTCAAGATCCCAGTTCTGTCCCTGGGTGAGACCCATGTCCACGAGGTGCAGGAGGTGTACGGCAAGCATGTCGGTTTCGGACGGGTACACCTCAAAAGCCAGAGTGTCATTGGCGACTGCAGCCACATTGTGCTCGTGCAGCCACGGTACAGACGACATTGACAGACCGGCATTGGAACCGTCGCCGGACGGGCCTAGGCAGTAGGCCAACCCGCCGTCACGGTGGTAAATCGACATCCGGCCGGTCCGCACCAGCACGATGTCCCCGGATCGAACTTCCACATTGCCCATGGCTACCGCTTCGTCTAGGTCCTCGGCGGTGATCGAGTAGGGGCAGTCAAGGAGTTCGACCCCCTTGGCCCGGGCCACGTCAAGAAGGACGCCTCTGGAGCACACGCTCCGGAGGTGATGGATTCCGCACTTCGACGCGCCGTCACTGGTAATGGTGTCAGCGTCGTAACCGTTGTAGATCTGGCCTGAGTAGGACACGTGCCCGAGGCCGTCCCAGTGGGTTCCGGCCTGCAGACCCATTGCTACGTGGTCGTCGCTTGTGTGAAACGAGTCTGAGTCCCCATCAGGGTCCATGCTCTCGTTGATGGCGTGCATTGTCCGCACCGGGTTGTCCCGGCCTGGTACGAATCCGGCCTGAACGCCGTCTTCCTCTAGAGGAATGGCCAAGGGAATGGTCCGTCCGCAGCGAATGCTGGAAGCGGCAGCGACTACCACTTCGGGGGTGATCAGGTTCAGGGTGCCTAGCTGGTCGTCGCCCCCCCACCGACCCCAGTTGCGAACCCGGCTGGAGAGAGCGATGAACTCCTCGGTGAACGCCATGTTGCGGGTCCTTCCTCTCAGTGGTCGTGGACCTGTCCGTTGTTGTGCCCTGGATCAGTAACCGGCTTTGACGTCGACGACGTTGGCTAGGTCATCACCATCCAGCCATCGACGCAGATTAGAGGTGAAGGAGTCGTGCAGGCGGCCAAGGGCCCCCGGATCCGACCAAGACACATGAGGGCTGAGGCGAACCTGTGGATGCTCGTAGAGCCAATGGCCGGCTGGGAGTGGTTCGGGCTCGCAGACATCCAATGAGGCAAGACCCAGGTGACCAGAGTCGAGAGAGCGCCGGAGTGCCTCTTGGTCGACGAGACGACCACGGGCGATATTGACGAGATGAGCGCCCGGCTTCATTGCAGCAAGTAGGGCCTCATCGACCATGCCCTCGGTGGCTGGAGTCAGGGGAGCGCCGACCACCACGTGGTCAGCTGCGGCTACCGCTGCGTGCAGGTCGGTTGTCACTTCGACCCCGTCGACGCTAGAGGGGCTTCCCGACCTCGTCGCGGCCACCATATGGCACCCAAAGGGTCGAAGCCGTGTGGCTGCCGCTCGGTTGATCGACCCAAGTCCGATGAGTGCAATCGTTGCGCCGTTGAGGCTATTGAGGTCGGCTAGAACCCACCGTTCTGGCGGTTGGTCGACCCAGCGCTCAGGCAGTTGCTTGGCTGCCGTCAGGATCATCGCCACAATCCACTCGGCGATAGGTACTGCGTTGGCGCCTCGAGCAGAGGTGAGGATGCGGTCGCCTAGTCGGTCTAGTGGAAAGTGGTCAACTCCGTGACCGAGGGCATGAACCCACTGCACGCCACAGCCGAGCACCTCGTCGAGGTTCTCGGTGGCGGCAGCCTGAGTGAAGCACACTTCGCCGACCAGACCCTTGGCGACCGGACCCTTCGGCAGGACGGGTACGAACTCGACCTCCGGGAATGCAGACTGGACCTCCGGTGTGGGGTAGTGGTCGCCCCACAGGTGGACTAACACGGTAGTCCGGGGTGTGTTTTGGCCCATGTCGATGAGTCTGGCAGGGTGCTCGCGAGATGTCCGAGCCAGGGTGGCGAAGAGGACGGAGTCGTCACTTCCCACCTAACTGCGAGCATCCCGGGTGGTGCGAGAAGACGACTTAGGAGTAGACCGAAGAGCAGTTCGTTGGCCGACTGGCTGATGTTGGCTGCGACGCCTTGTCGAGGTTCGATCTAACGCCGACCGCCACACAATCCAGTTTTTGCATAGGTGGAAGTGACCGGTCAGCGAGCCAACTCGCGGAAGAGAATTTCCTGAGCGACCGTTGCTACATGGACGCCTGAGGGAGCGAACACCTCGCCGACAGCCAACCCCCGAGCGTTAGCCAGGCCATGTGATCGGTGGTCGTGGAGTAACCATTGGTCAGTTGGCAGCGGGCGGTGGAACCAGATGGCGTGGTCAAGGCTGGTTGTAAAGAATTCGTCGAAGGGTGATCCCGAATGCTCTAGGAAATCCTTCTTCTCCGGATGGGTGCTTGCTATGGCGTCGGTGGGGATGTCATCCGACGCATAGGCCAGAGCACAAGCCTGAAGGCTTGGGTGATCACCGAGGTCTTGTAAAACTCGGAGCCAGATAGCCGACCTCCCGGTGGACTGATGCGCGACTCGACGTCCAATGAGATCCCAGTCCTCGACGTTGCCTGAACCGGGTTCCCCGACGTCGGTTGGCATCGCCGATTCCTGCACATCGGCCTCCTTCTCGCTCGTCTGAAACGAGCAGGACAGATTGAGGATCGCCCCGTCGGACTGGTGGGCCACCACTCGGCGGGTTACGAACGACCGCCCGTTTCGAATCCGATCTACTTCGTATCGGATGGGCTCGTCGCTGGTTCCGCCTCGGATGAAATAGGCGTGCAAAGAATGGACGAGGTAGTCGTCTCCGACCGTAGCTAGGGCAGCGCGGAGACCTTGGGCGACTACAAGACCACCGTAGACCCGTCCCCACGGGTACTCAGGACTGACACCCAGATATGTGTCTTGGTCGATTGATTCGAGTGCCATGAGAGAGATGAAGTTGGTGGCGCTAGGTGTCGGCTCATCATCTTGAATCATGTCTCTATCATGGCTGTTCTGGTGAGCAGATCTCCTCGCCGGGTGAGCGACAGATCTTGGGGTGTGGCGGGCAGACTGCGTTTATGAGCGCTACAACAGCCCTCACTTCGAAACGAATTCACGAAGCTCTTGGCGAACTGTTAGAGCGACGCGACCCTAACGCGAGGGGCACGGTGCTCGGGGCCGGGAACGACGACCTCGATTCTGGACGTCGATTCCTGTCCGTCCTGGCCGACGGTGGATGGATCGTGCCTATCTGGCCAACTCGCCACGGGGGACGTGACGCCGATGACGCTGAGGCTTCTAGGATCGCCGCTGCTCTCGCTGACTACGAGGTGGCTGACCTTTACCCCTATGGCGTCGGCCTCAACCTTGTTGGCCCCATCTTGCTCAGTTGCGGGAGCCCTGAACAGCAGGACCGCTGGCTTCGCCCCATCGCTGACGGATCCGAGGTTTGGTGCCAGATGTTCTCCGAGCCGGACGCTGGATCGGATCTGGCCAACGTCGGCATGCGGGCCGAACGTGACGGCGATGAGTGGATCCTCAACGGATCCAAGGTCTGGACGTCGAGGGGTGCTTATGCCCGTTGGGGGATGTGCTTAGCCCGGACCGACGCCTCGGTAGCCAAACATCGGGGTTTGACAATGTTTGCTGTAGATATGAAAGCACGAGGTGTCGAGGTTCGACCGCTGGAACAGATCAATGGAGACAGACATTTTACTGAAGTGTTCGTAGCGGACGTTCGAGTTCCCGAGGCACATCGAATCGGCGATCTGGGTGCCGGGTGGGGTCTGACCGTAGAGACGTTGGCGCACGAGCGGGCCACAATTGGTGGTCGAACCTTCGGGGGTGGCGACGACGAGGAGTTAGGGCTGCCGGCTTGGCTGGAGGCGTGGCGCGACGCCGGACTGTTGGTCGACCCGGTGTCGCGCCAGCGAGCGATGCGGGCGTATGCCCTCTACCGAGTTAATCAGTTGACGGCAGCGAGAGCCGTCGCCGGTGGGAGTACTCCCGGCCCTGAGGGGTCCGGGGCGAAACTGCGGAGCGTCGCCGCTTTCAAGGCCCGGGCCTACCTCGGCAAAGACCTGCTCGGACCAGGGGGGATGCTGTCTGAAGGGCCTGGCCACCTTGAGTTCCTGACAGCTCCGTCCATGTCGATCCGTGGAGGAACCGATGAAGTTCAACGCAACATCGTGGGCGAGCGAGTACTTGGCCTTCCCGGCGAACCTCGAGTGGACAAGGACGTCCCATTTACCGAGTTGAGAAAGAGCCGCTGATGCGTGCTGTAGTCCTCGACGGGTACGGCGATCCAGAGGTCCTATCAGTCAGGGACGTCCCGGACCCCAGTCCCGGTCCCAACGAGATCTTGATCGAGGTGGTAGCCACGGCTCTAAATCGGGCAGACCTGTTGCAGCGCCTAGGGCTCTACCCGGGACCCTCCATGGAGTTTGAGATTCCTGGCTTGGAATTCGCTGGTCGGGTTGTGGCCCTCGGTGAGGGTTGTTCGAGGTGGTCGGTGGGGGACCGCGTGATGACCATTACCGGCGGAGGCGGGTATGCCGAGCTAGCCGTTGTCCATGAAGACCAGGCGATCCGGGTGCCAGACGGGGTGTCACTGGACGTGGCAGGTGGTCTTGCTGAAGTTTTCATCACAGCCTGGGACGCGCTGGTCCTTCAGGGAGGTCTGGCGGCCGGAGATAGAGCGTTGGTCCATGCGGGCGCCTCGGGAGTGGGCACGGCAGCCCTTCAGCTGTGTGGGCTGGTGGGTGCCGAGGTCATTGCCACGGCCTCAGCAGCCAAGCTGGGGGTCTGTCAGGACCTGGGGGCAGTTCTGGCTATCGACCGCGCTTCGGATGGAGATTCCAGCGACTGGGTGGCGGAGATCGCACGACATACTGGCGGTATCGGGGTGGACGTCGTACTGGATGTCGTTGGCGGCAATTATCTCGATCGGAACTTGGACTGTCTGGCCATCGGAGGCACGATCGTGCAGGTCGGAGTGATGGGGGGCGGACAGGCCACCTTTGGTTTGGCCAAGATGCTTTTCAAGAAGGCCACCTTGATTGGAACCACCCTGAGGTCCCGGTCACTGGAAGAGAAAATAGCGGTCAGCCGGGCTTTCGAGGAGCAGGTTGTCCCCGGCTTCGAGGACGGACGGCTCCGGGTAGTGGTTGATCGACGGTTCAGTCTCGACCAGGTAGCGGAGGCCCATGCTTACCTGGAGAGCAACGCCAGCGTGGGCAAGGTACTCCTAGAGGTTCGTTCAGTTTGAACCCGGGTCGGGTTGGTTGAATCAGCGGACGTCTATTGACGGAACGTCCCGGTCGGCTGGGCCGGTGTAGCGCTGGCGCGGTCGGGCTATCCGTGAGTTCTGTGACAGCATCTCGTCCCAGTGGGCTAGCCAACCCGGGGTCCGCCCGATGGCAAAGAGCACCGTGAACATCTCTACCGGAAAGCCCATCGACTGGTATATGAGGCCCGAATAGAAGTCAACGTTGGGGTACAGGCTGCGATCAATGAAGTAGGAGTCGTTTAGTGCGACTTCCTCCAACTTCAGCGCGATATCGAGCAGCGGATTGGTGCCGGTCACCTCGAAGACCCGGTGGGCTGCATCCTTAACAATTCGTGCCCGCGGGTCGTAGTTCTTGTAGACGCGGTGCCCGAAGCCCATGAGCTTCTGGTCGCCAGCCTTTACCCCGGTAATGAAATCGTCGACATTCCTATGATTGCCAATGTTTTCGAGCATTCTCAGCACAGCTTCATTGGCACCACCATGTCGCGGTCCGTAGAGGGCGGCAGCAGCCGACGATATGGTCACGTAGGGATCTGCGTGGGCACTGCCCACCACCCGGGCAGTGGTGGTCGAACAGTTCTGCTCGTGGTCGGCGTGCAGGACGAACAGCATGTCCATAGCGTCGTGTAGCACTGGGTCAACCACGTAGGGAGAGTCACCTGTCTTGAACATCATCGACAGGAAGTTCGACGTGTAGTCGAGTTCGGGATCAGGGAAAACATACGGGAGACCGACATTGCGGCGGTACGCGCTGGCGGCCACCGTAGGCATTTTGGCGATTAGGCGGACGATTTCGGCCTGACGTTGCTCAGGGTTCTCGACATCCTTGCTCTCTGGCCAGAAGGTGGACATAGCGGCGATGGTCGATACCAATACACCCATGGCATGGGCGTCGTCCCGGAAGCCTTCAAGTATCCGTTTGTGGAAATTTTCGTGAATTGGCGCCGCTTCTCCGATCTCGGATTGCCACTGTTTAAGTTGCGGACCGTCGGGAAGATGGCCTCGGACAAGCAGGTGGGCAACCTCCAGAAACGAAGTGGTCTCGGCCAACTGCTCGATCGGGTAGCCGCGGTATCGGAGTAGGCCTTGGGCCCCGTCGAGATAAGTGATATCGCTATCGGCGCCCGAAGTAGCGCTAAATGAAGGATCATCAAACCAGATTCCTGGGAGCAGGTTGCTCCAGGCTTTCGCCGACACGGTTCCATCTAGCAGCGGGATCTCAGCTGTTTCGCCGGTCCGGTTGTCCGTGATGGTGATGCTTTCGTCCACGGAAATTTTTCTCCTGCTTGCTGGTTACGGATCCGCCGTGTGGTCCTCGCAGGCCTGGTTCGGACTAGGTAACTGGACCTTCTGGCGGTTTAAAGGAACGTATGTCGCCAAATCTTATGTTTTTTCGGTGTTTATGTATTTTCACCGTACCGGATGATCGGGTGGGGCATCATTCTGGCATTCTTGAAATAAGTGAAAGATTTCGACCAATCCAAAAATTCTCGCAGAAGAATTTGGCCTCAGAGTGGGGTGTTGTCATGTCGTCGTCGAGGGAGACGCTCTCGCTTGCCGACAAGTACTTCCAGGGCGGCTGCCACCTCGGAGCGCGTATCGGCCGGATCGATCACCCGGTCGACTGAGCCTCGTTCCGCCGCAATGTAAGGGTTCAGAAGGCGGTCCTCGTAGGCAGAAGCCAAGCTTTCACGTTGAGCGTCATCGGCGTCTCGGTGGAGGATCTCCACTGCCCCCTTGGCTCCCATGACGGCGATTTCGGCCGATGGCCACGCCAGCATGAGGTCGTTGCCCATGTTGCGGGAGTCCATGACGATGTAGGCACCGCCGTAAGACTTTCGCAGCGTTACGCAGATACGAGGCACTGTGGCCCGGGCGTATGCGAAGGCCATCTGAGCCCCGTAGCGAATCATGCCCCGCCATTCGAGATCCTTCCCGGGGTAGAAGCCCGAGGTGTCAACAAAGGTCACCAACGGCAGGTTGAAGGCGTCGCAGAATGCCACAAACCGGCCACCTTTTTGTGACGCTGCGATATCGAGTGTGCCCGCTACAGACTGTGGCTGGTTGGCTACCAGACCTACCGGGCGGCCACCTACCGAGGCGAAGGCTGTTACCAGGTTGGTGGCCCAGTTGGCCCTTGGTTCAAGCAGATGCCCGTCGTCGGCGACTGCAGCCAAGACACCCCGGACGTCGTAGCTGCCAGTCGGGGTGTCAGGGATCAACTCGCCGGCCTCGGGAGTGGGTCGGTTGACCGAATCGGCGCATGCCCATCCGGTTGGGGCGACGTCAGCATGGTCGGGCAGATAGCCAAGTAACTCGGCAATGAGGTTCTCAGCTTCTTCGCGGTTGCTTGCGATGAAATGGGCGACTCCGGAGGTGGCGCCGTGCATAGAGGTCCCTCCGAGACCCTCGTTCGAAATTTCCTCGCCGGTGAACTGGCGAACCATCTGGGGGCCGCTAACGAAGGCATAGGTCTCGTCGATCATGACTACCAGGTCTGCTAGGCCGAGCAGCAGGGCAGGCCCGGACACGGTGGGGCCGGTCACGCTGAACACAATTGGGACGAGTCCGGAACAGGCGACGAATTCCCGGGCCGCAGCGCCCCAGCCATGGACCGCTCCCACGCCCTCGTCGATGGCAGCACCGCTAGAGGCCATGAAGCACACCAGCGGAATTCTCTTCTCGCGGGCGGTTCGGGCGGCGATAGCCAGGTTTTCGCCATCCGCCGATCGCAGTGCTCCCCGGTTTTCGCCGCCGACCTCGGCGAACACGACGCGTCTGCCAGCAAACTCGCGCACTCCAAATGCCACTGATCCACCGGTCCGACTTCGGAGCCCTACCCCGTCACCAACGTTGACCGAAGCATCTTTGGGCACCGGTGCTAGGTCCGTGGGTTTGGTCATCGGTCTAGCGTGACATGGATTCCGGGTTGCCGGGGGGCGATCTTGCGAATCACATCAGTGAGAACTTCGCGGGCTGCTTGCACCGGCATCGATGGACTGGTCCGTCGGTTGCTGACTAGGCCCACCGATCTGCGTTTAAGGCCGTTCACGTGAACCATCGACCATTCGCCTTCGGGGTAACCGGATACTGCGCTCGCCGGGAGGAGGGCAGGGGCATATCCCTGATGAGCTAGTGCGGCGAGCAGCCTTAGGCCGTCAACTTCGGCAGCTGCTTGGAGTTGGCGGCCAGATGAGGCAAGTTCCTGATCGAGAGCGTCGCGGAACGTGGTGCCCACCGGGGTGAGCATCACCTTGTAGTCGGCCAAGGTGGCGATGTCGATGCTTTCGACGCTGGCCAGGGTGTGGTCGATGGGCACTACAAGGATCCGCTCCTCGTCGAATAGCTCTTCGGAATTTATGCCTGCATCTAGAACCGGGCTGTTGACTATCGCCATGTCGAGGTCGCCATTGAGCACGCGCGGGACAAGTGTGGCGGTGGTGGCGTCGACCAAAACAGGTCGTAGGAGCGGGAATCGCTCGTCAAGCTCGCTTAGGAGAGGGGTGACCAGCCATCGACCTGTCGTGCCGATGCAGCCGATCCGTACTTCGCCGGAGATCTCGTTGCGCATCGATTCGATGTCGCTGGTGATTGCTTGCAACTCGGTGCGTATCCGCCGAGCGCGCTCTAGCACGGCTGCACCTTCCGCAGTTGGCTGCATGTTGTGACGGTCGATTAGGGCAACGCCAAGTTCTTTCTCCAACTTGGCCACGTGGGTCGACACGTTCGATTGCACAGTGTGCAGAGCGCGGGCGGCCGCCGAGAAGCTGTGGTGTTCGGAGACAGCGATGAGGTGGCTGAGCTGGCGAAGGTCCATCACGTTTAAGGATGCCATTGAAAATGTCTATCGACTCCATTGATGGATCGCTTTCGATGGTCAATGTCTCATGTTTATGTCTCTGATTGTGCCTTCAGGCACCGTAGGGTCGGGCCAGACCGCCGACCGACGGAGCCGTAATTACCGAAAATGGCGACCGCACTCTCCCTGCATCTTGGAGTCACGTCGGCTCACGCAGCCGTAGCCGTTGACGACCGTATTGACGTGCTGGCTCTGACCGAAAGTGCTGTCGACGTCCCGGCGCCTGACCCGACCGATGGGCGGGCTCTGGTCAGACTGCTGGTCGAAGCACACGCCCGGTGTCTAGGGGTGCTTGACGTAGTTCCCGACCATCTGATTCTGGTCCGGCCAGACGGCGCTTCGGCGGTCGACCCGATTCTGATCGAAGCGGCAAGGCGGGCCAAGGTTCCCAGTCCGGTAATCCTCTCGGAGGCCCGTGCGGTGGCTGCCCTTGCTGCACATGGTCCAGTCGGTGTGGCCGGCGACCTGATGCCGGCTCTCGGAGGGACTTTCTGGCACCGCAGCGGCGACGCGCCGACTGACCCAAAGCCGATTGTGACCAGGGCTGATCTGGGTGCGGGAGCGGTTGGGCCAGATCGGCTCCCACCGGCCCCGTCTGTTGTCGCCGTTGGCCCCCGGACCGTATTCGAGGAAGTAGTAGTTCCGACTAGGCGTCGGAGGGGCCTGCCTACGCCGGTTCTTGCCGTCGTGGCCGTTTTGGTAGTAGGAACCCTCGCCGCACTGCTCCTTTTCGGTAACGACGAGCAGCCCATCAGCCCGGTTCCGAGCGCGACAACTACTCCGTTGCCGACAACGACTGTTCCGTCGCCAACCGTTGCACCGACGACCGCCCTACCGACGACCGTCATTCCGTCTACGACGGCGGTCCCTTCGACAGCGCCACCAACGACGACTGTCCCCGTTTCCACGACAGAGACCCTCTCCGATACCACCGAGGAAGCGCCTGATGCCTCATTGTCGGAAGCCGACGAAGATCTAGAAGCGAGTGAGGACTCGGAGGTTTCAAGCCTTGTCGACGAGTCGGCGGATACTTCGACCGTCGGCTCGTCGACTGTGGTTTCTCCCACGACCGTCGTTCCAAGTCTCGGCCGAGTCACCCTTTCGGGGGTGGGGCTTACGATCGATGCAGCGTCGGCCGAAGAGGTCCTTGTTGCGTTTGGTGACGCTGCTGGGGGAGTGGTCGACGACTTATCAAGGGCAATGGGTGAAGCTGTGGGTGATAGCGGATGGGGGGCTGACGCAGCGTGTGAGTCGGCAGAGGTCAGGCGCCTGTTCTGGAGCGGCCTTGAGGTCGTGTTGGTTCGCGATGGACCGGAGGCTGAAGGTCAACTTGCCCAGTGGCACTTGTCTGGGCGCGATTCAACCGAGACTTCTCTATGGACTCTGGAACGCATCGGCATTGGCTCGACGGTTGCCGACCTGCGCGCAGCCCATCCGGCGGTGTCGCTGGACCAACCAGATGAGCGCGATCCGGCCGGCCGGTTTGATAGCGAGCCTGTGCTTGGTGACGGCATTCGCGGAGCAGTGCATCGCATCTCCGATTCGGGGCGAGTGCTTCTGATGTGGGCCGGAGAGGCCTGTCAAAGGTGGACCGACTGATTCAGCTCAGTTGAGTTGGGTGACTTCGGCTAAGGCGGACGTTAGGGCTGGAACGAAGAGGTCGGGTCGGGCCAGACAGGCGGCATGATCGGCGTGTACCTCGTGCAAGGTGGCTGCTGGAAGTTGTTCGGCCAGAGCGATCTGACGGTCGGTGTGTACGACGTCGTCAAACAGACAGGCCACAACAGCGTGGGGTACGTCAACCGATTGCAACAGTTCCCGGCCATCGAAACGACCTAGGTCGACTCCAGTAGAGAGAACGCTGGAAAGGATCCCAGCTCGAATCTCTCGCCAGGCCCACCGGTCGAGATCGGGATTGGACAGGCCGGAAGCCGATCCAGCCCGTCGGTCGCCAAACCACCGAGCCAATCGCCAGGCTGCGCTACTAGCGCCGACAGCCTCCATGAGACGGGCCGGTCGGATCCCTTGCTCAATTGAGCGAAAGTCCCTCCGGTCGTCAGCGGTAACTGCAAAGGCCGCGGCCGTGGCGCACAAAACCAGTCCGTCGACTACTGAGGGGTGCCTTCGCCACAAAGCTTGGGCTACCGCACCGCCCATCGAATACCCAACTACCACGGCGCTTTCGATGTTGAGTGCAGTTGCCACGGCAGCAGCGTCATCGGCAAGGTCGTCGATTCCTGCGTCCCGACCGGTTCGAAGGCCTCGCTGCCCATGGCCCCGCTGGTCCCAGGTCACAACCCGGTGTCGTTTGGTCAGAGGTCCGTAGGCCGTGCACCAGTTCAGGTCTGCGCTAGCGGTCCATCCGTGGAGGAGTAGAACGGGGGGCAGGTTTCCGTCGGTTCCGGAATCACGGACCTCGAGCGGACCAAGCCCCGGGAGTTCGATGGTGCGACGGGGCGGTCCATCGAACTGTGGTACCCGACCCGCTAGGAGGTTGGGTTCCACAGTCATCGCTCGATGGCTACGACCTTGGCAGCCAGAGTTCCTCCTGGCGCCTCGAACGACACGGAGTCGCCTACCGAAGTACCAAGCAGTGCTTCGCCGAGCGGGGAACCGGGGGAAACCACAAGAACATCATCGCGGTGCTCCTCGATCGAGCCAACCAACATCCGCTCTGGTTCGTCATCGCCCTCATAGATCACCGATACCACCATGCCGGTCGCCACCACGTTGGGATCGCCATCCGGCACCGCAACGATCTCAGCCTTCTCAAGGATGCTCCCAAGGTGGAGAATCCGTCCTTCCATCTTTCCCTGCTCCTCCTTCGCAGCGTGGTAGTCGCCGTTCTCCGAGAGATCGCCAAGTTCGCGGGCAGCCTCGATCTTCCTAGCGATTTCGATCCGACCACGAGTAGTGAGGTCTTCAAACTCGGCGGCGAGCCGGTCATAGGCCTCCTGGGAAAGTTGCTGTGCCTCGGGCATCCCCAGAGGGTAGTCAGCGACTTGGCGTCTCCGGACGGTTGCGATATTGGACGGGTAACCGTTTGACCGGCTGCGATCGGCACGCGTTAGACTCGTCTTTGTGAACTATCAGTACCGGGTGATCATTATTCGCTAGCGCACATCGACCCGGTGTGCGCCCGACCGTCCACCTCGGTGGGCGGTTTTTTCATTTCCGACCGCCTTTCCCAATCGCAGGAGCCCAATCATGGCGCATCGCATCGGCATCATCGGGGGCGATGGCATCGGCCCGGAGGTCATTGCTGAAGGCTTGAAGGTCATCAAGAGTGCCGGCGTGGATCTCGATACGGTCGATTATGACCTCGGAGGAGGCCGCTACGGACGGGATGGCACAGTTCTTCCCGACTCAGTGCTGGACGAGTGGCGGGAACTGGACGCCCTTTACCTAGGAGCGGTGGGTGCGCCCGAGGTACCGCCGGGTCTGATCGAGCGGGGTTTACTTCTGAAGATGCGCTTTGCCCTCGACCTCTACGTCAATCTGCGCCCATTCGTCTATCCATCTGCCAGCATTGATTTCGCGGTGGTGCGAGAGAACACGGAGGGCACATACGCGGGCGAGGGCGGCTTTCTAAGGAATGGCACGCCGCATGAGGTTGCCACTCAAGGTTCCGTCAATACTAGATATGGCGTTGAGCGGGCCATCCGCTACTCGTTTGATCTGGCTATGCAACGACGTCGCCACCTCACACTGGTTCACAAGACCAACGTGCTGACCTTCTCAGGAGACCTTTGGGAGCGAACGTTCGATGAGGTTTCCGCTGAATACCCGGAGGTTGAGACGTCCTACAACCACGTCGACGCAGCCTGTATCTACTTCGTGCAGTCACCCGAGCAATACGACGTCATTGTCACTGACAATCTATTCGGCGACATCCTCACCGACCTAGGTGGTGCCGTGTCGGGGGGGATTGGCTTGGCCTCGTCGGCCAACCTCAACCCCGATCGCACCGGACCATCGATGTTTGAGCCGGTCCATGGTTCGGCGCCCGACATCGCTGGACAGGGCGTCGCCAACCCTAAGGCGGCCATCCTGTCCGGCGCCATGATGCTGGACTTCCTTGGAGAGTCTGCCGCAGCACAGCGAATTGAGAGGGCCTGTGCCGACCCGGTGACCGACGTCAAGGGGACGGTGGCAATTGGTGACGCCGTTGCCCAATTGGTCGCCTGACCTAGGGGTCTGCCTGAGGACTGCTCCCACCTGTCGACATGTCCGAACGAAAAATCAACTGGCAAGTTCGAGAGAAATAGCGAGGAATTGAGATGCCGATCGAGAAGTCGTCCAAGATATGGATGAACGGCGAACTGGTGGACTGGGACGATGCCAAGGTCCACGTGCTTACCCACACCCTTCATTACGGAAACGGCGTTTTCGAGGGCATCCGCGCCTATGAGACAGAGCGCGGCCCTGCCGTATTCCGCCTTCGGGAACACATCGAGCGCCTATTCCGGTCGGCCAAGATTCTCTTTCTCGAGATTCCTTATACCGTCGACGATCTGGTAGCGGCCACCCTCGAGACTGTGCGGGCTAATGGCCACCGTTCGTGCTATATCCGTCCACTTGTCTACCTTGGCTACGGCGAGATGGGCCTCAATCCCCTGGCGTGCACCGTGGACGTCTCCATCGCCACCTGGCCATGGGGCACCTATCTCGGTGAAGAAGGTCTGGCCAAAGGTGTCGACATGATGATCTCGTCTTGGCAGCGCCACGACCCGAACGCGATGCCGCCGGCAGCTAAGGGGTGCGGGCACTACATCAACTCGCAGATGGCAAAGGTGCAGGCCGTCAAGTCGGGTTATGACGAGGCGATTCTTCTGTCACCGCAGGGATACGTCTCAGAGTGCACGGGCGAAAATCTGTTTGTGGTCCGGGAGGGGACAGTTGTCACCCCTCCGACCAGTGCAGGTGCGCTTGAGGGGATCACTCAGGATGCTGTTCGCCGTATTGCCGGTGACTTAGGTATTTCCTACGAACAGGGCAACATCCTGCGCAGCGACCTCTACACGGCTGACGAGGCCTTCCTTTCGGGGACGGCAGCAGAGGTGGTGCCGATTCGTTCAGTGGATGACCGGGTCATCGGCGACCCCGGTCCTGTCACTCGTCAGATCCAAGAGGTCTTCTTTGCGGCTGTTCGCGGCGAGCGTCCCGAATATGCAGACTGGAACGAACATGTCGACTGATAGGCCTCCAATGCCCAAGGCAGTGGAGATCTATGACACCACGCTGCGTGATGGCGCCCAATTGGAGGGCATCTCACTCACCGTCGACGACAAGTTGAGGATTGCCGAGCAACTCGACCGACTGGGTGTGCACTACATCGAGGGCGGTTGGCCGGGCGCCAATCCGAAGGACGTCGAGTTCTTTGAGCGGGCGAAGGTCGAACTGGACTTGCAGAGATCGAAACTGGTCGCCTTCGGTTCGACACGTCGGGTCGGAGGTGACGCGTCCGCCGATCCCACGCTGGCCAACCTGCTTGAGGCAGGAACCGACATGGTTTGCATCGTCGGCAAGGCATCGGCGTATCACGTGACTGAGGCACTTCGGACCACTCTTGAGGAGGGCGTAGCCATGGTGTCCGACTCGGTTCGCTACCTGAAGGCTGAGGGCCGAACTGTCTTCTTTGATGCTGAACACTTCTTTGATGGCTATCGCGACGATCCTGAGTTCTCATTGCACGTACTGCAAGGGGCAGCAGCAGCTGGCGCCGACTGTCTGGTGTTGTGTGACACCAACGGCGGTTCGCTGCCCGGCCAGGTCGAATCAACGGTCCGCGAAGTGGTCTCATTTGTGGATTGCCCAGTAGGTGTGCATCTGCATAACGACACAGGCTGCGGGGTGGCTAACGCCCTGGCCGGTGTGACCGCTGGAGCCACGCAGGTCCAAGGCACTATCAACGGCTACGGCGAGAGGGTCGGAAACTGCGACTTGGTGCCGATCATCGCCAATCTGACTCTGAAGATGGGCATCGAGACCATCTCGGAAGGCCGGTTGGCAGAACTCACCCCTGTGGCTCACCACATAGCTGAATTGGTTAACTTCTCCGCTGACCCGCAGCAGCCGTATGTTGGATCGACGGCCTTCGCCCACAAGGCCGGGCTCCACACAAGCGCCATTGCCCGCCGACGCGATGCCTACGAGCACGTCGACCCGGAGTTGGTCGGTAACGGAACCCGATTTCTGGTCTCGGAAATGTCGGGCCGCTCCACCATCGAGCTGAAGGCCGAGCAACTGGGATTGGAGTTGGACGGTCAGGTTCTAAGCGACGTGGTCGAAACCCTGAAACAGTTGGAATATGCCGGTTACCACTTCGAAGCGGCCGACGCGTCTCTCGAACTACTCATGCGGGCGGCCTCTGGTTGGGTTCAGGACTTCTTCGAGTTGGAGTCATTCTCGGTCAACGTCGGCCATCGATCGGGAAGCGGAAGTAGGGCGTGGAACGAAGTTGCTGTCGACGTCGAGACCGAGGCCACAGTCAAGGTGCATGTGGCCGGCGCACGGGTGGTCACCACCGGTGAGGGCAACGGCCCAGTCAACGCTCTCGATGCCGCTCTGCGAAAGGCTCTCGACGCTCGCTACCCGCAGTTGGAGCGCTTGCACCTAACCGACTTCAAAGTCCGGGTGCTTGAGACCCGTCAGGGAACCGGCGCCGTTACCCGGGTTCTGATCGACACCACCAACGGCGAGCAGACTTGGACGACCATCGGAGTATCGGAGAACATCATCGAGGCTTCCTGGCAGGCCTTGGTGGACTCGTTGGTCTACGGACTACTCCACACCGGTACCTAATCCGATTCGGCGAAACAACGTGTCCGCCCTTCGTCGCGTCCTGCTGGCCGAGTTCCTTGGCACCCTCCTTTTGCTGGTGGGTGTAATCGGTTCTGGGATCATGGCGGTTCGACTCAGCCCGACTGACGTCGGGCTGCAGCTCTTGCAGAACGCGGCGGCTACGGCTGGTGTCTTGGTGGCAGCCATCTCGATCTTTGGAACCCTCTCGGCTGACTTCAACCCCGCAGTCACCGTAGGGGCTTGGCTTCTTGGCCACCGTCGGGGCCGAGAGGTCCCGGGCATGATTGCTGCACAGGTGGCCGGAGCTATTGCCGGCACCGTTTTGGCCAATGTCATGTTTGACCTGGACGTCGTGACCTGGTCTACGAGGGAGCGTTCTGGCGGGGGTCTCTGGCTGGCTGAGGTCGTGGCAACCACGGGACTACTACTTGTCGTATTCGCCTTGATCCGGACTCGACGGAATACCCACCTGCCCTATGTGATTGGGGCGTACATTGGCGGCGCCTACTACTTCACCTCGTCGACCAGTTTTGCCAATCCGGCGGTCACCATCGGTCGGATGTTCAGCGACACATTTGCCGGGATTAAACCAGCCGATGCCCCGACGTTCATTCTGATGCAGTTTTTGGGTGTTGCCGCGACCGTTTTCCTTATCCGGGTGCTATTTCCACCAGAAAACTGAGCATTTCAGTTCGGCTTCTAGTCCTCTGCCCCGTATAGAGCCAACGAACGGCCAATAGTTGTTCTCAGGCTCTGTTAGATGTCCTTTAGGAAATGTCTCTCGTGTCGATTGCCAGATTGGGGTGATTATCGGCAGATTCGACAGAGCGGGCCCTTTGGCTGTCCCCGATAGCCCAAAAAACGGGCGGTCCCCACGTTTCCGGGGTGACCGCTCTACCCAGTTGACAGGATTGAAACTGTCAGGACACGTCCGTCCAGCGGGATTCGAGTTAGGTGTGGCGCCGGTAGCGTGCGCCGATGACCACGCCGCCCGCTCGGTCAACCGAGCCGGCGTCAACGGGCGCTGAGGGGATGACGGATTTCGGTCGGTCGCCGATGACTCCCTTCGACTGGCTGCTATTGGCTACGGCCGGTGGCGTCTGGGGCTCTTCCTTCCTGTTTATGGACGTGGCGCTCCGGGCTGAGCATCCTGGTCTAGTGGCCTGGCTGCGTCCGGCACTCGGGCTTTGCTTCCTTGTCTGCTTGCCGTCGGCCCGCCGTCCCGTAGACCGGGCCGACCGTCCTGTACTCGGCTTGTTGGGCCTGCTCTGGATGGCCATACCGCTGAGCCTCTTCCCACTCGCCCAGACTTGGATCGATTCATCGATTGCTGGGATGTTGAATAGCGCGATGCCGGTAGCGACTCTGGCTGTAGGTTCGCTTTTTTTTGGGGTGTCCACCCATCGGGTTCAGGTTGCTGGAGTGGTGATTGGGATCCTCGGCATCGTCATGGTGGGGTTGCCGTCCGCGTCGGTGGAAGACACCGCCGCGCTGGGCGTCCTTCTGGTGGTTGCCGCGATTGTTTGCTACGGCCTGTCGGTCAATATCGCTGGCCCGCTCCAGCGCCGGTACGGATCGACAGCAGTTCTGCTTCGAGTCCTCGCTGTGGCCACGGTGGCTACCACGCCCTGGGGAGTCGTTGGTCTGGTCGACTCGAACTTCGCTTGGTCGGCGGTCTGGGCCAACCTGGCGGTGGGTTTTGGCGGAACCGGGGTGGCTTATGTCGCCGCGGCAACCCTTGTTGGGCGGATTGGTCCGGTTCGCATGTCAGCGGTCACTTACTTGATCCCCGTAGTGGCAGCCGTACTGGGGGTGGCGTTGCTCGGCGAGCGTCTAGGAGGCCTTGAAATCGGTGGTTTGGTTGTCCTTTTATTCGGCGCTTGGATGACGACCCGTTCGCCCACAAGGGACTGACCAGGCAGAGCTCCGACTAGATCCTTTCCTCAGAGCGGCGACGACTGGTTCCGGGGCCACTGAAATAGGAGCCGTACCCTGGATCGACCGGGTAGTGGAGGTCGGGTGGATCACAGGTTGCCGCATGCCACCAATCGAGTAGTCGGTCCTCGCGGTCGTAATCAAACGGGTCTTCCAGCACCGCCTCGTCCCGACTCTCCGGCTCCAGCGGGTTCTCGGCGAGCCAGCGAGCGGCAATGCCCACCGCGGTGCGTGCCGGGACCAGGTCTCGATAGCCGAGAAGATCGCGAGTGGCCGACAGATCGAGGACCCGGTGACCTGGTTCCTCTTGCATCATGAACGGGCGAGCGGGAAGCGCCAGATGCGAAGGCATGCCGACAATCTCCATCTCGTGGCCCAGTGCGGCGCACACCAACTTGATTCTTTGGCTGGTCGTCAGGGCTTCCTCATCGCCGACATTGAACGATCTTCCAGCCACCGATGGCGTATCGACGGCCAGTAACACTGTGTGGGCGGCATTTTCGCTGTACGAGCGAGTCTCGGCCATCAGGCCGCCCTCGGGGACGATTATTGACTCACGACGATCGAGGACTCGACGGACGATGCTCCACTCCAACGGGGCGATCTGTCGGGGTCCGTAGACGAACGGGTACCGGAGGTGGATGGCCTCTGGCTGATAATCAAAAAGAATCTGCTCAGATCGGGCTACTCGATAGCTCTTTCCATCGTCGTCCTCGTTGGATAACGGTGCGTCCAAGCCAGTAGGAACCGGAAGACCGGCTGGTTCGAAGCGGGTCGGATCGAAGTAGCCGCGGTAGGCGGGTGCACCGCCTACCGACACGAACCGTCCACAACGGCCAGCCAGGTGTTCGGCGATAGAACGGAGGCGCCCATAGCAGACGACCACCACATCGAATGTTTGGTTCCCGAGCGCAGCAGCAACACCTTCTGACGAGAAGGGATCGCCGTGGAGATGCTCTACATGGGCAACCTCGTCGAGCTCGTGGCGGCCAGTGTGAAAAACAGTGACCCGGTGACCTCGGCTCGCTAGTCCGTGCACGATCGAAGGACCGGTTGGGCCAGTGCCCCCGATTATGAGAGCCGTCGGCACTCCCATGGTGGCTATTGCCGGTCCTGAGCCGGCGTCGGCAGAGTTCTGCTGTCTCCCTGAAACAGGTTCATCCCGTTAACGCTACGGCCCGTGCGGAACTTCGAGGTGTGGCCGCAGGCCGTCTACGAGCCGACGGTAACCCTCATCGTTGGGGTGGATCCCGTCGATGTAGCAGTTGGGATCCAGATGGCCGTCGGTTCCGGAGAGGCTTTCGGTGTGATCAACGAAAGCTAGGCCCCTTTCGCCACAGATTCGGGCTAAAGCACTATTCAAGGGAGTGACGAGTGGGTTGTAGCGGTCTGTGCGTGGCAGTACCGATTGGATGACAACCTTGGCGTCTGGCGCAGCCTCGATTATCCGGTTGAGGATAAGTGATGCATTCCGAATGGTCCCGGCGTGCGGGATGCCAAGGGTCAGGTCGTTGGTGCCAATCATCATGACGACGGTCTGTGGTGGGCCGTCTAGAGAGTCGTCGAGGCGTTCAAGCAGGTCTTCTGTGGTGTCCCAGCCAATTCCTCGGTTTCGTATCCGTAGTTTTTCAAAGGCGGCCGCCCAGTCAGCGTCGAAGGTGATGCTGTCACCAATGAACACTGTCTCTCCAGCTTGGATTGGGTAGGCCCGGTGCATGTTCCGGATGCGTTGTCGTTGTTTGGCAGCGAGGGCTCGCTTGATCCGCCGACTGCCCAGCTGGTGGTCAAAGGTCAGCCAGGCTAGGGCTAAACCAAGGAGTACCAGCCCGCCAAACGAAAACCCTCGGCGTCTCGAGGTACCAAAAATTGGGCGTCTGCGAGTTTTCATTGGTCTTCGGATTTTGGTTGAGAGTTAGCTTCGAGGGTTCTGTATCCCATCAGGCGGTTGCCGATGTGCAAATAGGTACCGGTGAACGCCGTTACATCATGGTGGCCGGACAGACGCACCTAACCCATGCTTATCGGCAGCGGATCCTGATAATGATCGGGCGCAACATCAAGAAGTCCTGTCGTGGCCCGAGGCGACCTCCACGTAAATGGGGTGAGCGCTGGGCACGGCAGTCTTCACGAGGCGCTCAACATTATCGATAGTGGCCGCCACGCCGGCGGTGTCTAGGGCAGGGTCGACGATTACCCGGGCGCCGACCAAGATCTGTTCCGGTCCGAGGTGTTGGGTGCGGAGGTGGACTAACTCGAGGACTCCGCTAGCTGAACTAACGGCCGAGGAGATAGCTACGAGGTTGGCTTCGTCGGCCGACTCACCGATTAGCAGGCTGTGCATTTCACGTGCCAATACGATGGCTATAGATCCGAGTAGTAGGCCGATGGAAATGGTGCCTACGCCGTCCCATCTGGGCTCGCCGGTTACCTCGGCTAGACCAATAGCGGCCAGAGCGAGCACCAGTCCGGCCATTGCTCCGACGTCTTCCAACAGCACTACCGGAAGTTCAGGGTTGCGTGAACGCAGGACAAACTGCCACCACGACTGGTTACCGCGGTAGGGGCGAGCTTCGACCACTGCGGTGCGCAGAGACCACGACTCCAGCAGGATTCCTGCTACCAGAATGACGGCCGCGACGCCTGCTCCATCGATCTCGTGCGGGTGGCGGACCTTTTCGATGCCCTCATAGATGGCGAACGCCGCACCGACAAAGAAGAGCACCAGAGCAACTACGAAAGACCAGAAGTAGCGCTCCCGGCCGTGCCCAAAAGGGTGATCTGGGGTGGGGTCGCGCCGGGCTCTTCTTCCACCGAGGAGCAAAAGCGCCTGGTTGGACGCGTCGGCCACCGAATGGATCGCCTCGGCGAGCATGGCCGACGACCGAGTGATGGTGAAGCCGACGAACTTGGCCACGGCGATGCCGCTATTGGCGATCAAGGCGGCCAAGACAGCCTTCGTTCCTCCAGATGCTGCCATCGTGGTTCCTTTTCAGTCGGGTGAGGCCGCCGAGTCCCGGATCGGCGTGACGGGATGACCGAGCGTAGTGTCGACGTCCATGACCACCGTCTTTGACAGTCCGGATGACCTCGCTGCAGCGGTCGGAAACCACCTTGGCCATAGTGAGTGGGTAGAGGTCGATCAGACCCGGATCAACCAGTTTGCCGAAGCCACTGGCGACCACCAGTGGATCCATGTGGACTCCGAGCGGGCTGCGACTGGACCGTTCGGTGCCACGATTGCCCACGGATACCTGACCTTGTCGATGACCAACCAGTTCCTACCCGAGATTGTGCGGGTCGAGGGAATCTCAATGGGTATCAACTATGGAACTGAGAAGGTCCGGTTTCCGTCGCCCGTTTTGGTGGGCTCGAGAATCCGTGCGGGTGGGGAGTTGGTTTCGGTTGACGAGGTGGCGGGCGGAATTCAGACAGTCATCCGTCTGACTGTGGAGGTCGAGGGGTCGGATCGACCGGCCTGCGTTGTCGACAGCGTCAGTCGCTTTTTGCGTTGAAGGATTGTTCCGCTAGTGGGGTGCTGGTATCACTTTTGTCAGCCTGTCGGGTCAGGGGACCACAGGTAGCATTCCCGACGTGACCAAGCGAAAGCGTCGCCGCGAACCACTCGCCCAACGGTCCGAACCTCCGGTTCGGCCGGGCCTGCAGAGCTCAAGGCGAACAGTGCCAGCCAGAATCGGACGTCCACCATATGCCGAGACCGGTGACCCGGGTCCTTCGACGTCGCCATTGGTGAGGACCCCTGATGAGGTGGAGCGGATGCGCCGTGCCGGAGCGGCGGCCGCTGAGATTCTCCTTGAGGTAGGGCCGGAGGTGTGCCCGGGCGTTACCACTGACCACATAGATGAGCTCGTGCATGAGGCCACTATCGCCCGGGGCGGATATCCGAGTCCTCTGAATTACCGCGGCTATCCAAAATCAGTGTGCACCTCGGTCAACGAGGTGATCTGCCACGGCATTCCGGACAGCCGACCGCTGGCCGACGGTGACATCATCAACGTGGATGTCACTATTTACCTAGATGGCGTCCATGGAGACACTTCGGTAACTTTCGCAGTCGGGGAGATTGCCGACGAGGATCGCCGTCTGGTGGTGGAGACATGGGTGGCTATGTGCGAGGGGATAACTGCCGTTGCCCCCGGCCAGCCAGTTCACGCCATCGGCCGATCCATCGAGCGGCATGCTCGGCGTCATGGACTCGGCGTAGTCCGCGAGTTCATCGGCCACGGAATCGGCACTGAGTTCCACAGCAGCCTCCAGATACCGCATTACTACGATCCGCGTGCGTCGACGATTCTCGAGGCAGGGATGACGTTCACTGTCGAACCCATGCTCACCCTCGGCGATCCGGCTTGTGGTATGTGGAATGACAACTGGACAGCGGTCACTCTTGACGGTCGCCGAACCGCCCAGTTTGAACACACAGTGTTGGTTACTAAGGACGGGGTGGAGCTACTCACCGTGGCCTCCGACGGCACCATTCCGGCCGAGGCTTTTTCTGTGGCGACGCCTGCCTGACAGGCAGAGTTTCGCTCAGTTTCTGATTTCAGCAGTGCCGTTCTTGGCTAAGGCGACCCAGGTGTTGCCTGGTGACAGATGGATGGCTTCGCCATCGGCGATGAACGTCGCTGGCAGCGCCGAGTCGGGTCGATGCCAATGGCCGCGTATCACATGACCGTCAGTGAATACCCAAGCCTCACCCGATCCCTCGGTTATCGCCTCTGGCGACCGCAGATCGGCTGCCGACCAGCCGTAGGTGATGAACTGCACCACCACGTTGGTCGGTGAGATGCGTACCCCGTCGCTGTCGAAATGAGCCGTTCCATTGTGGGTTCGTATCCAGCCTGCGCCATCCCAGTCGTAGTCCACCTCGGTAAGGCCGAAGTCGATCGAGACGCCTGTGATCGCTTCCGCTGCTGAGTGGAGAACCTGACCGGGATAAAGGTAGATGAATGGCGCCGGTGGCACGTCGGTGCGGTCCTGGTGGTGTGCCCACAATCGGTCAGTGCCGGTGTACAGGTTGTGTGGAGCGCGTCGCGACTGGTCCCGCCAGTAGTCGTCTTCGTGGGTGTTGTAGCCGGCGTCTGTTAGAGGCGATTGTCGGAGGACGTTCCGTGTCCCCCAGTTGGCTCCTGAGTAGGCGAACAGGGGACGGTCAAAGCCGGCCAGGAGTGGCGGATCTGAGGTTCGAGCAGAGCGGACAGGACCGACAGTCTCGGCTGAGGAGGACTGGAAGACAGCCACCAGGCGGGTGACGCCGCCTTCGACGAGTTCCTCGTAGACAACGTCGGCTTGGTTAACGCCAGACTGCGGATGGGCTCGGGTGACGTTGTCGATCTTGATGGCGAGGGCCGGTCGGGCGACGTCCTCTCCCTGTGCTCCGGTCCACTTCCGAGTGATGGCCATCTGCTCGTAGCGCAGGATCTCAGCTTCGAATTCGACTATTTCAGCCTCGGCGACGGCAATTAGGCTGCGAACCTCGCTGATCTCGGCTCGAACTGCCGGCTTGGACTCCTCGATTTCGGCTCTCGACGCCAGCTCGGCCTCCCGGCGCTTGCCAGCGTCTTCGACGAGTGCGCGCAGGCCCACCACTGATTCTGCAGTGAGTCGGAGCTCTGCGCGGACCAGATCAATACGGCGTTGAGCCTCCTCAATCACGGAGTCATACAGCATGCGATCGCGAACGTTGTCAAGGCCGCCTTCAACTAGTTGGGCCGATTGGGTCAGGACGTCGTTGATCCGCTCGTCGTTACGAACGTACGCGTCGACCGCCATAGTTTGTCGCAGCGCAGCCGGTGCCTCTCGGGAAGCTAGGACCTCTATGAAGCGATCGGCTACTAGTTCGATTCGGATTGGAAGGAGGTCGAGTTCGTAGTCCTCTATGCCGATGCGACCGTCGGCCTCGCTGATTTGGCGATCCAGTTCGACGAGGCGGTCTTCCAGTTCGGTGATCTTGGCGTGCCCGTTGGCGATGATTGACCGCCGTTCGGAGATTTCTGAGCGGATAGAGGAGATCTCCCCGTCGTAGGGACCAGCCTGGGCCGGAAAGACGCCTGCCGCCAATAATCCGACTACTCCGATGGCTACCGTCGCGACGATTGGGCGTCGGGCGCGTGGGCAGAGCACATTGCTAATCGTAGGGTTCGTCACTCTGGTGGACGGGGCACCCTCGCTTCTCTCCAGTTGAGGCTCCGAGGTGGTTCTAGGCGCTGACTGTATTCAGTCAGCGCCTTTGGCATATGACGCACCTTGTGGTGGTTCGCTGATCAAAGATCTGAACCACTAACTGTGACCCACAGCGTCGACAGGGCAGTCCTCCTCGTCCGTAGCAGTCCAGCCGTTTCTGGTTGCGGCCCGTATCTCCGTCCGGTTTCCGGTAGTCCCTAAGCGTGGTTCCGCCGTGTTGCAGCGACTCGGACAGCACTTCGCGGAGGTGTTCCAGGAGGCGGTCGGCTCGTTCGAGTCCGACCCGCCGAGTTCCGGGGTGGATACGGGCCCGCCAGAGTGCCTCGTCGGCGTAAATATTGCCGATACCAGCGATGGGTCGCTGCGACAGGAGCTGGGTCTTGATCCGCCTGCGACTCTTGGTCAACGAGCTGTGGAACACTGCGGCATCAAGGGCAGGGTCAAAGGGTTCCGGTCCCAGTCGATGCAGGGTTGGTAGAGACCGGTAGTCATTAGCCGGGACGACGGCTATGCGGCCGAACCGTCGGACATCCCGGAACCAGAGGTGGCGGCCATCAGCGAGTGTCCACGAGGCACGCTGATAGGGATCATCGGGAAGAGAGTCGTTTACGTAGAGTGCGCCAGTCATTCCGAGATGGACTACGAGTTGTCGTTCAGAGTACCCACCTTTGTCGTCGACGGAGTTGGTCAGGGCGAAGAGCAGATACTTGCCCCGCCTCTCAAGGCAGCGGATTCGATAGCCGGTGGCGTCACTGGCTTCGGCGAATTTTGGAGAGGGATGGGCTCGTCCGCTGATGATGGTGGAACCGACGACCATTGGTTCGAGTTGGCAGCGGACCGTTTCGACCTCGGGAAGCTCTGGCACCGATCTACGGTATCGGTGGACTACTGGAGATCAGAATCGCACCCCGGGTGAAGGCGGACGGTGGGTTAGGTTGCCCATATGGTTGCGGTGGCCGTTGTGAACCAGAAGGGCGGGGTGGGAAAGACCACGGTAGTCCTCGGTCTTGCCTCAGCGGCTTCGGCGCGGGGAACTCAGGTTTTGGTAGTCGACTTGGATCCGCAAGGCAACGCCACTACCGGCCTTGGCGTGTTCGAGCCGGGTCCAGGCGTCGACGAGGTACTAGCCGTTGAGAGTCCCGGAGGGTTGGCCGCCATCGTAGAAGACAGTGCTTGGCCTGTTGACGTCGGACCACCACCTCGGTTGGCAGCCTCCTCGCCAAGCCTCGCTGTTCGCGAACCGCAACTCGCGACCGACCCGCTTGGGGCCCAGGACCGGTTGGCAATGGCGATGCGTGGTGGGATGATCACAAATGAGGGAAGCGTCCAGGAAGCTGATTTGCCGTTGGTCCTTATCGATTGCCCGCCGTCGCTGGGACTGTTGACTGTCAACGCTTTGTTCGCCGCTGACTCGGTCTTACTGGTGACGGAGCCCGGAGCCTGGGCAGTCGACGGGGTAGGTCGCATGATTCAAACCATTGAACGGATCCGAATGCGTCGCTCTAATGGACTTCCAGAGGAGATGGGAATCGCCGTCAATCGTCTGGGTCGGACCCGTGACGGCCGGTACTGGGACCAACAACTCCGCGCCGCGTATCCGGATCGTTGCCTGCCGCCTGTCCATCTTCGGGCGGCTGTATCTGAGGCTGCCGCCCAGTCGCTGCCCATCCACGGCCTAGGTCGCCGGCCAGGAGTGGCCGAGGCATCTGCCGAATTCGACGCTCTTCTGGACCGGATACTTCCTTCGGTGGCTGAGACCAACATTTCGCATGACAGGAGCGCCTGATGGCTGGCTACGACCCACAATCCCGACGACCACGACCCTCGCTGCCCACTGACATCCCGGTTGACGGCTTGCTTGACGCTGAGGTTGGTAAAGCAGATGTCTTGTCCGGCAATTCGATCGGCGGGGGCGATCCGGCAGAAGAGATGCCCACCGATAGCGGTCGGACTGCCAGTGAAGGGTCCGATAGCGGCCTGCAGCCCTTTGAGGCACCACCCATCGAAATGACTGATGAGCGCGCGGACCTCCTTCACCGGCTTGGTTTGTTGGCTGCAGTCGCTGCCCTCGTTGCAGTACTGATGCTCTGGCGGCGCCGTCGACGGGATGGCTGAGGTCTCTAGCGGGCGAGCGGCGTCCGATCTGGCTGAGCTCAATCCGGCAGCCGAGTCGGTGTTCAGTGGAACTTTCTAGGCCGAAGCGCATCCAACTTCTCGACGTCGAATGCCGAGAGATGTTCAGCACAATGGAGGATTTATATCTGGTGATTACGGACGCGGCCGACTAGACCAGGTCCGGTTCTTTCGAAGTCGGAGCCATTAGGTGCTGGCAGGGGTTTGTGACACGAGGTCACCCCTTCAGGATCCCTCGGATAGCAGAAGCAAGATCGGGGGCAGCAAACTCAAAACCTGAGTCCTTCAATCTGGCCGGTCGCACCCGGGTGCTGGCGAGCAGCAGGTCATCAGCCATCTGGCCTAGGGCGATGCGCAGTGCCGCGGCTGGTGCCGGAATTGCAGCCGGGCGACGGGTGGCTCGGGCGAGGGTTTGGGTGAACTCCGCGTTTCGGCAGCACCCGGGAGCCACGAGATTCACGGCGCCCCCCAGGGGCGAGTCAAGCAGGTGGGCTATGGCTCGAACCTGATCCTGAAGCGTGATCCATGACCACCACTGTTCACCGCTGCCTAGTCGTCCACCAAGACCCATGCGAGTAAGGGCGAGCATGCGCGCAAACGCTCCTCCTTGGCGAGTGCAGACAATTCCGGTACGAAGTAAGACAAGACGCGTGTCCGAAGTGGATATCGGAGCTGCGGCTTCCTCCCACCGTCGGCACACTTCGGCTAGAAAGCCCGTGCCCGGTTCCGACTCCTCGAATAGTTCCTCATCGCCGCGGCTTCCATAGATGCCGATAGCCGAGGCAGAAATAACAACTTCAGGCCTCTGGTCAAGCGCGGTGAGAGCGTCTGCCAGCAACTCGGTGCCCTTGACCCGACTGTCCATAATCCTTGCCTTCTTGGCTGTGGTCCATCGGCCGTCTATCCGCTCGCCCGCTAGATGTACCACTGCGTCCACATCTCTGAGTCCGTGCTCGTCAATTTGGCCGGAGTCGGGATTCCATCGGACCCCGTGGTCTGGTGGTTTCCTCCCTACAGGTATGACAAGGTCGCCGCGCTGTTCAAGGAACTTCGTCAGCGAACCTCCAATCAGTCCCGAGGCTCCGGTTACGGCAACTCTGCGCATATGGCTTCCGTCCGTTCACTCAGTAGTTTGCTCAGGTGGTCGAGCCGATCGGCCAAATCTATTCTCCGCGATCTCAACTAGGCATCATCAGTAGACCCATCGTGAGCTGGCGGTGCTAGTTCAACGGTCAACCAGACTCCGGGCGCCTAGGCGACCGGTCCGATCCCGAGGTAAATCAAGAGGTTCATAAATGGCGACTCGGACAGCAATCGTTTCGATCTTCGTAGTGCTTGTTCTTGGGGTAGTGGTGACCTTGGCTGGCAGTGAAGGAAGTGTTGAGAGGTTTGGCCTACCGGTGTTTGCGTGGGTGAGCATGGTGATTTTTTTCATTCAGTGGGCGGTGTTCTTGTTCGCTTGGGCGACCCATAGTGAAAGATTTTTCGATCTGACCGGATCGTTCACATATCTGGTAGCCGTTTTGTTGTGCATAGTGATGACAGGTTCGCCGGCGCCGCATTCATTTCTCGTCGCCGCGATGGTCGCCGTATGGGCGTTAAGGCTTGGAACCTTCCTAACAGCACGCGTCCGTGCCGCCGGTTCTGACTCTCGCTTTGACGCAATGAAGAACAGGTTCGCCTGGTTCCTCTTTACCTGGACTACGCAGGGGCTTTGGGTGCTAGTCGCTGCCGGGGCGACGCTGGCAGCTATTAGTCGGCCAGAACGAACCCCAGTCGGAACTCTCGCCATTGTCGGTTCTTGCATCTGGGCTATCGGATTTGGTGCTGAGGTGATTGCAGACGAGCAGAAGCGACGCTTTCGCTCGGTACCCCAGAATCGGAACAGCTTCATCACTACTGGCCTTTGGAGTTGGTCACGACATCCGAATTATGCGGGTGAGATCCTCCTTTGGTTCGGAATCGCTGTGGCGTCCTTACCGGCATTGGAGGGCTGGGGGCTCCTCACTCTCGTGTCACCAGTCTTCGTCTGGGCTCTTCTTACGAGGGTTAGCGGTATTCCCATTCTCGAGACGGCTGCGGATAGAAGATGGGGAGACCGGGTGGACTACCAGTCCTACAAGGCGCGCACACCGGCCTTATTTCCTCGCTTCAGTGGGATTCGTCAGTCCAAATAGGCGGAGTGGGTTGCCACCCAGGTATCGAACTCGACCCAACGGGCGTCCAGCCATCCGACAAGATCGGTCTCATTGTCGCTCTTCGGAACGGCGGAACGCTCGATGCGTTGAGCAGCGAACCTAAGTGGCGTTTTGAAAGGGACATTTCGCCAAAGGTCGCTTAGAGTTCGAAAGTCTGAGACGCCGACGTGGTTGAGAAACAAGAGGTCGGTGCTCGGTGCTCTTCTGAGTGCGGCGAGAACACCTGCCGTGCGAATCGGGAGGACCCGACATAGTCGTTTTGCCTGCGGCAACCGTTCGGGAGCGGTTGCTGCGAGAGCTTTGATGGAACGATTCAGCTTGGCCTGAGAGAAACGGGTTCCTTCGGGGAAGATCACGATGGCCTCGTCAGGAGAGAGGTCTTCAGCTAGGTGACCGATGTTGAGGATTTCGTCATGATTGTTCGCTGTATCGCGATCCACGAAGTAGTTCGGTATCCGGTGGCCGACAATGTCTAGGCATGGGTCCCATAGCAGTTGCCGCTTCAGGACGAAACGTGGTCGCAGTCCTGAAGAGGACAGCATTGCTGCTACTAGGAGTGCGTCGCCTTGGCTTCCATGTCTAGCAAGGACGATCAAGGGTCCGTCCCGGCTCAAAGGGGACGGATCGTCGAGTTGAAAACGCAGGTCGAGTAGGCATTTGGCGCCGCGGACTAGGCCGGTCGCCCACCATCTCTGAAGTCGGCTATGAGCTCGGAACGATGGGTCGCTCTGAAGGCGTCTCGAAGGAGCAAACCTCAGCCAGAGAAAACCGGCACCGAGTACGCCAAATGTTTCGAGGCCCGCCCACCAGACGGCATAGAGCGCGACTCGGACTGTGGGCCAACGTCGTTTCAGTGAGAGATCGATTAGGAAACCGATAACCATTGCCGGGACGAGCAGAGCTAAGAAAACCAGGAATCCCAGCAGGGTTCCCGGCACCGTCACGGCTCGGCGACGCAGACGCTTTGACTGACTCGAATCCTGTGCCGACCAGACAAGCTGGGGAGTCGGGAGGTGTTGAGGAGATACCGTTTCAGGCCCCATCGAAGAGTCCCGAACTGCCGAGGATTCGTCGCGCGTCCACAGTGATGACACGTCGATCGGGTCCCCGATCCTTCGGCGGCCGGTAGCGGATCGAGTAGGCCTCTATAGCAGATCTACACGTACTGAAGTCTTCGCTGACCTTGGCAGGGCCCTCGATAGTCAACCATCGACCTCCGTCTACTTGGCAGATGGATGCATTCAGGGACCCCTCAGCAAGTAAGCGAGCTTTCAGGCTTCCTGACCAGGTGATGACGCGAGCGCAGCCCTCGTTGCTGGACCAGGTAAAGCCGACGGGAGTGGTATGGGGCCGACCGTCAGGGCGGACGATTGTGAGAGTGGCGAGATGGCGTTCGGCTACGAACTCGTGGAACGAGGGCCCCGTAGAACATGGAGGACTTGTGCGCATATCAAGTTGTTCCTTCAATAGCGTTTCGTTCCACCCCTATAAGAGCCACTCGATTGTTGGACAAGGTTTCGAACTCTCGAGTCAAGATGCTCGACCCCCTTTCAGGCTTGCGATTTTCGTTTTCCGTTCCGTGGCGAGCCTCACAGGCGCCCGTCTGGCTTGGCGAATCGGCTGAAGGCGGAGAGTGAGTTGGCAACGGGCTAGCTGTGTGAATCTTTCGACGCAAGGTCGAGACGAAGGCGGTCGGCCCTATTTGGCCCTCGGTAGGACAATTTCACTGCGCTACCGACTGTGAGTCGGGGGGCGAGGCAAGATGTCAACGCGGAGTTTCACGTGGCTCGGTCGTCTTGGTGGTTCGGTGAATCCAAATCCGAGGTGACCGGAGATCGGTGCGAGTTCTCCGCAGGAATCGCCGTCTACCGTGGCTCTGCTCTGCTTAATCCAACTCAACGACCTAGTCCTGTACCACTCCGTTGCCCCGGTAGGGCTTACGCCATTAGTCCGCACACCCATAATGCGTTGCGCCAGAGCGCTCTCTAAGCTGCCGGTTACCCAACGGGGGCGCCATGGGAATGGGATCGGCTGTCCACTAGCCAGCTTGATGGCAAGCGGGCCAGCAATGACCTCTATCTTTTGACCATCTAGATGAGCCGATACCTCGGTATGGATGAACTCTGAGAACGGATACACGTTCGTTATGTAGGAAGCAGCTTTCTCGGAGGCAACTAGAATTCGACGACTGTCCGGTGGGGCCCACATGACATCGGTGAATCGGCCGATCGGGCTGGTCTCCCAATCGCCAATCACGAATCGGTGGCCCGACGCAGTGCCAAACGAAGTGATCGAACCCTTCAGGGTTTCCAGGCTTTTCGATGGACTTATCCCCATGCCTAATCTCCGAGAATTACTTGACTTCCCCTTCAAGTATCAGTTGGACAAGATTCCATCCGAGTTTCAGATTGCAAATAATTTAGGACCCCGGATTAGCTAGATCGCGAGCGAAGAAGTCAGTCACCAGCGTTTCAAAATCTCCCAGAGGGAGCTCGCTGTAGGACGGATCGAAACAGTTCTGATCGTATTCCTGACAGAACGCTGCACAATCATCAAACCACTCGTGATCGCGAAAGGCATCACGAGCGTTGCGATCGCCGCCGTCTAGGTGGAAATAGTAATAACCCTGGAAAAGGCCGTGGTGTCGAACAATCCAATAGGTGCGCTCTTCTACGTATGGTCGAAGGATCTCGGCTGCCGCTGCGCTGTGGTTCCAGGGAGCAATTGGCTCACCAATGTCGTGCAATAGGGCTGCCACCACCATTTCCTCGGACTCGTTGTTACGCAATGCTCTCGTAGCGCTTTGAAGACTGTGCCGAAAGCGGTCGATTGGGTAGCCGAAGGTTGGGCCCTCCAACTCGCGTAGGAGTCGCAGCGCTTGGTTTGCAACCTCAGCACTGTCTACAGCCTGATAGTGCTCCCCAATGATTTTCGCATCCTCGGGAGTCATGTCCTCCATATGGATAAAACTGACAGTTCCCAGGGGAGGGGATTCGGTCGAGTTCACTTTCACCTCGAGAGCGCTAGACGATCCATCGGTTTTGCTTGTTTTCATTGCTCAATCTTGCCAGCGCTAAGCATGATTTTTTGATGACTCGATAGCAAGTACTCATCATCCCTTGTAATCGGGTTCGAGTTCGTCTAGCAGTCGAAGCAGTGCCGGCCATTCCCAGCAGCCAGGGGTGGATTGTTCATATTGGGTCTGCACCTTTTCCCAGAGAGGAACGTCCTTGTATCCAATCGGTAAACCGGTAGATGCTGCCTGCATCTGGATTGATGCCGCGCGCACTAGGTAGTACATGGTCACGAAGGCTTCACCTGCCGTGGAACCGACAGTCAGGAATCCATGGTTTCGCATAATGAGTGCACGGTTGGAGCCGAGACTCAGGGCAAGCCGGGAACTCTCCTCGTCATCAAGGGAGAGACCTTCCCAATCGTGGTATCCAACTCGTCCGTAGAGCATCCCAGCGTCTTGTTGCAGAAACTCCAGTTCACAGGCAAGAGCGCAAAATGTCAGAGCAGCAGGAGCGTGAGAGTGAAAGACGAATTGGGCGTCACTTCGCGCCTTGTGAACGGCAGTGTGGATGACCAATGCAGTCGGATTGACCGCACCTTCGCCTTCAAGCACTCGCCCGTCCTCGTCGACGACCAATAGGTTGGAGGCCGTCACTTCTCGGAACAAGAGGCCAAATCTTCCTACCAGGTAGCTCGATTCGCTATCTGGGATTCGAGCAGTGATGTGGTTCCAGACAAGGTCGTCGTACCCGAAACGAGCCGCTAGGCGGTGCAGAGCAGCCAAGTCCGTGCGGACACCCGCTTCGGTAGATCCAGGAGAGTTCGATCCACCTGCAAGAGCCATCGAAACCATTGTTTCAGGCCAGTGCTCCGTTTGCACGCTGTTGGTTAGCGGATTGGTTTATCGCACTATCGCCTTAAGGCGGAAAAAATCGATGGCAGGGACGCTATGGATAGTCAGAGCTATTTGAGGTTTCGTGTAAGTACCTGTTTGCGGAAGAGCTTCATCCAAATATTACGGGAACCCTTGTTGGGCCCCGGGTGCCGCCACCTGCCCAACAGACAGCATCTGGGTGCTCGAGAGAGAAGCGCGGAATTCGCTCAAACCACGTCTTTAGTGCGACTTCGATCTCCACCCTTGCAAGATTGGCCCCGGTGCATCGGTGGATTCCTACTCCGAAAGCGATGTGGCGGTTTTCCTTGCGATCCAACATGAATATCTGGGGGTTCTCGAACACTTCGGGGTCGTGGTTGGCTGCGGGAAAGTTCAGTAGGACCTTGTCTCCTGATTGAAACGTAACTTCGTTGTATTCAATCGTCCTCGTTGCATTGCGTCCAGAGGTAACGGGCGAGTAGAACCGGAGCAGTTCTTCAATTGCGGTGGGCCAGAGAGACGGATCGGCAGCGATTCTCTGCTGGTCTTCTGGGTGCGCAGCGAAGTGCCAGATCGCGGAACTGATGACGGACCAGGTGGTATCTATTCCGGCCACCAGCTGCAGGGCGCACATTCCAACAACCACCTCTTCGGGAATTGCCTCTCCGCCGACTTCTGTATGAGTCAGCTTCGAGATGAGGTCATCCTGCGGATTGAATCGTCGGTCCTGGATCTCGGAAGCAAAGAAGTCTCGAATGAGAGACCAGTACTCAGTCCATTCGGTGCCTTCAAGTCCGAGGTTCAGGATCATTTTCACCCATTCAATGAGCTCATGTGTGGCGTCCTTATTGACGCCGAGCATGTGAGTAATGACTTTGGGAGTTATTTGTTCTGAGTACTGCGACGCGGCATCACATCTCCCGTCATCAATGAACGAATCAATGAGATCAGCGCAGACGGTTGTAGTGAAGGGTCGCTGGGCTTCAGCCATCTTCGGCGTGAAGTGAGGCAGCAGGGCCTTTCGCGTCCAGGTCTGTTCTGGCGGATCTGAGCTAAGCGGAGCAGCTCCTTTGGGGCCCGTCACGAGGTCTGAGTCGAGTTCTTCCGGGAGGTCAAATACAAGGCTGGAGCGCGACGAGAGTGCTGGAACCATCTTGGCCAGCGCTTGG
This sequence comes from Candidatus Neomicrothrix sp. UBA2974, assembly GCA_002348705.1. Lineage (GTDB taxonomy): Bacteria > Actinomycetota > Acidimicrobiia > Acidimicrobiales > MedAcidi-G1 > UBA9410. Next base: position 44,588 of record DEAU01000012.1, read on the forward strand.
ACGTCTTCATAACGAGTAGGCAACCAAGAGCCTCCCCACCGTTCTGTGTGAGCTATGGGGCAGCGTCGCCTCAGGTCGTCCCAGGTCGGTAGAGGGTTTTCGATATAGGCGCCATCGAGAATGTTGTAATCAATGGCTGGGTCAGACACCGGCCTGAACGCATCTTGATTGCTGTCAATCACTACTTGCCTCTATATGGCCGCTTCCAGTAACTGTCACATTATTTAGCGAATCGGCTCAAAATCAGTACTCGCTTCCAGCGTGTGTAGAACTGCCAAATAAGCAAGGTCTCTGCTACTTAGAGCTTCGGCCGGTGAGTCGTACTCATGAAATCCTCGTCCGGTTTTTACGCCAAGTTCGCCAGCTTCGACCTTGGATCGCAGATAGCTGGGAAGTTCTTCGAGTGGCCGGTCCCCAGCTATCAGGTCCAAACCATTGAAGTCGAGGCTCTGGAAAATGCCGACTACTCCAAGCCTCACACCCACGCTCGTCTTAATTGCGTAGTCAATTTCCGTAGGCGTGCATGCACCTGAATCGATCAATTCCTCGGCAGCATCGGCCATGGCCATCATGATTCGATTCGCAATGAAGCCGGGTACGAACTTTCTCATGACTACCGGCCTTTTCCCGACCGACTCAAGAAGTGAAACGGTTCTGTCGATGGCCCAGGCAGACGTTTCGGGTCCACCGACAACTTCAACAAGAGGGACAATGTGCGGTGGAGCGAACCAGTGAGCACAGAGGAGGCGTTCAGGTTCTGCAACCCTTATTTCATCGAATAGGTCAAGTACCGAAGTGTTGCTGGCGATGATCGCGTCTTTCGAAATCTGGTCTTCGAGTCGGCTAATCACCTCCTGTTTCGTCTCCACGGATTCGTAGACGGCCTCAAATACAAAATCTGCCGTTTCGGAAACTGCAGCCAAGTCTTCAGTTGCACTCAGATTCTGCAGGACTTGCTTGGTGTAGGACGTGGCCTCATCTGGAGAGGCCCCCTCGGCTTCCTTAATTGTCGCCAGGTTGGCCTCGATCTTGCTAATGGCCGTTTCGAGAACTCTTGAGTTGGTGTCAACTAGGTCGACAGCAAGGCCCGCTTGGGCGAAGACCTGAGCGATGGAGTGCCCCATCGTTCCAGCTCCGACAACGAGAATCTTCTTGGGAGGAGAGTCTTGACTCATCTAGGTAGGTCCTCGAATCGTTCATTAATGAATAAAGCAGGTGTTGAGAATAAAGCAGGTGTTGAGAATAAAGCAGGTGTTGAGAATAAAGCAGGTGTTGATGCCCGCGAGCCTTGGCTTTTCGACCCTGATCTGATCAGGTCTGCGAATATGGCTAAGACCTGACGCTTCTTGAGTATTTCGAATTTCGAAGGTCCGTCTTTGAAGGCTTAGCTAGCACGGATCGCAGTGTTGTGATATAAAACCCCGGTCCGGAGTCGGAAGTGGGGCTGGCGCATATGGTCCATCCGGGTGGCCCCCACATCTACCGGTGCTATTGCGCTGGTCCGAGAAAAGTGGGGGTTTGAGAGTTGATCTCGAAACGTGCCATCTCGTTACTGTGTGTACTTGCCATTGTGGCCGGGGCGTGTGGCTCTGACGAAGAGTCGGAAACATCTGCACCAGCCACGACTGCGGCTTCAGCGACCACCGCCGCTCCTGCGACCACTGCCGCGCCAGCCGACGATGGTGCTGCATCTTCAAGCGACGACGGGGCTGCCGCATCTGCGAGTGACAGCAGTGCCGAGGAGAAAGTCAGTGTCGCCATCCTCCTGCCCTGCGCGATAAACGATCTTTCCTGGTGCCAAGGGGCATACGAAGGGATCAAGGAACTTGAGGCCGATGGGCTCATCGAGCTTCAGGTCGTGGAGAACGCCCCATTTGATGCACAGGGAGCTACCCGCGTCATGAGCGGTTTCGCCAATGACGGAGTCGACCTCATCATTGGTCATTCGTTTGACTACGGAGCACCAATCCACGAGTTGGCGCCTGAATTCCCAGACTCCTACTTTGCTTGGCAGGGCTCTTGCGCTGGATACTGCGGGGTCGAAGGCCCGAACATCGTCGATTACGCGATGCTGATGTACGAACCGTCCTATCTGGCAGGCATATTGGCCGGTGGCATCTCGCAGACCGGAGTCTTGGCCCAGAACTCCGGATACGACATTCCCGCTTGTCGAGCTTCCGTCGAAGCATTCATTCTTGGCGCCCAAGAGGTGAACCCGGATGCGACAAGGCTCGATGCTTTCCTTGGTTCGTGGATTGACGCTGCTCTCGCGAAAGAAGCAACGGCGGCACAGGCAGAACAGGGAGCAGATGTCTTCATGGCTTGCGGCAACGCCGGTTCCTTCGGAATGCTTGCTGAGGTCGAAGAATCGAATCTCTCGGGATTCGGGTACATCTATGACGAGTCAGCTCTGGCTCCTGGAAATGTTGTCGCCTCAATGGTGTCCAAGTTCGGTGTCAACTACCGCAAGATGGTGGATCGCATCAAGAACGGCACCTGGGAGGAGTACCTGGTAACTCCGATGAGCGAGGGTGGTTTCGAGTTGATGCTCCACCCGGACTATGACGCCGCTGAAATTCCTGCTGAGACGATGGAGCTATTCAATGCCCGTCTTGAGGGAATTATGAACGGCACATTTGAGGTTCCATATGTGGGTGCCGCTCCCGAACCAGAGGAATCCGCTTCTGAGCCCACCCCCATTAGGGTCCGACTCAATTGGATCGCTGACCCCGGTTTCCTTGGCCTATACATGGCCGACGAACTTGGCTACTTTGCTGAAGAGGGTGTCGAGCCAATCTTTGAGTTCGGCGGGCCCAATGTTCCGCACCCAGTGCAAATTCTCGCCGGAGGCGCAGCAGATGTCGGTTTCGGCAGCCTGTCCATTATTGCTGACGCACAGTCACAGGGCGACGAGTTCGTCATGTTCGGGACGAGGCTGCAAGAGGGAATTCTCGGCATTAGCTCCTTGGCGGAAAGTCCGATCTATACCGCTGAAGAAATATGCGGCAAGAAGATCGGTGCCACCCCAGGGGATGTTGTGCCGCTAGATGCTCTTCTTATCACCAACGGTCTAGAGGCCGGCTGCTACGAGTTGGTTCCGGTCGGCTGGGATCCTTCGCCGGTGGCCGAGGGCCTTGTTGACGGGATGGTCAACTATATGAATAGCCATCCGGTGGTTCTCGATGGCATGGGAGTTGACAACGTTGCCGTCTCCTATGCGGAAATGGGAATGAATATGTATGCCGATATTGCATTCACCACGAAGGAATTCGCCGAGAACAATCGAGAAGCTCTTGTCGGATTCACCCGGGCAATGGTCAAGGGTTGGGAAGCAGCCTTTGCTGATCCGGAGACAGCAGTGGATGTGATGTACAACGGCTCCCCGAACCTCGGCGGTGGGATCGACGTCGGCATGGATAACTCGTACCAGATCTATATCCACTATGCCCAGGTGCCATTGATGGAGAGCTCGCTTACCGAAACCGACGGACTTTTCTCAATGGACTACGACTCGTTGGTGGGGCCCCAGTGGGATGCTCTCGCTCTAACGGGTATAGACCCACTGCCGGCGGCAGATCCGATGATCGACCTTTCGATCTTGGATGATGCGTTCGGAGATTGCCGTCCGTCCCTCTTGAACTGCGGCGGCTGACGAAATGTCACCACTCTGGTAGATCCAGCAAGGGGCTAGGAGCCCCTGCACAGCGATTGCGCGGGTGTCCCCCTGGGGGCACCCGCACAGCCGCAAAAATGGTCGTTTCTTGGGCCCGGGGTCAGGAATATCTGGTTCTGGCTTCACCGGACTGGCTCTGGATGACCTGTGTAACCCTGGCTGACCTGTGTAAACCTGCCCCTGTACTGGTGCAAAGCTGGCAGGAAACTAGAGCAGATGGTTCATATGGAAAATAAAAAATCTGAAGACGTTAGCGTCGATGCCAAAGGCGGTGGGATTGTTGTTTCTGACGCCGTCAAGGAGTTTGATCTTGGTTTCGGCAAGCGATTAAAGGCGGTTGACGGCGTCTCAATCAACATTGCCGACGGCGAATTCGTTGCAATTATTGGCCCGTCTGGCTGCGGTAAATCAACCATCCTCCGGATGATTGCATCGTTGGAGCAGCCCACTGAGGGTGAAGTTCGAATCAACAGTTCTGAGCCGGCCCTCCTGGCGAAACAACATCGGCTCGGGGTGGCTTTCCAAGATCATGCCCTTTTGCCTTGGCTCAACGTATGGGAGAACGTCGCTCTTCCCTATAGGGCAGCGGGAATGCGTCCAGATCCAGACCAAATCGAGAGCCTGATTGCCCTGGTCGGCATGGCGGGCTTCGAGAAGTCGAGGCCAAAGCAACTTTCTGGTGGCATGAAGCAAAGGGTCGCCATTGCTCGAGCACTGGTTCTAAACCCAGATGTTCTTCTACTGGACGAACCTTTCGGTGCACTGGATGCCGTAACGCGTCGCCAAATGAACATCGAACTTCAAGAAATCTGGTCTCGCAATTCGATTACCACACTGCTGATCACCCACTCGGTTGAAGAAGCCGTCTTCCTAGCGGACAGGCTTGTTGTTCTTACGGAACGACCCGGGCGGATCAAACTGATTGAAAAGGTCCCATTCGGACGACCGCGGAGTCGTGATCTGATGCTCACCCCTGAATTCCATGAGCTTTGCGACCAACTGACCGCTGCGTTGGACTCTCAAGAGAGCTCGGAAACGGACGAAGGCTGAGGTTTGGCATCGCATGTCTCGTGTGCTTGGAACTCCTTTTCATTCACGGGCGGAGCTTGCTGCCTCCACGCCGGAGTGGTATCGGTGGGGCGATTACTTCGTTGTCGACATCTATACGGATGTGAAAGAAGAGCTGGCCGCCATGCGGGAGCGGGTGACAGTTAACGAGATGTCGCCGCTGTGGAAGCTGCGACTATCCGGACCAGATTCCGTAGAACTGATTAACGCAGTGATCACACGGGATATTTCTGGCCAAGAGATCGATCAGATCATCTATACACCATGGTGCAATCAGGCCGGGAAGGTAGTGGGTGATGGGTTATTGCTTCGGGAACAAGAAGACTCATTCGTTCTTGTAGCGGGACCAAATAAGGACTGGTTTAGTTCGTTGAGTAGCGGACTGGACGTCGATATCGAGGACATAACAGACACGATTGGGATCCTGGCCCTTCAAGGACCAAGGTCTAGGGACGTCTTGGAGGCCGCTTCTGGAAGGTCATTTTCCGACCTTGCTTTTTCGAGGAGCACGCTTTGTGAACTGGGAGCGTCTCAAGTGCGGGTGATCCGTCAGGGATTTACCGGCGAACTCGGGTACGAACTTTGGGTTGAACCGAAGTCTGGAGAAGACGTCTGGGACTCTCTCTTCGCGGTCGGAGGTCCTTCGGGGCTAGTCCCGGCCGGCGAATACGCCATCGATGTTGCGCGAGTTGAGGCCGGCCTCTTAATCGTCGGATCGGATTACAAGGGAGCGGGCTTTTGGAGCGGCGTAGGTCCGTATCCCGACGATCGACAGGAGTGCTCACCAGGCGAACTGAATCTGGGAAGGTTCGTTGATTTCAGCAAAGAGCATTTCGTTGGGAAACAAGCCCTAGTCGAGGAAAGGGACGCCGGAGGGCCAAGTGATCGCCTGCTCGGACTTGAGTTAACAGAGGACTCGATCTCCAGGCTCAGGGAGATTGAGTTCGGTCCAGTGCTCCCAAGAGTTAGCAGGAATGTCTACCGACTAAATGCGGGTGCAGCGGCGGTCGGCTATGTGACCAGTCTCACCTGGGGCTATTCGCTCGGGAAGGTTGTTGGCTTGGCCCATGTCCAGTCGTCGGCAGCGATTGATGGAAATGAGGTATCTCTCGTTTGGCCCACAAAAGATGGCGAGAAGATGTTGGATGCCCGGCTGACTGACTTGCCATTTCGAAAACATGTACGTGCCGTCGCCTGATAGCGAGGCAGGCGTTGCCGGTCAAAGATGACCCAAGAAGACCTAAAAAAAGAAATGTTCCACGGAAAAGCCATAAGAAAGGAGTTTCAAAGTGATAAAGATCGATTGCCATCTCCACCTTGGAATGGTGGAGAGCCAGGTCCCAGTCTGGTGGATGGAAGAGCTCTACGGGATGTACGGCGTAGAGGATTGGGAGTCCACGGATGGACAGGCCATCGTCAACCTTCTTGATGCGAACGGTACCGATGCGGGCCTAGTCCAAGGTGGGGACATTCGTCGGACCACCTTTCACCCTGACTATCCGGAAGAGTCTGCTGGCCGGATCTACATACCTAATGATTGGACTGCGGAGCAGTGCGAACTCCACAAAGGCCGTCTTTACGGCGTGGCCTGCATTGATCCCTTCCGCGACCTCCCTGGGAGTGTGATCGAACTTGAGCGGTGTGTCACGCAACTCGGATTCCGATCGATGAAGCTGCTGCCCAGTTACCTTCACTTTGACCCGGGCGATCCAGAGCTTGATCCGCTTTATCGGAAAGCCCACGAGCTCGATGTGCCGGTGCATTTCTTCACCGGTATGACGCCAACGCGAACAGCGATGCTGAAGTATGGAGATCCCGTGTTGCTTGACGCCGTGGGTCGTCGTCACCGTGACCTCAAGGTCATCGTGTTCATCAACTACCCGTGGATTGACCAGTGCATAGCCCTCGTGGCGAAACATCCGAACTTCCACGCGGACATGTGCTATTTCGCAGGCGGCGATAGCGCCCAGTTGTACGAGGTGTTGTCAAAGTTTCGGTCGTATGGGGCTCTTGACAGGGTGATTTATGGGACCGACAACGCCGACAAGGCCCGAGCTTTTGACACCGTGGGGAAGGTCTCAGATCTCTACTACGGGGTAAATGAGGTAGCTGAACAACGGGGAGGCGAGCCGTTTAGTCAGGAAGAACTAGACGCGATTCTAGGTGGGACAGCGGCAAAGCTTTACAAGATCCCCGAGTAGAGATAGTTAGTAGGCAGCAGTGGTAACAGTCGACTGTCATCTCCACCTCGGGCTGATAGATGAGCACACACCTTCCTGGTGGTGGTGGGAGCAATTCGGTTTTGAACCCGTTTCCGTTGGTGGAGATGAAATCATCCAGTTCTTGGATGAGACTGATATTGAGATCGGTCTTATCCAGGGTGGGGATATACGTCGAACGACCTATCACCCAACTCGTGACGATCGAAACATGTATGTGCCTAATGACTTCACGGCACTTCAGTGCTCTAGATACCCAGGCCGTCTTTATGGGGTGATCGGTATAGATCCGCTAGTGGACGTTCACGAAAACCTGACAGAAATGGAAAGGTGTGTCGAAGAGCATGATTTTCGGGTGCTCAAACTACTGCCGACGTATCACCACTATCGCCCTGACGATAGGCGCCTAGATCCCTACTACGAAAAGTGCCTTGCGCTTGATATTCCTGTACAGATTCATTTGGGGTGGACGCGAACCATAGCTACGACCATGGAACACCAACGTCCGATGCATCTGGACCGATTGGGCCGTGAATTTCCAGACCTCAAGGTCATCGTTGCTCACCTCGGGCACCCGTGGGTTGATGAAGCAATAGCGGTAGTGGCCAAACACCCAAACTTCTATACCGAACTCTCAGGGTGGGGACCGTACGGCATGGCTCCACACGATCCGGTGGGTGAGACCTATCGAGCTTTGAAGAAGCTGAAGAACTACGGATGCCTCGGAAAGGTCATGTTCGGATCCGACAACACCGACTGTCGAGAGACCTATCGGTTGGCCGACCAGATGTCTAGAGACCTAGATGGGCAAGAGCTCTATAACGAAGAGGTCTACAAAGACATAATGGGAAATACGGCAATCAAAGTATTTGGGCTTGATTCCATAAGGGAGAACTGAAATGTTGGAAATTGAAACCCAGTGGGACTACCGGGACCCGTATGTCTGGATGGAAAAAGTTGGCCGTGGTCAGCTTCCACCAGTGATTGTTACAGCCGCAATCAATGGAGGGTTTCATGGCAAAGAGGCAAATGATGCGGTTCCGGAGACGCCAGAGGAAATAGCTCAAGAAGCCTTAGCTGCTTACGAGGCTGGTGCCAGCCAGATCCACATTCATGGCCGGGACCCTAAGGATTGGAGTCAGTGCACAGGGGATCCAGATGTATACGGACGAATCAACTCTCTTGTCCGTGAAGCCTGTCCGGACGTGGTGATAAATAACAGCACTGGTGGTGGTCCGACCCTGACGACCGAAGAGCGTTATTGCCCCCTTGATGCCGTCCCCGCGGCGGATGTTGTAACGCTCAATCTGGGTCCGGCTATGTCGAAGTTCGTGATGGCTGAAAGGCCTGAAGGAATTCCCCACCCGCGCGGACCTCTCGAATTCGATATGTGTGATCCGACGACATACGGGGAACTCAACCACTATGCGTCAGTTATGAAGGAGCGTGGCTTCAATATCGAGTTTGAGGTGTACAACTCTGGCCAGTATTGGGTGTTACGCGACCTGATCGATAACGGTCACGTAAAAGAGCCGTTCATGGTTCAGTTCGTGCTGGGGGCAGGTACGGCGGCGTATCCGACCCCTACCAGTTTGATGGCGCTTATCAATGAACTTCCAAACGGAGCGATGTTCTCGGTCATCGGGACAGGTGTCTTCCAGATGCCCATGAACGTGATGGGCTTGGTGTTAGGCGGTCATGTCCGCGTAGGCCTAGAGGACAACCTTTATTTCCGCAAGGGACAAAAAGCTGGAGGAAATGCGGAAATGGTGACTCGAATAAAAAGAATTGCGGAAGACATGAATAGGGAAGTTGCGACGCCCAACCAAGCTCGACAAATGCTTGGATTGCCGGTAGTCGAAGCAGCTAACTGAGACGCAGAGACAGCAGGACTGTGAAACCATGACCCTCGAGTTGGCCTACTTCGACATCGAAGAAATCGTCTTTGGAGACCGCACCCACTTGGAAGGCCGCACCCTTGTGGTCGACCATGACACCTTGCGTTCGCAACTGCTTGAAGATGAGCACTTCGACGATGTCACGCTGCACCTGGCTCATCCCGGCGACGACACTCGGATCATTAATGCAGTTGACGCCGTAGAGCCACGCTGTCGTCTGGGAAAAGGTGAGCACAACTTCCCAGGCTTCCTTTCGCCGCCGCGAACTGTAGGTGTTGGCAGAACGGCTGTTATGCGTGGTGCAGCTGTAGTCGAAGTATCCGCCCCAGTGCCAGGTGAATCGACGTACTGGCGCGAAGCATTCTTCGATATGACGGAATCTGGAGCTGGCTATAGCCCATTTTCCAATCTTGCGAATCTCGTGTTGGAAATCACTCCCTCTAAGAGCATTCGAGAAGACAGCCGACCTCCACTGAATGTCTTTGAAGGCACTCCAGAGGCGGTGGCGCTAAATAGGGCTATTCGAATGGCGGGTATGAAAGCCAGTGTTTTTATGGCTTCCGCGGCTGAGGGCGCAACCCCTGATGAAGTAAACGTCCTCGAATTGCCGAAAACGAGAAATCCAGATTTGCCGGGAGTGGTCTACCTCTACCAACTAGCGATTCCCTATCTATATGGAGAAATAGTTCCGGGTGGTGGCGCGATCGGAGGCCCCGCTCACCTTCCAACACCTATTCATCCCAATGAGATCCTTGATGGCGCCCTTGTATGTGGGTGGAACGCAATTGCATGCATGCGTGAACTGACGTACATAGCCCAGAACCATCCAATCATCAACGACCTCTACGAACGTGACGGCAAGGATCTCCAATTCCTTGGGGTTGTCATCTTCGCGAATGGCGATACGCCAGATGCAAAGGAGCGACTTACTGGGCACGCCACCACGCTTGCAAAACTATTCAACCCTGACGGTGCAATCATCAATTACGCCGGTGGGGGGCATCCTTGTGTCGACACCATGATGATTTGCCAGAAACTGGAAAGCGCAGCCATCCCTACGACTGTTATGTCGATGGAGATGGCTCCCGATCCGTCAGATTCTGGATTTGTCCATTTTGTCCGAGAGGCTGATGCGATCGTCAGTACTGGAAATTATGAGGAAAGCCTCGACTTCCCCAGGGTCGAATCGGTGATCGGAGGGACGGAGTTGCTCAACTCGAAATCCGACCCAGCAGGACCGTTTTCTTACCCGCTAAGTGGGCTCCTCGCCTCCACCAATCAATTCGGTTACACAAACGTGACAGCTAGGTCCCACTAACCAATGAGATCCTGTTTCCGTAACAAAGAGTGGTGCATTTCCACCCGTAGCGTCTTCGAGAACGTGGGGAGTTGAGTTCATGAAGGTTCTCCATTACCTAAATCAGTTTTTCGCTGGTCAAGGCGGTGAGGAGGCAGCCGACCAGCCTCCGGAATACAGAGAAGGGCCTATTGGTCCGGGGGTCCGTTTGGACCAACTCCTTGGTGACCAAGCTCAAGTAGTGGGCACCCTTTTCGCTGGGGACAACTACTTCAGCAACAATCCAGAAACGGCGTCAGAAGAGATTGAAACGTTCTTGCAGGCTTCTGAAGCCGAAATACTCGTAGCGGGTCCGGCCTTCAACGCCGGTCGCTACGGCATGGCATGTGGTGAGGTCTGCACACTGGCAACGGAGCGGTTGGGAATTCCTGTTCTAATTGCAATGTCGGAGAACAATCCCGCAGTCGAACTGTATAGATCGAAGGTTCCCATACTCGGTACGGCAGATTCCACCGGTGGCATGGGAGAAGGCCTCAGTGGCATGGCCTCGGCAATCATGGCTTTTGTGGAGGCTGAGGACGGATGGTCGGATCTCTCGTCTCTTTTGATTCCTAAAGGTATTCGTCTCAATGAATTGTCCTCGACCCGTGGTTCGACAAGAGCAATTGATCTTCTTCTGTCAAAAATCTCGGGCGAGAGCTATTCGACAGAATGGCCGCTTCCGGACTACGACATTGTCCAGCCAAGTGAAATGGAGTCCAACAACTCGCAACCCGTCGTTGCTCTGGTAACCGAAGGGGGCTTGGTCCCACAAGGAAACCCGGAAGGGCTGAACTCTGGCCGAGCGGACCGCTGGTTCAGCTACTCGGTCGAGGATATAGAGAGCCTGGAGTCTGACGGGTTTGAGGTGATCCACGGAGGAATAGACACCAGTTCTTCAAACCAGAACCCAAACCGCATGCTCCCGCTAGACGTGGCTCTGGATAAACAGTCTTCCGGTCAAATTTCCTTGCACGAGAACATTTATTCCACGACCGGCAACCAGGGCGCAATCCCAACGATGCGCAGAATCGGAGATGAGATCGCCGCAGAACTGCACAATGCTGGAGTGCAGGCGGTGATTGCTACTTCCACTTGAGGAACCGGAACGCGTAGCGGGTCTACGCTCGTAAATCAATTTGACAAGGCTGGCATTCCGGCGGTGCTCGTGACAGCGATACCGTCGCTAGCGGAGTCTCTAGGGGTAAATCGAATTGTCGACGGCATCGCTGTGACCCACCCGATGGGCGCGCCAGAGCTTTCAGCTGTCGAGGAGGAGATCCGCCGAGTTCAGTTATTCGATCTCGCTCTCGACGCCTTGAAGACCTCGGTTGATGGGCCGACCGTGTTCAACCTTGATTCATCCAACTGAGTGAAAGCGATTGGTCAGAAACGCTGATGAAAAGTACGGCGCCAACGCCTTGCATCAAGTCAGTAAGGCTCTGTTTATCCCACGTCCCAAATTTGGTTCGGTACGGGTCAAAGCCCAGTCGAGAGATAAGTGGTAATTCAGGTCTGACCGACGTGATTCTCGGCTCTATTCGATCCTTTGAAGACGCAATTTCGTATCCCCCCCACCAGGTATTCATCGGAAACCGAACACCTGAGAGTCTGGCTTCGATCGAAAGACCGTGGTACCGGCAACCAATCGCCGACGCATGCTCTGATGGTCCAGACGGTGAGATTGTCGAAGAGGGACCGTTTCTTTGCCTAACGGCAGCTATTGATCCTTTCAATCTCCTCCGACTGGACGCTGAATACATACGTCGGCACAGAGACGCACTGTTGGCTGTCGATTGGTACACCGAAGATGACGCCGAGTCTCTAGGAGTTGGGTTCTCTCAACAAGAACTGAAGGAATTCGTCGATGGGCAAAGCGCTCTGCCGATTTTCGAAGGAGACAATCTGATTGGCTGTGTCGCCAATGGTCACAGCGAGGACTTGAGCCTCAGCGCCGATGTGGTTCTGGAGAACCTCACGGCTAAATCGTCAGCAGCAATCGCGCTGCGTCTCCTAGTCGGCGCTAGCCAAGGTGGTTCGGATATTGACTACGTAATGGGATGTGGAGAAGAGGCCATCGGAGATCGCTACCAGCGTGGGGGTGGAAATCTCGCTAAATCAGTAGCCGAATACAGCTGGTGTCCAAATGCTTCTGGGTCGGACATCAAGGCATTCTGCTGTGCTCCGAATCACGCAATCGTAATCGGGGCAGCGCTTGTAGCCAGCGGCCTCTATCGAAATGTTGCCGTTGTAGGAGGAGGGTCTCTTGCAAAGTTGGGGATGAAGTTCGAAGGACATTTGCGCAATGAGATGCCGATCCTCGAAGACGTATTGGCTTCTGTAGCGGTCATTATCGGCGAGGATGACGGAGTAGGACCCATTGTCGATCTCGAGTCCGTAGGGAGGCACCCAGTTTCCGCTGGTTCTTCACCGCAAGCAATTGCCGAAGCATTGATCGTTGATCCGCTAGTAAGAAGGGGATTAGGGATTCTCGATATCGATCGATATGCGACCGAACTTCACGATCCTGACATCACCGAGCCACAGGGAAGCGGTAATACGCCCTTGGCGAACTATCGGGTTCTTGCAAGTCTCGCAGTCCAGCGTAAGGAGATAGACAGGGAGCAAATGCCTGATTTCGTAGAGCGGTTTGGAATGCCCGGATTCTCTCCAACGCAAGGACATATTGCATCGGCCATTCCCTACCTAGGCCACGCCTATCGCAGTCTGACTTCCGGAAAAGCGGATCGCACGATGTTTTACGCCAAGGGAAGTCTGTTCCTGGGGCGTATGACTGAAATGTCGGATGGGATGTCTTTTATTCTCAATAGGAATTCAAACAGTTCTCAATCTGAAAAGGAATGACATGACGGAACTCAATGGGAAATGTGTTATAGCCATCGGTGAGCGAGACGGCATACCTGGACAAGCCATCGCGACGGTTGCAAAAGCCGCCGGTGCCCGTGAAGTAGTGCCATTTACACAGTGTTTTGTTTGAACGTCGGCGGGCGCCGTTGATCTGGATGATCAATCGAAGATTCTTGAAATCGCACGGAGTCGTGTGGACGAAGGGGTTGTCGTCGTTTTGGGTACGCCTGATCCGGACAGCACTGACATCGTTGCTCAAACGGTGACTACAGGAGATCCAAGTTATGCCGGCCCTCTGACAGGAGTAGCGCTTCGACTACCCGTTATCCATGTGCTCGACGAGCGGGTTGCAGCTCAGTGCGATCCGGACACCTATTCCGCTGAGATTGGGGTAATGGTCGACGCTTTGGATACCAGTGCAATCATTGCCGCCACAGAGTCCGCTGGAACCTGAGCAGTCGGCGACCTAAACGGTTTCAGATCAAAGGGAGTCAAGACCCTTGGTAATAATGTTCCGGTAGTGCCAGCAGTCGTCGGTTGGGCGGAATTGAAGCCATTGTTCATCCGCTGAGCGTCTCTGGCTTGACGGCTCTGATTCGCGTCAGCCAGATACAACCGGAGTGAAGGGCTTATTCGGGGAGGGACATAGCAGGTGGAAACAGAGTGTGAATGGCTAGACAACGAGCACCGAGCATTGCGCAAATGCTGGCATCCAGTAGCTAGATCTGAAGATGCGGTCGAAGGGGCTCCTATCCAAGTTGAGCTTCTCGGCGAATTCTGGTGTGTGCTTCGACTCAATGGACAATTGGCTGCCTACCCGGATCAATGTCCGCACCGGCTGGCTGCCCTGAGTTCGGGTTCAGTCGTAGACGGAACCCTGCAGTGCGGGTATCACGGGTACCGATATGCGATGGACGGAACCTGCGTGCAGATTCCAGCCCAATCACCATCTATACCGATTCCACCCCGAGCGAACTGTGTGATGGCTGCGGGTGTTGAGGACCATTTGGGTCTGGTCTGGTTAGCTCCGGAGAATCCGATTGTGGATCTACCGGCAGTGCCAGAACACAGTGATCCAGATTTTGTCTACTGCCCGTTGGACTCCTGGGACTGGAATGCGAGCGCTGCCCAGATGACAGACAATTTCTTAGATCTTGGCCATATCCCCTTTTTGCATTTGGAGACCTTTGGCGTCACGGGCGATGAAGTGGTACCTGAATACGAGGTTGAACGTACCGATCTCTCGGTAAGAGTCGAATACTCCCGCGTTACGAAGGCTCTGGAAGACTCCTTGGACTCCAACAGTTCCTCTAAGAGCGGTTCTCGTGAAATCAGACGGAACGAGGTCTTCGTATTTACACCTCCACACCATGTCTATATCTACATCGATTATGTGGACGAAGGCGCTGTCTTGGCGATCAGTTTCGCTCATCAACCTGTGAATTCTTCAACGACTCGTCTTTGGTGTACCAACTACCGAAACGACATTGAGGACACTCCCGAGGAGCGCAAAGAGGCAACAAAGTTTCAGATGGCTGTCGGGGCCGAGGATAAGGCTCTTCTTGAACGCTCGATCACCAAGGCCATTCCGCTCGACCAACGCTATGAGGTTCACACGAAAGCCGATCGGATCACACTAGAAATGCGACGAGTGCTAATCGACCTTGTTGCTCAAGCCAACGAGTGACTAAGGACATCAAGGTGGGAACTGCGAGTCCCGAGCACATCCGCTCGATACCGAAAGTCGAACTTCATGTACATGTAGAAGGTGCGGCAACGCCCAGCACCCTCGCGAGCCTGGCCAAGAAAAATGACGTCCACTTGCCTGTTCAGGATCCTGCCGACCTTTATGTCTATGAGGGTTTAGAGGACTTCATCTCTGTCTATGACATTATTTGTCGTTGTCTAGTCGCAGCGGAGGACTTTGAGCGCGTGGCGTATGAGTCGCTTGAGCTTGCCCACAAGGCAGGAGTTCGTTACAGGGAAATGTTCTTTTCCCCAACATTTGCATTGAGGCGGGGGGTGTCTTTCGCCACACTGTGGTCGGGACTTCTAGCCGGACTGGACGCGGCGCAGAAGGATTTCGGCATCCAATGCCGGTTCATCATGGATGTCGACAAACCATCAGGTCCAGGCCCGGCGAGGGAATTGATCGAATTAGCCCTGAAATACGACCGCGATTATCTGATTGGTATTGGCGGCGATGCCGGAGAAGCCGGCATCGATCTCTCAGCATTCGTCGATCCCTTTGACTTCGCTCGGAAGAATGGTTTCAAGACCACCATGCATCTCAGTGAAGAAGGCCCTGTTTCGGATATCGAAGTCGGCGTCCGTCAGATCGGGATCGATCGGGTTGACCACGGGTTCAATTTGCTAGACGACATGGACCTGACACAGGAGGTGGCTGAGCGCCAGATACCGGTAACTGTCTGCCCGACTTCGAATGTAGAAATCGGGCTTCTAGAAGAGATGTCTGCACACCCAGCTCCAACTATGCGCCGGCATGGAGTGTTGGTGTCGATCAACTCCGACAACGCAGAGATGTTCCGGATTGACCTTGCCGACGAGTTTGCTCGCGTTCAAGACGCCTTTGGTTATGGCCTCGATGATCTGGAAGACCTCTCATTGGCGGCGGTTGAAAGTAGTTGGCTCGATGAAACTTCCAAGAATGAAATGAACGACCAATTCATCGCTCAGTTCCTTGAGTTGAGATCCAACATGGGTCAGCCAGCGAGGGATTTCGGGGTCTGAAAAAATGTTGGAAGCAGGTAGTTAGGTGATGCCTAGAAGTATTTGTGGGGACTGGAATGGTTGAAAAACGCTGTGAGGATCCTGTGATCAGAGATCTGTGGCACCCAGTCGCAGCGGTTCCTGACGTTGTCGATCGCGGCCCGATCCGAACTCAATTGTTAGGGGAGACACTTACTGTCCAGAGCAAAGAAGGAGGAGATATATGCGTAACTGAGGAAGCGGTTCAGGGGACTGGCGCATCCGTTGATGGAGTTTCCCTTACGCCGACACTCCCCACTCTGCAAAAATTTGGTTTCGTTTGGACCAGTTTGGGATCTCCGCCCGACTCCTTGTTTGACATTCCAGAGTTTCAAGAATCGGATCGATGGTATGAAAACAGTGGAAGTTTTCGTGTACACACCTCAGCCGGTCGGGCAGTGGAAAACTTCCTCGATCTCGCTCATTTTCCGTTTGTCCATGAGGGCTACTTGGGCGAACGACCCTATACGGAGGTAAAGGACTACTCAGTTGCCACGAAAGAGGGCGAAATTTGGGCGAATGGCTGCGAGTTCTACCAGCCCATTGCGGCGGTCTCAGCGACTGAAGGCCAGGTAACCCAGTACTCCTATCGGCTTGCCCACCCCTTCTGCCCCCTTCTCTACAAGACAAGTCCGTTAAATCGGGAACGGTTTGATGTCATAGGCATATTCGTTCAGCCAATGACTGAAGAACGAGCGTGCGCCCACCAGTTTCTCTGCCTCTTGGATGAGTCCAATGATGACGCGACCATAAAGAGATTCCAGGCAGTCATCTTTGGTCAGGACAAGCCGATCCTTGAGAATCAGGTCCCGAAACGGTTGCCGCTGGAGCCCAGAGCAGAGACGCCCATCAGAGCTGACAAGACTTCGATTCAATACCGACGTTGGCTTTATGACCTCGGAATTTCATACGGGGTTGTCCGCGGGTCTTCGCCAGAGCAGATTTCTGTCACGTGAGGGAGCAACTCACGGAGCGGATGGCCAGCCAGTGGCACCCGATCGCTGCGATTTCGGATCTCCACAAACGGCACGTTTTCCAAACTGAATTGTTGGGCCATGAATTGGCAGTGTGGCGCGCAGATGATGGCTACGTAAACGTATGGGAAAACCGCTGCCTCCACCGAGGCTCAAGGCTCTCTTTGGGAATCAATGATGGCGCTGAACTAGTTTGCGCATACCACGGTTGGCGTTACTCGAGTCGAACAGCGGGGTGCACATATATACCGGCTCACCCTTCTGATGCCCCCGCTCAGACAGTTTGCAATCGGGTCTATCCAGTATCTCTGAAATATGGGCTCGTCTGGGCGGCACTTGACCAACCGGAAAACACCCCAGATATCGGCCTTCCTGAAACCGCGGAGCCACTAGTCCTGCGAAGTCTCCTAGTGGGCGGATCGGTCGAAGCAGTCAAGGGGCACCTAGAAATTGCCGAGTTCGCTTTGCCGCCACGAGTGGATGAAGCGGGAGCGGAGTTCGAACTGGAGGCTCATCCAAGCAACCCTCTTTGTTATCTCAACTTCTCTACGGATGACTCGGTTTCGGTTCGTTTTATCTTGCAGCCCTTCGACGGTGCGCGAACCGTCGTTCACGGCCTCTATGGTCCGGCGCTAGAAGATGGTTCGCGTCTACCAGTTCTTCGGCACTACAACACTCTCTTGACGAAGTTTCGCGAGGCTTTTGAGTCGGAGAACATGGTTCTCGCAGAACAGAGCGGGGAAGGCTTTGATTCGCCAACTTCAGTAGGTCGGAATTTCGACAGTGTTGTTGCTGTCGAAGTGGAAGCGGAAGTATCTAAGAGGTGGGAGGTGGCGTCGGGCGTAGTCGGCATGGAGTTACGTCCGGTAGAGGGTGAGTTCTCGACATTCCAGCCGGGAGCCCATTTAGACCTTCATCTCCCAAATGGCCTGACTCGTCAATATTCCGTCATCAATGGGCCTGGTGAGCAGGGCTATTTCCAAATCGGGATCAAGCTGGAGGAAGAGTCCCGCGGAGGTTCACTCTTTCTTCACCAAGAGGTCCAAGAGGGAGACCGGCTTCGGATCTCAGGTCCTCACAATAACTTTGGCCTACGCAGAGACGTGCCGAGAACTGTTCTTCTTGCCGGCGGGATTGGGGTGACACCACTGGTGGCGATGGCTCAGAGCCTGCACCGGAGCGACCTCGACTTCAGTCTGGACTATTTCGTCCAATCCAAGGAACACGTTGCTTTTGAGGAGAGGCTTGATGGCCTGGGAGCACATCTCCAGATCCATACAGGCTTGAGTCCAGATGAGACGATCCAGATCGTCAAGGAGAAGCTAGGAGCCTACGACTATCTCAGTCAGGTCTATTGCTGCGGTCCGCCCCCGATGATTAGTGCGATCCGCGAGCAGGCGTTGATTCTGGGTTGGCCGCCTGAGACTGTCCATTATGAATACTTCGAAAATCAGACTGTGCTCAATGACGAATCTATATTCCAGGTTCATCTGGCGCGTTCAGGGTTGACCCTTGATGTCGAGAGCGGTAGGACCATTCTCGAAGTTCTTCGGGAAAATGGCATTTCCTTGCCTTCATCATGTGAGCAAGGGGCTTGTGGAACATGCGAGGTAGCTGTCTTGGATGGGGTTCCCTTCCATCAGGACGTGTATCTCAATGAGGCCGAACACGAGAGCGGAAACAGGATCATGACCTGTGTGTCCCGCTCTCATTCCGAACAACTCGTTCTAGATATCTAGGCTGATCCAATGATCAAACTCTACGATTATGAGCTGTCGGTGAACTGCTACAAGGTTCGCCTATTGCTCAATTTTCTCTTGGTTCCGCACAAGTTGCATTCGATTGACTTTTTCCCAGGCTGGGAGCATAAATCTGAGTGGTTCCGAGAAATAAATCCGCTTGGGCATATCCCCGTTATTGACGATGAAGGATTCTTACTTAGGGACTCAAATGCGATCCTCATCTACTTGGCCGCGAAATATGACCAGAGTTGTCGCTGGTATCCAGTCCATGAGCCATCTCGCCTAGGAGAAGTATCTCAGTGGATGATGTTCTCCGAAGGAACAACTAACACTGCTTCAGCAGCAAGGCTTCACGACAGCCTGGGCTATGAGTTCGATATCGAGGCTTGCCGCGAAGGTGCTCATAAGCTCTTCCGGGTACTCGATGAACACCTCTGGTTTCAAGAGCAGAATGGCTCAAGTTGGCTCTGCTCGGGAGACGATCCGACGCTGGCAGATTTGGTGATATTTCCAGACGTGATCCTCTCCGAGGAGGGGGGAATCAGCCGCGTGGGATATCCAGCTATACGGCGTTGGGCGGACAGGTTTCGCCATTTGCCGGACTTCTCACTCATGGCTGGGGTCTTGCCGACCTAAGGTCGACACCTTCCGGATTTCAGGAACTTGAGGAGTCGGCCAAAGCGGTTCTGGTGAATTCGCGCAGAGCCTGGGAGCGCAGTACATCCGACCGAAGGAGTTCTAGCTCCCAAGTCTCTTGGATAATCGCGGCGAGCTGTTTCTTAACACCAACTTCTTGGCTCAGGAGATTATTTCTCTCGTCAGGGTCGGTGGTCAGGTGAAAAAGTTGTTGTGCAGACTTAACGCCGGAAATGAGTTTGTTCTCACCGACTCGAACCATCACGATTGGTTCGAGAGCTCCTTCTCCAAGGTATTCTCCAAAAAGTGGTCTCCCGAGATGGTTGTCTATGTCGCCACCGCTTATCTCCTGTACCAGACTGCGTCCCTGAGTCGAAGGATTGAGCCAGTCGAGAGAGTTAAAACCAGATATTTCAGCGATTGTGGGAAGAAAGTCCAGAAGCGAAACAGGGGCACTAACTCGTTTTGAGTGAGGATGTTGCGGGTTGTGGACTATTAGCGGTACACGAATAGCGGGTTCGAAGAAATTCGATTTGAACCACATGCCCCGCTCGCCAAGCATCTCACCGTGATCCGATAAGAAAATAACTACCGTATTGTCGGCTCTATCTGTGGAGGCCAATGCCTCGAGAAGGCGACCCACCTGATCATCAATGAAACTGATCGCTCCAAAATATGCCCTTCGAATATTTTTTATTTCACTATCAGTTAGTTGGCAGTCGTCAAATCCATAAAGTTCGATTAGCCGGGCACTATGAGGATCCCGGATTTCGACAGGGAAGTCCCGCCTTCTTGGAAGATCGATATCGTTATCGGAGTATCGATCCCAGTATTCCTTAGGAATGATGAATGGGTCGTGCGGATGGGTGAATGATGCGAGCAAACAGAAGGGCTCGGCATCAGTTGATTTGCCTAACTCATTGAGTCTTTCTATAGCCCGATCTGCTACCTCTCGATCAAAGTCCAGTTGAATGGACTTCTCGGCTGTACCAGCTGAGCGAAGTTGGTCAGTCGACTCAAGGAAGTAGTCATTTAAGAGGGTTTCGTTTCCCCACGTTGGTGTCCAGCTGAAGTCGGTCGGATAGATGTCTGCAGTTAGGCGTTCTTCAAAGCCATGATTCTGGTCAGACCCAACAAAATGAAGTTTTCCAGAAACAATCGTTTGGTATCCCTGAAAGCGCAGTATGTGCGCCACGGTGGGGATAGACGATGAGAAATCGCAAGCGTTGTCGTATACGGCGATCTCAGATGGGAGCTGGCCGGTCAACATCGATGCCCTAGATGGCCCGCACAACGGGGAGTTGCAATAGCAACTTTCGAAGACCGTTGATTTGGAGGCCAATTCACTCAAATTCGGCGCCCTGCATACAGTTCCGCCGTAGGCAGGTAGGACAGACGCAGTCAACTGGTCTGCCTGGATAATGAGAATATTCGGTGGTCGTGATCTGACCATTTCGTCAGACAACTCCCTCGTCGCAGTTCGCTGAATCCGATTCGCAACTGAATCGGTTGGCCCATCATACTGCCGGCAACCTCATTGAGAAGGCGGGCAAGTTGGTGGCGATAAGGACTGTGAAACCGATCGTGAGGGGGCAACTACAGATTTTATGACTTCATCTGGAACAGTGTTGGAGTATTAAAAAAGTCGCCTAAGTCACCTCTATTCGATATTTCTGTTTGGGGCTATCGGGAGATTAGGAGGAACTTCCAATCTTGGTCGAGGGGGTTTTCCCAGAGTATGTTGTCACGGTGCAAATATTGGGACCTCGATGACTACGGCACTGGGGCGTCGGGCCAGGGTGGTCTCACTTTTGGCCGGCCTACTCGGTATTGGCATCCTTGGGGTCGGTGCGGACATTGTGGGCCGGGTGGAATTGTTCGGCCGAGGGTGGCCACCCTTCTTTGACGTCGTTGTCAAAATCTTTGATGATTGGTCCTTTCTCAAACGGGCAGCGTGGATCAGTGTCTCGAATGCGATAAAAGGATTCCTGATTGGGTTATTGGCCGGATTTTTACTGGCCGCTATCGGAGTATTGGTGAAACCGCTCCGCAAAGGCATTGGGCGCCTAGCTACCCTCCTTAACTCAATACCGTGGATAGCGATCGGTCCGCTGATCGTGATGGTGGTGTCTTCCTCGGCAACTCCAGTGGTGTTTGCAGCACTAGCGGTGTTCTTCTCGAGTTTTGTGACAATCAGCTCCGGATTCTCGCTGGTGAGTAAGTCCCACCACGATCTCTTCCAGGTCATGGGCGCTGCCAGACTTGTGGAGTTTCGGCGACTTGAATGCAAGACGGTCATACCTTCGGTTGTTTACGCTGCCAAATTGGGTGTTCCCGCAGCGATGTTCGGTGTCATCTTCGGGGAGTGGTTTGGCACTACGCATATGGGCTTGGGCCTTGTGATGGTTAGCGCCCTTCAGAACTACATGACGCTCAGACTCTGGGCGGCAGCCGTATTGGCAGCAGCTATAGCTGTCAGCGGATACGGGCTCTTTTCCATGGTGGAGATGGGTGTTCGGCGTATGGACTACCGAGCATTTGAAGAGATAGTCGGGTCGCAAGATTCCGAATATGGAGAGGTGGAAGCGCGCAGTGGGCTAACAGGCTTATTAAGGAGGGTGGGCGTGTTTCTTCTCCATGCCTGGCCGGTAATAGCCATAGTTGCCTTTTGGCAATATGCAGTTTCAGTCCTGAAGGTCAGCCCGATCGTGGCACCGAGTCCCATTTCGGTAGTGCAGGACGTAGTCGGAAATATCGGCATCTATGTTGAAGCAGCGTTTTACACCCTTGAGTTCGCCTTGATTGGACTATTGGTTGGGACCGTAGTGGGGTTGATCGCGGCATTGGGTAGTTGGTTCTCCCCATTTCTGCGAAGTGTTCTTGGCTCGCCGATGATTATTCTCTACTCGGTTCCCCTAGTCGCTCTCGTTCCAATATTGGCGAGAGTCTTTGGGTATTCGCGACTAACTGAAACATTGATTGCCGCGCTTGTTGCAATGTTTCCGACTTTTGTGCTCGTGAGCTCAGGACTCTTGACTGCCCCAAACGGTACAGACGATCTCTTTCGCTCGCTAGGAGCTAGCCGCACTAGAAGGCTTCGCCTACTGGCTATTCCGTCCGCAATCCCCAATTTTCTCACAGCGCTGCGGCTGACCTCTTCTCTCGCGTTCATCGCGGCGATCCTCGGTGAATATCTAACTGGTAAAACCGGTCTGGGATGGACCTTTGCAGTTGCAAATGGTGGATTAGATATGCCCAGGGCATGGGGAGCAGCACTACTGATTATTCTGCTATCAGTGGCTGGCTACATATTTGCTACCAGATTGGAAGATCTTGGACAGAGAAGGGTCCTCTAGCAGGTTTCAGCAATGCTGGCGGCTATCGCCTGGATTGGTTATTGAATTCTCGGATCGATTTCAGAGGAGAGGTTGAGACGATCGAGAAGCTCGGAGGAACGGGCGTGAGCTTCTTCCATAGCAAGGTCCTCGTCGAGTTTCGTACACCTGCCATTCTCAAAAATGATTTCTCCTCCGACGAGGGTCATCTCCACGTCGCTGCTACGTGCCGTATAGGCGACAGCCGGAATGGGAGCCGGTCTCGGAGTCATATGAGCGCCTTGCAGGGAGACAACAGCCATGTCTGCCAAAAGCCCCGGACGAAGAATTCCAGCTTCTAGACCAAGGAACTCAGCTCCTCCTCGAGTAGCGAGCTCCAAAGCCTCTCGTGGCCCAGATTTGGTTGGATCCATGCTTTGAAGTCGTTGGATCATGACCGCCAACTTCATTTGCTCAAACATGTCGTTTCGAAATCCTGCTACCGCGCCGTCATAACCCAACCCGATTGATGCACCCGCTTCGAGGAGGCCACGGAGTTTCATAGTCCCCAAACCAAAGATCCCATGAGAAACTGGACAGTAGGCAATTCCTGTGTTGCTTTCGCCAGCTAAAGCGACTTCCTCGGCGTCAAGAAAAATCATGTGAGCTATGTGAGCGTCTGGACCTAGAAGGCCGGCCTCGTCCAACCAATTAACAGGCCTAATCCCATGTTCTTCCATATAGACATCTGGATCGGTTTTGTATTGGGAGCAATGCGTGTGCCAACCAATACCCTTAGAACGAGCGAGTTCGACAGCTGAGACGATGAAGTCCTGGTCGTTGTAGATGATGTCGCCAGGAGCAGGCCAAATCTCCACTTTGCTGCCAGCAGGCCGTGTATCGATGGTTTCGGCAGCTCTTGTCAACTGCTCTTCCAAGGGGTATGGCTGTTCGCGGCCCAGTCCAAGGCCTATTGCTCCACGAAGGCCCACTGACTCCACCGCGTCTGCAACTGCGGTAGTTGTCTCTAGATCAGTTCCGGCATAGTGGTGGTCCAAGACGGCAGTGGTGCCGCTTCTAGCCTGTTCGATAGACGCCATCGTCACAGCAGCGGTCACTTCTTCTTTCGTCATAGTCGCAGCAAGCGGCATCATGAAGTCCGGTAACCAGACTCTGAAATCCAGACCCTCTCCGAGACCGCGCGCGGCGTTCTGGAAAAGGTGGTCGTGGGCTGAAACGAAACCGGGGATTACGGCACTGCCACTACAGTCAATAGTTCTCTTGGCCGGTAGGTGTATGAGGTCGGCTACTTCACCGACAGCCACAATTCGGCTTCCATGGATGGCGACAGCCCCTGGCTCGAAGATCTTGGCCTGATCATCCATCGTTATAACTGCGCCTCCGGTCAAGAGGAGATCGCATGACTGACCTTTTGATGGATCGTCGTTGCTGTCGTTAATCGATGTCATGGAGTTTTGTTCGCCCGAGGCTGTATTTCTGCAGGGTATTGGGACTGTGGTGAACGTGTATCATCTCGGCCGTGAATCAGCAAACTGCGTCAGAATCTCTGCCTACAAAAGTGCAGGATTCGAGGCATGCAGTATCGATGACTGGGGTACGGAAGTCATTTGGTTCGGTAGCGGCTCTGGATGGAGCGGACTTTTACCTACGCCACGGAGAGATTCATGCACTCTTGGGAGAGAACGGGGCGGGCAAGTCAACGCTGATGAACATCCTCTACGGCCTAGAGCTAAGAGATGGCGGAGAGATTCTGATAGACGGGCATCCTGTGGATTTTCAGACGCCCCAAGATGCTGTCGCTGAAGGCTTGGGCATGGTTCACCAACACTTCAAGCTTGTTCCGAGGCTCACAGTCATTGAAAACGTCATATTGGGCGGAAAGGATTCGCGAGCCTTCCGACTTCCTGATCTCGAGACGTCAGCAAGAAAGTTGGAAGATCTAGCGGAGACCTATGGCTTGCCCATCTCTGCCAGGGACCGGGTCTCCAATCTCTCAGTTGGTGAACAACAACGTGTGGAGATATTGAGATCACTGTATTTCGGGGCGAGAACGTTAATTCTCGACGAGCCGACCGCCTCTTTGACGCCTCTTGAGGTGCGACAACTATTGGCCAAGCTTCGAGACCTAGCCAGAGCTGGTACGTCGATCATCATCATCACCCATCACTTGGACGAAGTGATGGAGTCCGCTGATCGGGTCACAGTTCTGCGATCAGGTTCGAACGTTGGAACACTCGAAGCCTCGGAAACAAGTCAGCTTGAATTGGCCAGAATGATGGTTGGGAGAGACGTAGGAATTCTGACCCAATCAGATGCGATTCGGGATCAAAAAGTTGACCAATCCGTTAAGGACAAGAATCGTCCCGTATTGAGGCTCTCAGGAGTTGATGCCAGTTCTCGTGTTGCCGAAACTGGCAAGGAGACTGTTGCCAGGCGAGGGCTGTTTGATCTCTCGCTTGAAATTCACCCCGGCGAAATTGTTGCCGTCGCGGGTGTGGAGGGGAATGGGCAGGCAGAACTTGAGGACGTACTCAGTGGTTTTCTAGAAGTTGATCAGGGTGAGTTCGCTATCGATGGGAAAGACTGCACGACTTGTAGTCCAGAGGACTTGCTCAATCTTGGGGCTGGCTACATTCCGTCCGACCGCTATCGACGGGGGCTTATTGGAGGCCTCTCGGTTGCCGTGAACGTCTCCTACGACAGAATTGGAGAAGCCCCCGTAGGCAACCGGTTCTGGGTTGATTCGAAGGAACTTATGAGACTCGGCGACCGAGCGGTCGAGGAATATTCGATCGCCGTTCGTGGCGCCGGGGAGCTAGCGGGAACGCTATCTGGAGGCAATGCGCAGAGAGTGGTAATCGCTCGCGCACTGGCCAAAGAGTTGAGACTTCTTGTCGCCGCTCAGCCAACTCGTGGACTTGATGTCGGGGCGATCGAATTCATCTGGGGTTTGTTGGAAGAACAACGTTCTAGGGGGCTTGCGACGCTGCTAATCACGACTGACCTCGACGAAGTCATGGCTCTCTCTGATCGCGTCTACGTCATGTATCGAGGGCGCCTAAGTGAGGTGCCACGTGATCGAGAGTCCATTGGCCTGGCGATGGGCGGCGCCAATAAGCAGGGCGAGGAGTCGCTTTGATGCGGGGTCGTTATTCGTTACTTGTGTCGAAGTCGTCCTGTTGATCCGATGTACCTAGTCTCTCGATCTGGTCTTTTTGCGCAATGAATGTGACAACTAGCTACCGCAGAGATTTCCAAATACCGGCACCCGTCCGATGGCTCATGGCCGTAACCGGGGCACTGGTCACCGGCGGCATTCTCCTCGTTCTCGTCGGCGCCAATCCCGTTGACGCCTATGTGGAGATGGTCAAGGGGACTTTTGGTTCCTGGTTCGATGTGAGTCTCGTACTCACCGAGATGGTTCCGTTGGTGATTATCGGACTTGGCTTGGTGATTGCCTTCAAGGCCCGTATATGGAACATCGGGGCGGAAGGACAGTTCATGTTCGGCGCCCTTGTGGGAGGGGCTTTCGCTCTACGCGTCCCCCTGCAAAATCAGTTTCTCGCCATTCCAGCTGTTCTGCTCGTTGGCGCACTTGCGGGTGCACTATGGGGTTTGCTCGTAGCGGCAGCACGAGTGCGCTGGCGGGTGAATGAGGTCATTTCGTCGTTGTTGCTTAACTACGTCGCCCTGTTCGTATTCGCTTATGCGGTCCGAAAACCGCTGCGGGACCCGGGAGGCTTCAAACCGACTTCTGAGCGCGTTCCGGATCAGTTTGTCCTCGGAGATGTTCCGGTCGATGAAATTCGAGTCCATGTTGGGATCGTCGTGGCATTGCTGCTGGTTCCCTTAGTTGGCTTTCTTGTCAATAGGTCACCGTTTGGTATGAGGGCGACCATGTTCGGTATGAACCCCGAGGCTGCTCAAGCCGCAGGAGTCAACGCATCAAAGATGACGTTGAGGATCATGATGCTCTCTGGAGCCCTGGCGGGACTCGCTGGAATCATCCAGGTTCTGGGTTCCGAACTTCGGTTGAGCAACAACATGTCGACTGGTTATGGATTTACGGCCATTGTGGTGGCCTTGATTGCGCGCCTCCGTCCTTTCGGGGTGCTCCTAGCAGCTGCATTTCTAGGGGCGTTGACTCTTGGTGGTGATGTCATCCAAAGGACGCAACAGGTTCCGAGGGTTCTCACCATGGTCATCCAAGCGATCTTCGTGCTGTTTCTTCTCCTAGCCGATCGTCGGAGGAGCAACTAATGGACTGGAGCGATGTTTTTGGCGGAGCGGCACTGATTCCGCTGCTGAATGCGGCAATTCGCTTAGCTATTCCAACTGGTTTGGCAGCGGTCGGGGAGTCCTTCTGCCAGAAATCAGGGGTTTTGAACTTGAGCGTTGAGGGAATGATGCTCACTGGCGCCCTCACCGCCTACCTCGGCGCGTATTACAGCGGGTCCCTTTGGGTAGGTGTACCTGCAGGCATCGGTGGTGGATTGCTCGTTGGAGTACTGATGGCACTCTTCACACTCAAGTTCAAAACTGAACAGGTAATTAATGGAATAGCTCTTGTGCTTCTTGCGCAGGCGGCGACAAGCTTCACCTTTGAAGAGTTATTCGGCGATCTGACGCTGACAGGTCGTTTTGAACCTATGAAAAACTGGGAGATTCCTGGCCTTTCCTCGATTCCCGGTGTTGGAACAGTTCTTTTCAACCAGTCGCCCCTCGTCTACCTGTCAGTAGTTCTGATCTTTGCAATCTGGTATCTCCTGAATCGGACAATGTTTGGACTAGCGGTCAAGGCAGTCGGAGACAGGCCTGCAGCAGCTGATGCTGCCGGCATCAGTGTGACGAGAACTCGGTGGGTGGCGATCCTTGTCTCTGGTGCGATGTCAGGCCTGGGAGGAGTTGTTCTAGTCGTCGGCCAACTTGGGATGTTTATGCAGAATGTCACGGCGGGTCGGGGCTGGGTAGCTATTGCGCTGGTAATTTTTGGCCGCTGGAAGCCGCTGCGTGTGATGGCCGGCGCACTTTTGTTTGGCCTGACGGACGCAATACAACTTCGAATTCAGGCCGCAAGCGGCGGGATAGAGAGCAATGTCCCGTTCGAGTTGTTTCAGGCGATGCCGTATCTCGTGACTATTGCGGTAGTTGTGTTTGCCAGCGCGAGAGCGCGTCGGAGTGGAGAACCTGAAGCTCTAGGCCGTCCTTTCTTCAAAGGTGCGCAGATAGAGGCGTGAGTTTCGGTTCTCAATTCGTCATTCAATGGTCGTTTACGACGATGAAACTGAGAGTTTGGAAAGTGCCAAAGTTGAGTGGTCCCTGTTGTCCTCGCTAATGAAGACACCCCAAAAATTGTTTCGTTAGAGAATCTCGCGATTCCACCTTTCGGCTGTTTGGTAAGACTGGAAGAGGGGTTATCTCTATACATAGAGTGCGTGACTGCTGCAGAAGATCGATCCATTTACCAAGGGAAATGTGATGAACCAAGTTTCTGGTGATGCCCAGAGTTCTGAGGCCGTAACTTTTCTAGTGGAGGGCACTGTCGTCACTATGGATGCCGACCGCAGGGTCATCAGTGGTGGCGGAGTGGCAGTTGCCGGAGACCGGATCGTTGAGATTGGGGATGCTGGCGAACTGTCCAATCGTTACCCAGAGGCAACGCGGATCGGCGGGGACAG
>DEAU01000012.1:73101-77797 GCA_002348705.1 Candidatus Neomicrothrix sp. UBA2974
GACAGGCGCTATGTAATCCCAGGCTTAATTGATTGCCACAATCACGTTGCACAAGTTCTCTGTAGAGAAAGTTCGGCTGAAGATTTTCCAAACATCTACCGTATTTATATTCCGGCCGAGGCTATCCAGACGCCGGACGACGTTCGAGTTAGTGCCCAAGTGGCGTTTGCCCAGCTGATGCGAGCAGGCGTGACAACAATGACGGAAACGACCTGCACGGTGGAGCACGAGGAACCCATTCTTGAGACGGCACTTGAAACTGGAATGAGGATTGCTCTAGCGAGAGGCATGTGGGACCGAGAATCTCGCCTAGCTGGCAATTACGAACAGATCACCGAAAAGTCTTGGTTCCGAGATGACCCCAAGGTTCTTGAAGAGGACCTTGCTTACACCAAGGAATTCTTTGAGAAATGGTTCAAAAAGGGCGCGGGCCTAGTGCGCCCGTGGGTTCACAATCTCGGTGTGCCTTCCTGCTCCGACGAGCGGTATCTAGCTACTGATGAACTAGCTAAAGAGTGGGGCACAGGAGTGATGACTCACATAAATCGAGACCGAGAAGAAATCGAACTCTCGGTTTCGCTTTTTGGGCATCGCCCTATGGAACACCTAGCGGAGATCGGGGCTCTGACTGACCGTCTCGTTGCTATTCATGCGATGCTCACTACCGACCGTGAACTCCATCTAATGGCTGAGGCTGGTGTCGGGGTTGCCCACGCGCCAGTTGTTTGCACTGACATCATGTCAGCGGTTACCCGGGTGCCAATGATGAGGGAAATGGGTATAACCGTTGGGTTGGGTGCGGATACTGTCATCAACGACGTTCTGAAGTTGATGCGGATTGCCTACATCATGCACAACCAGGCATCGATGCCCCTTTTTGACCCGTACGTGTTTTCGATGGCGGACGCTTTCGAGATGGGCACAATTGATGCGGCCAAGTTGCTCAAATGGGACGATCAGATTGGATCGCTAGAGGTAGGCAAGGCAGCCGACATAACTGTGATCGATGCAAATAACGTTCGCCTCAGTCCATCGACTAATCCAGTATCCACACTTGTCCGCTACGGCGTGGGTACCGATGCGGAATCCGTCTTAGTGGCTGGCCAACTCACGGTTCACGATGGCCAGTTGGTCACCATTGATGAAACAGCACTGCTTGAGGAAGCCGAAGCGCTCGGGGCGCGAATGATTTCTGAAATGTCCCCTCGCCGATATGTTCAACTGGGTTCGAACGTCAACGTCCTCTAGCTAAGCACTCCGCCCAAAGGTCGAATAGAGCCGGCGACTTGTCCGGTCGGACAACTGGTATAAGTCGCTATTGCTTGTTATCGGAGATGACAGCGTCAAAGACACTCTTGGAACAAAACGCGAGAGAGTCAGCTTACTTTTGCTCACTGTGAAGTCCTTGAGCTACAACTGACTGCTCAGGAATGCGCAGAGTCGTCGATAGGGGCTATGACCTCCCTGCCATTTACCCAAACATGATTGATGTCAGAACCGTTTGTGCTTCGCACCATCTTTTCAAAAATCCTGGGCCAATCATCGAAGTCAGTCCATACCCCAG
Source organism: Candidatus Neomicrothrix sp. UBA2974 (assembly GCA_002348705.1). Lineage (GTDB taxonomy): Bacteria > Actinomycetota > Acidimicrobiia > Acidimicrobiales > MedAcidi-G1 > UBA9410. The sequence continues at coordinate 74,666 of DEAU01000012.1, forward strand.
TCGAGCTGCTGGGCCCGATGTCCACCGCAATAGCGTCGAACACGTGGCCTTCGGAAAGAACACCAGCGGGGATTCCTAATAGCTCGGCGGCTCCTGCAGTAGCTGCCCAGAAGGCTGTCGGTATATCGACTCGAGAACCGGGAACACCTCGTCGGGTCGAACTGATCGAAGCATCAACACCGTCATCAAGCATTCGGGAGACGGTGACCGCATGCTCGCACTGCCGGAAAATGCTTGATTGCGAACCCCCAGCAATGTCACTGCCGAGACCCACTCTGAGACCAGCTTCAAGAGCTCGGGCCATTGGAAATACTGCATTGGCGAAATAAGAGTTACTTAGCGGACAGTGGGCTACCCCGGCACCGGTCTTGGCGGCGAGTTGCATGTCATGACCAGTTAGATGAGATCCATGGGCGAGAACCGAATGATCCCTGAGAAGACCGAAACGTTCCAGTGCGAGAGTGTCGCTAATCCCAAATCGCTCGAGCACGTAGCCATGCTCCCAGTCGCTTTCGGAACAATGGGTCTGGGTCAGGACATCTTCAGCTTCCGCAAGCCTGCCGAGACCTTCGAGTAGTTCGTCAGTGCAGGCGGGGATGAACCTAGGAGTCACGATTGGTCTCACTAGGCCACTATTTCCCGAAAGAGAACGGATATCTGCGATCGATCGTCGAGAAGCGTCGATCCCATCAGCCGAGCTGCTGTCTCTGTACCACTCAGGTGTCCCTTCCGGGTGGTCCATTGCAACCCGTCCTACATATGCCCTTTGACCGTGAGCGAGGCAGGTCTCAGCGAGAGAAAGGGTCGCTGGCTCGTGAATGGAGGAGAAGTAGACAGCCGTAGTGGTTCCTTGCCGGAGGAGCTTTGGAACCATTGATTCCCAGACCGTCAGTGCGAATTCCTCATCGCTATAACGAGCTTCCAAGGGAAAGGTGTATTTGAAAAGCCATGATTCAAGTGGTTCGTCCAGGCCAGTTCCGAGCTGAGGCCACTGTGGTGCATGGATATGGGTGTCAATCAATCCTGGAATGAGAACGACCGATTGGCCAAGTTCTATATCTAGTTGGCAACTTTCAGAATAGGGAACTACAGAATCGATGAGGCCGAGAGAGTTTGTGCTTACTACCTGGTCTTCTAGTACCTCCAGATGACCTTTCTTTGGAGTGTGGAGGATAGTTCCGCGGATCTTCATGGCAAGATTATGACACTGACTGGAAAGGCGTTACCGGCCGTGGTGATGGACTCTTCTTCGTACCCAGGTCTGTGGATCAATTTTGGAGTCTTCCTCGAATTGGGCAGCGAACAAATTTTGATTCCGGAATCAGTGGGCCTAACGCACTCTGATCTGGGCAACGAATTCGCCGAAACGGTTAATAACGGAATAGATCAGTTGATTCTGCAGATAGGGGACCTAAGTGACTCGTGCGACTAGAGCGGTGATCGTCAGCACTGTGATCGAGAGAGAGCTAGCGGAGGTTTGGACAGAGGTGCGAGACATCGCCTCCCATGTTGAATGGATGCAGGATGCGGTCGAGATCGAGTTCATTGGTGAGAGACGAGAGGGTGTAGGCGTCCGATTTCGATGTCGAACAAAAGTCGGCCCGTTTTCGTTGACAGATGTCATGGAAGTCGTCAGTTGGGTGGAGAACCATCAGATGGGAGTCCGCCACGTTGGCCTGGTGGAGGGAACTGGAGAGTTCACCCTCCGCGAATTTGCCACAAACCGTACGGAGTTCCAGTGGCAAGAAGATCTCCTATTTCCTTGGTACCTCGGTGGTTCCATCGGTGGGTTCGTAGCTCGTCCAATTCTGCGAAAAATCTGGCGAGGCAACCTAAGGCGTCTAAAGGCTCGACTTGAAGGGTCTTAGCCGGCAACTACAGGCATACCGAGAAGCGAACTGAAGATTCCGCCGGCCATGCATTCCCCAACGGATATGAAGTCCCACCCCTGATACCGGCAGGAGCCGAAATCATGCAGGGCCATTGAATTCGCCAAGAGAGAGATTGAGACGTCTAGAGACGGCGCATAGTAGAGCCAGGAGGTTCTTCCCCCGCCTCCTCCTGGATGGGTGTAGGTCTTAATTCTGGTGCCGTCGGAGAGGCTGACGTCTGCGACACCTATGTAGTAGCCATAGGTGTGAACCCCTAGGCCGCTAATCGAAATGTCGGTTTCTATCCTGAGCGAGTCGATCAGCTGCGACTGAGCCTTGTCCGAAATAGCGGAACCATGCGGGCTGAAGAGTTCGTAGCCCCAGCGAGAGATGTTCTCAGGGGTTGAAACAATCCCTGCACCCACCCAACTGACCCTTGGGTCAAGGCCCTTGAAGGCGGCCATCGCGCCGTCGTCAACCTCTCCAAACCCGGATCCTGCGTTGTAGTTCTCCAAGTAATCGTAGGCAGTGGCAGTCTCGGGGTGCCAGGCCACTTCAGGTAGAAGCGCACCTGAGAGGCCCAATGGGTCGAAAAAGGCTTCTTGATAGAGGGCGTTTACGGGTTTTCCGCCGTACTTCTCCGCTATGAGGCCGAGCAGGATGCTGTTCGCGTAGGAGTAGCTATAGGAGCCGGGTGGGACGAAAGGTTTCTTAATCTTGCTGAGATTTTTCGCGGGTCGCCAGGCCGGATCCAGCATGATTTCGATTCGGCTCAAAAGGTCCTCTGCCTTGGACCAGTCGGCGATACCGGATGTCATCGTCAGCAGCTGTTCGACTGTGACGTCAGTGTTGACATTGGGGATGTCGATCAGTTCGTAGTCGGGGTGATCGGAGAGAAGGTTTTCGATGGTGTCGTCAAGTTGATAAAGACCGTCCTCGATCTGATTAACCATCAGAGCACCAAGAAATGTCTTTGACGTGCTCCGAATGACCATAGGGGTGGTGGAAGTCATTGGCTTCGTGGAAGACGCGTTGCCCAAGGAATGGGTCCAAAGGCGTTGTCCGTCAAAGACAGCCACACTTACTCCAGCCGTCGCGATCGCTTTTTTGAACTCATCCTCGACTGCGAAAAGGAACGATCCGCTGTCACCCTCGGAAAACTGAGCAAAATCTGTCGACGCCGCGAATGAAGGCGGCGGCGCAAGGGTGGTTGTTGGTGCGGTCGTGGTGGTGGCTGGCGTAAGGGTGGTTGTTGGTGCGG